>NZ_BPES01000003.1:0-451405 GCF_019654895.1 Roseobacter sp. OBYS 0001
CTTACTTGGAGAACAGGCTAACTCAAAACACCGGACTTTTCAGGGGAGCAGGTCAGCAGGAATCGCATCTACCAACCTTAGGCGGTAGTGTGGTGCTGAGCCAACGCTTACTATGATCTCTTCAAATCAAGGCTCGATAAAAAGGTTGATTTCGCCGATGTGTGCGATCTGCCTTTGGTAATTTCTTCTACTGAGGTATTGTACGTGGTTTAATATTATATTTTAATATCAATTTATTATGGAATATATAATACTGACCCTCGGTTCGCCATCAAAGTGTCTGTGAACTTTCATGATAAGATTCATTTCCCGTCACAAAACGTCCTTTCGATTGCAAACTTAGTGTCCTGTGGAACGAACTGTTGGGTTAACTTCCGGCGCAGATAGTTTTATCTGCTGCCTTGGTTTCGGACGGCCGCGTTGAATAGCTCATTGATGAAGCTGATCTCGCTTCGGACGCCAGGCTGCCGTGTTTGTATGTGTCCGTTCTTGGTGGTTCTGATTGGTTCTATCCCCAGTAGTGTCGCTTTCGCATCGCATCGGGCCGTCCGCCTGAAATCCAAGCAATTGACCGTTCGCATCAATTGCGCGCCACAGGTACCGCCATTTTCCACCGGCCCGTATGTAGGTTTCATCCATTGCCCGGCAGGCGATCACACGATGATCTGCCGAGAGGAGACGTGCTAGTTCAGGCTAGCGCGGCTGAGAGGGCGCTAAGCCGGCCTGAACAGTTCAGGCCCAAACTTCTGCATCCATCGAGAGAACGTCGAGCGGTCGACATCCCGCCCTCGTTCTGCAAGCAGGTCCGCCCCATCTTGGTAGAACGGTAGGTGCCGCAGATACGTCCGAACCGTACACAGGATGATCACAGAGGGGAAACCGGTAGCGCTTGAACGGCTGTTTGCTTGCCATGTAGAAGTCCCTTTGATTAACAATTTCGCGACAAGCTGGCCGTTAATGCAACAGTCCTATTTTGAGGTGCGTATGGTGGCTATCATGCGCGGTCTTTGGCTTCAGCGCTTGTGGGGCCAAATAGAGCGATTTGATGCAACACACCCGTCTCAGGTAAGCTTGCGGGGTTGTCCAGTATCGTCGAGCTGCTTTCTCATGCGGCCCGGCGTGAACAGGCCCGGCATTGTCCAGTTGGGAGTTTCGCCAACAAAATCTTCGAAAAAACCAATGGCGAGATTTACGTCTTCGTTCACGTTTTCGCGAAAAGACCACCAGGTCCGCAAATCACCCAGTTTGGGAGCTGTATCCGCGGACAGTGAAAAATCCTGTTCAATCACCGCATCGCGCACAGCAAGGCAAAACGAAACGTAGAGATACCCTTCAGGCCAAAAGGTTGCGGGTTGGTCGCGTTCACCTTCGTCTTCCTGCGCTGTGACGGGAGCAAAACGCACCATTTCTCGCAGCATAAGGCCAGCCGCAAATGTAACGTACTCCAGCCGGTGTTCCTGCGCTTTGAATTTCTGCGCCTCGAAAGACCGAAACCACGCGCTGAAAGCCTGCAACAGTTTGGCTTCGTCCAAGGATAGCGTCTTGCCGGTTTCGTGTTCCAGAGACGCGAGAAATTCGCGAAAAGAGCTGACAAACCACCGCGCGCGCAGGATCGTCTTGCGCACGGGCAGGTCACTGTTTTCCAGAGCGTGCAGGGCTTCTTTCACGTCATATCCTTTCAGACACATCCAGCAGGATTTCGTTGAGCGTCTGTGGGTCGTTCCACGCCTTTTGACAGGCCTCCAGTGATCCTGCACCCAACCAGCCAGATATGCGCACCAGTTCTTCTTCGGGTGTGGCGCCATCCCCCGGCTCCGTCAGCAGCCACAGCACAGCCCCGATGCAGATGCGCAGCGGCAACCCCGCGTCGGGTCCGGTTCCGGAAGCCATAAAACCCGGGGCGACACCGAAAGGTTCACGCCGCACCATCGCATGCAAAAGGGCGGCAGCCCGGTAAGACTGAGTTTCAGCATCATGCCAGCACATGGCCAAGATCGTTTCGCTGACCAGCAGATCAGGTTTGCGCGCCTCTGCCAGTAACACTGAAATCGCGAACCCTGCGCAGGTCGCCATCTGAGTGGCGGACATGTCCGCACCTTGCATTGCCGCTGCAGCATTGGCGACCATCATCGGATCAGGCGGGCCAGAAATACCTGCCCCCTTAGGATCAAACGGCGTGATGTTCTCGACCGCATTGCGCAGCGGCCCCGGCAAGGATTCGAGCGCGTGTGAAATTATCGCAGCAGCGGGCCCCGCATGCTGGCGCACGCCGCGCACAAGGTCGCGCAACGGTAATTTCAGAGCACGTGGGTTCGGGTAGGAACTGCTCATTGTGGCAGACCTCTTGATGGTTTCAGCTGGCAGTATAAGCCTTGAGAGCAGTCTTTTCCATAAAAGAAAGTGTGTTCGCCAGATCGCTCACACCAGCCTGAGAGCCCAACCCAGTGGCGTTTTGCGCCGAACTCGCTTGACCCAGCCGGATGCAGTCCTCAACCGACTTACCCAGATGTAGCCCGGTGGCAAAGCCTGCGTTAAAGCAATCGCCGCAGCCGCAGGTACACACGACGTCGATGTCGTAGGCTGGGATTTCGATTTTTACGCCCGTCTGATCGCGGTACATTGCCCCTTCGGCACCCAGCGTCAGGATTACAGCCGCCGCCCCCTGATCCAGCAAAAACCGGGCGATGTCCTCGAGGTCAGTAAGGCCCGACAATGCCATAGCCTCTTCTTCGGAGGGCATGAACACATCCGTATGCGCCAGCAGTGGTTTTATCAGCGCAAGATCATCGGCGGTAGAGGCAAAGACATCCAGCGTTGTCTTGCAGCCGCGTTTCCGTGCTTCTGCCAGAACTTCTTCGGTGCGACCTTTGTCCATGGCGTCCATCAGACCGACCCCACCCACATGCAGAATTTTCGTATCAAGTACGCGATCCAGTTGCGTCTCATCCACAAAAAAGCCCGCCGTTGCGCCCAGTTTATGCAGGGCAGGGCGCGCGCCATCGGGGCGCGTGGTCACGATGCTCGATGACGTCGAAAAATCTGCGCAGCGCTGCATCATTTCACGGTCAACGCCGAAATCATCCAAGCGGCGCAACACCCAATCGCCCATCAGATCATTCCCGACCCCGCCGACCGCCTGCACCCGCAGCCCGTGTTTCGCGGCCACGATCGCAGCCGACCCAGCGGCCCCCGAAACAGCCAGGGCAAAATCATCAACAAAGAACGTATTGCCTCCGGGCGGGATGTCGTTCACCGGTCGGCACAGGGCATCAAAGGTGTAGAACCCCATGGACGTGTAGTCAAAAGTCATGACGCCTCCTTGCGCGTAAGGGTTCAGCGCAGCCGCTGACCAGTGGCCGCATCAAACAGACAGATACGCGCAGGATCGAACGTCACAGCGATCGGCGTGTCAAGATCGGCGCGGTAATCCCGGTCGGCCTTGATCTCGACCATGGCGTCCCCGGCTTTGACGGTCAGGTAGGTCAGATCGCCCGTGGGCTCTACCCCAAAGACGGTCCCTGTCAAATGCGGGTCGCTGCCGCCGACGGTGCAGTCTTCGGGCCTGAACCCCAGAACCACACGTTCGCCCAGCGTGGCCGCCAGCCCCGAGACCGTAACCCCCGGCGCGGTGAATACCCCGCCCGTTACCGCCCCCTCAACAAGGTTCATTGGCGGTGATCCGATAAACCCGGCCACAAAGGTATTGGCCGGATCATTATAGATCTCATCCGGGGTGCCGATCTGTTGCACGCCGCCTCCTTCCATGATGACGATGCGGTCCGCCAGCGTCATCGCTTCGATCTGGTCGTGGGTCACGTAGACGGTGGTGACTTTCAATTGCCGCTGGATGTGTTTGATCTGTACCCGCATCGCCTGTCGCAGCTTGGCGTCAAGGTTGCTGAGCGGCTCGTCCATCAGAAACACCTGCGGCTGGCGCACAATGGCACGCGCGAGCGCTGCACGTTGACGTTGCCCGCCGGACAAGGCACCGGGTTTGCGATCCAGATAATCGGTCAGTTCTGTCATCTTGGCCGCGCGCTGCACAAGCGCATCCTGATTGGCCTTGGGCACCTCGCGCATACGCAGGGGGAACCGGATGTTTTCATAGATCGTCATGTTGGGATAAAGCGCATAGCCCTGAAAAACCATCGCCACATCGCGGTCGCGGGCGTCGACGTCATTCATGACCTCGCCGTTCATGATGACTTCGCCTTCGCTGGGATCTTCAAGACCTGCGATCATCCGCATCGTCGTGGTCTTGCCACAGCCGGAGGGACCAAGAAAGACCACGAATTCCTCGTCCGCGATGTCGATATTCACATCGCGGACACCCCAGACGTTGCCCCATTTTTTCTGGATGCCCGAAAGCTCGATCCTTGCCATGTTTTATCCTTTGACCGCGCCCATCGTCAGACCTCGTGACAGATGTTTCTGGATCAAAACGACCACGAGAAACACCGGCACAAAGGCCAGAAAGGCGACCAGTGCAATTGCGTTGTAAATCAACCCGTCCGACCCGCCGGTGAAATTCGCCAGCGCGACCGACATCGTATAGGCGTCAGGGGTCGAGGCGATCAGCAGGGTGAACAGGAATTCGTTGATGGCAAAGATCATCGCGATGACGCTGGCGGTGATGATGCCGGGCAGAATGGCGGGGATGATGATCTCCCACAGAATGCGCAGATCGCCTGCGCCATCCGTGCGTGCCGCGTCTTCGAGTTCTTTGGGGATGTCCATCATATAAGACCGGATAATCCACGTCACGAAGGACAGGTTGATCGCAGCATAGATCAGCATCAAAGCCCAGACGGAATCCAGCAAGCCCGCATTGCGGAACAGGAAAAAGATCGGGATGGCGACGATGGCCGGGGCCATCATCCGGGTCGAGAGAATATAAAACCCGATGTCGTCACGCCCTCGATAAGTATAGCGAGACAGCGAATAAGCGGCAGGAATCGCCAGCACCAGATCAATCAGCACCGACCCGATTATGGCCAGAACCGAGTTGCGCAGGTATTTGGCCATGGGCCAGTCTTCCCAGATCATATGCCAGGCATCCAGACTGAACGTGGGCCAATAGATCGGTTGGGGTGTGATGATCTCTGTGCGGGGGCGCAGCCCGATGGACAGGAACCACAGCACCGGCATCAGGCAAAACAGCGCCCACGCCCCGAGGATCACATAACGCAGGGTCAGGCTTTCGCCGCGGCGTTTTCTGCGCACAGAGGCCATCGCTACACCTTCGCCGAGACAAAGGCGCGTTTGACCACAAACTGCGCAACGATGATGGTCAGGATCAGCATGATCACCGACGCGGAGGACGCATAGCCAAAATCAAAGAACTTGAACCCCGTGCGGTAGATGAAATAGCTGATCGTCTCGGTCCCAAAGGCAGGCCCACCCTTGGTGATGACAAAGACGTTGGTGAACATCGTTGTGATATCGATGCCCCGCAGGATCAGCGCCACTGCGATCACCGGTTTCATGATCGGCAGCGAGATGTTCCAGAAGATCTGATACCAGGAAGCGCCGTCCAGACGCGCGGCCTCTTCGACTTCTTCATCCTGCCCCTGAAGGGCTGCGACAAAGATGATGAACAGGAACGGCGTCCACTGCCAGACGTCGGCAAGGATCAGGATCGACCGACTCATCCAGATCGAGGACTGGAACGCGATATTGCCGTCAATGAGCCCGATCCGCATGAGCAGATCTGCAAACACCCGCGCATCCAGAAAGAACAGCTTGTAGATGAAAGCCACCGCCGAGGGCATGAACAGCATCGGGACCAGAAAGATGATCCGCCAGCCTGTGACCCAAGGGTCGCGATAGGCGTAAAACGCCAGCGTCAGCGCGATGACGCATTGCAGGGTCAGCGCAATCGACCCCATCACAAAGGTATTCCAAAGCGCGCCCCAGAATTGATAGTCATTGAATAGCCGTGCGTAGTTATCAAAGCCAACAGGCTGCCATGGACCGAATTTCACAGCATAGAAGCTTTGCACGATGGCATAGACACCCGGATAGAGCGTGATCATCATCAGATAAAGCACCGCCGGGGCCACCAAAAGGTAGGGAAACCACGCTTTTAGGCGCTTGCTTCGTCTTTTGTACGTTCGCGGCGTCGGCTGGCCCGGGGCGGATTGCGCCGCCCCGGGATCCGACAGGTTCGAAGTGCTCATGCTGAGGTCCTGCTCGTCTTGAGGTCGCTAGAACGGCAGAGCCTTGCCTTCGCCCACGTAAAGACCGGGCGCTGCCTCGGCATAATCCACCGGGTCACGACCCTGATAGAAGCCATTGCTGGTCATGATCCGTTTGACCGCTTCAGCTGCGTTGTCCAGCGCTTCCTTCGGCGTAATCTGGCCAACGACGGCGCGGTTGATCTCGTTACCGATGGCCTGTTCGATGGGGAATGCACCGGGCAAACGCGGCGAACACCACGCATGCTCAAGGCTATCGGCCCAGACTTTGGCGGGCTGGGACACCTCATGCAGGTTGGTGTTGGTCAAGACGGATTTATACCCCGGTGCCACACCGTTTGCATTGGCCTCGTTCATTGCCATGATCGATGCGGTCGTCAGGAACGCCAGCATCAGGAACGCGCCTTCAGGGTTCTGCGCACTTGCGGCAACACAAGAGGTCGAGCCCGCGATATTCGGTGGTGCAAAACGCCCGCCGTCGATGCGTGGCTCATAAATGGTGACGAAATCATCAACAATCTGGCTTTGGTCCGGCCGCATGGCCTGCGTACCTGAATCCTGCCAGCTGATGTTGGTGGCCACTTGACCGCCCAGCCACGCCGCACGGTTTTCCGGCCAACCGGCTCCCGCATGACCTTCATTGGCGTTCTTGGTCAGGGCCATGATGATATCAAGACCCTTCATGCCTGCGTCACCGTTAAAGATCGGCTCCCAGTTTTCATCAAACAGCATCATGCCGGCCTGTGCCGAAATATGCTGCCATGTGTATGTCGACCAGAAACCGGGGGCTGCCATCATGCCGACACCCGACACACCGGGTTCGATCTTGTTCAACTCCCCTGATACGCGGATCAGCTCGTCATAGGTCGGGACCGAATTGACCTTGTCGACGGCACCGCCCAGCAGCGTTTCCATGTAGCCTTTGCGCACATGCACCATCTGAATGTCGCAATCGAAGGGAATGCCGTACATCTTGCCGTTGAAGAACCCATAGTTCAGGCGGTACGTGTCATAGAAGTCGTCCAGCGGCAGACCCCATTTGTCAGCATATTCATCGAGGCTGGCCAAAAAGCCCGGCGCGGCGAAATCGCCCAACCAAGGCGAGAAGAACTGCAGCGCGTCAAAGGACGCATTGCCGGAAATGAACTCGGCCAGCGCTTTGTCATAGAAACTGTCATCCGGAATCGGCACCAATTCGACCGTGATGCCGGACAGCTTTTCAAACGGCACGAGGCCCTCGGCGGCTGATTCCGCATCCGCCGCACCGATGGCAAAACGCACTGTGGTCCCTGCAAGCTCGGACCGGACAGCCTCCCAATCAACAGTGCGGATCCAGTCCTTGTTGCTGTCCCAGATCGGCTTGTCATCGGACATGCCATAAAGCTCGCGGTAATCCTGCCGTACATATTTATTGATTGAGATATCCGCCAGAACACTTTGGGGGTCCGGCAGGTTGCCCTGTGCAAAAGCAGCGCTTCCAAAGCCTGCGCCCCCCGCGACGATGCCTGCAGCAGAGGTGCTTTTCAGGAATGATCGGCGAGATAGAGTGTTGCGAGTTGTCATGTAAGTAGTCCTCCCAGTTAGTTTTAACTTGATGTTTTCGCCGAGCAAATTTGAATGCTCAGCCCCAACATCGATTCTTTCCATCCAGACTTGAACACCTGTGTTTATCGCCAGACGGTTGTCCATTTTTAATGATTGGTCAACTTTTATCATCACAAAGTCAATGAACAATTGATTTGACAACTGTACCAAAGTTCACCTAGTTGACTCCTGCACTCCAGCTCAGAAAGATACCATTCCATGGCTGCAAACATCTCACTTACAGGGCTTGCAAGAGACCTTTCTGAACGGGCCGCAACTGGAAAGCCCGTGCGCATCGGTCTGATCGGGTCTGGCGAGATGGGCACTGACATTGTCACCCGCGCCGGGATGATGGACGGTGTCGAGGTTGCCGCCATATCCGAGGTAAACTCCGCGGCCGCCCACAAAGCCGTCGAGATCGCGCATGCTGCAGCAGGATTTAGCGCAGACGCAAATTCAACCGACGCCCTGAATGCGGCAATCGAGAACGGTAAGACAGCTGTGGCCGACAATGCTGATGCGATCCTCGAATCTGGCTTGATTGATGTGGTGATCGACGCAACCGGCATCCCGGCTGTTGGTGCTGAAATCGGCCTGCGGGCGATGGAGCGCGGCAAACATCTGGTGATGATGAACGTCGAGGCCGATGTGACCATCGGAGCCTACCTGCGCCGCGAGGCCGACCGCCTCGGCGTCGTCTACTCGTTGGGCGCGGGCGACGAGCCATCATCCTGCATGGAGCTGATCGAATTTGTCTCCGCCATGGGGCACAAGATCGTCTGCGCGGGCAAGGGCAAGAACAACCCGTTGAATTTCGACGCCATCCCCGAAGCCTACATGGAAGAGGCCGCGCGCCGCCACATGAACCCCCGCCTATTGGTGGAATTTGTCGACGGGTCCAAAACCGCCGTCGAGATGTGCGCGATTGGCAATGCCACCGGATTGATCCCGGATTGCGATGGGATGCACGGCCCTGCCGCTGGTCCGAAAGACTTGGCCAAAACGCTAATCCCAAAGAAAGACGGCGGACTGCTAGAGGGTATCGGCCGGGTGGACTATTCTATCGGGAAGGGCGTCTCACCGGGTGTGTTTGTCATCATCGAAGCCGAACACCCGCGCATCCGTGAACGCTTGAAAGACCTGAAAATGGGCGATGGCCCCTATTTCGAGTTTATCCGTCCCTATCACCTGACTTCGCTCGAAGTGCCACTGACCTGCGCGCGCGCTGTGCTTTATGGCAAGGCGGACATGGTGCCGCTGGACAAGCCTGTGGCCGAGGTGGCCGCCGTTGCCAAACGTGACCTGAAAGCAGGTGAAACGCTGGATCAGATCGGTGAATACACCTACCGCGCATGGGCGATGGAAACATCGCGTGCGCGCACCGCGCGTGCCTTGCCTGCGGGTCTGCTGACCGGGGCCGTGACCACCGCCGCGATCGCCAAGGGTGAACTGATCACAGCGCATAACACCACGCTGCCTGATGCGCGCATCGTCGAATTGCGCCGCCGTCAGGATGAGATGATTTACGGCAAGGATGCCGCGAATGTCTGATCCGAAAAACACACCCTACGCCATTCGCACCTATGACGCCGATGAACTGAAGGGTGCGCTGCGCAAGATGTTCCTGATCCGCAAGTTCGAGGAAGGCGCTGAAGACAGCTACACCCGGGGTCTGATCCACGGGACGATGCACCTTTCCATTGGGCAGGAGGCGTCCGCAGTCGGGTCCTGCATGTCGCTGAGTGATGATGACAAGATCACTTCGACCCACCGGGGCCACGGGCATTGTGTCGCCAAAGGCGCCGATCTGGGCCGGATGTTTGCGGAGTTCTTCGGCAAGGAGGACGGCTATTGCCGGGGGCGTGGCGGGTCGATGCACATCGCGGATGTGGCAAAAGGAAACCTCGGCGCAAACGGCATTGTGGGCGGCGGTTTGCCCATCGCGGTTGGCGCTGCTTTGTCGGCCAAACGCCTTGGCACTGGCGCTGTGACCGTGTGCTTTTTCGGCGACGGGGCCAATAACGAGGGTGCCTTCCACGAGGCCCTTAATATGGCGGCCATTTGGAAATTGCCCGTGGTGTTTGTTTGTGAAAACAACCGCTATGGCATGTCGACTTCGACAGAAAAATCCACGGCGGTCAAACATATCGCCGAACGTGCTGCAGCCTACAACATGCCGGGCGTCACCGTGGACGGCAATGATTTCTCAGCTGTGACCGAGGCCGTGGACACCGCTGTCGCCCGTGCCCGCGCGGGCGATGGTCCAAGCCTCGTGGAAAACCTCACCTATCGTTGGCGCGGACATTCAAAATCTGACCGCAACCGCTATCGCACCAAGGAGGAGATCGCCGATTGGATGGAGCGCGACCCGATTGGACAGATGTCCGCTTTGCTTGTCACACATAAAATCATGTCCGAAAATGACGTCGCAGCGCTGGAATCCGAGACCGAGCAGGTCATTCAGGACGCCATCGCCTTTGCCAACGCCAGCCCGTCACCCGCCGTGGCTGACGCCACCCGCTTTGTCTATACCGACGACGCTGCCGCATGAATATACAAGCCAAACCTGAGATCCGCGAATTGTCCTACGCCGAGGCTATCCGCGAGGCGATGGACATCGCCCTTGGCAGCGACCCGCGCGTCATCCTGATGGGTGAGGACATCGGCATCTATGGCGGGGCCTTTCAGGTGACCGGCGATCTGGTGGAGAAATACGGAACTGACCGTGTGATGGATACGCCCATCTCCGAGCTTGGTGGCGCAGGTGTCGCCGTGGGGGCCGCCTTGACTGGCTTGCGCCCGATCTTTGAATTCCAGTTCTCGGATTTTGCCACGCTCGCGATGGAACAGATCGTCAACCAAGCTGCCAAGATACGGTTCATGCTGGGAGGGGCAGTATCAGTCCCGGTTGTCATGCGGTTCCCCGCAGGGTCTGGCACGGGTGCTGCTGCACAGCACAGCCAAAGCATCGAGGCGTGGTTTGGGCATGTCCCCGGTCTCAAGGTCATTCAACCGTCAACGCCTGAGGATGCCAAAGGCATGTTGCTGGCAGCTCTTGAAGATCCGGACCCGGTGATGATCTTTGAACACAAGATCCTGTACAAGATGAAAGGCCATGTGCCCGAAGGGTACTACACCACGCCTATCGGCAAAGCCGCCGTGCGTCGCGAAGGGCAGGATCTGAGCATCGTCGCGACCTCACTGATGGTACACAAGGCCCTCGCTGCCGCCGAGGAACTGGCAAAGGATGGCATTGACGTCGAGGTCATCGACCTGCGTACCGTGCGTCCGATGGACCGCGATACCGTGCTGGCATCAGTGCGCAAAACCGGACGGCTGATCTGTGTCTATGAGGGGGTAAAGACCCTTGGCGTGGGTGCCGAAATATCAGCCATGGTAGCCGAAAGCGATGCGTTCGATTTTCTGGATGCGCCGATCATTCGGCTGGGCGGCGCGGAAAGCCCGATCCCCTACAATCCCGAGCTGGAGAAATCCGCTGTGCCGCAGGTGCCGGATATTCTGGAAGCTGCAACAGCACTGGTCAAAGGCCGCCTCTGATGCCTGTCGAAGTCATCATGCCAAAGGTCGATATGGATATGGCCAGCGGAACTGTGAGCGCATGGCATGTTGAGATCGGTTCGACTGTTGTCAAGGGAGACCCCCTGTTTGATATCGAAACCGACAAAGCCGCGATGGAGGTCGAGGCCCAAAACGATGGTGTGCTGTATCACTGCGTTCCTGCGGGGACCGAAGTGACCATAGGCCAGCCGGTTGCTTGGCTTTACGACAAAGACGAGGAGGTCGGGGATGCCCCCGTTGCTACGCCGGAGACTGTCTCCGAAAACACAACTGAACGCTCTGAACCGGCCTCTGATCAGGCCGCTGACGTGCCAAACCCTTTAAAGACGAAAACCGCACGGACTGACAAAACCCGTGCGACCCCACGTGCCCGCACCCTCGTGCGCGAAGCCGGTATCGACATTACCGCAGTAACGGGCAGTGGCCCGCGCGGGCGCATACAAGCCAAAGACGTGCCGCAAACGTCTGACCCTGCGTTCGCATCACCGACAATATTCGTGCCGGAAACTGGGCTCCTGAACATCACTTACAGAAACGGGGGCACGCGAACCCCCATCGTTTTGATCCACGGTTTCGCCAGCGACACTAAATCATGGAAGCAGATCGAGCCCTTTTTAGCGGACCATCCGCTGATCCGCATCGATCTGCCCTGCCACGGTAAATCCCCAAACCTGCGTATCAGCAGCTTCTCCGACCTGGTAAAAACGGTGCGCCAAACATTTGATGATCTGCATCTGGACGGAACACAACTCATTGGCCATAGTCTTGGCGGTGCCGTCGCACTGGCGATTGCAGATACCCGGCCGAGTAAAGTTAACTCGCTTTGCCTAATCGCACCTGCTGGCCTTGGCCCTGATATTAACGGTGCGACCCTGAGCGGCATCGCAAACGCATCCCGTGCAGAAAGCATTGCGCCATGGCTGAAAACGCTCGTCCAAGACGACACGCTGATCAGCGAAGGTTACGTCCGTTCCGTTATGGCGACGCGCACGCAGTCCAACATGCGGGCTGCTCAAATCGCTCTTGCGGGCATTGTTTTCCCGGATGGGACTCAGGCTTTTGATCTAAAAGCTGCTCTCAGCAGGGTTGAAATGCCCACCCGTCTGATTTGGGGTCGCCGGGATAAAATCATACCATGGCAGCATGCGCTGACAGCGCCCGGTAACGTCGCAATCCACCTTTTTGAGGACACTGGGCACCTACCTCATATCGAACGTCCCGAACAGATCGGCAAACTGCTGGCAACGTCAATTTGACAGTATAGAAAGCGCGAAAATGATACCGATATGTGCTTTCGATGCCGGCACTTGAAAGCTGTTGTCATTGGCAGTCAACCGGGCCAAGAATACCACCACCGGTTTCGAAATAGGAAATGTCCAACGGTGGCCGACAAGATTGCAGCCATTCACATCAATCCATTTCACCATTTAAAATTGCCTGATCGCTCCCGTCTGCGGGCGTTTCACCACCGCAGTTTGATATCACCGTCCTCAGGCTTTTGAGGTCCGGAGCAACGCAACGGCGGCTATTCGGAATAGTAATTCGGGGGCACATTCACAGTTCGCAAATAACATCAATTTGCCCCCGTTAGACGGATAACGAGAAAGCGTTCATCACACTTCGGACATTCTCTTTTTTCTTGTACGAAAGAGTCTGTGGTGAGACTGCAAATCTTTTTCTATCATCTGATGGGGCGGCTGATTTGGCCAGGTGGTCTGGCCGTTTGCATTTAATTGTTTGACCCGAATCAATCGGTATGCACAATTGTAATATAAGTGTTACAATTGTAGCTTAAAGAAAAAAATCATCTGGATGGTGAGCGATTACAACCAAACTAGAGAAATATTCGAAGAATCCCAAGGCAAATGCCGGGGGGGGTACTAACACCATGGGAGAGATACAAATGACGCGAACTTTGATTAAATCTGCATCCACCGCCATCGTTACACTGATGGTTTGCCAGGCGTCTTATGCCGGTGAGTTGACGCTTTACACGTCGCAGCCCGATGCAGACGCCGCTGAAACCGTTGCCGCATTTGAAGCCGCAAATCCGGGTGTTGAAGTGCAGGTTTTTCGCTCTGGCACAAGCGATTTGATGAGCAAACTTGCTGCCGAGTTCGCAGCCGGTGCACCGCAGCCCGATGTGCTTTTGATTGCTGATGCCGTGAGCATGGAAACGCTCAAGGCTGACGACCGCCTGATGAAATACGATGGCGCCGTCACCGACGGTTTTGACGCGAATGCGATAGACCCCGAAGGGTATTACTTTGGCAGCAAGCTCATCACGACGGGCATCATGTATAACACCGGCGCTACCGAAAAGCCCGCGACCTGGAGCGATCTGACAGGTGATGCCTACAAAAACCTCGTCGTGATGCCCAGCCCTCTCTACTCCGGTGCGGCTGCGTTTCTGCTTTCCGGCTTTGTCGAAGATCCGGAACTGGGCTGGGAGTTCTTTGAAACAATGCAGTCAAACGGCCTGACGGCTGTACGCGGCAATGGCGCGGTGTTGAAATCGGTCGCATCAGGCGAAAATGCCTACGGTGTCGTTGTTGATTTCCTCGCGATGAATGCCATCAAGGACGGCTCACCCATCGGATTCGTTTTTCCACCCGAAGGCGTACCAGCGGTGACCGAACCGGTTGCGATCATGTCCACTGCGGATAACGTGGAAGACGCGCAGAAATTCGTTGATTTCATCCTGTCCGATGAAGGGCAGAAACTCGCACTAAGCCAAGGCTACCTTCCTGCCAAAGCCTCGGTCGGCCAGCCCGACTGGTTGCCCGCAGGTACCAAGGTCAAGGTTATGGATATCTCCGCATCTACGGTCTCTCCGAAAGTCGGTGATAACAAAAAACGCTTTGCCGATATGTTCGGCGGGTAACGCCAATCGTGGCGATACGTGGCAAAACCGATCAGGGCCAGTTTCTGGCCCTAATTTTCCTTATTGGCATCGTCGTTTTTGTACTTTCTTTCCTGCCGATGTTGCGGCTGTTGCAGGAAACCGTATTTCCAGGTGGAGACTTCTCGCTTGATGCGATCCGAGATGGATTATCGGATCAGACAGTTTGGCGCGCGACGCGCAACACGATAGTGGTTGGGATCGGTGGCACCGTTGCGTCCGTCATTCTGGGTGTCACAGTTGCGCTGATCGTGACACTGACCGATATTCGGCAGCGTCAAGCGCTTGTTCTGTGCTTTGTCACACCGCTGATGATTGCGCCACAGGTAACCGCCCTTGCGTGGCTGCAGGTCTTTGGTCCCTCCAGTCCGATTCTGAATTTCTTCGGCATTGCCCCACCGCTGGGCACGCCGAACCCGCTCTATTCTCCCGAGGGCATTATACTGTTGCTTTCGATCCAGTATTCGCCGCTCGTTTTCCTGATCGTGCGTGCCGGGCTGCGCCAGCTTCCTCGCGAATTGGTAGAAGCAGCGCAAAGCGGTGGGGCCGGGCCTTTCCGCGTTGTCGCGACGATTATCCTGCCACTGGCGACTCCGGCGATTGTGGCGGCTGCGGCGCTGACGTTTGTCTCTTGTGTCGGCAACTTTGGCATCCCCGCTTTTCTGGGCATTCCGGCCAATTATCTGGTCTTGCCGACGTTGATCTTTCAACGCCTTGCGGGTGGCGGCCCTGCGGTCCTGTCCGAGGTTGCGGTGCTGTCGATGCTGATCGCGGTCATCGCCATGATCGGGATATTCATGCAGGATTACTTCAGTTCGCGCAGGGATTACCGCATTTCCGGCACCTCGGCATCGCTTGCGCCTTATATGCTTGGGCGTTGGCGTGTGCCTCTTGAAGTGGTCATGTGGCTACTGATGATGATCATTCTTGTGCTGCCCCTTACCGGATTGGTCCTGACCTCGCTGGTGCGTGGGTACGGCGTCACCCTGACCGCCGACAGCGTCACGTTGGACAATTACCGCTTTGTGGTGATGGAACACATCGCGGCGCGGCGTGCCTTTGCCAACAGCTTCATGCTGTCCATTGCGGCGGCTGTCTTCGCCATGTTTGTTGCCATTCCCATTGGATATTTGATCGCGTGGCACAGGGGACGCTGGACCAAGGCGTTAAACATTGTGGTCGAGATGCCGTATGCGCTGCCCGGTGTGGTGCTTTCCATCGCAGCGATCCTGTTGTTCCTGAAACCAATCCCGATTCTGAACGCACAGCTTTACAATACGGTCTGGATCATTCTGTTTGCCTATCTGGCGCGTTTCCTTGTTCTGGGCGTGCGTCCTGTCGTGAACGGCTATCTCCAGATTGATCGTGCGCTGGAAGAAGCAGCGCAAGTGAGCGGCGCGCGGTTGCTCACGCGGATGCGCACGATCATCGTGCCAATGATCGCACCGGCGGCAATGGCAGGTGGGCTGTTGATCTTCATGACCGCCTTTTCAGAGTTGACTGTTTCAGCACTTCTTTGGTCGTCAGGGTCTGAAACACTTGGCGTCGTGATCTTTTCCTTTGAACAGGGCGGCGACACAAAATACGCCGCTGCGATTTCGGCCTTGCTTGTTGCGTTCACGTTTCTGTTGATGCTGACGGCGAACCTTTTTGCCAAGAAACTTCCAAGTGGGGTGCTGCCGTGGCGGGACTAACGATCGACAACGTCACCAAGAAATTTCAGTCGTTTGCGGCGCTAAAGAATGTATCCATCGACGTGCGCGAAGGGGAGTTCCTCGCGGTGCTTGGCCCGTCGGGATGCGGCAAGACCACTCTGTTGCGTATCATTGCCGGGTTCGAGCAGGTTAGTCAGGGCGAAGTCCGGATTGGCGGGAAGGTGGTGTCATCAAGCAATTTTAACGTGTCACCAGAAAAACGCCGTATCGGCATCGTTTTTCAGAACTATGCGTTGTGGCCGCACATGAATGTTGCAGAAAATATCGGCTATTCGTTGAAGGTTGCAAAAGTTCCAAACGCCGAGCGTGAACAACGCGTGGCAGAAGCGCTCAAGCTGGTGGATATGGAAGGATATGGCGAGCGGGCACCTGCCAATCTGTCCGGTGGTCAACGCCAGCGCGTTGCCTTGGCGCGCTGCCTTGTCGCGACGCCCGAACTGGTGCTGTTTGACGAACCCTTGGCCAATCTCGACGTGCATTTGCGCGCATCGATGGAGGATGAGTTTGCCGATTTCCACAAGCGATCGGGCACCACAGTAGTGTATATTACGCATGACCAATCCGAGGCGATGGCTCTCGCGGATAGGATTGCGGTCATGGATCATGGGCAGCTTGTGCAGCTGGATACGCCGCATAAGCTATATCATGAACCCGCCACGCCGATGGTGGCATCCTTTATTTCTCAGGGTATCGTGCTGCCAGTGGACGTTTTGGCAGCGGGAACAGATGGCACCTGTGCGGCAGACTTGTTCGGCCAACCCCTTACCCTGCGATGTCGGCCCAGTGACGGCCCCCGCGCCGGGGCATTGGCCTGCTGCCGGTCTGAGGCTGTCAAAATCGTGGACACCGATGCGCCCGGCTTTGACGGCACGATCACCCGTGTTGTCTATCAGGGTGGGCTGGCGCGGATCGAATTTAGACCTGACGCAGCATCAGACCGGATCGTGCATTTTGTTCAACCCGACCCTGTGACGCTGGAGGTGGGGCAAACTGCACGGCTCGCTTTTGAGGGCGGATGGCTTATTCCTGCGCAGGAGCCAGGCTGATGCAAGTTCACCTTCAGGGCGGCTTTGGCGAGAAGGGGCGCACAAGCGTTTGCATACAAACGCAAGGCTGCAGCGTGATGCTGGATGCCGGGATCAAAGTGGGTGCGGATGATGACAGCTATCACCCCCGGCTTGCACTGCCCGCGCGCGATCTGGACGCTCTCGTCATATCTCATGCACATGAAGACCATGTCGGTGCCCTTTGCTGGCTTGCGGCGCAAGGGTACACCGGTCCGATCTATATGACTGCCGAAACGCTCGCTGAAACGCCGGCGGCACTTGCGCAATACGCGCGGCCTGATGATCTGGCGACCCACCCTCTGGCGTCGATGGACATCAGAACTGTGCAGATCGGGACACGGTTTTCAGTCGGGCCACTTGCTATTGACACCGGCCATTCCGGCCATGTTGCAGGCGGCATGTGGATTGCGGCGTCAGACACGTCCGCAAAAGTGGTCTACTGCGGTGATGTGGTGCCCAATAGCGAGGTCTTCCCGATGACTGCCTTGCCGCAGTGCGATCTGTTGGTGATTGATGCGTCCTACGGAGCCGATCCAGTATCAGCCCATGATCGTGCTATCGCAATTAGAGCGTGGATAGCAACGCATTCAGGGGGGAGTGTTTTGCCGACGCCGCTTGCGGGGCGTTCGCTGGAATTGATCGCGATCCAAGAGGGCCCTTTTGCCATTTCCGGTGATATGGCCGACCCGCTGCTTGCGCAGATCAGGGTAATTTCTGGTCATAACCCCAAAATTACAAAGCGACTGGTCGCCAAGGTAGAACGCGCGCATCTGTGGAATAGGGGCGATCAATTCCCAACTACTCCTTTGTTGGTGCATGACGGCATGGGTGTCGCTGGGCCCGCTGCAACTGCAATTCCCCTGGCGGTGACGCGCCAAACCCCGATGCTATTTACAGGCCATCTGCCCGACGGGTCACCCGGTGCTATCGCATTTGCTAACGGACAGGCAGACTGGATACGTCTGCCCACCCATCCTACGCTGCATGAAAACAATCAAATGTGCGGGACGGTCGATGCAGCTCGTGTTTTTGGCCATTCCTGCGCCACGGCGGATTTGACCGATCTTGCGGACCATATAGACGCGCTGGATCCAACCGCAAAGACCGGGCAAACCCACATCGTAAATGGGAGGGACAGGTAATGCGCATTCTGATCGCCAACGACGACGGCATCGACGCACCGGGAATTGCGCTTGCAGAAGAGGCAGCGCGCCAGTTGTCCGATGATGTCTGGGTCGTCGCACCCGAAGCAAAGCGCACGGCAGCAGGGTCCTCCTTGACTGTTGGTCGCCCGCTATTCATGACAGAAACCGCCCCTCAACGGTTCAGCTGTTCCGGCACGCCCGCCGATTGCGTTGTCACGGCGATGACATGGGTGTTCAAAGACGGAGCGAAGCCCGATCTGGTTTTGTCGGGTATAAACGATGGTCCTAACGTGGCAGAGGATATCGCCTATTCCGGCACGCTGGGCATCGCGCGCGAAGCAACCTTTTGGGGCATCCCCGCAATCGGCATGTCGCGGGTCAAAAACCCGCAGCTTGGCACAGATGATGCCGATTACCTGGCACGATTGATCGGACGGTTATGGCAAGAACGGCAGCACTGGGTTCTTGATGGTCACTGGCTGTCGATCAACTTGCCCGCTGCACTGCCTGCGCAACTCCGGCAGGCCCGTATCGGGCGCGACAAGATCGCGTCAACAAGCGATGTCATTTCCCAAAATGGGGCACGCACCGAATTGCTGGTGCCACGCGGCAGAATGGGCACTGGCAAGGACGGTGATGAAAACGATTTGCTGGGACAAGGACATGCCACGCTGACGCGGCTTTCGTGGTTGGGGCATAGAACTGTCGACGACGCAGTGATGTCGGCGCTAACCGGCAAATAAGAGCGAACGGTGCGACACGGCTTTGCGACGAAATGCGAACAGTGTAATGTTGATCCAACGCTCCCTTAGAGGAAAGTTACCATGAACTCCGCCGCCATTGATAAACTGACAGAAACCTCTCTGCCGACCCGCAAATCCGTGCGCCAGCTTCGTTGGTTCGAAACGTCTTTTCGTGCGCAGATGGCCGCCGTTTCGGCGCAAACCGGACAGCACTACGACCTGAGTGACCAGCGTCTGATAGATACGTTTTTATCTTGGCACCATGCGTTTGACAGAAAGAAACCGGCCTCGCGGATGGTCCGCCGCGCCTATGTCAGTTTTGCCGCTGGTATGATGTTTTACGAACTTTTGCACAAACGACCTGTGTCGGTGCGGACTGGATCAGCACCCGCAGAAGCAAAAACCCCCGCCTTGATGCATCCTGAGGCCTATCTATATGCCTCCTATTGCCATGTGATCCGGCAAGCCATTCTTGGAGAAGACTTCTGGCTTGATACAAACGCGCCGGATCGAATGGATGAAATCGCTATATGGCAGACCTTTTCAAAGGAAACTACGCAGGACCGAGCTGCCGCAATTGCGTTTCTAGACCTTTTTACAAACGGAAGCAGGACCTGGGCCATTCCCAAAATGACGCATTCACAGGGTGGTTTTGGTAATCGGCTCTGGGACCTTGCCGCACGACAAAGCGATGCGGATGTGCCAACGCGTGTTGATATACCAAAGGGAGCAGCCCTGCGGAACATCTCTGATAACGCGCGTTTGGGCCAGATACAGCTTCCTTCTGCCACAAAGCTGGTTTTGATCGCATTCGAGGGGGTCGCAGCACAAACGGACTTGATCGACAGTGAAGAACTGTCTGCCTTGCTCAACGACTATGGTGTGCCGCTGACGCCCCAAGAAACCCGTGATCGTTTTTCCGGCCAACCATTATCATCGGCGCTGACCTATATTGCGGAACGCACCGGGAAATTGTGCCCCAAAGATTTTCTGGAAAAGCTCGACCAGCGTCTGGTTGATCGCGACACGGTCGACCTGGCGCTCACACCCGGTTTTGAACTGTTCCTGGGACGCCTAAAAGCCGCGAACCTTGATGTCGCCATCGTGTCTCATGGTCGGCACCGCCGCGTCGACGCAGCCCAGAACCTGCCCGCCCTCTCAGGGTTAAAATCTGCTGGGCCAATTCATTATCTTGATCCCGCGAACAGGGTGGGAAACGGACTGCGATCGACAATTCGCGCCCGCGGCCATGCCCCTGAAACGGCGATCCTGATCGACGCAAGCAGCACCGGTGTGGGGATGGCAAAAAACTTGTCGATGCCAGTTTTCGGCTTTGTTGATAAAACCCGGATAGCTGATCGCAACATGCTGATTTGTGCAGGGGCTCAAGCGGTTCTGGTTGACTTCGAAGAGTTGACCCTAGGGCGCTGAGTCAACCAGTGTCCGCGCTGTAATCTCGTCTGTCACCAAGGTCGTCGGGGCCAGCGCATTCAGCGCCGCGCGGATAACGGTGATCTTGTTGCTTCCCCCGGACACCAGAATGCGTTTGGGAATATGGGCCAGCTTGTCCAACGAAATTGAGATAACGCGGTTATTGATCGGATGTTCAACCCGCCGTCCGTCTGCATCGATGAAATTGTACAATACATCACCGACCGCACCAGCTTTGGTCAGTGATTTACGCTCTTTTTCGGAGAGATGGCCCTGCTGATACGTTGTCGATGTTTCCGAAATGCCACCAGCGCCGAAAACTGCGATTTCTCCTGACTGTGCCATTTTAAAAACATGATCCAAACCGCTTTGCTGCAGCAAGACATCGCGCGCTTCGGCGCTGTCCACCAAGGCAGGTGCAGGAACAAGGTATCCGTCTGCCTCAAAAAGCTCGGCAAAACGCCAGGCAAATTCTGACGGGTTGAAACGCCGCGCCTCCATGATCCCACCAAGCAGCGAAACCACACGCACATCCCTCAGGTTGCGCCCTTCGATATGCGGCAGGCTTTCGTGCAAGGTCCGGCCCCAGCCAACCCCGATGGTCAGCCCCGCGCGCATCAGCGATGAAATGTGCACCCCTGCTGCTGCTGCAATCACGGGGGTTGGATCAGCTTTTGCATCCGACAAAGGAGCGACAATCGCCCGCTCCAACCCAAACCGCGTTTCCAGATCGCGCTGCAGCGACACCAAGGACGCAAGTTCACCTTTGATCTGGATTGTCGCTTCCCCACGCCGCCGTGCCTCAGAGAGCAGGCGCGTCACTGTGATGCGATTGATCCCAAGGAGGGCAGCGACCTTGCTTTGGGTCTCCCCTTCCATGTAATAGATCCAAGCTGCACGCAGTCTCAGTTCGTCTCCGGTATCGGTTTTCGAACGTTGTTTAGTCGCATGCGACAGAGTTTTGCGGACGCGGCCTACCATACAAACAGGAAACGCGATTTAGCTTGCCGTCGCAATAGAAAAACAGTTCGGGTTGGCTTTTCCATATGCGGTTTCTATCAGACCCGTGGGCCGTCACATTCGTCGAGCCAAATGGTTTTTTGCTTTAATTACAGGCAATTTTCACGATTCCGGACGCAGCGGCATTGTGTTACAATAAACGGGTAATCCCCGCTTTGTAACGATATCGGGGGCAAGAAGGATCAACATCAGATGGCACTACGCTTTCCATATCCCGGTGAACTCGCTTTGCCACTGCGTGATCTGATGCGGGGTGCGCAACAGATATCTCATATTCCCATGACAATGGCTGCGCCTGTGGTGTCTCACTTGCCGGAGCCATTGCGTAGCACCTTGTCCGAAATTGGATTAAAGGCAGAAGACATTTACAAGTCCAGCTTGCAAATGTGGCACCCGAAAAATACGGAAATTCAGCAGGCCGCCAGGTTGTTGGCTGAGCCGTCGCTTTCAGATTTGGCAGTGTTTGGTCGCGTGGTTTCCTGGGCAATGGAGGTGGCACTGGCGCAGGATCAGCAGGACTCTTTCTTTGTAAGCGAAACAGTGGTGACACTGGCGCTGAAGGACACGCTGGACGACGTTAAGTGCGAAACATGTGCCGCAACCCGTGCGGCAGGTGTGTTTCTCGCTGTTGTCGCACAGGGGCTTGGACCTTCGACGCAAAGACTGCCAATCTCCCGGATGTCTCCGGCGCGGTCTGTTCGGCTGCGCTCCGCAGCTTTTTCCGCAATGCTGTTTCTGCTGGCAGAACGGGCGAAAAGCGCCGACGAAGAAATGAAAATCCTGAGCTATGCTATTACCATCACAAACCTGATCGCCGAAGATATTCACGCTGCAGGTAAGGACACTGCCCAAATTACCAGTCTTCTACGCAGTCACGCAAAGATGATATAATCGGGACTGGTGCATTAACTGCGGAATTTTTTCGCTGGATGTTCTGAAGAGACCTCATCAGGTTCTGTCGCAAAGTATTCGCGGCTGGTTAGATTGGCTCGCGCGTAGTGGATGCGTGTTTTTGTTATTGAAAGCAAGTGCTTAATGATCCTTCCCCACTGAACTGGTCCGCCGTTATAATTAAGAAACGGAGGATCAATTATGGGGATCAAACGACACAAGCCGGAAGAGATTGTCACGAAGTTGCGGCAGGTTAAGGTGCTGTGTGGCCAAGGGATGCCGCGTGTTGATGCAATCAGACAGGTGCAGATAATGGAACAGACATATTATCGCTGGCGTGCGCGGTATGGGAACTGACCAACTTAAAGAGCACAAACGGCTTCAGAAGGAGAATGACCGGCTGCGCAGAGCCGTGTCGAACTTGACGCTGGACAGGATGATCCTGTCGAAAGCTGCACCGGGAAACTATTAAGCCCGTCACGTCGGCACGCCTGTATCGATCACTTCCGGGATAACATCATGGTCTCGGAACGGCGGGTCTGCCGCGTTGTGGAACAGCACCATGACAGCCGGCTCTGGCTTAACGACGGCGCATGTGTCCGGTTGCGACCTGAGTATTGCAATCACGTTTGCTTGTATGACTTCCATGCACCACCGGACCGATGACGGGAAGGCATTCCGGACCTTGAACATGCTGGATGAGCACAGCCGGGAATGCTTGGCGATCCGTGTGACGCGCAAGATGAACTTAGGGCCGTAACACCTTCGGAATGTCGCTCGTTTGGAAGCTTTGTGGCAAAGCGGCGCCGCCCGTGAGCGGCGCCACACTGGTATTTTAAGTGAACAGGAACGCGTCAACAGGCAGGAAATCCGCGATGTCGATGATCCCGTCGAAACGCGCGGCCTCTGCCACGGCAGCGCCTGTAACGAGGTAGGCCTCGCCCGCATCGCTGCCCCTTAGATCGCCGCGCCATGAAGAGAGCAGTATATCATCGCGCCCGTCGCCATCGATATCTCCGGCATCTGCCACGCTCCATCCTGCGGTGTTGTCCTCGCCGAGGCCAAGGATTTTGATGCCTTCGTCGGGCGTCATATCGGCAAAGTGGAAAAAGCCATCACCCGCAGCGGTGAAATCCGCTGCCAAGGCCTCGCCGAAGACGAGATAGGCACCGCCACTTTCGCCCAACCCATAGGCACCGACAAGCACATCAGGCGCACCGCCGCCATCGACATCACCCGCCGTTGAGACCGAGAACCCGGTCAGGTCCCGCTCATCCGCACCGACAAAGCGCACCCCGCGCCCGCCAGACAGATCAGAGACATCAACCGACACATCAAGGCCCGGCAGTGTTTCGGCCGTCAGTGCGGCACCTGACAGCAGATAAGCCTCCCCGCCGAAGGGGATGCCATCCGCATCAGACAGATACGCGCCAAAGAGCACATCGCCAAAGCCGTCACCATCAATATCGCCCGCATCCGCGAGACCCCGACCAAGCGCATTCCCTGCCTCAGGGCCATAAATGACAAGGCCCTCTCTGTTGGTCATTGTGCCTGCATCGATTTCGCCGCCGGTACCGCGCGCGGCGAGGATTGCTGAGCCAAAGATCACGGCACCGACCCCGTTTTGTGCGCCGGAGCCGTCCGGCGACCCGGTCCAACCCCCTGCGATCACGTCCAGCAAGCCATCTCCGTCCACATCGCCCGCACCGGACACCGCAAAACCCAGCAGGTCCTGCGCCTTTGCACCGGTAATGGTGACACCATCGCCGCCGGACAGATCGCCAAGCGCAATTTCACCGTCGCCGTCTTCGCCGGTCTCTGCGACAATGGCAGACCCAAAGACGACATGGGTTTCGCCCCTGCGCCCGTCGGCTTGGCCTGCACCGATGATGATGTCATCAAAGCCATCCCCATCCAGATCACCAAGGGCTGCGACCTGATGCCCGGCATAATCAAGGATCGCAGAGCCGGTGAGCGTCACGCCCTGATCCGGTGTCAACGCCCCGAGATCGATGGCGGTTTCAGTCGCGCGTGCATCTTCGATCGCGTCGCCGAAGACGACAAAAGCGCGTCCTGCAAAGATATTGGCACCAAACGCGCCCACAATGACATCCGCGCGGCCATCTCCATCGACGTCGCCCGCGTCGGCCACGCTCCACCCTGCGAATTCGGCGTTGAGAGCGCCCTGCAAGAGGACCCCAGCGCCCTCCGAAAGGTCACCAAGGTCGAACGCCGCAAAACCGTTGGTTGGTTCCAGCGCACCTAGCGTGGCTCCGTCGAGCACATAGGCCTCACCGGGTGACAGCAGCGCATCGCGGTCTGCGCTGAAGGCGCCGATGACAACCTCTGGCGTGCCGTCACCGCTCATATCCCCGGCGGTGGAGACCGAGATGCCCGCGTTGTCGCCCGCGTCTATCCCCGTCAGCGCAACTACCGAGAGCGGCTGAACCGAGATATCTGCCCGCGTCAGCACCGTGTCGCGCAGGACAACCGTGGTTGCGCCATAGGCCAACGTCGTGTCGCCCGTGAACGTATTGTAGCTGAGACTGTAGTCCGACGCGTCCGCGAGACGGATGCTGTCGACACCGGCCTCAAAGTCGGTGATCACATCCCGCCCGTCCGCAGTGCCGAAATGGAAAATGTCTGCGCCCTGTCCGCCCACGAGGCGGTCATCATCGCCACCGCCCGTGATCACATCATCGCCGTCACCACCAAAGACGAGGTCGTTTCCGGAGCCGCCGGTCAGCCTGTCATTGTCAGCGCCGCCCGCGATGCGGTCCGCACCCGCGCCGCCGTTGATCTCGTCACGGCCATCATTGCCGCGCAAGACATCCGCCCCGTCGCCCCCTTCAATGTCATCATGGCCGGTGCCTGCATTGACACTGTCGTCGCCGTTGCCGCCGCTGATAACGTCGTTGCCTACGCCCCCGTTGATGATGTCGTTGCCGTTTCCACCGTCGAGCATGTCGTTGCCGGCACCGCCGCCCAGAACGTCCGCGCCGTCTTCGCCAAAGATCGTGTCATCGCCTATCCCGCCAAAGGCCCGGTCATCGCCTGAGCCTGCGGAAATGAAGTCCGCGCCGTCCTGACCCAGCAACTGGTCGTTTCCGTCGCCACCGGCCAGACCGTCATCACCTTTGCCTGCGATGATGAGGTCGTCACCTGCGCCACCGGACAAACGATCATTACCGTCGCCACCAAACAGCCTGTCATCACCGCCGTTACCCGCAAGAAAATCGTCGCCGCCACTGCCCCCAAGGGTATCGTCGCCGTCGGCACCGCGCAGCAGGTCGCTGTCTTCGGTGCCGCGCAAAACCGTGTCACCGGGCAGTGGGGTATCGGCAGTGGCGAAGTTGAAGGTTGAGGTGTCGCCGGGTGCGATGGCTGGAAGCGGCTGTCCTGTAGTGTCTTCGAATACGCCTTCATCGAATTCGACCGCGTAGCGCGCGTCCGGACGGAAGTAGTTGGCGGTCGTAACAGTGGCCACATCGCCATCAATCTGAACGAACAGCGGATCGGCAACGTCAACGACCAGAACGTCCGATGGATCGTCACGGTTCACAAAGCGGATCTCGCCTGTGCCGCGTTCTATGGTCTCAGTGAAGGTGAGCAGGACAGATGTTCCCGGATCCACATCGCGGCCATTATCCGCAGGATCGGATGACAATAGAAACGGGCGGGCGTCGGCGTCAAAATCAATGACCGCCGGTGTCGTGGTGGTTCCGCTGACCTCATAGCCGAGACGCCCATCCGAGCCTGAACCCCAAGTATAGACTGTTCCATCGGCGGCAACCGCGATGATGTGGTTTGGCCCGGTGGCAATCTCTACGATCTCAACATCGTCCAGTTCGGCAATCTTGGTCGGATAAAAGGTTCCATCGGTTTCGGTCGCGGGGTCGCCGTCCAGACCACCCGTTGGGCCCCGGTCATTCGGACCCCAGGCATAGACATCGCCATCCTCCGTAAGGGCCACGGCCCAGCGGGCGCCGCCCTTTACGTCTATGACGGCACCGGGGATGTCGATTTCAACCGGGGTCAGGATCTTATCCTCCGTCGGCATGAAAGTGTTGTCGCCATTGTCCGTGCCGATCAGAAGCTGACCGAAGGAATTCTCCCCCCAGCCATAAAGCTGCCCGGATGCAGAGACCGCGTAGGATGTTTGCGTGGCGGCTGCGACGGCTATGAGATCAGAGGGAAGCCCTTCAATCAGAACCGGGGACAGCACCTCGCGCACCGGGGTGCCGTCGACCTGCTCCGAGGGTGCGGCCTGTCCGTCGATGTTGGAGCCGAAGCCATAAACCAACCCGTCCTCCGTCAAGGCCAGCGCATGCGACGTGCCCGCAGCAACCGCAAGCACGCGGCCCGGCAGATCGATTTCGGTGGGCACAAGACGTTCGTCTTCGTCCCCCTGACCCAATTGGCCGGAGGTGTTCTGCCCCCAGGCATAAAGCGCGCCATCGCCGGTGATGGCGTAAGAGGCACCATTGCCCATCTCAATGACCGACACCGGTTTGTCATCCAGAACGCCGGTAATTTTCTCAGGCACAAGGCGGGCGTCCTCATCGCCAAGACCAAGGCGACCGGAATTGCCAAAGCCCCATGTGTATACATCGCCGTCAGCGGTCAGGAATGCTGCATGGATCAGACCCGCAGAAACGGATGTGATGGCGCCATCAAACCCTTCCGGCAGCGTGACCGCGACCGGTGCCGGGATATCATAGCCCGCAACGCCCTGTCCAAGCTGGCCCAGGACGTTTTCGCCCGTCGCCGTCAGTGTGCCAGTCTCAGCGTCCAGAAAGACCGAGAAATGGTTGCCCGCACCGACGCTCGTATGCGCTGTGGCCACTGTGCCTTCGTAAAAAGAGACCGAGCGCGGCCGCTCCAGCGTGTCTTCGTCAAATGCGCGCGAGGCAAGGACGTTGGTTTCACCGACGTCAAAGTAATCGCCGTCGCCATTCACGTCGGTCAGAATATAGACATTGTCCCCAAAGGCATCGAAATCATTGGACGTCAGGGCGATCCGGCCCGCGCCATCCGCTGCGACCGAAAAGGCGGCGAATGTCTCGAACACACCCGGCAGCTGGCTGGAATTCCAGATCGTGACAGTCTCATTTGGCTGGTCGATGGCACCGGACCCGTCCAGATCGCTGAAGCGCACCAGATCGTGGCCATCATCGTCGCCATCCAGCCACTCAAGCACGACAACGCTTTCACCGTCTGCTGCGGCGGTGAAATCAATGGGCGCGCCGGTTGATGTCTTCTCGGCGAAGGTTGAGAACTCATCGGCCTCGATGACGCCCGATCCGTCGGTATCCTCGAAGGTATAGATTGAGTCCTCGGCGCTGCCAGAGGGATCAATCAGATACCCGCGCGCACCGATGAATGACAAATCAAAAGGCGATGACGTCGGCACGACCGCGCTGAGGTCCAGCCAAAGCGACGCTTCGCCGGCATCCTCAGCATCCCCGTCGCCATTCAGGTCCACCGTTCGGTAAATCCCGTCCTGTGGGCGCGACGACACACCTGCATTCACGACATAGATCGCACCGTCCGGCCCCTCGGCGACGCCGTTCGGGGTGGGCAGTGTGAAGGCGGCATCATTGCCTCCTTGTGAAAACCACAGGCGTGCCTCGCCTGCATCATTGGCATCCCCGTCACCGTTCAGATCAAAGAGGCGATAGACCGCGTCAGTATCCCCATCCCCGATGTAGACTGCACCGTCCGAAGCCTGAGTGAGATTCAGAATATTGCCTGTCGGAACATCCAGCCCGCTTGCGTTTTCGCCATCGAAAAACACGACCCGCTCTCCGGCGTCGGCTGCATCCCCATCGCCATTGGTATCCGCGAGCAGGTAAACCTTGTCGCTTCCTTCAACCGATCTGGACCCCTGATCTCCAAGTAATACGCCATCAACTGGCCCGTTCAGCACACGCGTCATCGCAATTCCCCCGATAGTCAACGTGACAGGGGCACAGTGCCAACTTGGCCCGCCCCCTAATCATTTGGTTTTCGGCTGGCCGCAAAATCGCTGAGCTGGCTGTATGAAGAAACAAGTGAAAGAAGTTGCCATGAATGTCAATCCGACAAAAACAATCGGAAATTTTCCTGCACGGCCAATTCGACCAGTTTATGCGTTGATTTGTGTAATGTCGGCGCTCGCATAAACAAACAACGCGCCGATCCAGCGTGGTGTTTGTTGAGGCTGAAGGCAAAACCAACCGTTTCTCGACGCAGCTATGGGTCTGCATGTCAGCAGTAAGTGCAAAGGAGAGTCCTTTCCTGCTGTCTCGGGAGTTGAAAAACAGTGGGGGTCATGAAGCCCTAAGTGGCGTTGGTGAAAGCCTTTCATCTAAGACGGCAGCCCTGACAACCGCAACATGGTGCGCGCCTCTTGGAGACCATCTCATGTGCTGTTTCTTTCCCATGCGCACATCGGCACCCGCTGCGATTCTGACCTAGCGAGGCAGCGCATGGTCCCCGCCAGAAAGAACAGTGACTGCAACGCCACCCTCCCAACCAGAGGTTTT
The DNA here is from genome assembly GCF_019654895.1 of Roseobacter sp. OBYS 0001. Taxonomy (NCBI): domain Bacteria; kingdom Pseudomonadati; phylum Pseudomonadota; class Alphaproteobacteria; order Rhodobacterales; family Roseobacteraceae; genus Roseobacter; species Roseobacter sp. OBYS 0001. The sequence goes on from NZ_BPES01000003.1 coordinate 28,802, forward strand.
CAGGCTGCACCGCAGGTGTTCATTCGGGTGAGCTGCACCCATTTGGCTCAATCCAAACCGCCGTTTTTCAGCTGTTTCACTTTCAGGACCCGAGGCGCTTGCCCCACCCAAACACCGTTTCAATCCGGATACGAATTTCAAAACAAATCCTCCTGCCACGTAGCCAACAGGGTAGACCGAGTTCAATTCAACTCCCCAGAGCTTTTCCACTCCTGATACGCGGCGGTCATGCGCAACGGGCGTCATCTGGCTCGGTCCTTCCAAACCGGCATTGGTTCTGCGGGCATTCGCATTCGCCAAAGTCCGCTTTCGGAAGAAAGACAAAAGTGCCTTCTTTGGGGTGTTCAGCAATGCTGCCTATGCGCGTTTATGACAGAGACGCGAGGACTTCGAATTTACTCGAAATCCTCGCTCTGAGATTATGACTTCACCGCTTCTTTCTCGATTGCATCCGCGGAAGGAATGGAGGGCTCTTTGGCTTCGGAGATGCCTATTGCGCCGTTCGCAACGCCAGCCAAACCGTTTTCAAGGCTGATCCCCAGTTCTTTGCCGAGCGCTTGCATGGCAGGCATCTGCAACGCCATGCCAAGCACAGAGTCGAGCGCTTGATTGACAGGTGTGCCACCGCTCCCTGATGTGTCGCCAGGCGCGCCATGGCCCATACCTGTGACTTGGTGGATTTTGATCGAGTCGATCTTTTCGGCAGGTTTCACCATCTCAGCAATGATCGCGGGCATGGCTTCGAGACTTGCCAAGCGGATTTTCATCGCGATTATCTCAGCGCTCAGCTCGTTTTCGGAGTTCGCGATTGCGGTTTGACCTTCAGCCGTTGCAAGCATATCAGTTTTCTTCGCTTCAGCGCGGACCATCGTTGCGTTGGCATCAGCCTGCGCTTCTTCCAGCTTGGCTGCAGCACGATCGCTCGCAGCATCTTTTTCAGCGGTCGCGGCAAGACGAATGCCAGTTGCTTGACGCTCAGCTTCTTTCTCGGCCTCAATCAAGGTGATCTGCTTCTGACGCTCAGCGGTTGCGACTGCACGGGCCGTCTCAATGGCTTCGGACGCCTTGATAGCCTCTGCACGGGCGCTGTCGGCAGATGCGCGGGCTTGGCTTTCTTCTTCAGATTTACGGGCAACGATAATCTGGCGGTCTTGATCAGCGACCTCAAGCTCGCGTTCTTTTGCAATCTCAGCTTCGCGGATTGCGCGTTCGCGCTCAATCTCGGAGGATCGCACGGCCCGTTCACGCTCAATGCGGGCTTGGTCTTTGGCTTGATCTGACGCTTCTTGATTGCGGGCGATCTCAGCCTCTTGGCTGGCTTGCAATGTTTGGATCTCGCGTATTTGCGTGATGGACGCTTCTTTCTGTTCACGATCGATCTGATATTTCAGCTTCTCCGCTTCCATTTCGGAGCGGGCCACAGATACGTCAGCTTCAGCTGTGATTTCAGCACGTTGCTTACGGGAGGTGGCAATCACCGCCGCCAGTTTTTGCATACCAACGGCGTTAAAGGCGTTGTTTTCATCAAGCGATTCAAACGGTGTTTGGTCAAGTGCAGTCAGGGAAACAGCTTCAAGCTCAAGCCCGTTTTTCAGCAAGTCCTCAGATATCGCGTTCTGCACTTCCTGCACAAAGCTTGCCCGGTTCTCGTGCAGCTCATCCATGCTCATCTGGGCGGCCACAGCGCGCAGACCATCAATCAGCTTACCTTCAATCATCTCACGCAATTGCTCTACATGGAATGTTCGGTCGCCAAGGGTCTGCGCCGCGCGTGAGATGCCATCGTCCGTCGCATTCACGGAGACATAAAACTCAACACCAACGTCGACACGCATCCGGTCTTTGGTGATCAAAGACTGATCGTTTGTGCGCGCCACTTCGAGGCGTAGAGTCTTCATGTTGACCTTCGAAACTTCATGCAAGAACGGGACCACGATGGTACCACCGTCCATGATCACTTTGCGTCCACCGGACCCGGTGCGAACAAGGCTCATTTCACGCGTCGCGCGTTTATAAAGGCGGGCCATGATGAGGCCGATGAAGATAAGAAGGCCGACAATGATGCCAGCGACGGTAAGGATTGATGTAAGCTCCATAGAATACTCCATTGTTTTTATGAATTTGAATTTCAGGTTGAATGTTAAACCTAAATGACGAAGAACTTGTCGCCACGTTTGCGGATCAACGTCACATTGCTGCCCTTAGGAAAGACGTCATCATCGTGTAAGGGTTCGACCCGGAGGTAATGCATATTGCCGTGGCGATCCTTGATTTTGACTTCGGCGGGTTTGCCGCGCGCAGCCGTACCTTGGGTGATGGTTCCAAGATGCCCGCCCAGAAAGCGCGTACGTATCGCGCTCGTTTCGGTTTTGGGCATGATGAGCGCGACCCAATTGGCGATGACCCGAGTGATGGCGATTGATGGTATCAGGGCGACCACAACGGCGAGCGACGTAAAAAGGGGTGCGCCTAGGGCATTGGTTGCAATCGACTGAATGATCAGACCGATCAAGCCGAACATGGTCAGAAAGGATACAAGCCAAATCAGGAAGGGGACATCGCGTATGCCAAGCCAACTGAGAAGCCCGGAGGGGCTGGTCGGCGTTTCAATGCCGTCCGCTGGCATACTAAACCCGTCAGTATCGATATCTACTGACAGATCAAAGTCCGCCTCGACGTCTATATCTGGCCCTTCACCACCCAAGCCAAGAATCGTGGCACCCAGCAATAAGCTCACGATCTCAAGGAGAAACAGTCCGGCCGTTAAGGCTAAGGCAAGTGCAAATGGGTATGATTCCGGCGTTAGAAATGTATCGAGCATAGTGATCCTCTCAATGTACATATATGCATAGAATGCCATAATTGTTAGGTATAAGTAGGCATATTTTTGAATTTCATGATAAATATATTGATTTAGTGGGTGCCTTATCTTAACTTATCCGCACGGTGCATTACAACGTTTGCTCAAGGAGCATAATGCCAGACTTCATGCAACGCAGACGCTTGGCGCGGATACTAGACCGCACGGCGCAACAGCTCGGGAGGCAGCAGGTGCCTGAGAAAGGCTGGATCGCAACAATGCGGTTGGCCTTGGGTATGTCTGCGGAGCAATTGGCGGTGCGCAAAGGCGTTAGCCGCAACGCAATATATCAAGCAGAGCGGAGTGAAAAAGAGGGATCAGTATCACTGAAGCAAATGGAATCTTTGGCTGCTGCGATGGGCGGTACATTCGTCTACGCCATTGTTCCGGACGCGCCCATTGAGCAACTTAAGTACCGTCAAGCTATGCGACGTGCGCGCGACATGGCCGCACAAGAGCCTGGTTTTGCGACTTGGACAAGTGATGACCAGCAAGACTGGATTGATGACGCGGCTGCACAACAGCTGCATGATATGCCGACAGACTTCTGGAACAATGACGAGGAGTGAGGTGTCCCGACCTTAGTTGAAATCCAATCAATTTGATCACGGTTATGGGTCGAAAGCGGCGGTTGATCTGATCCGGGTGAAGCTTTGGAGTGTCCGCAGAACGCTCTTCGACCAACCCCTGATTTCGCGCTTGCAGCGAGCGGCAGGAAAGTGGGCTGCGACCGCAGCAATTTAAGACCACGACCAACGTCCGGAATGGGCCGCTGGGTTACCGTAATGCCAAGTCTTTTCCGGGCCTCAGTGTTTGATCTGCGAGGTGGGGAAGGCATTCATCAATTTTGCTTTACGATAGTGTGCAGGCGTCGTCCCGAGCCATCGTTTGAAGGCACGTGTGAATGAACTTTGCTCCGAGAAGCCGGTGAGAAACGCAACCTCTGCCAGCGAATACTGCTCATCCCGCAGCAAGCCTTCGGCCAGCTCACGGCGGGTCTCCTCGGTGAGGGTCTGAAAACTCAAACCGTGTTCCGAGAGGCGGCGATGGAAAGAGCGGGCGCTCATGCCCAGACCTTTGGCAATGTCTGCGACTCGCGGCGTGCCTTCGTTCAAAGCCTGTGCAATCGCGTTTCTTGCATCACCAACTACCTGAGGTGGCGTCTTGAGTTTTGTCAGCTGGGTATCGAGGTCTGACATCAAGTATCTCGAGATGCCTTCGTCGCCGAGGATGTTAGGCCGCTCCATGGCCTCATGGGAGATGAGGACCGCATCAAGATCGGCACCAAAATGGACCGGGCATCCAAACCACGCCTCGTGAAAGACCTTGGATTTGGGTTCTTTGTGCTGAATGAGAACTTCGACGGGGCTGAAGGGGACCGGGCAGACCTGCCGCGACAAGGAGACCGCGCTGGCGAGGGTAGCTTCGTTCGAAAGGCGTAGCCCCAGACGCCGTTCGCCCTCTCTGTGCAACATAAAGAGAATGCCGCGGGTATCGTTTCGAAGCTCGTACGTCACGACACCCGTCCAGATCCGGGCATAGCGGTCAACCCGCGAGCAAGACGCCTTCAGAGTAGGCGCTGCTTTCCACGCAAGGCCAAGTGCGCCATATTCATCGCATCGCATGGATGCGCCGACATGAACCGGGAGCTCGGTCACGTCGATCTGTTCAGCCATGCCTTCGAGCATTTCGTAATAGGTAGTTGCAGCGATCATGACTTTCGGGTCCCACGGCGCATCAGGATCAATGCCTGCACGCTCCAGTGTCGCCCTCTGGTCTATGCCTCTACCGGCAGCAGCGACCATCTTCCGCGCGAAGAGCGAGGTTACATAGGCCATGATCAAGATCCGTATGTTGCGTGAAAGATATGCATGATCAATTGATAGCTTCCCAAAACCAGTATGTCACAGGACGCTGTTGGCACAATCGGTCAAAACCTTGGCAGCGGCGGTCAATAATCGGACGCATGGGTCCGATTACTCCTTGAGCATCGCAGGCAAAAAGGAGTTATACCATGCAATCCCAAACCATCCTCGTCGTCGGCGCCAATGGAAAGACCGGATCGCGCGTTGTTGCAAAGCTTGAAAAAGTGGGTGCCCTTGTCCGGCGCGGTTCCCGCAATGCGGCAATCCCGTTCGATTGGGAAACCCCGGCCACCTGGGCGCCCGCTTTAAGCGGTGCATCCAAGGCCTATGTCACATATTTCCCCGACCTCGCTTTCCCGGGCGCTGTAGAGAAACTCGAAGCCTTCACCAAAGTGGCGGCGGCCAGCGGTCTTGAACATGTTGTGCTTCTCTCCGGGCGCGGTGAGCACCATGCGCGTCTTGGCGAAGAGGTCGTCCAGGGCTCAGGCATACCCTTCACTCTGGTGCGTTCCGCGTGGTTCGCGCAGAACTTCAGCGAAGGCTATCTGCGTGATCCGATCCTCGCAGGGGTTCTGCCCATGCCAGGTGGCGCCATCGCCGAGCCAATTATCGACATTGATGACATCGCAGATGTCGTCGTCGCGGCACTCACGGAAGATGGGCATACCGGTCAACTTTACGAGGTGACTGGGCCGCGCCTGATGAGTTTCGCAGAAATGGCAGAGGTGTTGTCGTCCGCCACAGGTCGCCCCATCCGGCATTTGCCGATCACGTTTGAAGATTTCCACGCCAATGTTGCAGCCTCGGGGGGTGACTTCGTCGCCGATGTTTTTACGGCGATTGCGCGCGAGACGCTCGACGGGCGCAATGCGCATGTGGCCGATGGCGTGGAGCGCGCGCTTGGCCGGGGACCGCGCGACTTTGCTGATTTCGCAGCTGTGGCCGCCTCGAGTGGGGTCTGGAACGCTGCGGCGTGATTGGCTTCCTCATCCGAAAGGAAACCCTTATGTCTGCTACTGTTTTTAACAAAAATGCCCTTGGGGCCCCAGGTCTGACGGGTGGTGGCACAGGCGCCTTCATTCTGGCCGCGCCACACGCGCTTTTTGTCAGCTGCGGCGTCACTTTTGGCGGTTGTTCGTCCTTCGCGCCCGCCACCGCCGTCACCAAAAAATAGGAGAAATATCATGTCGCCACTCGTTTTCGTGCTGCTACAGCTTTCCATTCTCGCCTATGCGATCGTTGGTGGTGTTTTTCTGGCCTTCTCTGACTTTATCATGCGCTCGCTCTCCCATGCCGGCGGAACAGGCGGCGTTGAAGCCATGCAAGTCATCAATCGCGAGGTCTTTCGCTGGGTTTTCATGACGCTTTTTCTCAGTATGGCCGTCGTGTCGGTATTCGTCGTCGTTTACAGCGCGACGTACCTTGCCGGTGGACCGGGAAGGCTCATCCTGCTTGGCGCACTGGTCTACCTGTTCGGGTGCTTCGCCGTCACAGTGTTCTTTAATGTGCCGATGAACGAGGCGCTTGCAGGCATGGAGCTGTCAGCAGACGCGACCCGCGACTACTGGACCGGCACCTACCTGCCGCGTTGGACCATGTGGAACACGGTGCGCACGCTGGCCTGCTCGTTGGCCGCTGCGATGATGCTTTTTGGGCTTGTCTGGCTTACACAGTCGCACATACGACTGGTGTGAAGCGGTTGGTTGCCCTCATAGTAGGGCGGCCGTTTCGATTGTTTGAATACTGGAGGTCAGATATGTCCCAAAAGTCCCCCATGCTCCACATGGTCTGTGGAAAAATCGCATCCGGGAAATCCACGCTATGTGCAAAGCTCGGTGCGTCCGCAGGCACAATCGTTATATCTGAAGATGACTGGCTCAGCGCGTTGTTCGCCGACCAGATGAAAGACGGAGCCGATTACGTGCGATACGCGTCCAAACTGCGAACGGCGATGGTTCCGCACGTGTCGGCTCTGCTGAATGCGGGACTAACGGTGGTTCTGGACTTTGCTGCCAACACTGTCGCGCAACGAAAATGGATGCTGGATGTTGCTCGCGCCAGTAACGCGGGGCATCAGTTGCACTACCTGGATGTGCCGGACACCGTCTGTCTGGAACGCCTTCGCGCCCGCAATGCCGAGGGAAATCATGCCTTCGCGGCGACCGAGGAACAGTTCAGGCGGTTCACGGCGCATTTTCTGCCGCCCACTGAGGATGAGGGTTTCAACATAGTCCATCATTGAACGTAGTTTTTCAGTCTAATCCGATGCATGCAAAAGCCAACGGCAGCTTTGACGGGTCGCACTGCAGAATGGCACTTGCCAATCGAATGGCAGTTCAGGCCGTTCCTCATCCGAGCGAAATGCGTCCAGCGCCTGGATGCCGCGTTTGCTCCAATGGCGGTAGCGAGCCCACTTTGTACATTCGATTTTCTCGCTGAGCTCGCTGCATGAAAATTGCGGCAGGTGCATATTACTCTGGGTCGTCAAGCGGTAAAAGAATCAATCCTTTTCCGGACCGTATCGGCAGCAGGCCATTCTGTGACACCCATGGGCAAACTAAGCTGCCCATGGGAAACCAACAGGACTATTGTTTAGCCGAAATCAAAACCAAGATCACCAAGCGTTGCGATAAATGCGCCATCCTCATCGAGCAGGCCAGAATTTGCGTCTGCGGTCAGGTTATCATCGGACAGATCCTCTGCTTGTAAGCCAAGGATCGTATAAGTGTGACCGCCATTGTTCAGAATTTCGATGACGAGGTTTCCTGCCTCTTCGGTGACCCCGACACTTGCCGCCGTCAATGCGCCGAAATCGAATGTGTCGGTTTCCAGATCGAAGTCAGAGACAATTTCCTGCACGCCCCATTCGTACTTGATTTCCAGCACATCGGGCGTGTCATCCGTCCCATCATCGGGTTCATCTTCGCCACCTCCCGTTGGCGTCATTGTCCCGGGACGGGCCTGTTCACCATCCGTCGTGGCACCAGCGGGTGCATTCGGGGTGAGTAACTCCGCGCGTGAAACAAGGCTGACGTCCTCCTGAGAAAATCCAAAGGAGTCTTCCAGGTTGTCTTCTATCACCTGATCGTGATGGAATTCCACAAGACCGGGAATAAGGTCAGCCAATGCAACATCCGTCAGAGTGAGGCTTTGGCCCGTCGGCAGACTTGAGATAACCAGCCCGTCCTCGCTGTCCTCAACGGTCAGTTGCTCGCGGGTACCAAAATACAGAAAGTTGATTTTCATCGTTGAAGGGTCGAAGCCGTCAACAGTTTCCTGCACCCCATACTCGTGACTGCGCACATAGACCGTGTCCGCTTCGCGTGGGCCGACTCCCTGCTCCCAGCTGATCACGCCGCCCATGTCCTGACGGAAATGCTCATTGCCGACGATGCCGAAATTATCGATGGTAACATCCTGATAGGTGATGTCCTGCACGATTTGGGCGGCAGGCGACCAAGGGCTGTCGATCACGATTTCGCCGGTTTCGGATTTGGTCACGATCATGCCGTGTACGGATGTCCCACCGAAATCGAGCGCGTCCCGTATCGGATCAAATCCAACGATATCGTCCGCATTACTGTCGGCTTTGAACCTGGTGCCACCTTCATCGGTCGTTCCGGTGCTTTCGACCGGATTGGAGCCGTCAGCATCATAGCTCGGCGACTCGATCGTGCCTTCACCCGGCGTAAAGATGACTGCCCCAAGGGTCGAGGCAACTTCGTTCAGGACACCTTCGTTGGAGATGGAAAAGTTGCCAAGGCTCAAATCGCTCAGACCAAAACCGGTCAGAATGATCTGTTTGATGGACCCCCCGTCACTGATTTCGATCCGGACAGTCTGCCCCAGAGCTTCGCCAGATTCCTCGAAAATCGCAAAGTTTTCGGCGTAGACGTCGCTCTCGATCTCGATCACATCCCCCATGCCCGGCATAAAGCCCGTGATCGTCTGCGCTGGCGTGGCAAGGTTGATGGATACGTGCATATGCGTGTGGCTGTGCCCACCGTCACCATCATCGCCCCCGTGGCCGTCATTGCCGTCGTCATGCCCACCATCGTCCCCACCGATACCATCACCAGAGCTGTCCTGAGCGATCAGCGACAGAATTTCCGCCTCGGCGGTCGCGTCCAGAATGGTGAAATTGGAAGGTGAAAGATCCGCCAGAGCGACACCGGACAAGGTCGTCGTCTGCGCATTTCCGACGATTGCAAAGGTCACGCCCGCGGCTGTCTCTTCGATCTCGAGCAGGTCAGACGAGACCCAGTCTACAAAGATCGTGTCATTTTCCGTGTCAAAGTCTGTAACGGTGACACTGGTCCCGTAGTCCCAAGTGATCACGACGTCCGCTGTGTCTTTGGTGACCCCCGCCGTGCCTTGTCCAAGGGTATCGTCAGAGCCGCCGCCTGCGTCGTCGCCCGCGCCGCTGTCCCCACCGGTATCGTCGTCACCCTGTCCACCATCGCCAGTGTTACCATCGCCGGAGTCCGCGTCACCGGTGCCGTCATCGCCCGTGTCGCCGTCTCCCGTACCGTCGCCCTCGTCATCGGCTGGATCGTCATCCTCTTCTTCACTGCCAACCAGCGCCAATACTTCCTGCGCTGCGGTCGCATCAAGGAATGTGAAATTTGCAGCCGTGAGGTCGTCAAGCCCGACACCTTCGAGGGTCAGTTTTTGCGCGTTGGACGGGATTTCGAAAACCGTGTTGCCCGCTATCTCCAAAACTTCCAGATCTGCCGCTCCGACCCACCCGACAAAGATCGTACCCGTATCGGCGTCAAAGTCAGAGATTGTAACATCCGCCCCATAGGACCAAGTAATGACAACATCTGCGTTTTCTGCTGTTACGCCGGCAGACCCGGCCGCTGAAGTACCCCCCGAGTTGTTCTCGTCAAAGATTGCGATCAATTCTTCGGATGGTGGCGCGTCAAAGCCGCCGAAACGTTCCATATAATTCAGGATGGACGTGCCGTTTTGATCGAACGACACAGCATCGCTGAGCAGGAGATCCAAGGTTCCAAAGGCACCGCGCAGGTGCGCGGCCGATAGCAAGCCCGTCATTGTGATGGTGACCGAGACTTCAACGCCAGCCTCTATGTAAGTGCGCGTGGTTCCCAAGTAGTCGTCAAGTGTCTGGCCCGCGTTGGCAAGGCCGTCTTCGATGGTTTTCAGATTGAAACCAAAGGCTTCACGGATCGCTAATTCCTGCGGCGCTTCGTTCTTGAAGTCGTCCAGCGAATTTATGCCGTTTTTGCCTGTCCATGTGCCTTCCCACGTGTTGGTGGGCGCGCCACCACCACCTCCGACAAGCCCATCGGCCTCATAATACCCAAGGTCGATCATCAGCGCCTCGCCGAACTGATACCCGACAAACCCCAGCGTATTTTCGGACCGGTAGGACATCTCCTCCCACTGCTCCGGGCTCATCTGGCCCCAGCTGGTCAGATCCGGGTAAAAATCGGACACAACGCCGCCCGCCCACTGGTTCAGCTGTGCATCAATAATGTTACCCGTCGCGTAGCGCGCACTGTCCCAGCCAGACTCAAACGTCCGCATGGCGTCAAGAAAATCCGCAAAAGTTCCGTTAGACATATCTGTTTCCTGTTTTGAAAGCGACGGGCGGGGCATCACATCATGTGGTGCAGCCTTCGTGCCTGAGTGAGGCAGATATGGGGGAACGAAATACATCCGTATTGTTATGAGGTGCCAATCTCTGTTGAATACACGCCATACGGGAACATCTTGTCGAGCTCAGTCAACAACGCGGTAGGACAGGCGATACTGGTTTGGTGTTTGACCGGTGGCCCTTTTGAAGGCGGCGCCAAATGCGCTTTGGTCGGAATACCCCAGCAAATAGGTGACTTCTGCCAGTGGCCTGTCGGTCTCGGCAAGCATTTGCCGCGCAGCAGAGATCCGTAGATTATCGCGCAGCATGCTGTAACTGGTGCCGTTGCGTGCAAGACGGCGGGCCAATGTGCGCCGCGACAACCCAAGCGCATCAGCCGTTTCTTCAATTCCGGGAGGGGTTCTCGTAAGATGATCTGCGACGTAGTTGATGACCAACTACTCCACGCTCAATGACGCCGGCGCAGTGTCACGCAACAAAATCCGTCCATAGCTGAACATCTCGCGATAAAGGTTCGGATCTCGGTTCATCACTGGCCGCCCAACGTCAGTCGAGCGCAGGACAACCGTGGTTACCGCCCCGTCAAACGAAACAGGACAACTGAAAAGGTCATTTAGGATTCCGGCATCAGCGGATCGCTGGTGAGCAAAGGTGACGGTGACAGGACAAATGGCGCTCTCTGAAGCCCGGCGCATCGAGTTGATCAGCATTGCTGCGCAAAACTCAACATATTGCGCATTCATGGCGACGTCTTTGATCCGATTGGCGAAATGGACCGAGACCTTGTCTGCTTCGCGCGTCATGCTCACTTTCGAGGAAGGCCGCATCAGGGGAAGAAAGCGCACAAGGTTCTGAAGCGCATGATCCAAGTTTTGAGAATTGAACAGCAAATAGGACAAGAGGCTTGTCTTGCGAACGTCGAGGCGAATTCCCGATTGAGCGCCCAGAAAGGGTTGATTGCTCCGACGCGATACGGCGTCCAGAAACTCTGCTTCCTTTCTCTGGTCGATTTTTTGCTCCGGATCTGTGAGATCCAGGCGATCCAGACCGAGGTCCCAAAGGACCGAACTCACATGAGGTGTGCCGGGACCCAAGTGATCGACCAAATGGCGCAGCCAGAAAACTGGGACAAGTTGGTTCGGTGGCGGGTTAGGTTGCATTTGTTTTCGACGGATTCGATGATGTATGCTCTGCAAGGCACTGTTGCATTAGTTTGGTCTGGTGCAACAGCATCCATCCACCTATTTGTTTATGTAGCCTCTTTGAACAGGTTTCCGGCGAAGGCGGTCTCGATCAGGACACCCGTTTCGTTATCTGCAAAGTGGTCCTTTTTTTGATCTGCGGGCCTCGATGCCTTTCAGTGAAGCTTTTGTATTAACTGAAGTTCTTGGCCACGTTTCCGATTTTGGGGACCGGTATGCTACGCAAATCATGGTTCAAGCACCACCGATTTCCGCAAGACGTCATCCGTTGCGCTGCGCGCTGGTAATTGCGGTATCCGCTGCCGTATCAAGTCGTTGTGGATCTGCTGGCTGAGCCTGGCGTGAGTGTGGCTCGATCCACGGTTTACCGCGGGGTTCAGGAATTCGGACCTGAACGGATCAAAACGAGCCGAAAAACATCTGCGCCGAACAAGTGTTGAATTGCATGTGCCCTCGTAACAAATCACTTCGTGACCGCCTGCCGAGTAATAGACGAGACCTATATCCGCTTCGGTGCGGTCCACATGCCGCAGCAGACCATGTACTACTTCTATCGTAACGCGACGGCCAAGCTTAACTACGCGGGCACCACCTTTCTGCTCCACCCGATGCTCTCATCGAAAGGAGCATTGCCGTCTTTCGCGGGGATTGAGGCAACGCACTGTACTATCGACCTTGGTATGGCCAAGAGCGTAGCAACGAGCCGGATGGCGGTTTTCCTAAAGCACTAAAACGCATTATCTCTGCATATGCATTGGGCCGCAAAGATCCCATTTCTACCAGGCTGTTGCAACGCAGCGAATGTCGGCTTCTAAAGAGATCAAAACGCGATCCCTAGGGAATTCTTGACGCCTTTGCCTTAACCCGCCGCAATGGAATTGATGACTCGATGGAAGATACGCCCCGCACTTTTGTCAGTCTTTGAGTTAAAAACCGTTCAAATTCCCTTAGGTCGGTTGTTGCGATGCGCATCAAATAATCGCGCGTTCCAGTCATCAGCCAGCAATCGAGAACTTCTTCGAACGCAGCGACGGCTGCCTCGAATGTTGCAAGTGCTTCATCGACTTGTTTGTCCAGTTGCACCGAGACGAAGACAGTCACAGGATACCCGAGCGCGTCATCGTCAAAGCGCGCGTTGTAACCGGTAATCAAACCGCCATCTTCAAGCGCCCGCACGCGACGCGCGACAGGTGTGGCGCTTAGCCCAACGGCGTCGCCAAGGTCACTCATGCTGATGCGGCCATCAGCAGCCAGACGGCGCACGATTCGTTTGTCAATATCATCCATTACGATGCTTTCTGTCACAAAATCAAAAGAACCTGAAGGATACATCCAATATTATGACCTCAATAAACGAAAGTTGCGAGAATATGAGTTCTCCTTTCTGCTAAATCTCGAATAATCTCGAAGGACTCCACGATGCCACTCTTTAACCGTACCGAACTAGAAGCCGCCGCTGGCCTTGTTCATCACCATATGTCGCCAACGCCGCAATATACGTGGCCTTTGTTGAACCAAGAAATTGGCACCGAGGTATGGGTGAAACACGAAAACCATACACCAACGGGTGCTTTTAAGGTACGCGGCGGGGTGACGTATATCGACCATCTGAAACGCTCTCAGCCTGATATACGCGGCATTTGCACCGCCACACGTGGCAACCACGGCCAGAGCCAAGCCCGCGCGGCGTCGGCTGCAGGGCTGATTGCCAAGATTTATGTGCCCGAAGGTAATTCGTCAGAAAAGAACGCGGCCATGGCAGCGTTCGGTGGCGAGGTTATCGTGTATGGCCCCGACTTCGACGTTGCCCGCATGGAGGCCATGCGCGTTGCCGAGGACGAAGGGCTGGCCCCCGTGCCGCCGTTTCACCCTGAACTTGTTCGCGGTGTCGCGTCCTATGCGCTCGAGTTTTTCACCGCAGCGCCTGAACTGGACACTGTGTATGTGCCCATCGGCTGCGGGTCTGGCATCTGCTCAGTTATTACCGTGCGCGATGCATTGGGGTTGAAAACCAAGGTCGTCGGTGTCGTGTCTACTGAGGCGCAGGCCGCCAAACTATCCTTTGAAGTGGGTCGACTGATTGAGACGAATTCGGCAAATACCTTTGCCGATGGCATGGCCGTGCGCATTCCGGTGCAGGGTGCCTTTGACATCTATTCCAAGGGAGCGGAGCGGATCGTTGCAGTGAGTGATGCGGAAGTGGCCGAGGCGATTAGGGCTTACTACCGTTGCACGCATAATGTCGCCGAAGGTGCAGGTGCCGCACCATTGGCAGCCTTGATGCAGGAACGCGAAGCGATGCGCGGCAAGCGTGTCGGCGTTATCCACTGCGGTGGCAATATCGACACCGAACAGTTCATCACTGTTCTGAAGGGTGGAGTACCGCAGGTTTGACCCATCTCAAGACGGTAGAACAGCGCCTGTTGTGGCTGTCCCATTGGATGATCCACAACGCCAACCACTTGCGCCCCAAGAAGGACGGGATCAAGGTCGGCGGGCATCAGGCATCGTCCGCCTCGATGGTCTCCATCATGACTGCGCTCTACTTTGAGGTGCTGCGAGCGGAAGATCGCGTCGCTGTCAAACCCCACGCCTCACCGATTTATCATGCGATGCACTATCTGATGGGAAATGTGACACGCGAAAAGATGGAGAATTTTCGAGGGTTCGGTGGCGTACAAAGCTATCCGTCGCGCACCAAAGATACCGATGATGTTGATTTTTCAACGGGTTCGGTAGGGCTGGGTGTGGCAATCACGTCATTTGCGTCGATCATCCAGGACTACGTCCACGCTAAGACGTGGGGCAGGGACATTCCCATGGGCCGAATGATCGCGCTGATGGGTGATGCGGAACTGGATGAAGGCAACATTTACGAATGTCTGCAAGAAGGTTGGAAACATGATCTGCGCAACACGTGGTGGGTGATTGATTACAACCGTCAATCGCTTGATGGCATCGTGCGGGAAGGGCTGTTTGAGCGCGCGGAGAAGGTATTCGAAGCGTTCGGATGGGATGTTGTTCGGATCAAATACGGCGCTTTGCAGCGGGCCGCTTTTGATGAGCCGGGCGGCGACAAGCTACGCGCGTGGATCGACGGGTGCCCGAACCAGCTCTATTCGGCGCTAACCTACATGGGTGGTGCCGTATGGCGCAAACATTTGATGGATGATTTGGGTGATCAGGGTGATGTGACGGCCTTGCTGGACGCACGCAATGACGATGCATTGGCCGCGTTGATGGAAAATCTTGGCGGAAACTGCGTGGAGACAATGGCGGCGACTTTTGGAGCGGTGGACCACGACCGGCCGGTTTGCTTTTTGGCGTACACGGTCAAAGGATGGGGTACGCCGATTGCCGGACACAAAGACAACCACGGCGGTTTGATGACAAAGGCGCAAATGGCCGCGTGGCAGTCTGACATGGGCGTGCCAGAGGGGGCTGAATGGGAGCTGTTCGCCACGGTTGATGACGTTTCAGCTTTCACAGCCTACCTCAAAGACGTGCCCTTCTTCGCCAAAGGACCACGGCGCTTTAGTGATGAGGTTTTGCCCGTTCCGCAAATCGCGATGACCAGTGATCGCGAAATTTCCACACAAACGGGATTTGGTAAAATCCTCGATGATCTGTCAAAAGGCGACAGTGGCTTGGCCGCTCGTATCGTGACCATGTCACCGGATGTGACGGGTACGACGAACCTTGGAGCGTGGGTGAACCGCCGCAAACTGTTTGCACGCCGCGCGCAGGCCGACACGTTCAGAGATCACCGCATCCCTTCGACGGCGAAATGGGAATTTGCGCCGGACGGCCAGCATATCGAACTCGGCATTGCGGAAATGAACCTGATGCTGGTGCTCGGCGCTGCAGGGCTGTCCCATTCGCTTTTTGGCAAACGGTTGATCCCTATTGGCACGGTCTATGACCCTTTCGTATCTCGCGGTTTGGATGCGTTAAATTACGCTTGTTATCAGGATGCCCGCTTTATGGTGGTGGGCACACCGTCGGGCGTAACCTTGGCCCCTGAAGGCGGCGCGCACCAATCCATCGCATCTCCTTTGATCGGGATGTCGCAAGACGGGCTCGCCGCGTTTGAACCGGCCTTTGTCGATGAACTGGCAGTGATCATGAAATGGGCCTTTGATTACATGCAACGCGATGGAAGTGGCGATCCAGACGAGCGCACATGGCTGCGCGATGAAACAGGTGGCTCGGTCTATCTGCGACTGACGACAAACCCCATCGAACAGCCCGGCACGCGCGTTGATGACTCGTTTCGTCAAGGCGCGATTGATGGGGCCTATTGGTTGCGTAAGCCGGGGCCAAATTGTGAAGTCGTCATTGCCTACCAAGGTGCCGTTGCACCCGAAGCAATCGCCGCCGCTGGTATGATTGGCGAATATCGCCGTGACATCGGGGTACTGGCCGTCACGTCAGCGGATCGCCTCAATGCAGGATGGACCGCCGCCCAACGGGAACGCGTACGTGGCAACGGGCAGGCTATCTGCCATATTGAGAAGCTTTTGGGTGAATTGCCCCGCAGTTGCAGCCTCGTCACAGTCATCGACGGTCATCCTGCAACACTGTCATGGCTTGGCGCGGTTGCGGGCCACAAAACTATTTCCCACGGTGTTGAGCACTTTGGCCAGACCGGATTGATCAAGGATCTTTACCGGCATTTCCGAATTGACCGGTACTCCATTCAGGAATCGATAAGCGCGTTAACTGTCGGGGGCTCTTGTTCGGAAAAGTAAGGGCCTTAGCTGAATTCTTGGTGCACATCATCTCTGGTTTAGAATTTTTCCTTAAGCAGACCGTCGCGCAGTTGCGGTCAAAGGGCGCTTTGTCCCGCAGACCGCTCTTTGACCAACCCCTGAATTGGTGCTTGCAGCGAATGTTTGGGACGCGGGCCGCGACTGCAGCAATTCCAAACAGTACTTAAGCTCGGCTATGGGCGGTGGATGTGATCTTAGACTAGTGTCGCTGCGCGTGCTGTGATCAACTGTCTGGCTGCGATCCTTTCACGATGGATCATGTACAGCCCTGCAGATATGATTATTCCGATGCCGAGCAGGCTCAGCATGTTTGGGAAATCGTTGAACACCAGATACCCAAATATAGTTGCCACCGGCAGTTCGAAGTACTGCAGAGGTGCAACTGTTGCAGATGGTGCAAACGACAGAGCATAGGTCATCATCATGTGGCTCACAGTTGCAAAAAATCCGGCTCCGAAGAGCCAAAGCCAGGCAATGTCTTCCGGCCAGACAGGGTCAAATAGCGCTGATCCGGAACCTTTTGCCAGCAGCAAGACCGGAAGACAAAACAGACTGGCGATCAGGCCTGTGTGAAATTGCAATGCTACGGGATGCATTCGTCGCGACAGGCTGCGCGTCACAAGTATGTAGGCGGCGAAGGCGACTGCGGTTCCAAGAGGAATTATAGCGATCGCACCAAAGGCTACAAAACTGGGCTGGATGACGAACAGAACACCGACAAATCCCACAAGTGCCGCGCCGACCCGGCGTGGACCAACCTCTTCATCAAGGTAAAACTTGCCGACTAACAAAACAATGAATGGGGCTACGAATACGATTGCCAGGGCATCGGCAAGCGGCATTACGCGGATTGCGGCAATGAAGCAAAATGTGGCGAATAGCAAAAGCAAGGCTCGGGCGATGAGGGTCAAGATCTGTCCTTGCGGCACGCGCAAGGACACTCCCATCGCCCAGACAAAGGGAGCCATAAGAGCGCACTGTACAATGAATCGCGCCGCTGTAATCTGTCCGACTGGCACGCTCGCTGAAGCAAGCTTTGCGGCGACATCCAACAAAGGAGCGGTCAAACAGAACCCAAGCATAAGCGCCACACCGACGAGTATACGATCTGTAGATTGAGGAGTGGCAGCGACAGTGCTCATCCGCCCACTAACAGACATTGCTAACTGCTTGTCTACCCTCAAAACGATACTGCAATCGATGCCTGCATTGCAGTATTTCGCCCCAACCGCGGGCGTCCAACCGTAGCGTAGCATGCTAAAAGACCAGAGGTCGGCAGTGCGGACAAAGCTGCCGTCCTTTGCGCGCGTTAGAATGCCCGGTTTCTAGTATCTTGGCCGTTGCAAATAGACCTTTGCAAAGCATCTATGCTATCAAAGCTTATGCACAAATCAGCGCGCCATCAAACCATTCTTCCCGGGATAGACGCGATCTCGATCAAGTCGGATCGCACATTCCCACGCCATTCTCACGACGAGTTCGGGTTCGGATATGTTGTCGATGGAGGGCAGGAAAGTTGGAGTAGTCGCGGTCTGGTGGAGGCTGAGGCAGGCGATACGATCACAGTGAACCCTGCCGAATTGCATGACGGAACTGGTCGCGAGGGGCACCCACGCCACTGGCGGATGTTATATCTCACTCCCGCTGCGATTGCAGAACTCAGCGACATTCCGGTTGAAAATGCGGAGTTCTCACGTCCGGTCAACAAGTCCAGACGTGCTTTGAGGCTGGCCGTAGATGCTATCAAATCCACGACGCTTGACCAACCCAACCGAGATCATGCTGAGCAGTTGATGATCCTAGCGCTCGCCGAGCAGCTTCAGCCAACTGGAAGCGACAACATTGCTCAGGCCTCCCACCGCTCGAACGAAGTCCAGACCGTCCTCGATATGATATTCCAGAACTGGGCAGCGCCTCTGTCTCTCGCTGATTTTGCGGCAGAGACGTGCACCAGCAAGTTCCAGCTTCTTCGCAGATTTGCGCGCGAGTTGGGAGCAACCCCCCATGCATATCTCACCCAGCATCGCGTGAAACGGGCGAAAGACATGATCATGGCAGGAACATCGCTTGCAGACACGGCCATTGCCTGCGGATTCTCTGATCAAAGCCATCTGACACGAACCTTCTCCCGCCAGCTAGGTCTGACGCCGGGATGCTTTGCCCGATCAGCCATCCACTGACCTGCAATATCGTTCAATACCAATGCACTTAAGTCGTGCAAGCTGTCCTAAAAATGAGGGACAGAATGCAATTTCTCTATTCTCGATACATGCAGCACACCTTCCCTGACAGGGTGACGGGGGTCGTCGAACTGGACGGCATCGGACCGGATGCCATGGCTAAAGCTGAGGTCGCGACACTGACTGCGCGGGCTTTGATGCGGCTGAAAGCGGGGGTAGAAGGCGGTTTTCCCGAGATACAGGCTTGGCGGCGTGCCTATTCAACGATGGGGCTGAAACCAACCCAATATCGTTGTGCCTCCGAGGCGCTGCTAAGACGTTTGCGAAAGAATGGTTCGCTGCCTACGCTGCATCCCTTGATTGACCTGTGCAACGCCGCCTCCGTGGCCTACGCTATTCCTGTCGCAGTATTCGATCTCGATCATGTGGCTGGTGATCTTGAGGTGAGGCAAGCGAAAGGCAACGAAACCTACATCGCATTTTCCGGCGAGACTGAAACGCCAGACCCGGGCGAGGTCATCTTCGCGGACGACGACGGCTACGCCCACGCACGCCGATGGGCAAACCGTCAGAGCCGCAAATCGGCTGTTTCCGCCGAGACGAAAAGCGCCCTGATCGTTACGGAAGCAATGCATGAAGGCGGCGCAGAGGATGTAGAGAAGCTCACGAATGAACTCTCGGCGCTGATCGCTGACACTCTCGAGGTCGCAGGCCAGACGGAGTTACTACTGCACCCTGATGCCATCTTTGCTTCGGGAAAAGCCGGAGGCGGTGGTCGTGTGGGTTGAATTCCTGATCACCTCCCTGATCGTCGTTGTCGCGCCGGGCACAGGCGTGATCTACACTGTCGGTGTGGGCCTGGCCCGAGGCACGGCAGCTAGCTTTGCCGCTGCAGCGGGCTGCACCTGCGGAATCATACCGCATATGGCAGCGGCCATCGCCGGGCTTGCAGCGCTTCTGCATACCAGCGCGGTTCTGTTCCAGACCTTCAAATGGGCGGGCATTCTCTATCTCCTCTATCTGGCCTGGTCGATCCTGAAGGACGACGGTCCGATCCAGTTCAAAGCAGAAGGGAACACCGGCCCGCTCAATCAAGTGGCTATGACAGGATTCCTAGTCAACATCCTGAATCCCAAGTTGTCCATCTTCTTTCTGGCGTTCCTGCCGCAATTCATTCCTGCCGATAGTGCCTCGCCGTTGGCGCAAATGTTCATCTTGAGTTTTGTATTTATGGCGATGACCTTTGCGGTCTTCATCTTTTACGGCGCGTTTGCATCGAGGGTCCGGCTCTATGTTCAGCGGACGCCATCCGTTTTTACCTGGCTAAAGAGGGGTTTCTCAGCTGCGTTCCTATTGTTGGCCATGCGGCTGGCCATTCAAAGCAACTAACGTGAGGTTTGAAGATGAGAAAGACACCAGACCAATGCAACTCTATGGCGGAGCTTCGAAACGAAATCGACAGGATCGATGATGAACTGATTTTACTTCTCGCGAAACGTTGCCAGTATGTCGACCGAGCTACTGTCCTCAAAGTTGTGGAGCGCTTACCACCCAAGACAGAAGACAGAATTGCTCAGGTTTTGGCAGCCGTCCGTCGGAGAGCATCTCAAGCTGGACTGGATGAAGCGCTCGCGTCACATATTTGGTCAATACTGATTGACTGGGGGGTCGCGTATGAAGCCGACCGCATGGGTATCGACGAACACGCGCTCCCTTCGAACCGATAGAACGAGAGCAGTCGTTCGTCCGCCATGCAGCATCATGCAGTTTGGGCTCATTGCCGACTTCGAAGACAGCGCAGCAAGGTTGTGATATGGTGCCTTGTCAACGTCGGGTTGTCATTGGGAGGGCATGGCGGATCGGAGGATCAGTTATGGAAACACCAAACCTGCCAGCCGTTTGCGCACTTCGCCCTGCATGGAACAAGTGTCGCATTGTCGGTTAGAAACGCCCGCCAAAGCCAAAGTATGTATGGACAATCCGACTTCGACTTGAACTTGCCGAGAACCATCGCGACCTCGCACTGTTCAACATGGCAATCGATAGCAAGCTGCGCGGATGCGATCTGGTCAAGATGAAAATCGTCGATGTCATGACGTCCGGCCAGATCAAAGAGCGGGTATCGGTACTGCAGAGCAATACATAGAAACCTGTGCGCTTCGAGATTTCAGAAGGCACATGCGCTTCGGTCGAAAAGGGGATGGAAGACCATCTAATGGTTGGTTCTGAACACCTTTGGTCTGCCGTTTCCATGAGCATCTGCACATTTTGACCCGCCAATATGCGCGGATCGTCCGGGATTGGGTGACTTCGATCGGTTCCGAGGCAAGCGCGCATGGAACTCATTCAAAGCGCAGAACCAAGGTTACTCAGATCTACACGTAGACCGGCAACCTCAGAGCTGTTCTGCTCCTCCTTGGCCACGCCAAGACGGACAGCACAGTCCGATATCTTGGTGTGGAACTTGAGGATGCCTTGAGCATTGACGAAGCGATCGAGATCTAGCGCTGACGGGTCGCCGTCACGGGTGGCCCAGATGAGACATTCGCAGTGCCACTTTAAACATAGACGGAACGTTATTGATGTGGGTCAACGACACGCAGGCCCAAAGCATATAGCTTTTGCTGACAGGAGAGGAGGTCTCTGAAAATGTTGAAAATCTCGAAATTATCGGCAGATCGTCTGGACTTGGAACTTTCAGGTGCTCTTGACAGGGAGGCCATGCAAGCGGGGCTCGACGACCTGATCGAGCAATCGAAGGATATCACCCATGGTAAGATGCTCTATAAGGTTCTGGATTTTGAGATGCCGACCATGGGTGCGCTCGCCGTTGAACTGCGGCAGATGCCAAAACTCTTCGGCTTGATCAACAAGTTTGATAAATGTGCGGTGCTTTCCGACGTCGCATGGATTCGAACGGTTGCGGAGATCGAAGGCGCGGTTATCCCCTCGTTTGAGATCAAAAGCTTTCCGCTCTCGGCCGCCGCCGCTGCAGAGCACTGGCTGGATGGTCAGATCAAAGAAGACGGCGGGGAGGAAGCAGATGAGAACTTCCCAGTCTAACATGGCGCAGGCGCGAAGATCATTCGGGCCGTTCGCCCAGCGAATGCGCAATTCGGAGTACCTGGCGTGGAAAGGCTTGCCCCCAACCCGGGACTTTGTCTGATGTTTTCGAACAGCCCACCGCCCGTCTCCGTGATTTTACGAGGGGGTTGGTGTCGTGGGGGTGTAAGCCAACATCACGCAGCAACAAAACGGAGCAGCGAATATGCGAAGAACAAATTTGGCCTTGCTTGTGCTCGGCAGCACCTTAATGGCGCTGGCGTCATGTATGAGCCCGGACGGACAAGATGAAGCGATGCCCACCCGGGCTGACGGCGCGGCGTTCTTCGCTGCAAACTGCGTGTCTTGTCATGGCGCGGGTGGCCAAGGGGTGGGCACCACCGCAGACGGGCTTGCCGTCTTGCCACCCAATCTGACGTTATTGAGCGCAGAAAACGATGACCGGTTTCCAGCGGCACGTGCACTGAGCTACATTTATGGCGACCCGCAAAACAGCCATCTTGCGCGCGTCATGCCGCAGTTTGGCGGAGAGATGGCTGAAGATCTCGTTCCGGTGGACATAGAAGGTGTGCTGACACCAACACCCAGAGAGCTTGCTGGCTTGTTGGTCTATTTGGAAAGCATCCAGCAGTAGAGCAACACGTATAGGTCAGAGGCAGGCCATCGAGAAAGAAGCTTCAAGCGACAGCCGGCCATTCTGCCAACTCTGGATGCCGCGCCGATTTTCTGCGAGGCGATCAACCCTTTACGGCCATTGAGACACGGACGGACCAAAGCTGACATTTGCCGATTGTCTGGTATGCTGCGGCGGCACTCTTCATGGTCGCCTTTCGCTGCAGCTACTCGATTTGGGTGCTGCCGAAGGTATCAAGAGCGGGACAAAACGAGCTTTCGCTGGGACCGCGCCAATGTCTCCTTTTCACTATCCTCTAGCATTTGAACCGTTTGCTTTTGCAAGTTCGGTTAGAAGTTGGTTCAGCTTATGAGCCGCCGTACTGATGATCATCTCATCGAACGCCGCATAGCCAAGGACAAGGCCTTGTGGAGGGTCGGGCAGGATGCAATGCGAAGACAAAGCCTTCACATGCAGACCCTTTTCCCGAGCAGTGTTTGAGATCAACTTGTCCGTTGCGTGATGTCGAAGACTTGGCAAAAGGGATGCGCAAATGTGCATACCAGAAGGATCCGGCGCAACATTGATCAGACTTGCGGACTCCTGCAACTCAGCAATCAGATGTGCTTGTCGCCTCGCATAGGTGCGTCGCATACGTCTCAGGTGAACGGCAAATTCTCCACTTTCCATGAATGTGGCCAAAGCAGGTTGCGGTACAAGGGACGCGCGCGACCCAAACTGGGCCAGATAGTCCTGCGCGGACGATATCAGCGCATCTGGCAAAACCAAATAGCCAAGACGCAACGCAGGGCTCAGCAATTTCGAAAAACTGCCGAGATAAATTGATCGTTTCAAGCCATCCAGCCCAGCCAGCGACGGCAGGGGGTGGCCCTGATACCGAAACTCACTGTCATAATCATCCTCGATGATAAGCGCGTTTGCCCGCGCGGCCCAGGCGAGCAGCGCCGTTCGTCTCGGCATTGGCATGGAAATCCCTGTCGGATAATGTCGCGACGGCGTGACAATCGCCACTGAAGCTGCGCCTGTAATCTTGTCGGCATCAAATCCGTGCTCATCAATGCGGATAGGTTGTACTTGCGCCCCAAGCGAGCCAAGAACGTGGCGCAATGTGTGCCAACCGGGGTCTTCGATGGCGGCATGTGCATCCGATCTGTGCACGCCGCGAAAGATGATCTCGAATGCCTCCGATGCGCCGGACGTCACTAAGACTTGCTCGGGCCGGCAGTCAAGCTCGCGCCAAGCAGACAGGTGATTGCTGATCGCTTGCCGCAAAGGATACCAGCCAAACGGATCGGGCTTGCCAAGCAAAGCGCTGTCAGGCTTCGCCCATGCCTTTTCGATATGCCGGGACCAAAGCCGGTGCGGAAACAGCGACTGATCAGGGATGCCTGATTGAAAGGGCACCCACGCTTGCAGCGGCTCCGGGCGGTCGTTCGAGGTACGCACCGGTGGCGCAAGGTGCGGTATTTGATCCGCCACATACGTGCCGCCGCCCATTTTCGTGTGCAGATAACCTTCACTGATCAACTGGTCATACGCCCCGACAACAGTTGTCCGGGACACCGATAATTCCAGTGACAGGACGCGGCTTGACGGAAGGCGTAGACCAGATGGGGCCTGCGTCTCGTTCAGCAAAGTTCGCAGAGCGCTGATGAGTTGTGCCTGAAGGCTCATGTGCGACGAACGGTCCAGATTGAGCCGAAATAGGGCAGCATCCAAATTGGACTGATTTTTATTTACGGTATTGGACATTTCTAAGTATCCAATAAACCGCTACCTGTCGTCAAGGAAATCAAACTAAAAGGCCCCGTTATGGATGACACCCTGAACGTCACAGAGAAGTCCCGCCTGCGCCGCATTCATCAGCGCGGGCACTTTGATCGCAAGACTATCAACGCCATTCTTGACGCCCAACCCATGTGCAGCGTCGGTTACATCATCGACGGACATCCGTATGTGACACCCACCTTTCAATGGCGTGAGGGAAACCGCATTTATTGGCACGGTTCCTCGGCCAGTCGTGCATTGCGCCAGTCAAAAGACGCAGAGGTCTGTTTGACGGTGTCCATTCTTGATGGCTTTGTTCTGGCCCGCTCGGGCATGCATCATTCTGCAAACACGCGCTCAGTTATGTTGTTCGGCAAGGCGCAAAAAGTCGAGGATCCGGCGGCAAAGCTGGAACATCTTCGACGTTTTGTGAACGGGCTCTTCCCCGGCCGCTATGACACTCTGCGGCCCGATCACGCACAGGACCTGAAGGCGACGATGGTGTTGGGCATGGATATCACCGAAGGAAGTGCGAAAGTCAGAACAGGTCATCCGGGGGATGAAGAAGAAGATTACGCATTGCCCATCTGGGCGGGGGTTATTCCGGTGACGACCCAGATCGGAACACCGATCCCCGATCCGCGCAATCTGGCCAGCGTGAACCTGCCCGACCATGTGCGCAACTTCCGACTGGAATGAAGCGATGACGCACTTGTCTGTGAATGTGAATGTTGCCGCACTCCTGCGCAATCGCCGCGATCATGCGTGGCCGGATATCGTCGGGCTGGCTCGCACAGCGCTTCAAGCCGGAGCTTTCGGCATCACGGTGCACCCGCGGCCCGATCAGCGCCACATCAGGCCGTCTGATGTCTGGGACCTTCGCACGATGTTGGATGCTGAATTTCCTGACCGGGAGCTCAACGTAGAAGGGTTTCCGACCTCCGATTTTCTCGCTTTGGCTCACGACGTCCGGGCGGATCAAATCACACTGGTCCCTGATGATCCTGTGCAAGCGACCAGCGACCATGGGTGGGATTTCACGGCTGAAAAGGCGTTTTTGATGCCCATCACTGCTGATTTGAAATCCAAAGGGCACCGCGTCGCTCTATTCGCAGACCCGGATGCGACGCATATGAAAGCTGCAGCCGAAACAGGGGCAGATCGTGTTGAGCTCTACACCGGACCCTATGGAAGTTCTTATGACGATCCGGTCGCTCAAACCCGCGCGCTTGACCGTCTTGAGGATGCGGCGCGTGCTGCTGCAAATGAGGGGTTGGGCATCAATGCCGGCCATGACCTGACAGTTGAGGGAACAGCCCGATTGGTTGGAAGAGTGCCGTCGATTGATGAGGTGTCGATAGGGCATGCGCTCTTTTGCGACGCGCTTTCGCATGGGATGGCAGAAACAGTACGCCGGTATTTGGTGTCCTGTGATGGGCAAATGAACCCTTCGACGAGAGACTGCAGTTGATGACCGATGGTATCGTCATTCGGGATGCAGCCGAGCAGGACTTTGATCTCTGGTGCAACCTTTGGACCCAGTACAACGCATTCTATGGGAGGGAGGGCGCGACCGCCCTTTCGGAAGAAATCACCCTGACAACGTGGCAGAGGTTTCTCAGCCCACAGACGCCAGTGCATTGTCTCGTGGCGCAGCAAGACGGCAGACTGCGGGGGCTTGCCCATTATGTGTTTCATCTCAATACAATCATGATTGACGACACATGTTACCTTCAGGATCTGTTTACAGAACCATCTTCGCGAGGGGGCGGCCTTGGGCGTAATCTGATCACCGAGGTATTCGAACGCGCAAGGCAAGCCGAAATCCACAGTGTTTACTGGCATACGCATGCGTCAAACGAGACCGCGATGCGCCTCTATGACCAAGTTGCCATAGACACCAGTTTTACAGTCTATCGAAAATCGCTCGATACAAGCGCAGTTTGAGATCATCCAGTCTGACACATCTGCTTGCTATGGAAAAAGAAAACTATGCAGACTATCGCATTGGTGGATCCTGACGATCAAGCCTGCGCCACCTTTTCTGCCTACAACGCAGTGCGCTCCGCTTGGGATTGGAAAAGCTACTTTTGCGTTATTCATCAGCACGGGCAAATCGTGGCGGGCGAACGGGGCATCATCAACAAGGGTGCTCACTCAATGCACGGCGTCAGAGTTAAACCCAACAGCGCAGCAGGGACCTTGGAAATCATTCAATCAAGGTCCCAGATGCTGCGTTCGCGGCTCGCATAGCGGGGTTGTTCCGACCTTTGGCGCAGTGTTCCGAATGTCTGTTGCGCCGAGGATGGTCGTGGCCACCTCTCGATCTCAGCCTAATCTCTCAACATCTTGTATGCGCCTTGCGACATACAATAGCGTGAGAAATCCTACGCCGTAGATCGCTGACGTTGTGAAAAGTAGCGTGCCATGACCGGATGTCTCCAGAACGGACAACAACAAGGGCGTTCCAATGAGATTTCCCAAGTTGCCTGTTTGAGCCATCACACCATAGCCAAGCGTCCGCGCATTGGTTGTATGATTGAGTTGAGCCACCGCTGCGAATGTTCCGCTTTGGATCAGACCTAAGATCGCGAAAAGCATTATTGCGTGCATCGTGGGATCAATCCATACGCCGATGGCTGCGGTTGTGCCCGCCAATAGGAAACCCGCAAACACCAGTGTTGTGGCCTTGAAACGTATCAAGGCAATCGGCAGTATGATCAGACCTGCGGCAATTCCAACCAAGGACATCGCCGTCGTGAGTTGTGGCCGCAGTTCTTCGGACAGTTGGGATGGCAAGATGGTCAGCAAGGCCAGAAACGTCAGTGTATAGAAGAGCCATCCGACACCAGGCCAAATGACCCTCGCATCTTGAAAGGCCAAGAACGCAGACATGTGTTTCGGATGCGATCCGCTGCCCGAACTGTCAGATACGTTATGCGTTCTGAGCAGAAACCAAATGAGGGTCGCCACGACAAACAGGCTGACGCCGTGAAGTTGGAGCAGCCCACTGATACCGAACTCATCTACAAAAGGGATGCCAAACCAGCCAAATGCCGCAAAAGAAACGCCAAAAAAAGTGCCCCACAGCGCCATGCTGGTCCCGCGCCACCTTTCGGAGCTGATCTCGGCCATCAAAGCTGGCGCAGTCACGACTATGCCGAGATGTGTCACACCTTCGATCACCCGTGATGCAGCCATGAGCGCAAAACTGGGATAGGTGGATTGCCAGCAAGACAGGCCACCAGCCGCTATCAGTGATGCAATAAGAACGTGTCTTAGTCCAAATCGGTTCGCCAGACTGGCTGCTGCCCCTCCAAAAATGGCACCAACAACGCTTACGAGCGTCAGTAACCATGCGATTTGATCGGTCTGTTCAGGGTACAGCGATCGAAATTCGGGAAAAATGACTGATACTTTTGCAAACTGCCCGCCCGCCAGAATACCAGCGACCCACAGCGCGATGATCAGCGCAATCTTGTTAGAAACTCCAGCCATGTGCGCAAACTACAGGTGTTTGGGCCGCTGACCCACGCATAAATTATGCAGCGTGGCTCCGACCACTGACGAGCCGTGCCGGAGTGCCGTCTGACAGGTAGACGCGTTCCCACAGGATCTGACCCGCACTGATGCTAATGTCGCGATAATTGGCTTGAGAGGTCTCAAACAATCTGGGTTCTGGCGATACCACTGACCACCAATCAGAGGAGTCCAATTCATGCTCCGCCTTCTGGATCTCCTCAGTGGCAAACTGCCAGAGCGAGATACCTAACATGTCCCTTTGTCCGACCTGCCAGTCGCGGGCGCGAACAGCAGAATAGGCGAGACAGACATGGGTTGCTTCATCGACCAGATGAACACACTCAGGAGACGTTTCGACCAAGCGGCGCAATGCTGCATCATCTGAACGATAAGGCAATAGTGTTTGGAAAACCTTGACTTGCAAATCAGCCTCTGGCGTTTGGACGCCTCTTTCCCATCTGGACACGGTCGCCTGATCAACGCCAAGCAGCTCAGCCAACCCGTCCTGCTTCAGTCGCACGGCGGTGCGCACGCGTCTCAGCCGCGTGCCAAACACTGGGAGAGCCGCCGATCCCTTCATGCAAGCGTCGCTCCACTGTCAATCACGTTTCATTCCTCCGGTTCTCTTGCAAACATACAATTCAAAGAAACATTTCCCAGCGAAATCTCTGGATGCGGAAAATTGTGCAACGCGCAGCATCCGGAATAATGGGCTCACTACCGTCACCGGAGCAAGCGCAGCATTTAGGCGCTAGGCGTAATTCGCTCGGATGAGGGCGGCCCATTTCAGACCTTGGTCGTGGTCTTCAATTGCTGCGGTTGCACCGCGCTTAGCCGACATTCGTGGCGTGCGCGTATCTAAGTGAAAGGTGAACCAACAACGTGCGGGGCCAAGCAGCCTTATGCGGATGCGGATGCGGCTGTTGCTGTCGCAGAAAACACTCGCATTTGCAGCAACGCTCAATAGGCAGTGCGGCAGATTTCACCAGACCGGTCGTCTGGTCGTTTCTGTCCGATGATCCAGCTCTTGTTCCAAGACGTTGTTTCGAGGTGGCTCTGAAAAGTTGGAAACTTGGCATGGTTGCCCTCCAATTCCCTCCCCCATACATCAGCACTAAGCTGACACTAAGATTGCATCCGCCTGCAAATGACATCCCAGTATCAACTTTGATGGTACTGCTTGGTTGATGGTTTCCAACAAGTTTTGGAAGGTAAGTGTTGTGCTGCCTCTGGTGTTGGATGAAGCTACCGCACTAGTATGAAAAGGCTGAGTTTCTTAGCTGTTCTCACTCACCTTCTCGAAAATCGACATGCAGGTGATTGCCCATAGGGTCTGTCAGGTTGAACTGCACAATATTGGTGCCGGGGACATCTCGCCGATCAAATGGAACCTCCGATGAGATCAGCTTTTGTTCGAACGCAGCCATTCCCTGTGCCCGAAATGCAAAATGTTCCAGTGAGGACGGATCGCGCGACAAAGGTTGGGTGTCCACGACCAGGTGAATGACCGGCGTGTCATTCAAATACAGCCACACGCCGGGCACCGGAAAATCGGGACGATAGCCCTGTTTTAGACCCAGGACGCTTTCATACCAACCGATCATTTTCTCTGGATCAGGCGTGCAGAGGTTCACGTGGTCAAGCGCTGTCAGCATCAAAGCCTCCTGTTTATTGCGTTAAAAGTGACCGTTAATTTATTTATTGTACGTATGTATAAAAAATGCAAGTGTTTTAAAGAGAGCGAGTCGAAATCCAAATTGGGAGGCTTCGGATACATGTCACAAACATTTTCAATCGAATGCCTGATCCCTTGTGAAAACCATCTGGGAGAAGGTCCTTTATGGGACGGCGAGACGGGTGTGCTTTATTGGGTGGACAGCACGGGTCCGCGCGTTGGCAAGGACGCGATTTGGCGGTTCGATCCCAAATCCGGCGAGGTGACATCTTGGCCGCTGCCCAAAGATGTCGGTGCCATGGCATTGCGTGAAAACGATGGGGCGGTTCTGGCCTTGTCGGACGGGTTCTACGCTTTTGATTTTGTGACGGGAGCGATCGACCTGATCGCCAGTGTCGATGACGATCCAACACGCGCCCGTCTGAATGATGGCAAATGCGACCGGATGGGCCGTTTCCTGGCGGGTGGCATGGACGACAAGGAAGAACTGGGCATTTGCGGGCTGTGGCGTCTGGACCCAGACCTTAGCCTGCACAAAGTCGAAGACGGCATCATTTGCTCAAACGGCCCCTGCTGGAGTCCGGATGATACGACATTCTATTTCGCAGATACGTTCAAGAACGAAATCTGGGCCTATGACTACGATATAGAGACAGGAACCCCCAGCAACAAACGCATCTTTGCCTCAACCGATGACGACGCAGGTTTCGCAGATGGGTCCACCGTTGATGCCGAAGGCTACCTGTGGAATGCGCAAGTCATCTCGGGGGATCTGATCCGCTATGCGCCGGATGGCAGCGTGGATCGCAAAATTTCCATGCCGGTGCGCAACATCACTTCTGTGATGTTTGGCGGACCAGACCTGATGGATATTTACATCACATCGATGGCGCGGGTCAGCCACCCTGCGACGCACGATGGTTTTGCAAAACAAACCAAGCCGCAGTTTGGCGCAGGAAGCCTTTTCCGCATTCGCGGGCTCGGGATCAAGGGTGTGCCGGAGCCGCGATTTGCCGGTTAACCAAGAAGGGGAGAAAGAGTGAAACCATCCGCATTTGAATATGAGTGTCCCACCGATCTAAAGGCCGTTCTGGCGTTCCTGGGGGACGGAACGGATACACGCATTCTGGCAGGTGGGCAGAGTCTGGTTCCGATGATGAATTACAGACTGGCCACACCAGAGCGTCTGATTGATATCAATCGTTTGCCCGACCTCGACTATATCCGTGAGGAAGACGGCGAAGTCGTGATCGGCGCGCTGGCACGTCACGGGGATATCAAAGCGTCACGCCTGATACTCAAGCATCTGCCCATCATGACCGAAGCCTATGCGTGGATCGCACACGCGGCTGTTCGCAATCGTGGGACGCTTTGCGGTAACCTGTGTCATGCGGATCCGGCCTCGGAAATGCCCGCGCTGATGCAAGTGTTGGGGGCGACCATGGTTGTGTCCAAAGCCTCTGGCGCGCGACACGTCAACGCGCGGGATTTCTTTCTGGGGACATATGAGACGGTGTTGGACGCGGATGAAATGCTGACAGAAATACGCATTCCCATACCCCAACCGGGCACAGGCTGGGGGTTTGAAGAGGTCGCTATGCGCAAGGGTGATTACGCTTGGGCCTCGGTTGCAGCAACCTTGCGCATTGTCGACGGGCGCATCACTGCGCCATGTATTGCCGTCGCCGGGTTGGGCGATCACGCCTACCGGCTTGAAGCGCAGGAAACCGCTTTGGAAGGTGAGATGCCCGACGCGGACGTCTTTGAGGCCGCCGCCAAAGCCGCCGCAGAGGCTGCCGATCCACCTGATGCAGAACATATCAGCGCCGAATACCGTCGTGATCTTTTGCGGGCCTTGCTGCCACGCGTTTTGAGCGCCGCAACACAGCGGGCAGGCCTATAGATGGAGGGGAAGATGACCAAAAAAACGATCAACCTCACAGTGAACGGACGCATGCGCGCGGCTTTCGTCGCTCCGCGCATGCTGCTGTCTGATTTCATCCGCCATGAACTGGAACTGCCCGGCACGCATGTGGGCTGCGAACATGGTGTCTGCGGGTCGTGCAACGTCATCGTCGATGGCAAGGCCGTGCGTTCCTGCCTCATGTTTGCTGTGCAAGCCGATGGATCAGAGATTACCACCGTCGAGGGTTACAGCACTGAGGGCGGATTGCACCCCATTCAGCAGGCCTTTTGGGAAGAGCACGGGTTGCAATGTGGGTTCTGTACGCCGGGCATGCTGGCCGCGGCCAAGGAACTGTTGGAGGCCAATCCCGATCCAAGCGACGAAGATATTCGCGAGGCGATTTCGGGCAATCTGTGCCGCTGCACGGGCTATGAATTCATCATCAACGCCATCCGTTCTGCCGCCAAGGCGATGCGGGATGCAGATATCAAAAACACGCTTCAGCCCGTCTGAAGCACCAACGGAGAGATCTTCATGGCATCGCATCTTGATACAAACGTAATTCCACCCAGCCGCCAACGCGAAGCACCGCGCGCGGGCCTGACATGGATCGGTCAAAGCATCAAACGGGTTGAAGACCCACGCATCTTGACGGGCAACGGCGGCTATATCGACGATTTCAAAATGCCCGGCATGGCCCATGCCGCGATGGTGTCCAGCCCGCATGCCCATGCACGCATCATCAGTATCGACACCTCCAAGGCCAAAGCGCTGCCCGGTGTGATCGGGGTTTACACCGGTGCGGACTTGGCCAGCGTGGTTGACCCTTGCCCCAGCTTTGCCTCGCCGCCGGTTCCGCAACACGCAATGGCGATAGGCAAGGTGCGCCATGTGGGCGAAGTGGTTGCCGCCGTCGTCGCGGATGATCGATACATCGCCGAAGATGCAGCGGAGTTGATTGAAGTCGAGTGGGAGATCCTGCCAGCAAATGTCGATCTGGAAGCCTCGGCGGCGGCAACCGGTGATGCTCATTTGCATCCTGACGACCGCGAAACCAATGTCGCTTTGGATGAAAGCTTTAGCTTTGGCCCGGTGGAAGAAGATTTTGCCGCCGCAGATCATATCATCAAGCGCCGTCTACGCTGGCATCGCTCGTCCGCTCAGGCGATTGAAACCAGTGGTGTCGTCGCGCATTACGACGAATTCAAAGGTGGCTATACGATCCACTGCAACTCGAACTTCTATAACTTCATCCCCTTTGTGATTGGTGGCTCGCTGCGCGTTTCGCCGGGTGAGTTGCGCATCGTGCCTGCCCTCACAGGGGGCAGCTTTGGGTCCAAGGTATTCTCGCACAAGATCATCATCCTGACGGGTGGTCTGTCGCGCCTTGCAGGTGTGCCGGTGAAATACATCGAGGACCGGCTGGAGCATTTTACGAACTCGGACAGCCACGGGTCGGACCGACTGTATGATGCCGAACTTGCGGTAGACAAGGACGGCACGTTCAAATCGCTGCGCTTTACCGTGCTTGATGACTATGGCGCTTACCTGCAATTCGGCGTCGGCACCCATGGCAATGCTATGGCACAGGTGACCGGGCCCTACACAATCGGCAGCTTTGGCATGCGCGTCGTGGCGGTGCTGACCAACAAATGTCAGCAGGGCCCTTATCGTGGGTTTGGCTCCGAGGTGACCAACTGGGTGATGGAACGCATGGTAGATGCCACCGCAGACGAGTTGGGTCGCGACCCGGTTGAGCTGCGCGAACAGAACATGATCCAGCCCGATGCGTTTCCCTACATGATCCCAACGGGCAACATCTATGACAGCGGCAACTTCCAGAAAGTACTGTCTGAGGCCAAGGAGATGTTTGATTTCGACGGCTGGCGCGCAAAGGCCAAGGCGATGCGTGCAGAGGGTCGATGTGTGGGCGTTGGTCTTGCCACCTGTATGGAGCGCAGCGTCTACGGTCCGACCGAGTGGTGGTCCCTGAACAACAAAGCCACGCCCGGCTTTACCCTGACCTCCACGCCCGAAGGCATCACAGCGCGGTTTGATCCATCGGGCAAGCTGTTCATTACGCTGAATTCTCCGATGGTCGGCAATTCGCCGGAAACCGTTGTGACGCAGATTCTTGCAGAGCGTCTGACTGTCGCCCCTGAGGACATCGTGTTCAACTACTCTGACAGCCAATCGGGCTTTAACGGAGTAGGACCGCAAGGCAGTCGCTTTACCGCCATGATCGCGGGCGCATGTGTCAGTGCGTCGATCAAGCTCGAAGAACGGCTCAAACGGTTTGGGGCGCATATGCTGCAACGCCGACCCGAAGACCTAGAGCTGCGGGATGGCATGGTGGCAGTGAAAGGCTTGAAAGATCAGGAGAAGAGTTTTGCCGAAATTGCCCTGACCTCCAGCTTTTTCCGCCTTAGCTTTCCCGATGGTGAGGAATTTGACAGTGGTCTGGAAACCACCGCTGTCTATGACCACCCGCTGTCCACCGATCCGGATGAAGACCGAAAGCACCTTGGCATTTTCTATCCCATCGTTGGGCATATCTGTCACATCGTGGCCGTCGAAGTGGACCCCGGCACTGGCAAGGTTGAGCTGCTGGACTATGCGGCGGTCCATGACAATGGCACCATCGTCAACCCGCGCACGCTGGCAGGGCAGGTCTGGGGCGGCACGGCGAATGGCATCGGCACGACGCTTAGCGAGCAATTCCACTACAATTCGGATGGTCAGTTTACCAACCCGAACTTTGCAGAATTTGCCATGCCAACCGCCAATGAAATGCCGCGCAACTTCAAGCTGGGGCACGTGGAAACCCCTTCCCCTTATACCGAATACGGCATCAAGGGAGGCGGCGAAGGCGGACGCTTGGGCGCGCCATCTGCCCTGACCAGTGCGATCGAGGATGCACTTCAGAATTACGGCGTTAGAATTGCGGCGTTGCCTGTCACACCGCCCGTTCTGCGTGGGTTGATCCGAGATGCAGAACAGGTTGCGGCCGAGTAGGAGAACGCCCATGGCAAAGCGTCGGCCCGTCATAATAACCTGCGCGATCACAGGAGCAATCCACACTCCGTCGATGTCGCCGCACCTGCCGGTGACATCTGAGGCGATTGTCAGTTCGGCAGTTGAGGCATCGCAGGCGGGGGCCGCGATACTGCACCTGCACGCGCGTGACGATGAGACGGGCAAACCTGATCAGAGCGTAGAAGGGTTTGAACGCATCGTTCCCGCTATTGCCCGGCAGACAAACGCGGTGCTCAACCTGACAACGGGCGGCAGCCCCTATATGGATGTTGAGGAACGTGTCAGACCTGCGGCGCATTTTGCGCCACAGCTTGCCTCGCTCAATATGGGATCGATGAACATGGGGCTGTTCCCGATGCTCAAACGCCACGAGGACATCACCGGATGGGAAAGGGACCATCTGGAAGGATCGCGCGATCTGGTTTTTCGAAACAGCTATAAAAATATAACCTACGTGCTTGAGACATGCCGCGAAAATGGCACGCGGTTCGAGTTTGAGTGCTATGACACGGCCCACCTCTACAACCTTGCGCATTTTGCTGATCAAGGCGCGATTGAACCGCCGTTCTTTGTCCAGACAGTGTTCGGTTTGTTGGGTGGCATTGGGGCGCATCCTGATGACATCTCTCACATGCGCCGCACGGCAGTGCGCTTGTTTGGCGATGATCTGGTCTGGTCGGCACTTGGTGCAGGTGCGCACCAGATGCGCGTGGCGGCAATGGTGGCGGCGTCTGGCGGGCATGTGCGCGTGGGATTGGAAGATTCACTTTGGTCCGCACCCGGCACTCTGGCCTGTTCAAACGCGGATCAAGTGCGCGTCGCCATATCGATTATCGAGGGTGCGGGCGCGCGCGCAGCCACACCTGATGAAGCCAGAGAGATATTAGTGCTACGCCCGCTTAAGGAGCAGACATGAACAACGACATTTCCCATGCCAGCCTGATGCTAGAGACGGCCATCGGGCAGAGCGTCGATGACGGACCGCGCAAACCGGGGCGCCCCAAAGGAGGGCGGTCGGAACAGACACGCGAACGTATCCTTGATGCCGCTGAACACCTATTTGCCGATCGCGGCTACGATGGCACGTCGATCCGCGATGTTGCGGCAAAAGCCGGATTGCAATTGCACTCTATCGGGTACCACTTTGGTCCCAAGGAATCGCTGTTTGATACGGTTGTCGGGCGTCGGGCCGAGATCATGACCCGATTGCGCAGCGATGCACTGAATGCGTCGCGCCAAAAGGCTGGCGCGCAAACTATTCCGGTGTGCGACCTCATCCGCAGCTATGTTGGCCCGTTTATCAAATCGGCCAGTCACGGTAACGAGGGATGGCGCAACTATGCAGCTCTGATGGGACGATTGGCCAATTCATCATTGGGCACCGAAATCATTGCAAAACACTACGACGAAACGGCGCGCGACTATATTGCCGAACTCAAACGGTCCTTGTCCGGCGCAGATCCCGAAGACGTCGTTGAAGGATTTTCGGCGATGGTCGCGGCGATGCTGGGAATATGTGCAGCTACGGGCCGTCCAGAACGGCTTTCAGGACGTGCCGCTCCGCGCACGCCAGAAAGCAGTTTCGAAACCCTCGTTCGTTTTCACACAGCCGGCTTTTTGGCGCTGGCGATGCCTTGATGTCAGGATATCCAATGAAACAAGACCTTCAGATTGGTCAGAGCCATACTCTGACATCGACCGTGGACGCCGCGCGCACGGCCAAAGCGCTGGCGGCACAGGGAGAGGCTTTGCCCGAGGTCTTTGCAACACCCTTCATGATTGCTGATCTCGAACGCGCATGTGCAGCTCTCTTGGGCCCCCTCTTGTCAGATGGCGAGGTGTCTGTCGGTGCACGCATCGAGGTCTCGCACACAGCACCTACACCCATTGGCGGGCAGATATCGGCCACAGCAACATTTACGGAGCAGGTTGGCGCGCTTTACTGGTTCGATGTCGTTGCCGCGGATGCAGCAGGACAGATTGGAAAGGGCCGGATCGCCCGGGCCATCGTTGATCGCGCAAGGTTGATGACAACAGCCGCGCGCCGCGCATGACGGACAAAGAGATGCTGCGCGCCCTGTAAAAAAAGGCGCTTTGGCTGGCTTGTTGGATTGTCCATCATGCGACCCACTTGCGCGAACCGGATGAGGTTACGGTCGACGGATATCAGGCGTTGTCTGCCTCGATGGTGTCAATAATGACAGCGCTATAATTTTCAGTACTGCGGTCTGACGGCCGGATCGCGGTCAAGCACCATGGGGGCGCACGAGGTGCGGGACGTGCTGAACCCTCGGGTCAGTCCCGACAAAGAGCAGCAGGTCCACCGGATGATCATGACTGGCGCGCTCGCCTAAATCGGGTTGCTGGCTCTTCCTTTCGGTCCGGCCATCGCTCCGATAATCTATTTCTGCACCGTGGCATCCATGATTGTTGCCTAAATCGCGGGGCGGTTTCTGCCCATAGACTTCTTGCAACGCGCTCTTTCGACATTGTGAATGTACCGCGCCGCTGATCTCGTCGCCCATGCCGCTTCCTTGTCGGGCGACGACCCTCTGGCGATGTTGCTGGATGGAAAATAGTGTCAAAACCCAAAAGCCCATCGGTCTTGTTTAGCAGAAGGTCTTGGGGATATGTCCGTCAATCCCGAACCGATAGAACAGGTTTCCCTGCGCTTCCAGCCGGACAGCCATCGCCTGATCCCCCCCCCCATAATTTTTGGCGACTGGATCACTGTTTTCGGCCCCGATCAAGGGTAGCGTTCTTCACCTCAATCGAGGGTTTCAGGTCGCGACCGATGGGGCTTAGCAGTGGGAGAATTACGTTGCCTTCTTTGTAGAATTGCGTTCTGAATGGTTAACGTAGGTTGCACTGCTTGGCATACTTTGGTGCTGGTTCCTTCGAACAC
This sequence comes from Roseobacter sp. OBYS 0001, assembly GCF_019654895.1. Lineage (NCBI taxonomy): Bacteria > Pseudomonadati > Pseudomonadota > Alphaproteobacteria > Rhodobacterales > Roseobacteraceae > Roseobacter > Roseobacter sp. OBYS 0001. The sequence continues at coordinate 65,812 of NZ_BPES01000003.1, forward strand.
AGACGATCACGTGCAAATAATCTAAAAATAAGTCAACGATTTGAGAGGTTGCGCCCAATGCCCAGTAAATCTGACGATGTCATTGCGTATCTTGCGGGTGGAGCTGGGCCATGGCCTGCCAACGGGTCACCAGCTAGCCTGTATAGGGCTTTGGAGCAGGCCTCAGCGGCTGGCGAGACAGCCGATACGGACGGTGATGGGTTTGCGCTTCAGATCAATCTTGTCGATACGGCCACAGGCGATGTTCTGGGACAGCTATCGGATTTTGGAACGATAGGTCGCGGTGCATTTGAGGAGCACGGCTTTGAACTGCAAGTCCAGGCAGTGGGTCCGCGCGCGGCTTTTGCGGAGAACATTCAGGTTCGTGTCGCGCAGTTAGTGGCGAATGGGGAACCGGCCGAAACACGCCAATTTGAAATTGGGGATACGATCCCGTTTTCGACTTTTCAGGACGGAAGTGCTCTCGATGAAAGCGTCTACCGGATTAGCGCTGAAGGGGCGGCGCGCGGTGGGAGAGAGGCGTGGTCAGAAGAGGTTCACTTTAGTGTCGTTGCGGATCTTGCACCTTATCTCGAAGGGGATGCCGAACCTGCCGCGCGCGACGTCGTCAATCAGTTGGCAACTTTGCGCAATGACGAAATCGCGGATTACGGTCCCGCAGACGCCCGACCAGAGACGCTGGACCTTGATGGTGATGGCGTCGCGATGGAAATCCGTGTGCGCGACGCACGCACCGGTGAGCAGGTCACGGCCGTCAGCGATTTTTCCGTCATAGACGTCAGCATGTTTCAAAGTGGGCGATTTATACTTGAAGTGGCAGAAGCCGGGCGCGCGGGAAGCGAGGTCGAGTTTGACCGCTTTGTCTTTGAACGGATCAACAAGAACGAGGTTATTACAGAGACCGAATTTAAAATTTTTCGACACCGCAACGAAGTGAATATGACTTACTTCGAAGATGATGGAGCCCTTGACGAGGGGCTTTACCGGATCCGGTTTGAAGGGTTGGCGGACAACGAAATCATCGGCCGTGAAGTCGTTACCTTTGCGGTGGTCGGAGATCTGGCAGAGCACGTTCCCGAAGACGGTCCACAAAGTGAGCTGATCGCGAATTTGCAGGTGCTGCGCGATGAGGCCGTGCGTGGGGCTGACGACGATGGCGGAAAGGGTGGCCACCCCCATGACAGCACTGATTTTGTCATTGAGAATAACAACGCGTTTCTGATGGCGATGGGCGAAGGAAGCCGTATCGAAATCCACGCGGCCGATGCGGCAAAAGACAGCTGGAGCAACCTTGCGCGCACCGCCGAGGCCGGATCGAAACGCCTGACGGTGGAAGAGCAGACCGGTTGGGAAATCGGCGATCAGATCGCGATCACATCATCCGATTATGAATATGAGCAAGACGAGACGTTTACCATTACGGATGTCTCGCTCGATGGTCTGACCTTCACACTCGATAACCCCTTGGCGTATATGCACTACGGCGAGACGGAGACCGAAGACAACGGCCTCAACGGCGCGGATTTCCGGGAATGGGTGATCGACGAACGCGCGCAGGTCGCACTGCTCAGCCGCAACGTCAAAATCCAAGGCGACGAGGATGCGCACATAGACGGCTATGGGGGTCACAGCATGGTCATGCGCGGCGCTGAGATGCATATCTCCGGCGCTGAATTCGCCAACATGGGGCAGGAAGGGATACTCGGGAAGTACCCCCTTCACTGGCATCTGCTGGGGGAAACGGGCGCCGGACAATACATCGCGAACAGCTCGATCCATCATTCCTTCAACAAGGGCCTCACGGTGCACGGCACCAGCCACACTGTGGTATCTGACAACGTCGTCTTCGACACGATTGGTCACGGGTATTTTCTGGAGGACGGTTCGGAAACCGGCAACCTTTTCCAAGGCAACATCGCGTTTGGCCAGCATATGGCCTCCGAGGACGACGCGATAATCCAGTCGGATATTCTGAACGTGTCCAGCTTTTGGATCACGAACCCGAACAATGATTTCGTCGGGAACGTTGCGGGTGGCAGTGCAGACGGCGGTTTTTGGTATGCTGTGGGCAGTGAGTTCACGGGCGCCTCGACGGGCAATGCGTTGTTCGACGACCTCACCAAACCGAATGTTTCTGAAGCCGGGTTGTTTGTAGATAACAACGCCCACTCAAGTTTCTCTGCCCTGTTTCGAACGAAGAACCCGGATCAGGAATTCTATGGCTGGCACAACAGCACTTATGAACTTGAGATTGATGGCTTCAACGCTTTTCGCAATTTCAATTGGACCGCGGATTTGGGCAAGGACGAGGGCTATACCCAGTTTTTCAACTCGACGTTCGGTGCAGCGATCGAGGGGCTGAACTTTCAGGAAAACACGTCGATCCATGGGTCGCTGTCCTATGCAACCAGTGGCAACATTGGGAACCCAAACAGCGCTGCTGAAATCGCAGCAGGCCGGTCCTTTGCCGATGATGATGCGAAACCGAGCGATGGGCTTCTGGGGCTTGCGTTTTATTCGGGCACTTTCCACCTGACCGATAGCCATTTTGCGAATTTCGATGGCGACGCGCACATCGCACTCAGTTCCAGCCGAGGGACCGGCATTACAAACTATGTCAATGGGATCACGACAGACGAGGGCTTTGTTGCGGCCGAGGACATCGACTTTCCGGTCACCAGAGGGTTTCGGTTTTCGCGCGGGATCTACGATGAAGACGGGAGCCTTTCCGGGATTGAGGGCGCTTGGCTCACCGATGGCGCCTTAGCCTCAAATGCAAGTGCCAAGTCCTATATCCATCCCGACTTTGACGCGCACGTTATTACGGATGCCCGGCTGGCCATCTTGGCCGAGGCAGGGTCGGTGGGCAATGACGGTCCCGCCAGTATCATACGCTTTGAGGCGGTTGATGGTCCTCGCACAGACGGTGATGCGGGGAATGGCACCCGCAACCAGATTGCGGTGATGGGTGATGGCAACGACTACGTCTATGTCTATGATTTCGGTGACCGCGCACTTGAGGACAATCAGAACAAAATTTCTTTCGATGCGGGAATTGCGGGCGAATACGTTTTTATCGAAAGTCCGAACGCAAGCGAAAACCATGCTGTGCAAGGCGCGATCCGCGTTGGTTCTATGGATCAGCTGAAGGTGTCGCCGGTCAAAGCGTACTATTACGAAGACGGGCGTATCTTCACCAAACTTCACATCGGAGATGGTACACGGTCAGACGATGCCCCGAACCGACTTAACTATGTCGTGCGTGACGTGCCCGACGATATCACGCGCGTGCCCGATGTCCCTTATACGCCTTTGAAATACAGCGCCGCAGAGTTGCTAAGTTTCTTGCCCGACACGACACGGCCTGAGTTGAGTGATGTGCAGGATCGCACAGCCCATGATCTTGAGGGGATGGACCTTGCGACCTCGGATACCGTCGACATCCGCGCCAGCGATGCACGCTGGTCAGATGAAAATACGTGGAGCGATGGCGTTCCGGATACGGATAGCATCATAATTATTGGAGAAGGTGAACGATTGATCCTTGATCAGGATGTTATCGTCAAGGCGATCCTCATTCAGGGTGGTGAACTGATTGTCGAAGACCTGCAGGATCTGTCGCTGTCGGCCGATTGGATACTTGTCAATGATGGCGGGCTGTTTCAGGTCGGAACAGAGGAGCATCCGCACGTCCACGCCTTTGATCTCACGCTTGAGGGGGATGACCCGACCAATGATATTGATGTCGGCGCGCTGCTGCGCGGGGAGGTCGCGGAAGTTGTATTTTTGGCTGACGAAGTTCTTGCGGGCACCGATGCGTCCGAGACCATCAACGGTGGTCCGAATGATGATGTGATCAATGCGCTTGGCGGCGATGATCGAGGCAACGGTGGCGACGGTGACGACACGATCCTGGCGGGTTGGGGCGATGATCGTTTTTGGGGGGGCGTGGGCGATGACCGCCTTTTTGGCAATACTGGCAATGATTTTCTGTCGGGCCAAGACGGTGCGGACTGGATTTCAGGCGGTAGGGGCAATGACGAGGTGCTCGGCGGTGTCGGAGACGACCGCCTTTTTGGCAACTCTGGCAATGATTTTCTGTCGGGCCAAGCTGGCGGGGACTGGATTTCCGGTGGTCAGGGCAATGACCAGATGCGCGGTGGTGCCGGGAACGACCAGCTTATTGGCGGCGAGGGCGACGATAAGATTGAGGCCGGGAACGGGCACGACATACTGCGGGGCGGTATCGGTAATGACCGACTTTACGGAGGCCTCGGCGATGACAGGCTTTATGGCAGTGACGGAGATGACGTTCTGCAGGGCGGCCTTGGATTGGACTATCTGAACGGTGGCGCTGGAGAGGACACCTTTGTTTTCGCGTCCGCGACGTCTTCTATCGTGGGTGCTGTAGATGTGATCGACGGAATAGACGGTGTTGGCGTGGACGGGGGCGATCTGATCGACCTGCGGGAGATCGATGCGGATGGAAGGGCGTCAGGCGACCAATTCTTCGCGTTTCTTGGCGTGCAAACTTACGAGTATGGCATGGCTTTTGGCACCAGCGGGCTCTGGGTGATGGATTTTGGCGATCAAACCCGCCTGTTCGGAAATATCGAAGGTCCTGGCTCGGAGGGTAATGACAATCTGGTGTTTTCCCTTCGCATAAATGATGGCGCGTCGGTGGATGCGGCTGATTACACTGTCGATGACTTCATTTTGTAAGACTTACGCGGGGATTGCGGTGCTGTACCGCTATGCGCCATCTCGGGATGCCGCCGAATGGAAATGGGCATCTGTGGGTGCTGTTGTGGGATGCCTGATGTGGATCGTGGCCTCCGCCGGATTTGCGTTTTATGTAAGCAACTTCGGGTCATACAACGAGAGTTTTGGCACTCTGGCAGGCGTGATTGTTTTGCTCATGTGGTTCTGGATTTCGGCGTTCATCATTTTACTGGGCGCGGAACTGAACGCAGAACTTGAGGCCCAGACGCGGGTCGATACGACGCAGGGACACGACGAACCGATGGGCGAGCGGGACGCAGAGAAGGCGGATAAGTTGGGCGAGGCTGTGGGTACATGAACACTGGAAATTGCGCATGCTGAACGCCCTCTTTTGGATTGTAGCCCTTGTCGTGCTTCTCACAACCGCGCTGCCCTTTACCAATAGTGTGACGTGGTGGGTGCGCATGTGGGAATTTCCGCGTGTGCACATAGCATGTGTAGCGCTTGCTGTGATGATTGGCTGCTTGCCCTTCGCGGTGTCCTATAAGGTACCCATGCTCGCCATAATGGGCGTCGTCTTGGTCTATCAAGCGGCGCAGATTTTCCCCTACACCGCCCTTGCCAAAACCGAGGTTGATCTGGTCACCGCACCCGCCTCAGTACGCCCGGTTTCGATGCTGTCGGTAAATGTGCTGATGGAGAATGAGCGGTACGATGACCTTAGGGTCATCTTGGATCGTGAGGATCCGGATGTGCTGCTGTTGATGGAAACAGATCAGGCTTGGGCTGACGCGCTCAACGGTCGTCTGGATCGCTACACGACAGTCAAATCCCACATTGCGGATGATCACTATGGTATGATTTTCGCGACACGACTTGATCCGGTCAGTGTCGAGTTCCTTTGGCCCGATGCCGACGACACACCGGCCCTCAAAGCGGTGCTGCGTGCGCCGGATGGCACGGCGTTCAACTTTATCGGCTTGCATCCGCGCCCACCCGTACCGGGGAATACCACTGCGGTCAGGGACAAGCAGATCAAGAACGCGGCGCTGATGACCTCCTCATCTGACCGGCCCACTGTTTGTATGGGCGATTTCAACGATGTGGCATGGTCATGGACGACCAAGCGGTTCAAACGCTACGGCGGTTTTGTCGAGCCGCGCGTGGGGCGCGGGATGTACGCGAGCTTTCATGCTGAACACCCATTGATCCGCCTGCCCATTGATCAAGTCTTTTTGACTGAGGACGTCAATCTGGTGTCCTTTAATCGGCTGGAAGGCTTTGGTTCTGACCATTTCCCAATGGCGGTCACCGTCTATTTTGACGAGATCGAAGGGTCCGGGAATGACGGATGAAAGCGACACTTCAAGAAACGGTGATGCCGTGCCTGCTGCAGCATCGAAACGGTTGGAACTCGCGGCGATTGGCATATTCTGCATATTGCTTTTGCAGACTTTGGTGTGGGCCAGTGACTTTCTGATACCCGTTACGGCCGCGTTCCTGGGCTATTTCGTACTGAACAGGCCCCGTCGCTGGCTCGCGAAAGCTGGCGTTGCGCCCGCGGTTTCAGCAGGATTGTTTACGGCGATTCTGGCGGCATTTATCGTGGTGCTGCTTGTACAGCTCAGTGCGCCTGCCGCGCAGTTTATCGAAGACCTTCCGTCGCTGATGGAGCAGATCAAGGAGAAGCTATCGGCTTCGGGCGGAACGCTGGAAGCGATAAATGATGCAACCGTCGCAGCAGAGGAAATCATCGCGGATCAGGGGGCGGAAACAGTCGCGGTCGAGGTGGTTTCGAATACGGGCGTTGCTGCAACGATTTTCAGCATGGCGCCGGGCTTTCTCAGCCGCATCCTTTTCGCGCTGATCCTGCTCTTCTTTCTTGTGGCGTCCGGCGACATGTTCCTGAGCAAAGCCGTGCAGAGTTTTGAGCGTTTCAGCGACAAACGGCGGGCTGTCGAGGTACTTCATGCGATTGAAGACAGGCTGGGTTACTATCTGGGCGGTATAACGATCATCAATGCAGGTCTTGGTATTGCAGTTGCGATCGCGATGAGCCTTTGGAACCTACCAGGTGCGGTGTTGCTTGGGTTCATGGCGTTCGGGCTCAACTTTGTACCCTTTCTGGGCGGTCTTGCCGGTGCGACCATTGCTGCAGCTATTGCATTTGTCAGCCTTGAGGGGACATGGGCGGCCGCGGGCGTGTTCGGAACGTATATTCTGCTGACCTCCATCGAAGGTCAGTTCATCACGCCCGTCGTGATTTCGCGCCGGATGCGCCTGAACACAACTGTCGTGTTTCTGTCGGTGGCATTCTTTGCGTGGATCTGGTCCGTCATGGGGATGGTCGTGGCGCTGCCGATCCTGATTGTCCTAAAGATAGCCTGCGACGAAACCCAATCCTTGCAGACCTTGGCGCGGTTTTTGGGAGATGTAGATAATGGCAACATTCGCAAAAAGGCCGATACTACTGAAGAGTAGGCAGGCAAAAGGGCGTTTCACCTGCCTTTCTCAAACTTAGACGAGACCGCGCACCAAGCGGACAACATATATCAGCACACACGCGCCCGCTGCGGCGACAATCAATTGTCCAATCCAGCCGCCGAGTGTCGTGCCGATGATGGCAAACAGCAGCGTCTCATCCGGTGTCGTGAAGATCACAGCTATTCCCTGGACGTTTTCCTTTCCGTAATCGCAAGCGGGTCTGGTGGGACCAATGCGAGGGTATTTACGGCTAGCGTCAGAGATTTCTTCGATTTGGTGATGCACAATAGCTTGCTTAAGTCGCGCGAGCAGCACCTTGCCGTGATCGAGGTTCAGTCCCAAATCCCTTTGATACTGGCCGGGCGGACTAAGCCGTTGAAGTTCTTGCGTTCGCTTCTCTCCCGTCTTAGCCGTCGCTCCCACGATAATCCGAACGTCCATGTCAGCCCCTAGCGATCAAAAAAATCCTCTAGTTTAGACGAACACCCTCAGGTTTTGCCCACTCCGCTCCTAATCCGCAGACTCTGACTAATGGAGGTACAGTGACATGTACCGATGCACTCAGTCGGACAGTTCACGCACTGATGCATAGAAATGTACATAGGGATCATCACGGGACAGGATTTGCAGATCCGTAATGAAAGGGCGCAAAATGGCCAGATCCTCACTCCGGCATAGGCCTTCCAGTGCAGAGGATGTCGTGCCGCTGCGGAACACGGACGGAAGATCGTGTACATCTCTGATCTGCACGAAGACTTGACCGCTGGACCCGTAGTAAGAGATGTTTCCGGGCGAAAACCGTTCTTTCTTGTGCCAGTTGCAGACGAACATACGGCGTTCTGTGTCCAGTGTTTTGGCCACTGACGAAAGAACCTCGATCTGTTTCGCAACATAGCTCTCGCGCATCAGTTCCAGCTCCGAGGGCGGTTTGGTTGGACCGCCACTGAACAGGGACACCAGCAGGATGGTCAGTATCCTCGCCTGCATCGACCAGGAAAAGGCGAGGATCGCGCCGGCCAGCATGACGGCGGTCATCGTCGTGAAAAGCAGCGTGTAGCGATGGGAGATGAACCCATCCGAAAAAGAGATGCCAACCGCATAGAAGAGCATAACCAATGGGATCGGCAGCAGGTCGTACCTGCGCAGGCGATACGGCAGCCAGAAGGCGGCAATGAGGCCGAACAGGCGCACAGCCCCCTCTGCGCCAAACATGTGGCTCAGCACTTCGCGAAGGTCGCGGACCTGTCCACTGGCACTGGAGGGGGCAAGCCGCCCCACGATCTCGCGGCCGACAGCCTGTTGCAGGGCCGTGCTGCCGTGCTGGATGAATTGCAAAAGATTCCATGAAGATACAAGAACAAGCGCCAGCGCGAGGCTCGCCAGAAAGTGCCTGTTACTGATGAATGTCCGAAACCGGTGCCCGTGCCAACGACCAGTCAGGCCCAGTGACACGAGGTAGATCGTAGCAAACCCGAAAGCGATGGGCGCTTTTTGTAACGCCCCGAGCCCGATGGAGAGGGCAACCGCGTACCACCAAAGCGGCGCGCGCAATGCAAGGTGGATCGTCGCAAATGTCATCGTGAGAAAGAACAACGATCCCACGTCCAGAAGCGCCATCGTCGCGGCCCCCCAGAACCGGTCGGAGCTCGCAACGAAAAGCACCGTCACCGGGACTGTCCATGGCACCTTTGGAAAGAGGGCAAAGGCAAACAGACCGGCGCCGATCAGCGTGAGCCCGCCGAACATGAAGGAAGGCGCCCGCAGGGCAATCGTCAGATCGACACCCTGCTCGATCAGCCAACCGCTCATCCAGTATTGCAACGGCGGCTTGTTGAAGTTGACCTCATGCGCTGTGTAAGTGTTCCACCAGTCATTCTGGGCTGCAAAGGACGTCGACCGGTCCAGCGTCAGGAATTCATCGTAGTGGCTGATGGCCCCAAGTCCCAGCATGGAGACATGAAAGCCCATGACCCAGATGATCAGAAAGAACGTGGCGATCAGGGGCAGGCGATACGGGTTGGAAGGCATTGCGACATCACTCACGGCTGGCACTCCCGATCAGAAAATCCGCAGGCGCCGGTGTTCAAGAGCCGTCACCGGTGCTGGCAGACAGCGCCGCGGCTTTGCGATGACTGCGGATCAGGAACAGGTTCCTTATATAGATAAACATGCCCAGCGACTGGCCCATGATAAACACAGGATCACCCCGGTAGATCGCGTAGCTGAGCAGGATCATCGCGCCGCCCATCGAAAAATACCAGAAAGCAACCGGAATGACCGATTGCTTGGCGCGTTCAGACACGATCCATTGCACGAGAAACCGCATCATGAACAGAAACTGCCCACCAAAACCGATCATGATCCAGATGGCTTCCGCGCGGGAGTCCACCCCCAGAAAGGTGCTGATCGTTTGCAGTATCATGACGTTTCATCCTCCGGTCGGACGGTTTTGGCGCGTTTGATCAGCCAGGCGACACCAAGCAGATCCCATACGCCCACAGCGGCGCGCCCGATATTGGTGTATTTCGACTGACCGGACTGTCTTGGGGCGTGGCTGACATCCACATGAACGATCCTCCATCCCTGCGCCTTGAACAGCGCGGGAAGGTAGCGGTGCATGTGATTGAAATAGGGCAGCGCCAGAAAGGTCTCCCGCCTGAACCCCTTCATGCCACATCCGGCGTCGCGCGTTCCGTCCTTGAGCATCCAACCGCGCAGTGTATTCGCAAACCGTGACGCGAGTTTTTTTGCCTGTGTATCCTGACGCCCGACGCGCTGACCTGCAACAAGGCCGATTTTCTGACCGGGATCGTCCAGCAGGGGCCTCCAAAGCAAAGGCAGATCAGAGGGTGGGTTTTGACCGTCCCCGTCAAGCGTGACACAAACGGCGGCCCGGGCGGCGGTGACGCCCGAATGAACGGCCGCGCTTTGTCCGCCGGCAACCGTGTGACGCAGGATGCGCAATTGTGTCGCTGTCTGTCGGGCATGGACAAGGCGGGCGAGGGTCTGGTCCGTTGACCCATCGTCCACCACCACGATTTCAAAGGCATCAAGTGACTGCGCGGCAGAACAAATTTCGTGGATAAGCTTGGCCGCGGCACCCTCTTCGTTGTGCATGGGAACGACAATCGACACCTGCGGCATCAGGTCGGAAACGCCCTGTAATTTTTCACTGACCATGGCTTTTTGAGGACCTTTTTTCTGGAGCTTCTGACACTGATAACCTTATAAAGTCAATCAAGGGCGTTACGTAAAAACCGGTATTGGTCGGTCTTGGCGATCAAAGTGCCCCTTCGGTTCAAAAGGCGGCATGCGGGTTCTGTCGCAAACCTTTTGAGGATTGAGCAAGGCCATTCAGTTGACACACTTTTCCTGCGAGCGCCTTGAATGGTTGAAAAGCGGAGTCTCCTCAACCGGCAAGTTCGCTTTTTCGGATCATTAGGGTGGTTTCAATCCCGGCCTCCGGCTGGTCCGGCAAAGTGGCTGTAGCGGGTTCCTAAAGAGCCAGCGCAACAAAGGAAACACCGTCGAGGTTTGGCAGGACCAACTTGCCCTCCGCGCCAAGCGGCGCCATTCAGACAAATGATTGGGTCGCATCCCATACCAACCCGGCAGCAGCTCATGCTGCCTGATTGCTTCAGTCTTCAATCAGATCAAAGTCATCGTCGTCGGCCGTCGGTTTTTTTCGCGCCCTCGCTTTTCCGGGCGCTTTCGCAACAGTGCTGTCTTTCAACGCTCGCTCAACGAGCCACTCCATGGGGTGGTCGGGAAACCCATCGCCAAAGTGGCGGATGAGCTTTCTATAACGCAGTCCAAGAGCGGATAGTTTGCACAACTGCTCGCCCGTGGCCATGTTCGTAACGATCAAGCCACCGCCCTTGGGCGACAAAGTGATCAAGTGTTTTTCTAACTCGCCGATAAGCTGCTCCCACGTTGTGGTGCTGGAAACGGCGTCTTTCAGGATTGCTTGAAGGTCATCGAGGCTCGGGCTTTTGGCGGCTTCATGTCCGGTAACTTTGACCTTGCGAACCTTTTCTGCGCGATCTCCTGCGCTTACTGGCCCTGAAGTTTCCACCGGCTGAGTGCCTTGTTCGGTGGTAAGTTCACGAGATGTGATATCTGGTGTTCTTTGTCCTCCCTGGGGCTGAAATATCAACTCCGGCAACACCGTTTCCCATGTATCGCGCCTGATGTGTTGACGGTAACTCTCTTGATTGTCTGTCTTGCGCCAAGTGATAATCGCTCCGACATGACCGGAAACGAAGGCATGATGCTCGGGGGGCTGCCATGCTTTCGCCATGTGACCAAGGAGCCGGTTGTTTTTATCCACGAGCATCCAGTAGGGGGCACGATATTCGAGGGATAGCGGATCACCAACTTTGGCTTGGTTTATGGCGCTGAAGATTGCATGACCATCGTGTTTTCGCCCGGCAAATGACAGGTCAACGACGTCCAGTTTCGGCATCTGGTAGACTTTGGATATTGGCGTACTGCGGGGCAAATCAGGAACCAAGCGTCTGTGCAGCACGGAGTTAAGACCCCGCTTGAGAAGCGCGTGTTCTCCGCTTGTCAGGACTGTCAGGCTTTGCTGTGCACGGGTCATCGCAACGTAAAAAAGGCGGCGCGGCGCTTCGCGATCTTCATTGCGTGATGCGCGATCCCAGCCCCCGTTGAGAATTGAAACATGATCGAATTCGAGGCCCTTTGCGCGGTGGGCGGTCAGCAATAGTAAGCCGCGCTGTTCTCCCAAAGTGTCTTTTGACCAGTCGGCGACCCATTCGATAATGTCCGGAGCAGGCATGGCCTTGGTTCCCAAATCCCGTGCCAGTTCAGCGATGCCCTCCGCCAATAGGTCGACCCATTTATTGCGATCCTGTTCGTTGAGAATACCTAGGATGTCCTGAACGCCAAGAAGCGCGCCGCGCTTGTTTCGCAATCCGGCGATCAGGGTCTGGGTTTCCCTGAGCCGCCAGATATTCGGCAGATCCTCATTGGCCATTTCCACGTTGAGGCCCTTCGTTTCTGCATAGGTTCGCACCGGCCCCAGACGTTTCCAGTCGCGAGAGATAATCGCCGTGCGGGCCCAGTTCCAATTCGGATCAAGATGAGAGAGCCGGATCATTTCGTCCACTGCGGCGATTGCCTGATGCGTGTCACCGCCCGGAACATCCAACAATTGCACCCTGCCTTGGGCCACCGGATCCGCGTCTGCGAGCCTGCCGCCAGGTACACCCAGGCTGCGCGCTTCGTTGATCCGGATCTCGTGGTCGACCTTCATGCGGTCCGGTGCTTTGGATATGACCGCGTTTGCCGCCTCAATGATATTGGCAGTCGAGCGGTAGTTTTCGATCAGGAAGGCCGGTCTGGCTTTGTAATCCTCCTCAAACCTGCGGATGAAGTCGATGGAGGCCCCGTTGAAGGCATAGATGTTCTGGTCATCATCGCCGACCGCAAAAAGGCTCAGCTTTAAATCTGCGTCTTCAAGCGAGCGCCCCGCTACGGCTGAGATCAGCGCATATTCTTCCGGCCCGATGTCCTGATATTCGTCGACCAGAATCCATCGATACCCCTCGATCAGGCTGTCGCGCTGCGCCTCCGCCTCGGATCTGGACAGCCCGTCGCCGTTCAATTGGCCGACGGCTTCTGTGATGATGTTGTCAAAGTCGGTCGTATCTGCGTCGATTCCACTGAAACTTGCGCCGACCAGACGCATGGCAAGGGAATGGCACGTGGAAATTGTAACACCTGCCGCGTCGTCTCCAACCAGCGCGCGCAGTCTGACACGTATCTCGGCTGCAGCGTGCCGGTTATAGGCCAGCACCAGTATGCCGCGCGAGTCCTCACGCTTCATCCGCAGCAGATAGGCGATGCGGTGCACCAGCACCCTTGTCTTGCCAGAGCCCGGTCCCGCCAGCACCAACACGTTCGTGCGGTCCCGGTCATCGGTTACGATATCCTGCTGAACCTTGTTTTTCAGGTCCTCAACAATTGTTTTCCACGATCTGCTCGTCGTCTGCCTTTTTATTTCGCGCCCCATACCGGGCATCCAGCGTTTCATGAACTGCTCTTTGTTCAATAGGAAATAATCCTCTGACAAACGTGTGGCATCCACCATGCTTTTCAGGCCGGTTTCCGCATAGGTCGCCATCACATGGGTTTGCAGCGTCTGCTCGTCATAATGCTCTTCCAGGGGTAGAAAATCGGCCTGCGTGAATTGCCCGCCCTTTGGGTTGAGGAACACGGTCATGGCGGGGCGAAACACGGTGAGGCCCTTGCCAAGGGTCACCACACCCTGTTCGTGTAACCACAAAAGCGATCGCTCCATCAGCTTGGTCATGTCACGGACGCCGCTGGTTTTCAGAAATGCATCCTGCGTGAGTTCGGCCAACAGATTTCCGATTGTCGTTTCGACCTGAAGGTCCTTGCCGCGCGCGCCTTTGTCCAACCGCCCGGTCAGGTGATTGAGGAGGAGACTGGCAGCGGCCCATCGAAGTTCTGCTGTTTGGGTGATGATTTTCCAGGAACGTTCCACCGTAAGCCGAAGCGTATTACGGCTGACCTTGCGCAGCCGGATATTCCCTTTCCCACCGTCCTGTCCTTTTCCATCACGTGAAATGCCGCGCAACAATTTATCCACGACGTTCGGACGCACTGTCGAATGGCCGTTGTCGCGCAGATTCTGGCAGGTCTCAGCCAAGTTCAGGGGGTAGGGTGTTTTATCGTCCGCCTCCGGTGCCATTTCTTGCATCAGGGTAATCAGGTCGCGTTCAAGCGTGCTGGCTTCGGACAATCGTGCGGAGGACGGATTGGAAACGCCCACATGTACGAAGGCCGTCATCGCAACATCGTTGCTGGCTATCCCAAGCGTTTCGAGGTCGGCCATGGCTTTGGGCAAGGCGCCTGAAGACAAGCCGCTGAGACCGCACAGCACGTCGGTCGAGACGCCCTCATCCCGCGGGGCTGCCATGAGATGTTTTATAATCCCCAAAAGCTGATTGCGACGGGCCATGGTGATGTCGGCATCCGCAAGCCGTTTCTTGGCTTCTTCGAAAGTCCGGACCCTCAAGGACGAGGGCAAGATCCGCACGCGGTTCTCTTCACGCGAAACCAGCGTGGCTTCTTCGAGCCATGACACGGCCGTTTTGACGCGGGTGTCATCTGTTGTGCTGTCGCGCTCGAACTCCCGATCCTTTTCGGATCGTACGATCTCGCCTGCTGTGGCGACGATCTTGCCGGTCTTGTTGGTTTTCTCGTCGATGCGCCGGAGCGCTTTGAGAATGGCGCCTATTTCGTGCCGGGCGAGACGTGAGCTTGCGGTCAACCTGAACTGTCGTTCCACATCATCTGCGGCAAACAGCAAAACACAGCTGGCATCGGCCCTGTCACGACCGGCGCGTCCGGCCTCCTGCAGGTAGTTTTCCAAGGATCCGGGAATGTCGGCATGCACCACAAGCCTGATGTCGGGTTTGTCGATCCCCATGCCAAAGGCATTGGTCGCGGCGATGACCCTGAGATCACCAACCCGGAACCTCTCCTGAACGGCCTGTTTGTCATCCGGACTCAGACCGGCATGAAAATGTGCGGCATCCATGCCCTGCGATTTCAGGAAATCAGCAACCCGTTCGGTTTCCTTGCGCGATGCGCAATAGACCACGGCACCGGAGCGGCCTTCCGAGGGGATGCCCTCCTCGATGACGGTCAGGACATCGGATAGTTTGCTGCTCTTCGTCGTTGGCCTGACTTCAAATGTCAGGTTCGTGCGGGAAACGCCGCCGTCCAGCGGCAATAATTCGACCCCGGCGCGAGATTGAAAATGCGCCATGATATCCGCAACCACTTCGGGCTTTGCGGTCGCGGTCAGGCAGATGATGGGCGCTGGCGGTTGATCGCCGGAATGCTCTTTGATGAACCGCCCGAGATAGCGGTAATCAGGCCTGAAGTCGTGCCCCCATTTTGAGACGCAATGCGCTTCGTCAATGGCCCACAGACCGACTTCACGTTGGTTCAGTGCTGATCGGATCGACGTACTTCTCAGTTGCTCGGGCGAAATGATGAGGATGCCCGCATCGCCCATGCGCACCTTGTCGACAGCGTCCTGCCTTTCCGGCATCGACATCATGCCATTCACGGTCACGGAACAAGATATCCCGGCCCTTTCCATGCCCTGCACCTGATCCGCCATCAGCGCGACCAAGGGTGATATCACAACGGTAAGGGCTCCGATCTTGTCAAAGCGCGACAAGGCGGGAACCTGATAACACACCGATTTCCCTGTACCGGTCGGAAGGATGCCCAAAACGCTGGTGCCCGACATCGCTTCGTCAACAATGCGCTTCTGCAGGGGGCGTCCGTCAGGATCGACAGGTTGCGGGCGAAAGCTGTCAAACCCAAACCACTTGTTCAACGCGCGAAGGGGGTCGTTCTGTTCGGCGCACCAATCGCAGCCCGGATCCTTGCAAGAGGTATCCCGCAGGTGCCTCACGATCAGGGACGCTTCCCGGAACTGCGCGCGCACCCAGGGCGGCATCACAGAATCTCCGCCCGCCACGGTAATCCACGACAGGGCATAGGCCATCGGCCACCCAATTTGCGGGCTGGAAAGGCGTCCGATTGTTTGTTCTGTGCGGCTTTGGCACGCGCGTCCGTTCAGCATCCGGCGAATGGCGGTCAGTGCCTCACTTTCGGATGGGCAAGCTGCGTTTCTTAAGTATCGAAACACGGCGTCAAAGCCGCTTGCGCGTTCCATCCTCGTGGTCAGATAGTGATAGGCTGTGAGCGCATCCTTATCGGTGCTATTAAGCGTTAGAAACGCGTCGAGCTGATTTTCCAGAACCTTGAAAACAAGCTGGGCATCCAGTTCCGGATCGTTGACATGACCAACGGCAAGGCGGCCGTCATGATAATGCTTGACCAGACGATGGTAGGGATTGCGTGGAAAGGCGAGCGGGTTTAGCCACAGTGTATCAATGGGACTCTGCATGAGTTTTGACACGCGCGGCTTGACAGCGATCAGGTACTCCATGTCGTGATGGAGGATGTTATGACCGATCGGATGCGCGATGTCAGCGATCGCTTCTTCCAACTGATTGATGTGGTGATCCTGTACGCCTTTTCTGGCGACAAGAGCGGGGCGGTCATCATGCCAGACTGCTGCCATGGCAAAGATCTTGGCAGTTGAAGGATCAACCTCAAGGTCGATGGACAAGCATCGCGCCAGAAATTTGCTGTGTCCGTCGATCATGATGACATCTACGCCCAACCATTTGTTCCGGTTAGAGAATACTGTTCGGCGGCTCAAGACAACCTGAACCGGCGGATTTTGATGGAAATGTCACACCGCGATTGGGCACCTGCCGGTGGCTATTGTGGTTGCTTCATATCATCGCCTGCACTAACGCTGGCTGAGGTTTCTGCTTAACATCCAGACAAGGCTCGATATGTCCAAACGTGTCAATTCCACACCATTGGGAACCATTTTAAGCAAAATAACGCATAAAAAGGCCGTCGTTGGCATCATTGGGATGGGCTATGTGGGTATTCCATTGGCCGTGGCGGTTGGGCATGCCGGATATCCGGTCATCGGTTTTGACGTGCTTGATGACCGCATCAAACAGTTAAACACATGCCAAAGCCCCATCGGACATATCCCCAATTCAGCGTTGGAAGAGATCACGAAGACCGGCTTTGAGGCCACGAGCGATTTCTCTCTTACGCGCGAATGTGACGCGCTTATCATCTGCGTGCCGACGCCGCTGGACAAGAAGCGCGAGCCCGACCTGAGTTTCATCACCTCCACGATGGACACGATTGGGCCGCACCTGCGCGCAGGTCAGATACTGGCGTTGGAAAGCACCACGTGGCCCGGCACCACGGACGAAATTCTAAAGCCCTACGTCGAGCGCGCCGGCCTGACTGTGGGCACTGATTTCTTCCTTGTCTACTCGCCGGAACGCGAAGATCCGGGCAACGTCGATTTCTCTACGCATACAATTCCAAAAGTACTTGGTGGCGATACGCAGGCATGCCGTGACGTCGGTGTCGCCCTCTACAGCGCGTTTATTGCCAAGGTTGTTCCCGTCAGTTCCACGAAAGCGGCAGAGATGACCAAACTGCTGGAGAACATTCAGCGCGCTGTGAACATCGGGCTGATGAATGAGATGAAAGTTGTCGCGGATGCGATGGACCTTGATATCCACGAAGTCATTGATGCCGCTGCGACCAAACCATTCGGGTTTGTCCCGTACTATCCCGGTCCCGGCATTGGCGGGCATTGCATCCCGATTGACCCGTTTTATCTGACGTGGAAAGCGCGGGAATTTGGCCTGCATACGCGGTTTATCGAGCTTGCGGGTGAGATCAATGCATCGATGCCGTCCTATGTTGTGAACAAACTCATCCGTGCCTTATCCGAGCGTGGCAAGGCGCTGAAGGGCGCAAAGGTCATGGTTCTGGGGATCGCGTATAAACGCGATATCGAAGATGTGCGCGAAAGCCCGTCCGTGCTGATCATGGAGTTGTTGCGCGACTGGCGTGTCGACCTTTCCTATTCTGACACGCATGTACCGGTATTCCCCGTGATGCGTGAACATCAATTCGATCTGTCATCGACACTTTTGACACCCGAAACCCTTGCAGAGCAGGATGCCGTTCTGCTGCTGACGGATCACACGGGTTTCGATTATGATATGATCGCCGAACATGCGCCCTTGTTGATTGACACACGGGGCGTTTACCGCCGTCGGGGCCGGAGTTTCCCCACGGCGTAATGGCGCGCAGCAGCTATCGTCCTTAACCCAAGGCAGATTTCGGGAAGTAGAAGCTTACCACCCAATTGGGCATGTCCACGATTTCCGATATCCGCAAATCGCCCGCGACGCTGCAAAGCATGTAAGCCTCAACAGGTGCAATGCCGGAGGTCGCGCAGATCCAATCGATCATCTGTCGGACCGCATCACGCGATGACTGCATAAGGTCAGGACCGATGCCCGTCGTGATCCGGTATCCTTGCTGGTCAATGTGATTGGTGACTGGGCCGCTGGTTTCGAGCCGTGGGAAGGGGGATTGCGAGCCTTTTATCAGATCGACCTTGATCTCAACGTCCATCGGGCTTTCGATGGCGGTGCCGCAAATCTCGCCGTCGCCCTGTGCGGCGTGGGTGTCACCGAGTGACAGCAAACCACCCGCCACTTCGACCGGCAGGTAGAGCGTCGTGCCCAGACAATTGTCGCGGATGTCCAGATTGCCGCCCACGCGGCGCGGCGGCACGACGCTGTGCTGCCCTGTTTCGGCCAGCGCAAGCCCGATCGTCCCGACGAAGGGTTTCAGCGCAACCTGACCGAAGGGCGCGAATACGGCGGGTTTGGCAAGCCCCGTGTCATAGGTCCAGACATGCAGGGCAGGATCGGGAAAGTCATCGGCCAGCAGCCCAAAGCCCGGAATATTCGCCGTCCAGCCCCAGCCCGAGGCATGAAAAGCCTGAAAGGTGATCGCCACGGTATCGCCCGGTTCGGCCCCCTCCACGTAGATCGGGCCTGTCACCGGATTGACCTTGTCAAAATCCAGCGCCTTGAGATCATCCAAGGTCGATTGCGCGTGCAATTGCCCGCCGGAGGCATCTATCGTCTCAACCGCGATGGTCTCACCGGGGGCCACGCTGAGCACGGGGTCGATCGCATTGTCCCAGCCAAGGTGATGGTGGTGCTTGTGGATCGTGTGATTGCAGCTCATTTTTGGCCTCCGCTTCAGTGACGTGCTGATCGTTGTTTGTGCGTTATGGGTTGTGACCAGATTACCGCGTCCATGGCAAAAGGACAGTGTTCCGGAATGCGGGTCATGCGCTCAACCTCACCGGCCCGTGTTTTTCATAGGCCTCGAGTGGCGAAGGGTTGGCAGGCGAGGGGGTGCCGCCGAAATGGGCGATGATCCCGGCCACGGCATTGAGCGAGGTTTGCACAGCCCCCTCGACCCATGCAGGCGTCCAGCTTACGCCATCCCCAGCGAGGAAAATGCCGCGTTCGCTCGCGGGCATATTGCTCTGCACGAAATGCCCGAACATGCGGTGATTATAGCGGTAGTGACCGGGCAAGGCCCCTTTGAAAGCACCAAGGAAATTCTGATCCGCCTCCCAGCTGACAGTGATCGGATCGCCCAGAATATGGCTGCGGATATCCACATCGGGATAGATTTTCGCCAAGGCCGCGAGCGCCAGTTCCACGCGCTGCTCAACCGGCAGGGGCAGCACCTTGAGCGCGTCGGTCATCCACGCATAGCTGAGGCAGATCACCGAGGGTTTGTCCGGCCCGTTGTCAAACAGATAGGTGCCCCGCGTCATTCGGTCCGTCAGGGTCATCGACATAGTATCACGGCCCGTGACGGGGTCCTTGTCCTTCCAGAAGGGGCGATCCACCATCACGAAGGTCTTGGCCGATTGCATGTAGCGGGTCCGGTCCAGCGCCATCCACAGGCCTTGCGAAAACAGGGATTCTTCGGTGTCGATCTGCGTGCTCAGCAGATGCGACTGACAGGTGACGAGCACGGCGTCAAACCCTTCCGCACGCCCCCAGGCATCCGTGACCTCGATCTGACCAGTGTCCAGCCGCCGGATGCGTTTGGCGCCCGAGCGCGTCGCCCCGTCATTGAGCGATCGCAGCGATGTGCCGGCGGGCCAGTGGACAAGGCGGTCGGGTTTATGTTGCCAGAGCTTGCGCGGCACCTGTTCCACCCCGCCAACCATATAGCGTTGGTGATCGTCACATTCGGTGACATTGACGCGCAGGATTTCCAGCATGGAATTGGGAAAATCACTGTCCCAGCCGCCCGTGCCGAAACCGACCTGCCCGAACACCTCACGGTGGTGAAACGAAAGCTTCTTGAATGCCTCGGAGGAGGCCACGAAGTCATAAAAGGTGCGCTCGTCCCATGCGGTGACAATCGGGTTCCAGATTTCCTTGATACGCGGGATGTCGCGGTCACGTATCGCCTGCTTCAGCGCGCTGAAATTGGCCTCTTGCTCCAGTGCTGCCTCATAGGCTTGCGCGACCTCATGGAAGAGCGGTGGCAGGTCCTGCAAAGTCTGTGCGTAATAGGTCTTGCCCAGTAGGTCGATCACCGTTGATCCCGCAGCGGCGGTCAGCGGGTTGGGGAAGGGTTTGCTTTGAATGCCAAGCAGATCGACATAATGGTAAAACCCGGTGCTGGAGACGGGAAACCGCATGCCGCCCAATTCTGCGATGACGCCTTCGGCCCCTTCGAAAGGTTGCGAGCGCAGGCGCCCGCCGAACTGACCGGCTTCAAAAAGGATCGGGCGCAGGCCAAGCTTCATCAACTCATAGCCCGCGATCACCCCCGCAGCACCCGCGCCGATGATGGCGACGCGCGCGCCGTGCGCCGCGGCAGGCAAAGTGGCCAGCCCATCAGGGTGCGCGATCCAGTCGTCATAGGCAAAGGGAAAATCGGGCCCAAAGACGGTTACGGGCTTCATGTGATGTCTCCATAAAGGTCCGGGCGACGATCCTGCAGATGGGTTTGCGATTGCCGCGCACGCGTCAGGTCTGCCCGGTCGAGGGTCGCAAAGAGCATCGCTTCTGTCTTTTCTGCTCTCACATGATCCTGCCCGTCCGGCCCGGATAGACAGGACAGGCCATTATAGGTGAATTGCGCTTCGGCCCCGATGTAGTTGCAATAGGCTACATAAACGCCGTTTTCCTCGGCGCGGGCCGGGACCAGACGTGTGTTGATGGTGTCAAAGGGTTCCATATTGGCGGTAGGTGTCAGGATAACCTCGGCCCCGCGCAGCGCCAGCGATCTTATCAGTTCGGGGAATTCAACGTCATAGCAAATCGCGAGGGCGACCTTCCAGCCCGCTAAGTCAAAGACCTCTGACAGTGCCGCACCCGCGCTGAACTGTGCGCGATCCACATCCCCGAAAAGATGGGTTTTGTGATAGCGGGCGACCTCTGTGCCTGTGTTGTCGATGACCACGCAGGCGTTATGGGGCAGGGGGTGCGCGGGCAGGGTCAGGCCCACGACCAATGCGATGTCCTGCGTTGTGGCAATCGACTTGAGGCTGTCCAGCACCTGTGCGGCATGATCTGCATGTGTGGCGATGCGGTCCGGCCCGATGTTATACCCGCCCACGAACATTTCAGGCGTGATCAACACATCCGCCCCCTGTGCCGCAGCAGATGTCGCAGCCTCGCGCAGCGCCGTCAGCGCCGAGGCGATGCCTGATCTTGGATGGGTCTGCCACAGCGCGAGTTTCATCAGGTATCCTCAGTACGTGTTGGCATAGGCGGCACATTTCGCATCGGTGTCCATGTCCGCCAGATGTGCGATCTCTGCCTGTTTATGCGCGAGGTAAACCTCGGCAAATTGCGCCGGGAACCAGCCTCTCACCGTATCACTGGTGGCAAAGGCATCAAGAGCGGCCTCCAGCGTTTCGGGCAATCGCGTGAAACCGCGCGCGCCCAATTCAGCAGGCGACAGCAGCGACAGGTCTTCTTGCGTCGCGGCAGGCGCGGTCAGGCCGTCCTCGATCCCCTGACAGCCCGCATGGACCACCGCCGCCAGTGCCAGATGGGGGCAGGCGGCCGCATCCGCTGCGCGGTATTCGATGTTGAACTGCCGTGCGACAGAGGCGGGGTCCCGCGTTGTGACGGGACACACCCGCAACGACGCCTCGCGGTCGCGAAAGCCAAGATTGTTATAGGCAGCTGACCAGCGGTGCGGCGTCAGACGTTCATATGACACCACAGACGGGGCCGTGAGTGCGAGGATATTGCCCATGTATTTCAAAACACCAGCGGCGAAAGCGTCCGTCAGTTTGGACATGCCGCACGGGCCGTGTTCGTCGTGGGTCAGTGGCGCGCCCTCATCATCGCGGAAACTCATGTGTATGTGCAAACCGTTCCCTACCGAGGTGACGTCAAGGATTGGGGCAAAGGTTGCGGCCTCTCCCAGATGGGTGGCCGCAGAGCGGGTCAATTCACGCAGGATGACCGCGTGATCGGCGGATTTGATGCCGATTTCCGGGGCGATGACGACCTCAAACTGGTTGGGACCATATTCTTTCATGACACTGTCCGGCGACAGCCCCGCATGTTTCAGCGCACCCATCAGGGTTTCGAGCAACGCGCGCTGGCGCTCAAAGGCGTTGCGCCCGAAGCCTTCGTTGGGCATTCCAGCGCCCTTCAATTGAAACTCATGTTCAAAGGCGGAAAACAGGTGTGCGCCCGACAGGCGGTGCAGCCTGTTGAGGGCGTCGCGCAAGATGTGCCGGGTGCAGAAATCCCAAGGTGCGCCGTCCAGTGTAACGATATCGCCAAGCATGAAATGCTCCGCCGCGCGCTCACCAAAGGCGACCTTCACGTCGCAAGCGGGATCAGGCACCAGCAGCAGATCCCCCAAAGAGCCGAAAGGGCTGTCGGCGATACTGTCAAAACATGTAATCTGCACGTTCGTCGGCACCCAGCCCACACCACGCTTGAGCCGTTTTTCAAGCTGATCAGCGGGAAAGGCCTTGCCGCGTACCTTGCCCGCGATGTCGCAGGTGGCGGCAAAAATCAAGGGCATCGGGGTCATTCAATACTGTCCTTTGTGGTGACGCGCAGCTTGTCCCAGCTTTCGATCCGGTCCTTTGTATGCGCCCAATTGTCTTCGGCAATGCGGGTGACGATCGCCTCTGTGACGGCGAGAGCGGAGGAATAGGTGTCCCACAGGGTGCCGGATTCGATTGGCACGGGTAAAACGTCGGAGGCATGCCGCGCTACGGGCGAAATCCACTTGTCGGTCATGACCACAACACGGGCGCCCCGCTCGTTGCGCGCCAACCCGGCAAGGGATGCCAGCGCCTTTTGATAGCGGCGAAAGTCTACCACGAAAAAGATATCCCCCGCTTTCATCCGCAGCAGGTATTCCGGCCATGTTTCCGGGTCAGAGGGCAGATGATAAACACCCCGCCGCGCCTGACGCAGGTGAAAGGACAGATGGGCCGCAATTGTGTCGCTGATCCGCCCGCCAATCACATAAATACTGTGTTTGGGGTTGGCCAGCAGCGCGCAGACCCGGTTGAACTGCTCTTCGGTAATCGCGTCACCGGCGATGGCCATTTGCGCGCTGGCCTTTGTCAGAAAATCAGACAGGTAGTCGCCTTCAATATGGCGATCCCCGGCGTGCACCTCTACCGGGCTGCGGTCGCCGTCCTTCAGTTCGGCAATCAGCGCACGGTGGAATTCCTGATACCCGGTTAGGCCGATCTTGGTCATGAAACGCGAAATCGACGGGGCGGACACCTCTGAGCGTTTGGCAAGATCCTGAATGGAGGATAGTCCCGCATAAGGGTAATCCGACAGGATCGCCGCTGCGAGTTTGCGCTCACCTTTGGTGAAGGTATCGGACGCCTGTTCTATTTTATATCTGATCTGCACATAAGACATGCGATTGCTCCGGTTAGGCGTAGCGTGAGTGAAAAAATAATTTCAGTCAATGCATATCTCTTGACTTTGGAAGTTTTCATTCGTCTACTTTCCAAAGCTTGTGGGGAACGCCTTGACTCAACCAAACGCCATCGACGTGTCTGCAGCGCGAAACGCCGAGCCGGGGACAGGCCCGTTGCTGAGTGCGGACGATCCTGCGCCAATTGAATCCTGCCATGCAGATTCTGCTGTACCGCTGCTGCTGTTGTGTGAACATGCCGGTCAGGCTGTGCCGCAAGCCTTGGGTGGTTTGGGGCTGCCTGACGGGGCAATAGACGGGCACATTGGCTGGGACATCGGTGCGGAAAAGCTGGCCCGTGCGCTCGCGGACCGGCTGCGTTGCCCGCTGATCCTGCAGCGCTACAGCCGCCTTGTCATAGATTGCAATCGGCCGCCCGGGTCCGAGGGGTCCATTCCGGCGCTCAGCGATGATGTGCCTGTGCCGGGAAACATGGGACTGACGGCCCATGACCGTTATCTGCGGCAGCGAGAGATATTTGATCCGATGAACGGCGCGATCACCGCCGCTTTTGAGGCGCACCCCCGGCATACGGTGTTTTCCATCCATTCCTATACGCGCCACTTTCAGGGCGAAGACAGGCAGTGGGATGCGGGGTTTCTGACCCGGCAGGATATCAAGACCGCGCAGCGTCTGATGTCGTCGATCTCCAACGCCGCGCCCGAACTGACACTGGCCCTGAACCAACCCTATCAGATTGATGACGCCAGCGATTGGTTCATCCCCCAGCATGCCGAGGCACGCGGGGTGCAACACGCGCTGATCGAGGTGCGCAACGATCACCTGCGCGATGCCGACGGGGTGGCGCGCTGGGCCGATCTGTTGGTCCCTGCGATCCGGTCTATTCTGGAGGATACCCCATGACGCTGACCCGAAATGTGCCCTTGGTACCAGAACAATCCGCGCTGTTGTTCATAGACGTGCAGAACTTTGCGGCTCACCGCGAAGGCGGCGAATTCAAGGATCTGGATGCGGCGGAGTTCACGGCGAAATACCGGTGGTTTTTTGATGAGCTGGACGCGCGCGTGATCCCCAACATGCAAGCGATCCAGACCGCCAGTCGCGCCGCCGGGATCGAGGTGATGTATACCACGATCGAAAGCCTGACGCTGGATGGGCGCGATCGGTCGCTGGATTACAAGATCACCGGGTTCAACGTGCCCAAAGGGTCATGGGACGGCAAGGTGATCGACCAGATCGCGCCGCAAAGCGATGAAATCGTGCTGCCGAAATCCTCTTCCTCGGTCTTTGTGTCGACCCATATCGACTATGTGCTGCGCAATCTGGGCGTCAAGCAATTGGTGCTGTCCGGCCTGATCACGGATCAATGCGTGGAAAGTGCGATCCGTGACGCCTGCGATCTGGGCTATCTGGTCACACAGGTTGTGGATGCATGCCTGACCTACACGCCGGAGCGGCACGAAAATTCGCTCAGCACCATCAAAGGCTATTGTCGTCAGGTGACCACGGCGGATTTGCTGGCAGAACTGGGCGTGCTGTGATGCGCACATTCACTCAGGAGCGACAAACCCGCAGGAGGGTCGTATGCTCGAGTTGAACGGCATCGATAAATCCTTTGGTGGCGTGCATGCGGTGCGCAATGTCTCTCTGACACTCGCCGCCGGAGAGGTGCGGGGACTGATCGGGCCGAATGGCGCGGGCAAATCCACGCTCGTTAATCTGATCTCCGGTCTGCTGGTGCCAACGGCGGGTACGATCACGCTTGAGGGTCAGCCTATTACCCGTCAAAGCGCCCATGAGCGTGCGCGCAAGGGCATTGCACGCACGTTTCAGAACCTGCGCGTTTTTCCAAGCCTGAGTGTCGAGCAGAACATTGATGTGGCGCGCTATGCGGGTCGGGGTGCGCCCTTGCCCGAGGCGGCGATTGATGAATTCGGACTGCGGCGCAAGCTGACACAGCGGGCCAATGCCCTGTCCTACGGCGATCAACGACGGCTGGAAATCGTACGGGGGCTCGCGTTGCGGCCCAAGGTTCTGATGCTGGATGAACCTGCGGCGGGCATGAACGAAGAAGAGACCGAAGCCCTCGGGCGGGCGCTCACATGGGTGCAGCGTGAGGCGGAATGTGCGCTGTTCGTAATCGACCACGACCTGAAGTTCATCATGAACCTGTGCGAACGGATTACCGTGCTCGACATGGGCGCGATCATTGCCGAGGGCACCCCCGAAGAGGTCACCAAGAACCCAAAGGTTGTCACCGCCTACCTCGGAGAAGACGCAGGCACTGACGCCTGATTCCAAGAAACCAACATCAAGGAGAACGTAATGAAAAAGTCCATAATCGCCGCGCTGGCATGCACCGCATTGGTGACACCCGCCTTTGCCCAAGACACCATCAAGATTGGCCTCGGCGTGCCGATGACCGGTGACTATGCGCCCTATTCCGAATGGCAGGGGGCCCGCTGCATGGCTGAAATGATCAACGCAGATGGTGGCGTTGACGGAAAGATGATCGAGATTCTGGTGCAGGATTCCGGTGCTGACACGCAGACCGCGATCTCTCTGGCGCAGAAGTTTCTGGACGAAGGGGCGGTCATGCTGGGTACGATCCCGTTTTCCGACACGATGATCCCTGTGGCCCAGATCGCGCAGGGCTATGGCGTGTCGATCTTTCAGCCACAATCGACACAGGTCGAGATGCATGCAGGCATCGTCGATAATTTCTTTACCGGTGTCTCGCCTGATCCTTTCACCGCGACGGCGGCTGCCAACTATGCGCTGGAAAATGGCGTAAAGAACGTTGTCCTGCTGGCATCTGACGAAGGGGGCAGCTGGTCTGCCAAAACGCCGCTTTGGTTCGGCGAGGTCATCGAAGCAGGCGGCGGCAAGGTCCTGAGCACGCTGAATTTCAGCTTTGGCACATCTGACTGGTCCCCACAGATTGCGGAAATGCGCGCGCTGGGGGAAGAGGTGGATGCGGTCTATATCTCTTCGATCATGCCGGATGTCGGCGTGTTGGTGCGCCAGTTGCGCAGTGCCGGCATAGACGCTTGGGTCGTGGGCTCAGATGGGTTTGATGACCCGTCCCTTGACGCCATCGGAACCGATGATCCGTCGATCCTTGACAAGGTGTTCTTTGCCACACTCGCGCCAAGCCATGCGGACAGCGCCGTGGTGCAATTCATGTCTGATTGCAAAGAGATGGGCATCGATGTGCCGGGTCTTTTCCCGGCGACGGGCGCGGACACGGTCAAGGCGCTGGCATGGGCGGTTGAGCAATCGGGCAGCGTGGATCCTGAGACCATCGCGCAAACGATCCGCGACGCGGACAGTATTCCGGTGCTGACCGTGGACAGCATTTCGTTCAAGGAGACCAAGACATACGCGCAGCGCACCATTCCCGTTATCGGGTTTGAAGGCGGTAAAAGGGTGCTGATTTCGAACGAAATCCCTGAAAACGTACCAACCGACTGGTAAGATGGAGCGGGCGCACGGTGCCATTGCCGTGCGCCCCATGATCTCATGTTAGACATTCAAAACCTCTGCGTTTCGCATGGTCCCATCGAAGCGGTCCACGGCATTTCCCTGCAGGTTGGTGCGGGGAAGTGTGTGGTACTGCTTGGGCCCAATGGCGCGGGGAAGACTTCGACAATCTCGGCCATATGCGGCGTGGCTCAGGCCAGTGGGCGCATCATGCTGGAGGGTGCGGACCTCAGCGGTGTCAGCGTTGAAGACCGCATCCAGCGTGGCATCGCGGTATCGCCCGAAGGCCGCCGGATTTTCAGTAACCTGAGCGTGGAGGCGAACCTGCGCCTTGGTGGCGGTATCCGGACGGACAGGGCGGAGGTGCAGCGGGATATCGAGCGCTGGTTTGACACCTTTCCCATCTTGGGCGAACGCCGCAATCAACCGGGTGGCACGCTGTCGGGGGGCGAGCAACAGATGCTCGCCATCGCGCGGGCCCTGATGTCCAAGCCCAAGATCCTGCTGCTGGATGAACCCAGCCTTGGGCTCGCGCCCCGCATTGTCGCACAGGTGTTTGAACTCATCGCGCAACTGCGGGCCGACGGTATGACCATCCTGCTGGTCGAACAAAACGCGCGACAAGCGCTGAAGATTTCCGATTATGCCTATCTGTTGAACAATGGCCGCATTCAGGCCGAAGGCACCGCCGAGGTGCTGGGTGGAAGCAAAGACATGATGGCGAAACTGACGGGGCTGGTCTGAGATGGAATATGCAGCACAACAGATCATCAACGCGCTGTCTTTCGGGGCTGAATACGCGCTTTTGGCACTGGGTCTGGCGATTGTCTTTTCCGTTATGGGTCTGGTGAATTTCGCCCACGGAGAGGTCATTGCCGTGGGCGGCTACACGATGGTGGCCTTTGCAGCGCTGGTGACGGCCAATCCGCTGATCATTATCGTGGGGGCTGTGGGCGCTGCAGCGCTGACCTCGGTCGCGCTGGAACGGGTTGCGTTCCGGCCGGTCAGATACGCGGACCCCACCACGGGGCTCTTGACGGCCTTTGGCGTGTCGATCGTTCTGCAAAACCTGTTTTTGCTGTTTATCTCTCCCCGACCTATTGCAGTCACGTCGCTCTATTTTCTGGATGTGCCCGTGACCCTCTTTGGGGTGCAGATTTCCTCGCTGCAGATTTTTGAATCCATCACAACGGTCGTGGTCATCGTCGGCCTTGTCCTGTTCCTGCAACGCACCACGCTTGGTCTGGCCATGCGGGCGGCTTCGCTTGATTTCGAGATGGTGCGGCTGACCGGTATCCGCGCGAACCGCGTTTTTGCGCTGGCGTTCCTGATTTCGGGGTTGCTGGCGGGGCTGGCTTGTATCTTCATCATGGCGCGGCGCGGGTCTGTTGATCCGCATTTCGGTTTCAACCCGGTGCTGAAGGCTTTTGTGGCCTGCGTCGTTGGCGGCTTTGGCAGCTTGCCGGGTGCGGTGCTTGGCGGGTTTTTGTTGGGGGCCATCGAGGTCGGCATGCTGGTGTTGCTGCCGCAGGAATATGGGGGCCTCAAGGATGCCTTTGTCTTCGGGATCATCGCGCTGGTTCTTGTGTGGCGCCCCGATGGTATCCTCAGCCCGGCCAAGGAAAAAGGGGACAAGCTATGACCTTGACCCGAGGCCAGAAACGCGGGGTACTCGGAGCATGTATGCTGGCCGCCATCCTTATTGTGATCGGGGTGCTGGCCACGTTCTTTGCCTCCAAATACCAGCTGCGGCTGATTTATAGCGCCTATGTGAACCTGATTGTCGTCCTTGGCCTGCAGGTTTTTATGGGCAATTCGCGGCTCACAAACCTGAGCCACAGTGCGTTTATGGGCATCGGGGCCTATGCGGCAGCCATCTGCGTTACCCCCGTGGCGATGAAACAGATATCGCTGCCCGATGCCCCGTGGGGCCTGAATACTTTTGCGCTGGATCCGGTGACATCCGCGATTGTCGCGCTGCTGATCACCGGGGCCATTGCGTTTCTGGTGGGTATCTTCATCGTGCGGATGACCGGCACCGGGGCCACCATCGCGACGCTTGCCGTGCTGGTGATCGTGCATTCAATATTCCTGTACCGAACGGATATTTTCAAAGGCAATCAGGCGTTCTTTGGCATACCGCAGGTCTTTTCGCTTACGTCGATCGTGGTCCTTGCGGTGGTGGTCGTCTTTATCGTGCGCGGGTTTCGAGAAAGCCCATGGGGCGCGATGCTACGCGCCTCGGCAGATGACGAGACGGGATCAGCCGCGATGGGCGTCAATGTGGTGCGCCTGCGCCTGATCGCTTGGGTACTGTCGGGTCTGATCCTTGCGGGGGCCGGGATCGCCTATGCCTATTTCCTTGGTACGATCTCGGCGCGCCCTTTCTATTTCAATCATGTTTTTCTGACGCTCGCGATGCTGATCTTTGGGGGTATGCGGACGGTGACGGGCGCGGTTTTGGGCACATTCGCGATCTCATTCGGGTTGGAGGTCGTCCGCTGGCTGGAAACCGGCCCGGTGATCGTGGGGATCGATTTTCCCGAAGTGCTTGGCCTGTCCGGTGTGATGCTCGGCCTTGTGATCGTTCTGACTATGGCGCTGCGGCCGGTTGGCGTCATGGGCGACCGGGAAATCGAAGAGCTGGTTCTGAGGGACAAATGATACCTGATCCCGGTGTTGTTTGCGCATGCGTCAGTTCAGATGGACCATGATTGTGATCCGACGACGACGTGGCGTCCTTGGGTTTGCCGTGCCATGCGCGGTGTTTTTGGGGTGACCCCATACCCTGAGCGACTGGCTCTGTGCTCGCTCAAGCGGCGGAGTGAACCACTTTATACGCGGGGCATTGAACAATGCCTGTATCGAACAGGGAGGCAATTTCAACGTCCGGCAACCCGACCACATCCGCTAAAATTTCTTCGGTGTGCAAGCCCAGAGAGGGTGCGGGCGCGGGATCCGTCCGTGGGTGTGCAGAAAAAGCCACTGGAGAACCCGGCACCAGAAAACGACCCAGACCAGGGTTGTCGATTTCCGAAAACATCGGGTTGTCCGTCGACAGATCACTGTCATCCGCCAAGGCCGCTTCAAAGTCGCGAAACAGAGACCACGTGACGCCCTGTTCATCAAACATGATGCCGATATCATCGGACGTACGGGCTGAAAACCATGGTTTCAGAATGTCGGTAATCGCGGAACGGTGCGTGTAACGGACACCTTCATCATCCAGATCTACTCCCACACGCGCCGCAAATTTATCCATCTGTGGCTTTGTCTGCGTGACGTGCATGAGGCCATGCCATTGTCGCCGCGTCAAACCGATCACCATGATGCGCTGCCCATCAGCGCAGATGAAATCCTGACCGTAAGCACCATAGAGCGCATTGCCTGATTTTTGGCGTTTGGGTCCCCCCATCGCTGTATCGCCAATGATGCCGAGGTTGCCGAGCATCGCTGCTGCAACGTCTTTCAGTGAGAACTCCGCGTCCTGCCCTTTGCCGGTGCGCAGCCTGTGCCGCTCTGCTGCCAGCAACGTCGACACCATCAACTGTCCAGCGATGCAATCCCACGCGGGCAACGCATGGGCGACCGGCTCGGTTGTTCCTTCGGGACCCGTTATTGCCGGAAACCCGAGGGCGGGGTTCACGGTATAATCCACCGCTGGCCGCCCGTGACGGTCCCCCTTGAGCGAAACCATGATCAGATCTTCGCGGTGTTTGGACAGCGTTTCGTGATCCATCCAGCCACGCACCTTGAGGTTGGTCAGGAACATCCCCGCATCTTCACCGGGTGCCGTGATGATCTGCGTGACAAGTTCACGCCCCCGGTCTGATCGCATGTCCACCGCGATGGAGCGTTTGCCTTTGTTCATGCCCGCCCAAAAATGGCTGTTGCCGTTTGGCGCAACGGGCCAGCGTTTGGCATCCAAACCGCCCCCGATCCTGTCGAACCGGATGACATCCGCCCCCATCTGGGCCAGCGTCATACCTGCGAGAGGTACTGCGACAAATGCCGAGCCTTCAACGATACGCATGCCTTGCAAAATATTGCTCATGAAGTGTCCTCCCAAGTGATTTCCGCCTGCATGCCCTGATGGCCGTCCACAAGTCCGGTGCAGAGCGTCATGCCATCTGCCGTTTCAGTGCCGAACAAATGAATGTCGTCAAAATGGAACATCGGATGGACACTGCGAAAGCTGAATTTTCGCGGTGCGCGCTTTGCAAACTTTGTCGCCGCCTGCATCAACAGCATGGCCTGCAAGGGCCCGTGCACCACCAGACCGGGGTATTTTTCGACGTTTTGTGCATATGGCAAATCATAGTGAATGCGATGCGCGTTAAAGGTCAGGGCGGAAAATCGAAACAACAACGCTTCGTTCACCTCCACCGCTTTAATGAGGGCCGGGGTCGTCGGGGTCGGTTTTGTTCGGGGGGGCGAGAATTCAGCGGGAATATCAAGGTACACGATGTCTTGGGTTTCGCGGATGGCAAGCGTGTCCCCCTCTCGCAACTCATGTGTCACCGTCACGAAAACCATCGGCCCGGCAGCCCCGTCCTTCTGTGCAACCGCGGCAATCGTCGAGTGGCGCGAAATCTCTGCCCCGACATGGAGCGGGGCAGAGAACTCCAAGGCGCCTCCTGCCCACATCCGGCGCGGCAGTTGAATGGGGGGAAGGAAACCACCCAAGCTGGGATGCCCGTCTTTTGCCAAACCTGCCATCGGGGTATCCGGGGTGAACGCGCACCAATGGGCAAGATAGGGAATGGGCGCGCCAGTTTTGGCCGCTGTGCCACCCACTGTCGCTGATAGCTTTCTGGCAGCTTCCGAACTGAATGCGCCATGGCATTGCTCAGTGCGTCCAATCCAATTCCCAAACTCTGTATCGAGCATGCGCAACAATCTTTCAAAATGGAGTAATAGCCAGTAATTATATGTTGAAAGCTGCAAAAATCAAATGATTTTAAGGGGTTGCTGGAATACAACGGTATACAACGCCGCGACCCGCGCCGAGGGCAACGTTGTAAGTCCGTGCATGCAAACAAGTTTTGGAAAGATGCTGCAACCGCAGCCTTCGCGCGCAGAATTTGATATTCGGAGCACTCAAAGGCATCAATCACATGGGGAAAGCCCATCAATTTCCCCGCAGCTGTCTGGTCCGACCGAGGCTGTCGATTAACGTTGCGAAGAACTGCGAGCGTGCTCGAAA
Source organism: Roseobacter sp. OBYS 0001 (assembly GCF_019654895.1). Lineage (NCBI taxonomy): Bacteria > Pseudomonadati > Pseudomonadota > Alphaproteobacteria > Rhodobacterales > Roseobacteraceae > Roseobacter > Roseobacter sp. OBYS 0001. Next base: position 98,159 of record NZ_BPES01000003.1, read on the forward strand.
AACCGCAGGCCGTGATCCTCAAAAAGCTTGAATCCCAGCATATGCAAGTCCGCTATATGGACGGGCTGAACCCGAGGATGAGCTGGCGCAGGCCAATGGCGGCGCCGATCATGATGCAGGCAAAGGTAAGCGGCGCGCCGTAGGAAAGCACGGAAAACGCCGAAAGGCCCTGACCGACACTGCAACCGACGGCTATGATGGCGCCCGCCCCCATGAGCGCACCGCCGAGGATCTGACGGCGCAATTCTCTGGCATCGTCGCAGGCTTCCCATCTGAACTGGCCCTTGATCAGACTGCCGATCAACGCGCCAAGGACGACGCCGATCACCGACCCTGTGCCAAAGCTGATCGAATTGCCGGAGGATGTCATTGCATAGATCAATGTTTCACCGATGGGGGCGGAAAACGTATGGCTGATGACCCGCGTTGCGTCGTACCCATTGTTCGCAACCCACTGCGTTCCGGCCCATGCGGAGACAATGGTGAGGCCAACGACAACGCCCCAGATGATATGGCTTGCTGAGGCGCGCAACTCGCGGCTCAGCAGTGTGAGCCCCAGCATCGCGCATCCTATCGCCATCCCGACGCCATTGACGGGAAGGGCCGTCGCCCCGGCAATGATATGGGCGAATGACGGGACAGCGGTGGCGGGCTCTGTCGCCCCGAAAAGCCAGATGCGCAGGCCCGAAAACGGCCCACCGAGGGTCATGTATGCCGAGATGCCCATGACCAGCACAATGAGCAGCGAGCGCAAATCACCGCCCCCGACCCGCGCCAAAGCGCCGTAGCCGCAGTTTCCCGCCAATGCCATGCCATATCCAAACAGCAAGCCGCCAACGATACTCGCCACAGGGTTCCATGCGATAGAGAGATAAAGCGTCTGTTGCAGATCCAGCAGCCCCATCGCCGACAGGCCAAAGGTGCCGAGGACGGCCACGCCGATGGCGATGCCCCACATGCGTAGCCTCAGCGCGTTTTCGCCGTAGTGGAGGTCTTCGATTGCGCCCAACGTGCAAAACCGGCCTATGCGCGCGGCAAGTCCCAGAAAAATACCACCCACAAGCCCGATGAGAGCGACGAGGGTGGATTCTGACATCAGATCAAGCATGGTACCTATGGGGCAGGCGTTCGGACGGGCGTCTCACTTGTCCTGACAGAACAGCTCATAAACCACTTCCATGATTTGTTTGGGGCGGTCATCCGCCAGGCTGTAGTAGATTGTCTTGCCGTCACGCCGCGGGGTCACGAGGCCCTCAAGCCGCAAACGGGACAATTGCTGCGAAACGGCGGCCTGCCGCGCGGACAGCAGCGTTTCAAGCTCGGTCACCGATTTCTCACCAGACGCAAGGTGGCACAGGATCATCAAACGACCCTCATGGCTGATCGCCTTGAGAAAGTTGGATGCTTCAACGGCATTGGCTGCCATCTTGTCCAAATCTTCCGCACACATGTTCACGTCAAAAACTGGAAGGCCCATGTTCTGCCCGATGCTAGGTTTTGTATCGGCTTCAACAGCCAAGGTTTGCTTGTTCATAAGGGGGCCTGACCTTTCGTACAACGGCCCATTGCGCCGCAGCCCGGTATTTTATTCAAGTATGGCAATATTTGCGTCAACGAGCATTTGCCGCAGGAGGCCCCAGAAGAAATCTTCCCCCGGATACCCTTCGATGCGCGACACTTCTGAGCCGTCCACAATCAGCACGAACGTCGGCGTGTAATGAAGCGAGCGCGCAAAGCTGAGCCCCTCGGGTCGCGGCGCATGGATGTCCATACGCTGCAAAGGGGCGGTCTTTCCTTCGTCGGTTTTCGGATAGATGTCCGCAATTTCCTTGTTCCAGCGGGCGCACCAGATGCAGCCTTTTTCCTCGATCATCACCAACCGTGTCTGCGCCAGAACAGAATATGTACCGGCCAAAACCAGCAGGCTGGAAAAAACGAGGGCGCGCAGGAACATGTCAAATTGACCTTTGATCTACAAATAACGTAATATGAATATGTGAATAACACAAGGCTCGACCGTTGCTATGATGGATATCACCTTTCTGGGCGCTGCCCTTGCCGGTCTGCTGTCGTTTCTGTCACCCTGTATCCTGCCTATGGTGCCTTTCTATCTCAGCTATCTGGCCGGTGTGGGCATGAACCAGATTTCGGCGGACGCACAGATTGACAGTCGCACACGCAGGCGCGCCGTGCTTGCCGCCTGTTGCTTTGCCGCAGGTGTGATCACGATTTTTATGGGCCTAGGCGCGGCAGCGACACTGTTTGGGCAGGTCGTGCGCGAATATTTCGACATCCTGCGCTGGATCGCGGCGGCGATCATTATCGCGATGGGCCTGCATTTTCTGGGCGTGATCCGGATCGGCGTTCTGTACCGACAACTGCGTGCGGATACGGGCGGGGCGTCCAGTGTCAGCTATGCAGGTGCTTATGTGATCGGCCTTGCCTTTGCCTTTGGCTGGACGCCTTGTGTCGGGCCGGTCCTTGCGGCCATCCTGTTCACGGCAGCCGGTGCTGATACGGCATCGACGGGAGCTTGGCTGCTGTTCGTCTATGGTGTGGGCATGACTGCACCCTTTGTGCTGGCGGCCTTGTTTATCGGGCCCTTCATGCGCTGGATGCACCGGTTTCGCCGTCACCTTGGGCGGATTGAAAAGGCGATGGGGGTGATGCTGATCGTCTTTGGCCTGCTGATCGCGACAAACTCAATGAATTACATTGCACTGCTGATGCTGGAGGTATTTCCAAACTTTGGCGTGCTTGGATAAACGGGAGGAAACCTCATGAGAAAACTGTTCACCGCATGTGTTGCACTGGTCATGATGGCCACGGGGGTTGTGGCTGCAAATCTGGGGGATGACGGGCTGCACAAGGCGCCGTGGATGCGCGAGACGTTCAAGGACCTTTCAGAGGACCTTGCCGAAGCGAATGCCGAGGGCAAGCGCCTGATGGTCATCATCGAACAGCGTGGCTGCATTTATTGCAAAAAGATGCATGAAGAGGTCTTTCCGATTGATGAAATCGCCGGGTACATCGAGGAAAACTTCTTTGTCGTGCAGATCAACATGTTCGGTGACGTTGAGGTGACAGACTTTGATGGCGAGGCCTTGCCAGAAAAGGAAATGGTCAAAAAATGGGGTGCATTATTCACGCCCATGATTCTGTTTTTCCCGACACAGGTCGAGGACGGGGTTTCTGCGGGTAAGGCCGCCGTTGCAACAATGCCCGGTGCCTTTGGGCGCTATACGACCTTTAATATGCTGAACTGGGTCGTCGAGGAAGGCTATGACGGAGACGAAGGTTTCCAACGATATCATGCGCGCAAATTCGCAGAGCAGTCGAAATAAAGCGCAAAAACAAGCGGTTCTGACCTATCACATAATAAAATTCAATTAGTTGAATTTGTTGTTGCGTCAACGTGATCCTGTGCGCTACGGTATACAAAATGCAGCGTTTGGGAGGACGTATGAGGATTTCCGTAATTTTGGCTTCCGTCGTGGGGCTCACTGGTTCAGGTGCGCTGGCCGAGGAGGTTGCACCCACAGCTGTCAGTTTCAACGAAGGTGCGGTGGAGCAGTCATTGACCGGTGTACCCGGCGATCCTGCCAATGGCCGTCTGATTGTCGGCGACAAGGGGCAGGGCAATTGCGTGGCCTGCCATCAGGTCAGCGATCTGGCGGATGTACCGTGGCACGGTGAAATCGGGCCCATGCTGGATGGCACTGCAGATCGCTGGTCCGAAGCGGAGTTGCGCGGCATTGTCGTGAACGCCAAGATTCTGTTCGAGGACAGCATGATGCCATCGTTTTACAAGACTGAAGGGTTCATACGCCCGGGCAATGCCTACACGGGCAAGGCTGCGGATGAAACGTTTGGGCCGCTTTTGAGCGCCCAGCAGGTTGAAGATGTTGTCGCCTACCTCGCGACGCTCACAGAATAATCCAAACCCTTTCGGATGTTTTCCGAAAGAGAATGAAGGAGATCAAGTTATGGAACTGACACGACGTAATGCAATCTTGATGGGGACGGGGGCGCTCTTGATTGCCGGTGTTCCACTGCGCGTATCCTCCGCGGCCGAAGACGCAATCGCTGCGTTCACGGGCGGTGCCGAAGTGGGCGCGGGCGATATCAATCTGATCGCCCCTGAAATTGCCGAGAACGGGAATACGGTGCCAATCGAAGTCGCCTCGGAAACGGCTGCGGAAATCCTCGTGCTGGCTACGGGCAATCCGACGCCCGGCGTGGCCATCTTCAAGTTTGGACCGCTTTCGGCCTCGCGCGCTGCGTCCACCCGTATCCGTCTCGCTGGTACGCAGGATGTCGTGGCAATCGCCAAGCTTGAAGACGGGTCGTTCGTGCAAGCCTCCAGCACGGTCAAGGTAACAATCGGCGGCTGCGGCGGCTAAAGCGATCAAGGAGATTTAACATGGCGTCAGGTGTAAAACCCCGCGTGAAAGTACCAAAAACAGCGTCTGCTGGTGACAGCATCACCATCAAGACGCTGATCAGCCACAAAATGGAATCCGGCCAGCGTAAAGACAAAGAGGGCAACGTAATCCCGCGCTCAATCATCAACCGCTTCACCTGCGATTTTAACGGTGAAAACGTGGTGGACGTGAAGATGGAACCCGCGATTTCCACCAACCCCTATTTTGAGTTCGAAGCAAAGGTCCCCGAGGCCGGTGAGTTCAAATTTACATGGTACGATGATGACGGCTCTGTCTACGAAGAGACCAAATCAATCGCGATCGGCGGATAAGCGCATCATTCTTGGGAGGGATACCATGCGGAAAATAACAAGCGCTTTGCTGGCGACGTTCATGATAACACCGGGCGCATTCGCTGAACCGGTGGATGATCAGCTGGTGGTGAACGAAGATATTTCCATCGTGACGCGGACTGCGGCACCGGCGCATGTGTCGGACGCGCTGGATGAGGTCATGTCAGGGTGGCTGTTTCGCGGTACGGAAACGCGTGCCATGCAGGCGGATGACTTTGACAACCCCGGCATGATCTTTGTCGAACAGGCACTGGAGGTCTGGGCGACGGCAGATGGCACCGAAGGTAAATCCTGTGCGGCTTGTCACAATGACATCGACAGCATGGCAGGTGTCAAAGCGACATATCCAAAATGGAATGAAGCCGCGGGCGAAGTGCGCACCTTGCAGATGCAGGTGAACGATTGCCGCACCAATCGCATGGGTGCCGAGGCGTGGAAATACGACAGCGGTGATGCGATCAACATGGAAGCGGCCCTTGCGTCGGTGTCGCGTGGCATGCCTGTGAACGTTGCGATTGACGGTCCTGCGCAATCCACCTGGGAGCTTGGCAAAGAGCTCTATTACACGCGCACGGGCCAGTTGGAGCTGTCCTGCTCGAATTGCCATGAGGACAACTATGGCATGATGATCCGGGCGGATCACCTGAGCCAGGGGCAAATCAACGGCTTTCCGGTCTATCGTTTGAAAAACACCAAGCTGAACGGCTCACACTCGCGCTTCAAAGGGTGTATTCGCGATACGCGCGCTGAAACATACAGCCCCGGTAGCGCTGAGTTCGTGGCGCTGGAACTTTACGTCGCCTCACGCGGCAATGGTCTGAGCGTCGAAGGCCCCTCCGTCCGTAACTGAACGAAAAAAGCCCCGCCCGAGAGATCGGCGCGGGGTTTTCTCTCTAAACACTAATTCAATAAACCGCATATGTTCGTGCGACTGGGAGTTCCGGAATGATATCTCGCCGTGATTTTTTGCAAACCAGCATGGCAGCAACGGCGCTTTTGGGTGCCTCTGGTTTCGGGAACTGGTCCCGTCTGGCGGCGCAACAGGCGCTGACGCAAGACAAGCTGCTTGAGTTTGATACCTTCGGCAATGTGTCGTTGATCCATATCACGGACATCCATGCGCAGCTCAAACCCATCTATTTTCGCGAGCCCTCAATCAATATCGGGGTGGGTGACAACAAGGGTGCCGTGCCGCACATCACGGGTGCTGAGTTTCGCAAGCTCTATGGGATTGAGGACGGCAGCGCGTCGGCCTACGCGCTGACCTATGATGATTTCACAGCTTTGGCGCAAAGTTATGGGCGTGTGGGCGGGTTGGACCGTGTTTCAACCGTGATCAATGCGATCCGTGCGGACCGCCCTGATGCCCTGTTGCTGGACGGCGGGGACACATGGCACGGCAGCTATACCTGTTTCCAGACGCAAGGGCAGGACATGGTGAATGTGATAAATGCGTTGAAGCCGGATGCGATGACATTCCATTGGGAATTCACGCTGGGCTCTGATCGCGTGAATGAGATTGTCGAGGGGCTGCCTTTTGCGGCCCTTGGGCAGAACATCTTTGACGCGGAATGGGACGAGCCTGCGGAATTGTTCCCGCCTTTCAAGTTCTTTGAGCGCGGCGGCGTTAAGATCGCCGTGATCGGTCAGGCCTTTCCCTATATGCCGATTGCGAATCCGGGCTGGATGTTCCCTGAATATTCATTCGGCATCCGCGATGAGAACATGCAGGAGATGGTCGATCAGGTCCGCGCGCAGGGTGCTGAACTGGTGGTGTGCCTGTCGCACAATGGCTTTGACGTGGACAAGCAGATGGCGGGCAAAGTGACCGGCATCGACGTCATCCTGTCGGGCCACACCCATGATGCGCTGCCTGAACCGGTGCTTGTGGGTGACACGATCATCGTGGCCTCCGGATCGAACGGGAAATTCGTCAGCCGTGTGGATCTGGACGTTCGCGACGGGCGCATGATGGGCTTCCGCCACAAGCTGATCCCGATTTTTTCCGATGTGATCGCGCCTGATCCGGAGGTTGCGAAAGTCATTGATGCCCAGCGGGCGCCTTACATGGACAAGCTGAGCGAAGTCATTGGCCGCACGGGCGAAGATCAACTGCTCTACCGGCGCGGTAATTTCAACGGGACGTGGGATGATCTGATCTGCGATGCGCTGATTTCCGAGCGGGAGGCAGACATCGCGCTCAGCCCCGGCGTGCGCTGGGGGCCGTCGATCCTCCCGGGTCAGGACATCACGCGCGAAGACATCTGGAATGTCACTTCGATGAGCTATGGTGCTGCGTATCGTACCGAAATGACAGGAGAATTCCTGCATGTGGTTTTTGAGGATGTGGCCGACAACCTGTTCAACCCGGACCCCTATTACCAGCAGGGTGGGGATATGGTGCGGGTTGGCGGCCTTGGCTACCGCATTGATGTGACAAAGCCGCAGGGCAGCCGGATCACGGAAATGACCCTGCTCAAAACGGGTGAGGCGATTGATCCTGCCAGAACCTATCAGGTTGCGGGCTGGGCTTCGGTCAATGAAGGCACCGAGGGGCCTGCGATCTGGGATGTGGTTGAGGCGCATATCGCCAAACAGGGGGTCATCTCCCTTGATCCCAACAACAGTGTGCAAGTGGTCGGCGCATGAGCGGACCCAAACGACAGGAGACATCAGGCATGGCAGAGCATGACAATAAACCAGACGGCACCTCGCGGCGTGCGTTCTTGCGCGGTGCCGCTGCCGCCGGTGCAGGAGCGCTGGGTGCAACGGCGGCGCGCAGCCAAACACCCGACCCTCTGATCACCGATGTGCAGGAATGGGCGCAGGGCTTTGGCGATGGCGTCGATGAAACCCCCTATGGTCTGCCCATCGCGCATGAAGGCGACGTGATCCGCCGCAATGTCGAATGGCTGACGGCGGATACGGTCAGTTCGATCAACTTCACGCCCATTCACGCATTGGATGGCACGATTACGCCGCAAGGCTGCGCGTTCGAGCGTCACCATTCTGGCGCGATTGATCTGAAGAAAGAAGATTACCGCCTGATGATCAACGGCCTGGTCGATACCCCGCTGGTGTTCACCTACGGCGATCTTGAACGGTTCCCGCGTGAAAACCACGTCTATTTCTGTGAATGTGCGGCGAATACCGGCATGGAATGGGCCGGTGCGCAGTTGAACGGCGCGCAATTCACCCATGGTATGATCCACAATATGGAATACACCGGCGTACCCCTGCGTACCTTGCTGGAGGAAGCCGGGCTCGATACGGCGGGTGATCTCAAGGACAAATGGGTCTTTGTGGAAGGGGCGGATGCCTCGTCCAATGGCCGCTCGATCCCCATGGAAAAGGCGCTGGATGATTGTCTGATCGCGTTCAAGGCCAATGGCGAAGCGCTGCGCAAGGAACATGGATACCCTGTGCGCCTCGTCGTTCCCGGATGGGAAGGCAATATGTGGGTGAAATGGATCCGCCGCATCGAAGTGATGGACGGCCCCGTCGAAAGCCGCGAAGAGACGTCGAAATATACCGACACCCTTGCGGATGGCACCAGCCGCAAGTGGACATGGGCGATGGATGCGAAGTCTGTCGTGACCAGCCCAAGCCCGCAATCCCCCATCACTCATGGCAAGGGACCGCTGGTGATCAGTGGCCTCGCGTGGTCGGGCAAAGGTGCGATCACCCGTGTGGATGTGTCCAAGGATGGCGGCATGAGTTGGCAAACCGCGCGGCTTGCCAAACCGGGCGAGAAAATGGCCCTGACGCGGTTTTACCTCGATACGGATTGGGACGGGTCAGAACTGCTGCTGCAGAGCCGGGCCATGGACGAAACAGGATATGTTCAGCCCACCAAGGCGCAGCTGCGCGAAGTGCGCGGATTGAATTCGATTTACCACAACAACTGCATCCAGACATGGCTGGTACGCGCGAACGGAGAGACTGAAAATGTCGAAGTTTCTTAAATCAACCTTGGCCCTGACCGCGCTGTCCCTGATGGCCGCGCCTGCGATGGCGGACAAGCTTGGCCTTGGCCGGGCGGCGCTGCCCGAGGAAATCGCCGCGTGGGATGGGGATGTGCGCCCTGATGGCACAGGGCTGCCAGTGGGTTCAGGGGACGCGATCATCGGTGAGGAAATATTTGCCACCCAATGTGCGGCCTGTCATGGCGATTTTGCCGAAGGGATTGGCAACTGGCCGAAACTGGCCGGGGGTATGGACACGCTTTACCATGACGACCCGCTCAAGACGGTCGGGTCCTATTGGCCGTATCTGTCGACGGCTTTTGATTACATCAAACGCTCGATGCCCTATGGCAACGCAGGGACACTGAGTGATGATGAGACATATGCGATCCTTGCCTATATTCTTTATTCCAATGATCTGATTGACGATGACTTTGTACTGTCCAATGAGACATTTCTGGACGTGGAAATGCCGAATGCGGATGGGTTCATCGTCGATGATCGGGCCGAAACGGAATATGCGCAGTGGCGCGGTGAACCCTGTATGGAGAACTGCAAACCCGAACCCGTGAGCGTCACGATGCGCGCCATGGTTCTTGATGTCACACCGCAGGAAGAGGCGCAGGCCCCTGCCGAGGAAACGAACGTCGCTGAGACTGCGGCGCAGGCTGAACCCGAGGTCGTCGCGGCGTCATTTGACGCAGCCCTTGCCGAAGAGGGCGAGAAGGTGTTTCGCAAGTGCAAATCCTGTCATCAGGTGGGGGAGGATGCGAAAAATCGTGTCGGTCCGATCCTGAACGGAATTGTCGGCAAACCTGCCGGCGCGGTCGAGGGCTTCAGGTATTCCAAACCCATGACCGCCGCCGCTGAGGAAGGATTGGTCTGGAGCGAAGCCGAACTGATTGCCTTTCTCGCCAAGCCAAAAGACTACATGAAGGGCACCAAGATGGCCTTCGCCGGGCTGAGGAAAGAAGACGATCTCTTGGCGGTTGTCGAATACCTCAAATCCTTCAAGGAATAAGGCGATGCACGTGTTCCTTTCGTCTTTGGCCGGTCTTGCCCTTGCTTTGGCAGCGGGGGGCGCGGTGGCCAGTGGTTTGGGCGACGCGGACAAGGGCCGGGAGGTGTTCCGTCAATGCGCATCCTGCCACAAGGTGGGGGAGGGCGCCGAAAATGGCATCGGCCCCCAGTTGAACGGGGTGTTTGGCCGCACGGCAGGGCGTGTGGAGGGGGTGAAATACTCCAAAAACATGATCCGCATGGGCAATGACGGCCTGATCTGGACGGCGCAAACCCTTGATGCCTATATCGAGAACCCGCGCGCCTTGGTCTCCAAAACACGGATGAGTTTCAGGGGCATCAAAAACGAACAAGAGCGTTCCGACCTGATGGCGTATCTGCGCCGTTACTCCGATGATCCGGGCAACATTCCCGAAGCCGAGCCGACCGCGACGGGCACCGATCATGATCTGGATCCGGTGATCCTCGCCATTCAGGGGGATCCTGAATACGGCGAATACCTCGCGAGTGAGTGCAAGACCTGCCACCAGACAAGTGGCGCAAACGATGGTATTCCTGGAATTACGCAATGGCCGACGGAGGATTTCGTTGTGGCCATGCACGCCTACAAACGCAAGCTCAGACCCCATCCCGTCATGCAGATGATGGCGGGGCGGTTGTCAAATGATGAGATAGCGGCGCTGGCCGCATATTTTCAGGACCTCGAATAACGGGGCCAAACTCTGGGAGGAGAGAACGATGACACTAAAAAGACGCGCCTTTCTGGGCACGGGTGCCGCTGCAATGGGAACCCTAGCAGCGCCCACCGTTTTTGCGGCTGGCCACGGTAAACCACAGGTGGTTGTTGTCGGTGGGGGCGCAGGCGGTGCGACCGCTGCGCGCTATATCGCCAAGGACAGCAAGAGTGAGGTCGGGGTCACCTTGATCGAGCCGACACGCCAGTATTACACCTGCTTCTTCTCGAACCTCTATATCGGCGGATTCAAAGAGATGGGGCAACTCGGACATTCCTATGGTGGCCTTGCTGCCAGTGGTGTGAATGTTGTGCATGATTGGGCCACGGGCGTTGATCGCGATTCCAAGACGGTTGCGCTGGCGGGGGGCGGATCGGTTCCCTACGACAAGCTGATCCTGTCGCCCGGCATTGATTTTGTCGACGGCGCGGTTGAGGGATGGGACCTCTCTGCGCAAAATGCGATGCCGCATGCGTTCAAGGGGGGATCACAGACGGAATTGCTCAAGGCGCAACTGATGGCGATGCCGCAGGGCGGGACCTTTGCGATGGTCGCGCCGCCAAACCCCTATCGCTGCCCCCCCGGTCCTTATGAGCGGGTGTCGATGGTGGCGCATTACCTCAAGGCGAACAATCCAACGGCCAAGATCATTATTGCTGACCCGAAAGCCAAGTTCTCAAAACAGGCGCTGTTTGAGGAAGGCTGGGCGGATCACTATGATGGCATGATCGACTGGATCGGTGACGATTTTGGCGGTGGCAACGTGGCGGTTGACGCGGACGCCATGACCTTGTCGATCGACGGTGAAGTGACAAATGTGGACGTCTGCAATGTCATCCCCGCCATGAAGGCAGGTCATATTGCCGAGCTTGCCGGTGTGACAGACGGAAACTGGGCGCCCGTGAATGCGGCCGACATGTCGTCAAAGGCGGATGCGGATATCCATGTTCTGGGCGATGCCGCGCAGCAGGGGGATATGCCAAAGTCGGGCTATTCGGCCAACTCGCAGGCAAAGGTATGCGCTAATGCGGTGCGCGGTGCGCTGACGGGATCAAAAGTCTTCCCGGCCAAGTTCTCCAACACCTGCTGGTCTCTGATCGACACCAACAACGGCGTCAAAGTCGGCGCGACCTATGAGGCAACCGAGGAAAAGATCGCCAAGGTTGACGGGTTTATCTCGGCGACGGGTGAGACCGCAGAATTGCGCAAGACGACCTATGAGGAATCCGAAGGGTGGTATACCGGCATCACCGCCGACATGTTCGGAGCCTAGACTGAAACAGAGAGGGCTTTGATCACGCGCAAAGCTCTCTTTGACCATATCGATCAATTTTCACCACGGAAGGGGACGGATATGCGAACATTCTTTTGGGCGGGGCTGGCCTGCTTGGCCACTTTTGGGGCAGCACAGGCGCAGGATACCTCTGTGGTTTACCCGTTTGACGGCAGTTTTGACGATGCTGCATTCAGCGTGGAAAACGCGATCATCGGCGAAGGGCTGGTGATTGATTATGTCAGCCACACGGGCGAGATGCTCAACCGGACGGCAGGCGATGTCGGCAGTGACGTAAAGCTGTTTGAAGCGGCGGATATCTATGTGTTCTGTTCCGCCGTGGTGTCGCGCAAGATGATGGAAGCGGACCCGATGAACATCGCGCAGTGTCCCTATGGCATCTTTGTCGCCGAACGCGCAGGCGAGGTGATGGTGGGATACCGAACCTATCCCGACGGTCCCATGCAGGACGTGCAATCCCTGCTGGATGATATCGCGCGTGAGGCGGTCGGATTGGACTGAGCGTCTGGGCGCAAATCCGCGCTAGATCGCTGTGGTGTTTACGTCAGGGGAAGCGCGGAATCTTTCCGGTTGCCCCATGGTTACTTATCGGGTGCAAACGAACGGGCAGATTTGCATAACGGGCAAGGCAGTCCAAATCCTGGGCGGCGCAAGCGTCGTTGATCTGCATCAGGGCGCTTGAGACGTTGGCGGTGTTAACGGTGGCCAATGTGAGGATGCTGCGATGATTGAAGCACTGCTGGATCAATTCGGCGAGGGTGCCGTTCTTGCCGGGGCGGGCGCGTTAACGGGCCTGCTGTTTGGCGCTACGGCGCAGCATTCCCGTTTCTGCCTGCGGGCGGCGACGGTCGAGGTCTCGAACGCGTCCTTTGGGCCACGTCTGGCAATATGGCTCATCGCGTTTTGCGCGGCGGTCCTTTTCGTACAGGGCGCGATTGCACTGGACATTTTGGATGTCTCTGCCAGCCGACAGATATCTGCCACGGGCAGCATGTCGGGGGCGATCATCGGCGGGCTGTTGTTCGGGGCAGGTATGATCCTTGCGCGCGGCTGCGCGAGCCGTCTGCTGGTGCTGTCGGCCACGGGAAACCTCAGGGCGCTGATCACCGGCCTTGTCCTGACCTTAGTGGCTCAGGCGTCCTTGCGCGGTGTGCTCTCTCCATTGCGCGAAGACCTCTCCGGTCTCTGGCTGATTGAAGGGGGGCAGGGGCGCAATATCATGTCCTATTTCGGTTTGACGCCCGTGTTGTTAAGCGTGCTGGCAGGCATCGGGCTTTGTCTGGCTGTCGTGCTGGCACAGCAGCGCGCGGTCAAAGGGACCCACGCTTTCGCTGCCGCTGGCGTGGGGGCGGCTGTGGGGCTTGGCTGGATGCTGACCTATGCCGTGGCAGAGGTTTCTTTCGAGATCGTGCCGATTTCCTCCGTGACCTTTACCGGGCCTTCGGCGGATACGCTGATGGGGCTGGTGAACAGTTCGGATTTGCCGCTTGGGTTCGGGGTCGGCTTGGTGCCGGGGGTATTCATTGGCGCGGGGGCCATGGCCTTGCTGACCCGCGAGGCCGCATTGGTACGCTTCGGTGCGGACACCCCGATGGAACGTTACCTTGTGGGCGCTGTTTTCATGGGGTTCGGCAGCATGCTGGCGGGCGGTTGTGCGGTGGGGGCGGGCATGTCCGGCGGGTCGATCTTTGCATTGACCGCATGGGTTGCGCTGTTTTGCATGTGGCTGGGCGCGATGGTGACCCATGTCATCCTGACTCGGGTTCACGACCGCAGGGCAACACTGGCTTAAAGCGTCATGCGAAAAACCTGAAGCACTCCCCGCTGCCTAAAACCAAAGGTTTCAACGCGGCGGGTGATATGCGATTTTCTGGTATTTCGTCAGACGCTGTAAACCCCTATTCGAACTCCATCTGCTCAAAGACGCGACCTGCGTTCTTGGTTGCCAATTCCTCGAATGTGTCCAGATGCGCATAGGGAGACTGATCGACATAATAGGCTTCGGCAAGCCCGCCGCCTTCCTCCAGAAGCGCACCGACCTGCCCGCGTAGATACACGAGGTAATCGAGGGTATAGCGGCGCACCTGATCCATATTCGTCGGATGGCCGTGACCGGGAATGACATAAGTCGCCGCGAGGGGTTCGAATTCAGTTTCCCATGTCTCAATCCACTCTGCGGTCATTGTATCTTCAAAGATCGGCAGCATGCGTTCGTGAAAGGCCATGTCGCCAGAAATGACCATGCTTTGCTGCGGCAGCCATACGATGATATCGCCGGGGCTGTGCGCGGGACCAAGGTAGCGTGCCTCGATCTGCATGCCGCCCTTCTCAACGGTGTAATTGTCCTCAAAAGTGATCGACGGGGCGGCAAGCCGGGTTTTGTCCGCCCGTTCCTTGACCCGCGCAATGGCGGCTTGCAAAGAGGCATCGCCATTCTCCTCAAAGGCTGCGGCCGCGTCCACATGGGCCACGATATCGACGCCAAGGTCGGCCCAATACGAATTGCCCAGCATCGCGTGGCCCTGACCGTTTTCGTTGAACACCAGTTTGACGGGTTGATCCGTCACGGCTTTGATCTCGGCATGAAGGGCCTCGGCCAGCAGATATGAGGCGCCTGCGTTGATCACCACCACGCCGTCCCCGGTGACAATAAAGCTGAGGTTGTTGTTATGGCCTGCGTTTTCGTACGTGGGCGGGGCGGTCGCACCGATCGCCGAAAACACATGCGGAATGACCTCGACCGGTTTGGCATAGAGCATCGAGGCGGGGTATTGATCGGGGATGTCTTCGCTGGCCATCACCGGGCCACACAGCAAAGCGAGTGCGAGGATTGCGTGTTTCATGCTCATCCCTCGTTCACAAACGTATACCCGTCCGTGCCTTTCTCTACATGGCCCACGCCGTTGCCAGTCAGGTGAAAACCGATCACGCGGGTCTTTTCCAGTGTTAGTTGATCCATCAGCGAAACACGCGTTGCGGCTGCAGTTTCGGGGTCCTGATCAGACCCGGAATGCCACTGCGGTCGTGCAAAGGCGATATGATCGTTCCCGATGGAATCGCCGAGGATCATCACCGCCTCACTGCCGTCCCGCACCTCAAAGGCCATGTGACCCGGTGTGTGCCCAAAGGTTGCCCGCGCGGCGACACCGCCGATGATTTCATCGCCGTCGTTGAAAAAGCTGATCTGGTCTTCGATCATCTCAAGACGCCGCCTTGCACCGACGGCAAAAGAGGCGCGCGCCTCGCCGATGTCATTCACGGTATTGGGGTTCATCCAATACTCCCATTCCGCTTTGCCGATCATGTAGCTGGCATTGGCAAAAAGCGGATCGTCGAAATCATCCAACAACCCCCACAAGTGGTCGGGATGGGCATGAGTGAAAACGACATCGGTTATGTCCTCCGGGGCCACGCCGAGGGCGTCAATGGAGTTCAGAATAACGCCCGTGTTCGGGGAGAACCCGGGACCAGACCCCACGTCGAACAGGATCGTCCGGTCGCCCTGTCGCATCAATGTGACGTTGCAGGGCGGCGTCAGCGTGTCGGGCGATTGACCGTAGCGCGCGAGTATAGGCAGGAGTTCGTTTTTCGGCATCGGATCGAAAATAAAGCTGCCCGGCAATGTCAACGAGCCGTCGCTGACGACATCAAGTCTGGTGCTGCCGACCATCACTTGCGCATGGGCTCTTGTTGCTTGCAGGCCAAGCATCCCGGTCGCCGTCATTCCCGCGCTCTGTTTCAAAAACCTTCGTCTGCCAAGCATATTCTGCCCCCACCAATTCTATTATATGAATGTGATTGATTGTAGGGTTTGAAGCAAGTCTTATTGTCTATTGCAGCCCGGGCCGTACCTATTTGCGAACCGCCCCCGTTTTATCCCTAAGAAGGTTGGTCTGGTGGCAGTTGGTAAAGCAGGGCATTGAAATCGCCTGCGTGGCTCTGGTTTTTCAGATGTGGCGATGTGCCAGTTGCTCCAGTTTTGCGGGCTCCAGCAGGTTGACGCGGCCCCGCGCTTGCGCGACCCAGCCGCGCCGCTGGAACTCCTGCAACTGTCTCGAGACGACTTCGCGGGCTGTGCCCAGTTCGACCGAGAGTTTCTGGTGCGTGGTCGTGACCACGCCTTCAGTATTGGCGAGTTTGACCAGCCTGTCGGCCAGACGCACATCCATCTTTTGGAACGCGACCTCCTCAATCATCAGAAACAGATCGGTGATGCGTTTTGAAAACGCCGCGAAAACAAAATCGCGAAACGACTTGGACTGAGAGACCAGATCGTCGAACAAATCCCGCGGTATGGCCGCGGCGCGCACCGGCGTCTCCGCAATACCTGCGGCGGCATAATCATCATAGGCCAGCAGGCAAGCCGTGGTCAGCACACAGCTTTGCCCGGCTTCAATCCGGTAGAGCACAATTTCGTGGCCGGACTCCGAAACCTGCTGCACGCGCACGGTGC
The DNA here is from genome assembly GCF_019654895.1 of Roseobacter sp. OBYS 0001. Classification (NCBI taxonomy): domain Bacteria; kingdom Pseudomonadati; phylum Pseudomonadota; class Alphaproteobacteria; order Rhodobacterales; family Roseobacteraceae; genus Roseobacter; species Roseobacter sp. OBYS 0001. The sequence continues at coordinate 114,402 of NZ_BPES01000003.1, forward strand.
CATCCAGCAAAAACAGCATGTTTTCAGGTGACTTATCCGGACCGAATAGTGTCGCGCCCTTTGGCGCTTGCACGATCTTGCTGCGCGTCATGATGAGTTTCTTGATTGCAGGCTCAAGCCGCGACAAGCCGGGAAACCGTTCGATCCAATCCTGTAATTCGGTCATGGTGCAGCCTTTTCAACGTCAGGAAATTCCAGTGGTGCAATCCGATCCATCAACTGGCTCCGTTTTGCGAAAACATCGGCAATCGTCAGATCATCCAGCACTACCACCCCCCACCGCTTTCAGATAGTCCGCCTTGCCCGGTTCTCGCACGACTTTCATAATCTACGGGCGCGATACAAAGTGGATTTTACCACATTCTCAACGGGCACCAAGCCCGAAGGTTTGATCGCAGCCAACTGAGGCGCGCGCGGCACATGCTTGGAGTAACGGGTCAATTTCATTGTGCGTCCTGATGTTGCGGCCAAAAGGTATATCGAGACTAAGTATCTGGTAAGCGCAAGATTTACGTCACCTGCATCATACCCCTGATCTGGGCGTAGAATGTGCGATGAGCCGGAAAAAAGGGAGTACTGACCCATATTTTTGTGCAGACCTAATCGCTTGCGCTACGTTCTTTAGTTAGGGGTCGTGTATTGCCGGGACAACCAGCTGCACAAACCATCGAGGCCCGGAAACAAAACCCGTTCGGACACATTGGATTGATCCAGCTTGTCTCTGATCTCCCACTTGAGTTCAGCGGGGATGATGATCTTGGCAGTGAGTTCGGGGTGACGCAAAAGCCAATCGGTCATCGGCTGGCAGCGCCCGATCTGGACCGAGAAGCAGGCAAACTGGTTCACAATACGCGCGCTCAGCGAGGGCGGTTCGAAAAACAATATCTCCGCCTTTGAGTCGATGGAACTTGCCCGGAGTTGATCAAGGCCCGGCAATTTTGACGAAAGCATTTCATCCGTAAAAACATGTGCGCCCTGTTCCGCCAGAATGTCGCGCAGCGGTTGGGGAAGCAGTTCATGAGTGCGGTCAAAATCAACTTTCCAGATGGCACCATCCACATCCATGTTGGACTGCTCGCAACAGGCGAAATGCATCGCGACCAAGGGGGAATACGTCCAGTCCAAAAGGCGGGTCGGCAAGCCGTGATGCTGCGCAAGGGCCATCCAGTGCCAGAAGTTACTGGGCGCGAAACTATCGGGAATGCTGTCGACCTGCCGTGTGCTCGAATCTGCATATTTGCGAAAATTCCGCAGCAGGTGTTTTTCCAGCTCATTGGACCGCTCGCCCAGACGCGCCAAACCGGAGGCCAGTTCGAAATCCGCGCGCCCATGCCCACGGAACACATGTTTGGACCGGTGCCTTTTGATCTTTTCGTTCCAGGAATCTTCGAACAGCATATCCTGAAGTTCGCTCCAAGAACGTATTGTTGTCACCGGTCTGGTTTCAGACATTTTTTCCTGCTCGCTCCCGCTTTTTTCGCCGTTCTGAGATCCGAAGTCTCGTCGGCAAAGGGCATCTTGCCAAGAGGGATCGCCGATTTTTGGTGTTTTGGCGTCCCTAAAATGTCCTTGACTCAATCCAGCACCTGATGTCTCGTTTGTATACCAACAAAAAAGCGATAACCAACGGGAGAACGACATTGCCTAGATTATTTCAATTTGTCGCAGCCGCCGCGATCTCCGGCGTTGCATTTACTGCATCCGTACCGGCCTATGCCGGAAACAATATCACCCTTTGTGGTGGCAGTCCGGGTGGATTGTGGTCTCTTCTGGGTGCTGGCATCGACGCCGCCGTGCGAAAGGTCGATCCGGAGTCGAACGTGACCTATCAAACATCCAGCGGTGGCTTTGCCAATATTGTGCAAGTCAACCAAGGCAAATGTGATCTGGCCATTGTTCATGTCGGCGAGGTGGCTATCGCCGCGCGCGGGGAAGCCCCTTTCAGTGAGCCGACAGGCGGTGTTGCTGCTGTTGCGCTTCTTTACAACTGGGCACCGATGCAATGGGTCACAGACAAGTCCTTTGCCCAAGAGAACGGCATCGAAACCATCGGTGATCTGGCGGCGATGGACGGTGAATACAATCTGGTCGTAAACCGTCGGGGCATCCTGCCGTCGATCCTCGCGGAAAAATCGCTTGAGGCCTCCGGCATGACCTTTGAGGCCATCGAAGGCAAAGGCGGCAGTGTTCAGTTTCAGGGCTCCAGCACCGCCTCTGAGATCATGCAGAACGGTCGCGCTGACACGTGGGTCAACGCAACCTTCGTCGGTAGCGGAAGCATCAATTCCATCGCGTCAAAGCGTGACCTGACGTTGTTGTCCGTCTCGGATGATGTGATCGCCGCCATGCAGGACGCCTATGGCTCAACGGCTGTGACGATCCCGGCAGGTGCCTATGAATGGCTTGATCGCGACATCAAGACCTTTGGTGCACAGGCGGCACTGATCGCCGCAGAAGGGGCCGATCCGGAAATCGTCGGTCTGGTTGCCAAGGCGATCTATGAAAACGTTGGCGAAATTCAGGGTGTGCACAAAGCCATGGGTGCCTTCAACGCAGACCTTGGGGCGTCGATCACGCTGATCGATTACCACCCTGCGGCGGCGGCTGCGATCAAGGCTGCTGGCAGCTAAACCACGCGATCATACCGGCGCGGGCTTTGTGTCTGCGCCGGTCTTCGTACGTGCGTTGCTAAGACGATCGAAAGGCACCCAATGTCGGCACCTGGAATACTCGGACTTCTCTTCTCCACGGGATCCCGCCGCAGCATCAAGGGGCGTTTATACTGGCCGATCCGCCTTTACACCGCGTTTTTTTCTGTCTGGGTGATGTGGGCGGCAACGCTGTCGCGGATTGACGCGCTGTCCCTGACGGTCATTTTCCTGTGCCTGATATATGTACCCGCTTTCCTGCTCATCGGCGCCACGGACAGATCGGGGACAAAGGCCACGCTGCCGGACTGGATACTGTCCTTGGCTGCTGCGGCCTGTGCGTGCTATTTCATCATCAAAATCCCTGAAACAGCTTCCCGGATCAGCCTGTTTGAAGAGCTGAGCACCGATCAGTTCATCATGGCCTCCATCCTGATCCTGCTGACGCTTGAGATCACCCGGCGCACTGTCGGTCTGTTTTTGATGTGCATCGTTCTGACCTTCATCATCTACAATCTCTATGGGCATCTGATCAGCGGTCCGCTGGGGCATGGGTACATCTCGCTCAACCACTTTGTGGACATCAACATCTACACCACCGACGGTTTGTTCGGCGTGCCGGTGCGCGTGGCGGCCACATATGCGTTCCTGTTCGTCATGTTCGGCACGTTTCTGGAGAGAGCCAAGGGGGGCGAGTTTTTCTTTAACCTCGCGGCGACGATTTCGGGCCGTTCCGTGGGTGGGCCTGCAAAGATCGCCGTGGTCTCATCGGCTTTGTTCGGCACCATGTCAGGCAGCCCCACATCCGACGTTGTAGCCACCGGGTCGATCACGATTCCGATGATGAAAAAGCTGGGATATGACCGCAGTCTGGCTGCGGGTGTTGAGGTCGCTTCGTCGACGGGCGGCAGCCTCTTGCCGCCGGTCATGGGCTCTGCGGCCTTTATCATGGCTGAGTTGATCGGGGTTGGATATGGCGAGATTGTCATCGCGGCTATTTTGCCCGCGCTACTGTATTATGTTGGTATCTCCATTCAAGTGCATCTGCGCTCCGTCGCGCTGAACCTTGCGCCGCTCGATGCGTCCGAGGTGCCCACGCTGGGCGAAACGATGCGTCAGGGCTGGCAGTTTCTCCTGCCGATTGTGGGTTTGATCATTCTGCTGGTGATGGGCTATTCACCGACAATGGTCGCTGTTTTCAGCGCGATTGCGGTCTGGGTCGTTTCGCAATTCAACCGGCGCACACGGCTGGGGCTTAAGGCGACGATCGAAGCCCTGTCAGATACCGCCATTCGCATGATTGGCGTCACCGGCGCCTGTGCCGCCGCAGGGCTGGTCATCGGTGGCATTACCATGACCGGGCTGGCGTCAAAGTTTTCCTTCATCGCTTTTGCGGCTGCGGGTGACAACATCATGATCATCCTGATGCTCAGCGCGGTTGTGACCATCGTTCTTGGTCTGGGCATGCCCACGCCCAGTGCCTATGTGTTGGCGGCTGTTCTGATCGGCCCCACTTTGGTGAACGACTTTGGCTTTCAGGAATTGAACGCGCATCTGTTCCTGCTTTACTTTGCGGTGATGTCTGCGATGACGCCACCGGTTGCGGTGGCGGCCTATGCGGCGGCGGCCATATCCGGGGCCAATCCGCTCAAGATTGCGGTGGTTGCGATGCGCTTGTCCATCGTTGCCTTTGTCGTGCCCTTCATGTTCGTGACGAACCCTTTGGTGCTGCAACCTTTTTCCAGCGTCGAGGCGATACTGGTCAGCGCCGGTGTGGCCTTCGCCTGTGTGCTGGTCGCCTTCGCGTCAGAAGCAAAGTGGCATGACCGTTGGTCAATGCCCACGCGTGTCGGAATGCTCGTCAGCGCCGCGTTGCTGGCGGTTCCGGACACAAACGTCAAAATCATCGGCTGCGTCAGCGGTCTGATGCTGCTCACCTTCGCCATCAAGAAGTTCAAAGACCAATACGGACGCCTCGTTACCTCGTGAAACAAACAACCCGTTATCTGGCCGTCAAAAGAAAGGCATGAAATATGCTCCTAGACCTGCGAAAAATGAACCAACTCATCGACCTTTGGCTGGACGAGGACGTCAACTACTATGACCTGACCGCAAAGATCATGGTGGACGATGAGGCGGTGGCCAAATTCGGGATGAACGCGCGTGAACCGATTACCCTTTCGGGGTTGAAACTGGCGGAAATGGTGTTTCGCAAAATGGACCCTGATTGCACGTTTGAGACTTCCCGAAAGGATGGTGAGCGCGTCGAAACAGGCGAGACATTTGCCGTGATCACCGGGAATGCGCAGGCGTTGCTGACGGCGGAGCGGGTTGCGCTGAACCTCGTCCAACGGATGTGTGGCATTGCCGGTCTGACGGCGCAATATGTCAAGGAGATCGAAGGCACGGGCGCGATTTTGCTGGACTCGCGCAAGACAACGCCCGGTCTACGCATGATCGAGAAGTATGCGGTGGTCTGTGGGGGCGGGCGCAGTCACCGGCTGGGACTGGATAATGGCATCATGCTGAAAGACAACCACATCGCCGTCGCAGGCAGCATTGCCGCAGCCGTCCAGCGCGCCAAGGCCAAAGCCCCGATGCTCACCAAGATCGAGGTTGAGGCGGACCGGTTGGATCAGGTGCATGAAGCGCTTGATGCAGGGGTGGATGTCATCATGCTGGACAACATGAGCAACGAGGACATGCGCAAAGCCGTTGAAATCGTGGATAAACGCATTCCGCTGGAATGTTCGGGCGGTGTGCGGCTCGATACGATCCGCGCGAAGGCCGAAACCGGCGTTGATTTTGTATCGGTGGGCCGCATCACGCAATCGGCGACCTGTGTTGATATCGGCCTCGACGACGTCTGATCTGGACCAAGAAAGGGTTAATCGTGCCGGGTACGCTGTTTCTCATTGTCGGTCCAAGTGGCGTTGGCAAAGATACCTTGCTGGAGGGCGCGCGCGATCGTTTGGCAAACAGCCAGTGGTTTTCCTTCCCGCAGCGGGTGGTCACGCGGGCGGCTGATGCGGGCGGGGAGGATTACATTCCCGTAACCCCGTCCGAGTTCAAACAGCAACTGGCCGCCGGGGCGTTCTGGCATCACTGGCACGCGCATGGCCTGTCCTACGGCATCCCCATGCAGGTCGCGCGCGATCTGGAAAACGGCGTCAACGTCGTGCTGAATGCGTCACGCAATGAGATTGGCGCGTTTCGCGACAAAGTGGTGAATGTCGTGACCATTGGTATTTCTGCGCCGCCCGGCATCGTTGAACAGCGCCTCTATGAGCGCGGGCGCGAGAGCGAAGAAGAAGTAAAGCGGCGTCTGGCGCGCCTTGTGGAGCAAGCCCCCCTGGCAGGCTGCGCGTTGGAAATCGTGAATGAGGGAACCATCGAGGAAGGCATTGCCGGGCTTGTCGATCTGATCGCCGGGGCCTGCGATTTGCGCGCAGAAATCGCCCGCTTTCCGGTCACCATCGGGTCAAAACAGGTTTGTCTGATCCACAAGGGCAATCAGATCGCCAGCCGCGTGCTGGCCGGTTCGTCGCGGGTCACCCTGTCTTTGCGGGGCAAATCCGTCTCTGCGGAACTGGGCGAAACGTGGAGCGATGAAATCGTGTCGCAAGACCTCTGTGCTTTGTCCGAGGGGGCAATGGCGGCGCTGGACGCGGTGGAGGGCGATGTCGTTTCAATCGAGCGGTCGCCAACGCCCAAAAGCCGGTCCATTTTGCAAAAGAAAGTGCGCGGCGGTGAGTTGTCTCACGCCGAGATGGAAGCCTTCATCCACGATCTGGTCAACGGACGGTTCAGCACCTCGGAAATCGCAGGTTTTCTTGTCGCGGCCTCGAACAACCTGACGATGGACGAAGTGATCTCGCTGACGCAGGTACGTGCCGCCTTCGCGCATCGCCATGATTGGGGCAAGACGATCGTCGTCGACAAACACTCCATGGGCGGGGTTCCGGGCAATCGCATCACACCCATCATCATTCCCATTCTGGCGGCCTTTGGCCTGACCGTGCCCAAGACATCATCGCGGGCGATCACATCTGCGGCAGGGACGGCGGATATGATGGAAGTGCTTTCGCGCGTTGATTTGTCCCCAGACGAAATGAAGTCGGTCGTGGAACAGACAAATGGCTGCATCGCATGGAACGGCAACCTGACCCATTCCCCGGTGGATGACGTCATGAATGCGATAAACCGGCCGCTGGGGTTGCAATCCACATTGCTGGATGTGTCGTCGATCATGTCCAAAAAGCTTGCGGCAGGGTCCACCCATGTGCTGATCGACATGCCGGTGGGTCCAAAAGCCAAGACGCGCACCCAAGGCGAAGCGGGCGCGTTGAAAGACCTGTTTGAATCGGTGGGGCAGGGCATCGGGCTGAACACAAAGGTGCAGATATCAGATGGCACCAAGCCCATCGGGCGTGGCGTCGGGCCTGTGCTCGAAGCCTTGGATGTCTTGAGTGTCTTGCGTGGAGAGGCAGGGGCGCCGACCGATTTGCTCGATAAATCCATCGGCTATGCGGCGACGATACTTGAATGGTCCGGGGCTGTGTCTCAGGGGCAAGGGGCGCAGGTGGCCCGCGATCTGGTGTCCAGCGGAAAGGCCGTCGAGAAACTGTTTGAGATCAGGAATGCGCAGGGGCGCCAACACGACCCGCTTCAGCCCGGGCAATTCACCCAAGATATATGCGCTGACAGTTCAGGCCGCCTTGAGGCCATCGACATACAAGCCATTTCGGAAATCGCGCGATTGTCAGGTGCACCCAAGGACAAAGCCGCCGGTGTGGTTTTGTCTGTTCAGGTCGGGGATGAGATCGTGGAAAAACAGCCGCTGCTCAGAGTCCATTCCTCCAGTCTGCGCGGGATAGAAGAGGCAGTCTGTGCCGCTCAGGCGCAGAGCGCTTTCAAAATCCTGTAGGTAAAACGCGCGGGCTGTATGACGGTCAGGCGGCGAAACAGCCCAAAGAGATCAAACCCACCTGACCCCAAACCCGCGCATAGGCAAAAGAGGCCGGATCGGTGTTGGTCAGCGCCGTCAGGCCGATGGCACAACTTCGGGCAAGGTTGTTGCGGGCGGTGTGTTGCGGCTGCGGTTGGATCGCACGATACCGTCAATGATCGTCATCCCGACGCCAGGCAGGTTGCCCAGTTGCACGGATTCGAGCATGTTCTTGCCCGGCGCATGCTGCGCCTGATCCATGAGCACGAAATCGGCGCTGTAGCCAACCTCCAGCAGGCCGACGTCCAGGTCGCGCTGGCGGGCCGTATTACCATTGGCAAAGCAAAACGCGGTCGCGGCATCGACATTTCCGAGGCTCGACAGCATGGCGACCATGCGCAAAATTCCCAGCGGTTGTACGCCTGATCCAGCAGGACCATCGGTGCCGAGGATGACCTGATCCAGTTTGCTGAGTTCGCGCGCTGTATTGAGCGTCAGAAGTGCGGCGCGTTCGTTGCCGTTATGCACAATTTCAAGCGCTTGTTTGCAGCTTTCGCACAGGCAGATGATCTGATCGCGGCATCAAGCGGAAATCGAGAGGTGCACAATTGTCCTATGCAATGCCCTTAACGCTCCCCGAGGCGCTTGCCCTGCTGCGTGATGGTTCACCGCGTATCATCGCGGGATGCACGGATTTCTTTCCCGCGCAAGCGCCGGGTGCGCGCACGGAGAGCATTCTCGACATCACGGCGATCTCGGACTGTCGGGGCATTAGCGAAATAGCAGACGGCTGGCGGATCGGTGCTGCGGCCTCTTGGACAGATGTTGTGCGCGCGCCGCTGCCCCCCGCTTTTGATGCGCTGAAGCTGGCCGCACGCGAGGTTGGGTCGATACAGATACAAAACCGGGGCACTGTCGTGGGCAACATATGCAATGCCTCACCCGCCGCAGATGGTGTGCCGCCGCTGCTGGCGCTGAATGCACAGGTCGAGATTGCATCCTGCGACGCCACCCGCACCGTGCCGCTCAACGCCTTTATTCAGGGGGTGCGCAAGGTTGATCTGGCGGCGGATGAGATGGTCGTTGCCGTGATCGTCCCCAAGGTTTCCGCCAGCGCGCAGAGCGCATTTCTGAAACTCGGCAGTCGGAAACATCTGGTGATTTCCATCGCGATGGTTGCAGCCGTCGTAGAGGTGCAAAACGGTATGCTGTCGGATGTGCGCGTCGCCGTTGGCAGCTGTTCTGCCGTGGCGCAGCGTCTGCCGGGCCTTGAGGCGCGGCTGATCGGGTGCGCTGTCGGTGATGTTCCCACGCTGGATTTCGCGGCACAAGACAGCCTCGCACCGCTTACGCCGATTTCTGACGTGCGCGGATCAGCGGAATACAGAATGGATGTGGCGGCCGAACTGTGTCGGCGCGCCGTGGTTCAGGCCTGTGAGGGAGTATCGTAGATGGATGGGCAAATCCCTGAGGCAGGTGTTGCGTTTACGTTGAATGGCGAAACCGTCAACGTGTCGCCAACCACTGGCGAGCGGCTGTCAGAGACGCTGCGCGAACGTCTGGGCGCGCGCGATGTCAAGATTGGCTGCAACGCAGGCGACTGCGGGGCCTGTTCGGTTTTGCTGGATGGTGAAACCGTCTGCGCCTGTCTGATGACGACGCAGCAGGCGCGTGGTCGCGAGATCGAAACCGTGTCGCGTCTGGTGGCAGATGACCCGCTGGCAAAGCGTCTGGCGGAGAGCTTTCAGGATCATGGTGCGGCCCAATGCGGCATCTGCACACCGGGCATGATGGTGTCAGCGGTGGCGCTGTTGCGGCGTGACAGCGCGCCGAGCGAAGAGGATATTCAGGATGCGCTGGCCGGTGTGCTGTGCCGCTGCACCGGGTATCGCAAGATCATTGACGCAGTCGCGAACCTGCCCGGTAACCTTGTTGCCGATGGTGGGGCGGGGGCGGCGATCCGCCGTGTAGACGGAGCCGACAAGCTGTCTGGTGCCGAACGGTTCGGCGATGATGTGGCGCCGTCCGGCACGCTTGAAATCCGCGTCGTGCGGTCGCCTTTTGCCCATGCGGGGTTCTCGTTCGGGGATATTGACGCTTGGGTCGCGGCGCAAAATGGCGTCGAGGCCGTGCTGACCGCCGACGATGTTCCCGGCACGAACTGCCATGGTGTGATCCCGGCCTTTGCGGATCAGCCCGTTTTTGCCGAAAATACCGTGCGGTTCCGGGGCGAAGCGGTGGCGGCGGTGGTCGGCACACCCGAGGCGATTGCCCAATTCCGTGCTGAAGATTTCCCGATCACATGGAGCGAACGCGATTCCCTTATGACGGTAAGCAACGCGCGTGCCGAAGGCGCACCATCCTTGCACGAAGATCGAGAAGGTAACCTGATGTGCGAGGGGTTGGTTGCCTGCGGTGATGCGCAAGCGGCGCTGGCGGCTGCTGATGTGGTGGTCGAAGGTGCCTTTGACAGCGGTTTCGTCGAACACGCCTACATCGAACCCGAGGCCGGTTTCGCCGAAGTGGTCGACGGGCGCGTGGAAATTCACGTCTGCACACAGGCCCCGGTGATGAATCTTGAGGCGCTTGAGATCATTCTGGGTATGGACCGCGATCGCATCCGGATCGTGCCGACGGGGGTGGGCGGTGGCTTTGGCTCCAAACTTGATCTGTCGGTGCAGCCCTACCTCGCGCTCGCCGCCCTCAAGACCGGGCGTCCCGTGCGGCTGACCTACAGCCGGACGGAGTCGATGCAATCATCCACCAAACGGCACCCATCGGAAATCAAACTCAAGATCGGCGCTACGAAGGACGGCAAGATCAGCGGCTTTGATTTCTTCGGGGCGTTCAACACCGGGGCCTATGCGTCCTGGGGGCCAACCGTGGCAAACCGCGTGCCGGTCCATGCATCGGGTCCTTACCGCGTCGCTGATTATCGCGCGATCTCAAACGGGGTGCACACCCATTGCCCGCCCGCCGGGGCCTTTCGTGGCTTTGGTGTCCCGCAATCCGCCATCGCGCAGGAAAGTCTGTTTGAGGAGCTGGCCGCGAAACTGGGCATGGACGCGCTGGACTTCCGGCTTTTGAACGTCCTGCAAGACGGCGTGCCCACGGTCTGCGGGCAGGTGTTCGAACAAGGGGTCGGTGCCAAGGCCTGCCTTGAAGCGCTGCGTGATGACTGGACAGCGGAACGCGCCAAGGCCGAGGCGTTCAACCGTGATAATGACAACCCAAGGAAACGTGGGGTCGGGATCGCGGCGGGCTGGTATGGCTGTGGCAACACCAGTCTCCCGAACCCGTCGATCATCAAGGCGGGGGTACGCGCTGACGGCACGATTGTGCTGCATCAGGGGGCGGTGGATATCGGGCAGGGCTCCAACACGGTCGTCTCTCAGATCTTTGCCACCGCACTGGGCGCGCGCGTCAGCGACGTGACCCGCGTGGGGGGAGATACGGATATCACACCGGATGCGGGCAAGACATCCGCGTCGCGCCAGACCTTCGTGTCGGGCAATGCCGCGCGTCTGTGTGGCGAAGCGCTGCGCGCTCTGATCCTGCGTCATGCCAATGCGTCCGAAGATGCTGAACTGCGGTTTGTTGACGGCGCGATTGCCGTGTTGGAAGAGGGTCGGGAACATCGCATCGACACCTCTGCCATGCACGCGGACGCCGAAGGCTACGTGTTCTGTGCGACGGAAAGCTATGATCCGCCCACCAAGCCGATGGATTCCAATGGTCAGGGTGCGCCATACGCGCAATTCGGTTATGCCGCGCAATTGGCCGTGGTCGAAGTCGACACCGCGCTTGGCACCGTCAAGCCGATCCGGTTTGTGGCGGCCCATGATGTCGGCCATGCAATCAACCCGATGCTGGTCGAAGGCCAGATACAGGGCGGCATCGCGCAAGGGCTCGGCATGGCGTTGATGGAGGAATATATTCCGGGACGGACGGAAAACCTGCATGATTATCTTATTCCCACCATCGGGGATATCCCGCCGATTACCTCGATCATCCTTGAGGTGCCCGATGCGCATGGGCCGTACGGCGCCAAGGGTCTGGGCGAACATGTCCTGATCCCGACCGCCCCTGCCTTGCTGAATGCGATCACCCATGCCACCGGCGTGCGGGTGGCTTCGGTTCCCGTCACACCTGCAAAACTGCGCAAGGCCATTCGGAGCAAGACCAATGGATAAACCCGCCCGCGTCAAACCTGAGAAAATCCGCTGCGATGCCTGCCCGGTGCTGTGCTATATCGCGGATGGGAAAACCGGCGCATGTGATCGCTATGCCAATTCGGGTGGTGAGCTGATCCGGCTGGACCCGCTGACCATTATCGAAGGGGCGCGCGAGAAGGGCGTGCAATCGGTGCCCTTTCTGAATGGGGGCGATGGGCAGGATTGGGACGGGGATCTGGTGCAGGCCAACCGCCCCTTTATCACCGCCGTCGGGGCCGGCACGACCTATCCCGATTACAAACCCGCGCCCTTTATCGTCAGCCAGACGGTCGATGATGCGGATATGGTGACCGTCGTGACCGAAGGGATTTTCAGCTACTGCGGCGTGAAGGTTAAGATCGACACGGACCGTTTCCTTGGCCACGAGCGCGAGATCGTGCGCTGTCAGGGGGAACCCGTGGGCCATGTCATGACCAGCGAATATGGCTCAAAGATGTTGTCGCTGGGCGGCGTGGAACACCTGACGGGTGGCACCAAGAAAGAGGGTCGTGTGACCTGTGATGCGTTGCTCAAGCTGTGCAATTGCGAAGCGGTTGAACTGACCATCGACAACGGTGTGACCATCGTGGTTCAGGCGGGCAAGCCGCCGATTGTAAACGGGGTGCCGGAAAAGCTGATGCGCGTAGGCTGCGGCTCTGCTGCCATCGGGATGTTCGCCTCGCAATGGGTGGACCATGTGGACGAAGTGGTCGTGGTCGATGACCATATCACCGGTGTCCTGTCCGAACATCAGGCGGGCAAGATGCTGGACGTGCCCCCCACGGGTATCAAGATCAATGGCCGTCGCTCGACACCGGGGCGCTATTTTCAGGTGGCAGAGCCCGGCACCGGCTGGGGTGGTACCGATGTGGATGACCCCCTGACGATCCTCAAGCCGTGGAATGCCGATGTGGCTTGGCAAGGGCTGCGCCTGCTGATGGTCTCGACCACCGGTGAACAATACGCCTATTTCGAGCTTGATGCCGATCTGCAACCGCAACCGCAGCCCTTGCCGGATGCATTGCAAGTCTCGGTCGAACGCATTGCTGAGAACTGCGAACCATCGGTTTGCTCGGTTCTGTTCATGGGGGGAGCCGGCGGATCACTGCGCGCCGGGGTGACGGAAAACCCCGTCAAGCTGACCAATTCTGTCAAGGATTCACTGACCCATGTGTCGTGCGGTGGGGCGAACGCCTATGTCTGGCCCGGCGGCGGAATCACGGTCATGGCAGATGTGCTCGAAATGCCGTCGAACTCCTTTGGCTATGTGCCGACCCCGGCTCTGGTTGCCCCGATTGAATTCACGATGCGCCTGTCAGATTATGCAGCGCTTGGCGGGCATGTCGAAGCCGTGCGCCCGATTGATGAGGTGCTCACACCCAATGTCCGGCGGGTCGATCAGATTGACCCGGACGCCAACCCGACCGCGCGGCATAATTACCGCTGGCGTCCGGAGCAATGAGGCCATGAGCAAACCGGTCGCGGCACTGCTGGAGGGGGGGCGCAGGCTGCATTTGCAGCACGGGCCGATTGATCTGATTATCGGTGCTGACCCTGTGGGCGCGGGGACACGTCAGCGGGCCTTCAAGGCGGCCAGGGAGCGGTTTGACACGATCCTTGAGGGTTTGTGCAGGGAGTTGCCGCAGCATCGCACCCAATTGACGCCCGATACGCCGCTGCCGCAGGATGTGACCGCGCAGCGCATGTACCGTGCGGCGCGTCCCTTTTGCGGCACGACGTTTGTGACCCCGATGAGCGCTGTGGCCGGATCGGTCGCGGACGAGGTTCTGGCCGCCATGGTCGCGGCCTGTCCGCTGGAACGGGCCTATGTGAACAATGGCGGGGACATCGCGGTGCACCTTGCCCCGGGGGCGACCTTCTCGGTGGCCATGGCAGGGCTTGAGGGGGGTGATCTTGGACGCTTGCGCTTTGGCGCTGAGGCGGGCATCGGCGGTATTGCCACCAGTGGGGCGGGGGGGCGTAGCCTCTCGCGGGGCATTGCGGATAGTGTCAGCGTTCTTGCCCGCAGTGCTGCGCAGGCCGATGTGGCGGCAACCCTGATTGCGAACGCCGTTGATCTGCCCGACCATCCGGCAATCCGGCGCAGGCCCGCCCATGACGTTCAGCCCGACAGTGACCTTGGCGCGCGGGCTGTTGTAACCGCTGTTGGTGCCTTGTCTGTCATGGATCGCGCACGCGCGCTTGCAGCCGGGCGCGCGGTGGCGGATGACATGCAGCGCGCAGGGCATATTCTTGGCGCGGCCCTGTTTTTGCAGGGCGAAACAACACAAACCGGTGACATGTTCATCCGGACTGAAATCAAGATGGAGATCGAACATGCCTGAGCTTGAAACCCGCAAACGTGCCCTCATCGTTGAGGAAATCTATCACGAAGGCGGTCCGGTGGCTGATACCCCCTTGCTGCGCGGTGCTGCGCTGGCGGTGATCACCAATCCTTTTGCCGGACGGTTTGAACCTGAAATTCAGGGGTTTATGGACGTGCTGCGCCCTCTCGGGCTGGATATGGCGCAAAAGCTGGCGGTGGCGCTTGGCGGTGCTGATCAGATCGAAGGGTACGGTAAGGCCTCGCTTGTGGGATCGGCGGGCGAGCTTGAACACGGCGCGCTCTGGCATGCGCCGGGTGGCTATGCGATGCGCGAAGTCATCGGGGGCACCAAGGCGATCGTGCCGTCAGCCAAGAAAGTCGGGGGCACGGGCGCGCGGATCGACGTGCCGATCACCCATATCAACGCCTCCTATGTGCGCAGTCATTTTGACTCCATGGAGGTCGGGTTGAACGATGCGCCCCGTGCGGGCGAAATGCTGTTGGCTCTGGTCATGACCACAGGTCCGCGTGTCCATTCGCGCTCCGGCGGTCTCGAAGCGGCGGATATCAAGGGAGAGGATGGCCTGAAATGAGTGCGAAAATCCGGAAAATCGCGACGTTTACCGAAGAAACCCACATCGAAGGCGGGCGTGACATTACCCCCCCGACCCGCAAAGCCGTGGCCGTGGCCGTGATCGAGAACCCGTTCGCGGGTCAATACGTTGAGGATTTGACACCCCTGATGGATATCGGTGCTGATCTTGGTGGGCTATTGGGCGCGCGCGCGGTGGCGGCTTTGGGCGTAACTCCCGACAGGATCGAAAGCTACGGCAAGGCCGCGATGGTGGGCGAGAATGGCGAGTTGGAGCATGCCGCCGCAATCCTGCATCCCAAGTTGGGTGCGCCGCTGCGCCAAGCCGTGGAAAAGGGCGCGGCTTTGGTGCCATCGTCGAAAAAACGCGGTGGCTTGGGGCAGGACCTTGACGTGCCGCTGGGCCATAAGGATGCGGCCTATGTGAGGTCCCATTTCGACGGGGTCGAAGTCCGCCTGAATGACGCACCACGCCCGAATGAAATCCTTGTTGCGGTGGCCGTGACAGACAGCGGGCGACCTTTGCCACGTGTCGGTGGGCTGACCCACGACGCGGCGGAAGGCAAAGACGGTCTGCGCTAAGCAACCATTCGGCACATCCAACACGCGATGATGCCGAAAGAAGGATACGATGACGTATGCGCCGCCGTTGGAACATTGTGGTGTAAGGCGCGTATCAGTCTTTTTTTATAAAATCTGAACAAATCCTGTGCCCGAAGAGTGGGCGCGGGGCTTAATCCAATGCGATTTGGTATCAAACGGTGGGTGCTCTGCCGACGCGGCAAATACATATTGACAGCCACAGTGGGCCGAATTATTGTTTGTATACAAATGATATTTGAAGCTTTTGTACCCGTACCCACCTGAACGTGGCTTTGGCAGGGCAGGGGCTTAACCGGACCGAACAACGCAAAGATTGGCGTTTCTTTCATAACCATATCGCACCTCATGAACCGTGCGCTGAACAGAGAGGATCGAGGCAGATCATGAACGAATTCACTCCGATTGTGCAGGGCAGCGCTGCCTCCTTCGCGATACCGGCAGGCGTTTTTGCCCAGACCGTCACCGCCGTCGAACATTTCACAGACCGCCTGTTCAAGTTCCGTATCACCCGGCCCGCGAGTTTTCGCTTCCGTTCCGGTGAATTTGTGATGATCGGGCTGCCCAACGCGGAAAAGCCGGTGTATCGCGCCTATTCAATTGCCAGCCCGTCCTGGGACGAGGAAATTGAGTTCTATTCGATCAAAGTGCCGGGCGGGCCGCTGACCGGCCATCTGCAAAAGATCAAAGCCGGCGATACGGTCCTGATGCGCAAAAAGCCCACGGGCACGCTGGTGAATGATGCGTTACTGCCGGGTAAGCGGCTCTATATGTTCTCCACCGGCACCGGGATCGCGCCTTTTGCATCGCTGATCCGTGATCCCGATACTTACAACAAATTCGATGAGGTCATCCTGACCCATACTTGCCGCGAGGTGAATGAGCTGAAATACGGTCAGCAGCTGGTTGCCGAATGCCTTGAGGACCCGCTGGTCGGAGAGTCCGCAACCGGACGCCTGCGCCACTACACCAGCGTCACGCGCGAAGCCTACCCGTTCACGGGGCGGATCACGGATCTGATGGCGTCGGGCAAGCTGTTCGAGGATCTGGGGGTTGCGCCCATCTCGCCCGAGACCGACCGCGGCATGATCTGCGGATCAATGGCGATGCTGAACGACACGAAGGCAACGCTTGAAGGTTTCGGTCTCGTTGAAGGGGCGAATAACAAGCCCGCAACCTTTGTGGTGGAACGCGCCTTCGTCGACTGATCGCAGGGTGGCGCTGCTATCTCATGCGCACTCCCTGAATGCTCGGGTAAACATGGTGAAATCTCGCGCGTTTGGTCAAAACGCGGACCCTTGCGCGTTGTTTTGCACCGAAAAAACTTGACCTGCACGTCTGTGCTGCGAATGTATGTATGCAAATGAGATGTTCAGGATGGCCTCCGGCCGAATTCGACGGTGGCCTAAGGACACGGATTTGAATAGTTTCAGGCCATGCAGAATGTATGGCTGTCAGGGAGATCACAAAATGTCGAAATTCACTACGTTCGCGGCTGTTGCATTTGCGGTGCTGGCGCTGCCATTCTCCGCATCGGCGCAGGACCGCGAGTTCCGTCTTGGTCTTATCACGCCGCCGGTTCATGTCTGGAATCAGGAGGTCGCAGCGCTCAGCGACACGCTGTCCGAGATGTCGGATGGCAGGTTTAGGGTCGTGGCATTCCCTTCAGGTCAGTTGGGCAGTGAAACGACGATGCTGCAACAATTGCAGACCGGCGCACTTGATATGGCGTGGCTGACATCGGCCGAGATTACCAACCGCGTGCCCGCCATGGGCGCTCTGCATGCGCCGTTTCTGGTCGATAACATCGGCGATGCCGCCAAAGTGCTGCGTTCGGATGTGGCCCGCGAAATCCTTGGCGAACTGCCTCGGGCGACCGGAACGGTCGGGGTCTGCTATGCCATGACGGGCATGCGCCAGCTTTTGACCCAGAACCCGGTTGCAAGTGCGGCTGAACTGGACGGCTTGCGTTTCCGCATTACACCCGCCCCGCCGATCCGCACGTTCTTTGAGATGTTTGGCGCGGCCCCCGCACCCATGCCGCTGACACAGGTTTATGACGCTCTGGCCAACGGGCAGATCGACGCGATCGACATGGATCACGAGTCGATCATCAACTTTGGCTACTACGACCATGCGACATATATGATGGAGACAAACCACCACCTGTTCGGGATGGTGGCGCTGGTTTCTGGTCGCGTCTGGGCTGGCCTTTCGCCCGAAGATCAAATGATCCTGCGCGACGCGATCCAGATCCACTGTGACCGCACCATCGACCGTTTTGTCGAAGGTGAAGACGCCAAGCTGGAGCAGCTGCGCCAAGTTGAGGGCCTGAGCATCACCGAGAATGTGGGCCCTGAGTTTTTTGGCGACATCGTTGCGCGCTGGGACGCGGAATGGGCCGAGCAGACGCCCTATGTCCAGCGTATGCGTGATCTGGTCGCTGATTTCTGATCCAACTCATTTTAGCACACGGCAGTCATCGCGGCTGCCCTGTGCCCATTGAAAAGACGAGAGACGCGCGTTCATGCTCAGTCGATCCATCAGCAGACTGTCTGCGGTTATCGCCAGTATCGAGAAGGTGTTGCTCATGCTGCTGGTGCTCATGATTTTCATTTTCGTGCTGATGAATGTCATTCTGCGTGTCTTTGGCATCACCATCGCATGGGCGGATGAAGTCGCGGTCTATTCGATGATCGTCAGCGGGTTTCTGGGCGCATCGCTTATGCTGCGTGCGCGTATCGACCCGGCTGTGCTTCTGGTCTACGAGTTAACCTCTGCGCGGGTTATCCGGGCGTTGCGAACCGCAGTGTCCTTTGCCACCGTGCTCTTTGGCGTGTTGCTATGTTATTTTTGCTGGCTCTGGTTTGATCCGCTGGCCCTTGCCGCTGCCGGTTTCGACATTCCGACCTTTGAAGGGGCCACGTTCAATTTCACCTATACGGACACGACCCCGGTCATGGGCGTGCCGCTGTTTTACATCTATCTGATCATGCCATGGTTCGCCCTTGCGATCACCATCCATGCGATCACGAACCTTGCCGAAGACATGGGGTTTGTCGCGCGCCCCAAAGGTCTGTTGTCTGACCTGCAGGCCGGGGAGTAATCCGTGACCGGAGCCGCTTTTTTCGTCCTACTGGTCATCGGCGTGCCCATCGGCATCGTGTTGTCGCTTGCGGCGGTCGTATTCATCCTATGGACCGGCAACGGCCTCCTTTTGAACAGCTACGGTTTGCAAATGTTCAGCGCGTTGAACAACTTTGGCCTCTTGGCGATCCCGTTGTTCATTCTGATCGGCGAGTTGATGAACGGGGCGGGTATTACCCAACGGCTGGTCCGGCTGGCCGCGACCTTTATTGGCGCGGTCCGGGGCGGGCTGGCCTATATCAACCTGATTGCCAATATGATGGTGGCCTCGATCCTCGGGTCGGCCACGGCGCAGATCGCGATGATGTCGCAGGTCATGGTGCCGGAAATGGAAAAGGAAGGCTACAAACGCGAATTTGCCACCGCCGTCACCGCCTTTGGAGGTTTGCTGGGGCCGATCATCCCGCCGTCCATCGTCTTCGTGGTCTATGCGGTGCTCGCGCAGGTTGCGGTGCGCGATATGTTGGTCGCGGGCATCCTTCCGGGTCTGATCCTGACGGCCCTGTTCATTGGCACGATTGCCTTTCTGGGCATCTGGCACAGCTATCCGAGGGGGCAAAAGGTCACCTGGCCCGACCGGTGGGTGGCAGTGCGTAAGGCGTTGCCGATGCTGTCGATCCCCGCGGTGATCATCGGCACCATTCTGGGCGGTTTCGGCTCGCCCACCGAGGCGGCAGCACTTGGCGCGCTTTGTGCAGCGCTGCTGGGTTTCATCACCCGGACGCTCAAGCTGTCGGACCTGCCCAAGATCTTGCTGCGCACGGGTATCAATTCGGCGCTGGTGCTGTTTCTGGTGGCGGCGGCAGGCGTGTTTTCATGGGTGCTGGTGTTCGGGCAGGTGCCACAGGCGGCAGCGGCGTGGATACAAACCGTGGCCACGTCGCCTGCGGGCTTCATGTTGCTGGTGCTGGTCATGCTGCTGCTGGTCGGTACGGTGATCGACGGGATACCCGGGCTGATCATGGTGGTGCCCATCCTGCTGCCCATCGCGACCGAAGTCTACGGCATCCATCCGGTGCATTTCGGGGTCGTGGTGTCGATCAACCTGATACTGGGGCTTTTGTCGCCTCCGGTTGGCATCGGTCTTTACGTGGCCGCCTCCGTGGCGCGGGTCAGTCCGCTGAAGGTCTTCCGCGTGGCGGTGCCCTTCTTCATCGTGACCTGCTGCGTCCTGGTCCTGTTGGCGCTGGTACCGTCAATCAGCCTGTTTTTTCTTGAACTCTAGGGCCTTTGGTGCCCACCACGCGGGCTCTGTGTTGAGCGGCGCGTGGTGGTTTTTCAGGTCAAGGGCGTGCTTCAGACGATGAAGTCACCCAAGGTGTAATCTGCCGCCGAGGTGCCCGCACCGTCGTTGATCTGGACGGCGAACTCGATCGTGGCGTCGTTGTCGATGTTCCCGAACAGCAGTGTCGGCCCGCCTGCGTTCTCGACCCAAAGCGCGCCTGCACCAAAGGACAGGGCCGATGCGGTCGTCTGCAGCCCGAGGAAGGTAAAGGCCTGATTTCCCCCGACTGTGGTGTCCGCGTCGATGGCGGAGACGTCGATGATGTCGCCATTGGCCACGCCGATGCCATCGATGCCGACAATCGTGTCTCTGCTGGCAAGGTTGGAATCCGCCACACTGGAGAACACAAACGTGTCGCCCAAGGCCCCGCCGATCAGGATGTCCGCGCCCGTGCCGCCAACCAGCGTGTCGCGCCCGTTGTTGCCCTCAAGCCGGTCATCCCCGATGCCGCCATTGAGGAAGTCAAAGCCATCACCGCCGAACAACCGGTCATTGCCTGACTGGCCAAAGAGTTCATCATCCTGCTGGTTGCCCTGCAGGAAGTCATCGCCAGAACCGCCCAACAGAGTGTCCTCATTGGCGCCACCAAACAGCGTATCGTTGCCCGTTCCGCCATTCAGCAAATCATCGCCGCCGCCGCCGCGCAACTCATCCGCCCCGCTGTCGCCCTGCAGTATGTCGTTACCGATCTGACCTACAAGGATGTCATTGCCATCCCCGCCCTGAATGGAGTCGTCCCCGGCGCTGCCGTCCATCAGGTCATTGCCATCGCCACCGCGCAGGACGTCGTTGCCATCGCCGCCAAAGGCTTCGTCGTCGCCTTCGTCGCCGTCGATAATATCGACCCCAGTGCCACCGCGGAACACGTCGTTGCCGAGGCCACCCTCCATCATGTCATTGCCGTCGTTGCCGATCAGCAGATCGTCACCGTCGCCCCCTTCCATGTCGTCATTGCCAGTGCCGCCATACATGATGTCGTTGCCATCGCCGCCGTCGATCTCGTCATTGCCGTCACCGCCGTTCAGGATGTCGCTGCCAAGGCCACCGATCAATTCGTCATTGCCCCCAAGGCCGAGAATCCGGTCATTTCCGGCCCCGCCATCCATCTCATTGGCGCCTGACGTGCCAAACAAATCATCATTGCCACTGCCAGAAATGATATTCTCGAAGTTGGTAAAGACCTCGCCCGCGAAATTCGTCAGCCCGGTCGCAAGATTGACGACATAGGAGCCGTTGAACAAAGTCGTGTTCAGCGTATCAACCCCGGTGCCCCCATCAAGGGTTTCCGGCAAGCCAAGCCCGGCAAAGATCAGGTCATCCCCCGCCTCGCCAAAGATCGTATCGGTCCCCGAAGACGTCGCGGTATCGTTGCCATCGCCAAGGAAAATCGTGTCGGACCCAGAGCTTGCCTCTACCGTGTCGTTGCCCGCACCAGTGTTGATCGTGTCATTGCCCGCCCCGGCATTCACCGTGTCATTGCCACTGCCGGTGGTAATGACATTTGCACCGACTGTCCCGGTGATCGTGGTATTGCCGTTGCCGGTGACGACGTTCTCGAAGTTGACAAAGGATTCGGGCGCAAAGTTGGTCACGCCTGTGACGAGGTTGATTTCATAGGTGCCGTTGAACAGCGTGGTGTTCAGCGTATCGATGCCGGTACCGCCGTCGAGCGTTTCAAAGGCGGTATTGCTGGCAAAGATGATGTCATTGCCGCCGCCACCAAAATATTCGCCACCGCCGGACGAGGCATTGATGATGTCATCTCCACCCTGGCCGAATACGGTTTTTGAACCTACACCTGCAAGCACGGTCGAGCCACCAATCCCGGTTGTGATCACGTCTGAATCCAGCACATGCGCGCGTTGGCCGTCAAAATCGTCGGGGTCGATCACCGATGGGCGCGGATCCCAGACAGAGGCAAAAATTTCGCCGCCCTGCGCCAGCCAGCTAAACAGGATGCGACCGTCACCCGTGGTGCCGATATCGATCTGCGTGGTGCCTGTGTTTTCAACCGTGAAGGTGGTGCCGTCCGTGGTCCCGTCAGCTTCGTATCGGCGGGCGAACAGGTTGCCGGTTGTATCGTCGTCCCACGCTACAACGAAACCGCCATCGGAAAGGCCGACCACGACTGGCTCGTTTTGAATGTTCGTCCCGGAGGCGACAGCAAGGGGCCCAACTTGAAGAGTGCCTGTGTTGTCGAAGGTACGGACCAGAACATCGCTGTTCAACGTGTAAACAGCGACAAAGCCGCCGCCTTCAAGCGCTGCGATGTCCACTTCGTCACCTTCACTTGCAAGCGCGCGGGCAGGGCCTACGTCAGCGCCCGTCTGGTCGCGGATGACAAATTCAAGACTGGTCGTACCGTTGTCATCTTCGAGGTATGCCGTAACAAAGTTGCCGTTGCTCAGAACTGTCACGTCACCGAGACGGTCAAAATCAATGCTGTTTTGCGCCGATCCGAATTCAGCTGAGAGCACGTTCGCTTCGTCGATGATCCGTGCGTTGATATTGGTGTTTGTGCCGACATCATCGTCGTAGGCGACATAGATGTCATCGTTGGATGCAATCAGGTTGGCTGCAATTTGCGGGTTGCGCAGGAAGTCTGCTGCGACGTTTTCATTATCGATCTGAAACGACGTGCCCGTGCCGGTCTGACGGTCGCCATCGAATTCGAAACGTTCGTAGTAGACGGTGGTCTGGTTCACGTTGCTGATCGAATCGTCGATGTAGGTCATCGCGAAGCCATCATGGGTGGCTGTCAGGTCGAAATCCAGTTCATCATCGAAATTCCGGTCCGAGTTCAGCTGGAACGAATCGCGCACCACATTTCCCTCGGCGTCAAAAATCTTGGCAACGATATCCGTGCCTCGCACTGTCGCCACAGCCCCCGCGGGGGCATCCTGCCCTGCCGCGTTTTCCTGCCACGCAACGACGAAGTGTCCGTTATTTAATCCGATGATTTTCGGTTCTGATTGGCTGCCAGTCGCGGCGGTGCCAGTGTTCACCTGAAATGCATTGAGCCATACTGTGGGAGTTGCCATGGTGTTAATCCTTTTTTAACCAATACTAAATGACAACATTGTGAGCGTATTGTGGCGATTCGGTCAACAATCCAAATGTCTTAGGGCGAGCCACTGGAAAAGGTCGAGATGGCTGTGGTCTGATACGGGTGCCTGTGAACATAAATCCGGCTGCCCTTGTGGATGGTATCGGATGTGCGCGCGCTATTATTCTGGGATGCCATGTTGCGGGACCGGGGTCGGCCAGTGACAACTCTTATCTGTCCTGTCCTGCGGTGTTTCACGCCTACGCCGCCTGAGATATTCCGGATTGTGAATTTACGCTGAAAGTGCCGTATCTTGACTTAAGTCAAGGTGTGCCGCACCGCAGTGTCGGAGTGTCGTTCGGGGAGCCGTCGACATGCCAATAGCCCGTGCCTTGATCGTGATCTGTGCACTTTTTCTTTTAAGTGTAACTGGTGCTGTGCGCACAGCATCCGCCGAGACGCTTGCCAGTTTCCTGCCCGATCTTGCGGCCACCGACTTTGCGGCTAATGCCGATGGTTTTGGCGCGATTGATCCTGATACCAAAGTGGCCCCGATTCTACGCGGTGGCGAGACGTTGGGATATGTTTTCCTCACCTCGGATTTTGTCGGCACGACGGGGTATTCGGGCAAGCCAATCCACGTGGTTGCCGCAATCGACCAGGATGCCAACGTCATGGCGGCGCATCTGGTCAAACACTCCGAACCGATTGTCCTGATCGGCATCCCGGATCGTAAGGTAAAGGCCGTGACCGAAGGGTATCGCGGGCTCGACCTCAAGGCCGAAGTGCAAGCCGGTGGCGCGGGGCATGACCTCGATATCATCTCGGGGGCGACCGTCACGATCATGGTGATCGATGACAGCATCGTGCGCGCCGGGATCAAGGTTGCGCGCATGCTGTCGCTGGGCGGTTTGTCGGTAGAGGTCGCGTTGCCCAAGCGTGAAATCGACCGCAGCAGTACGGCGACTGCCGATTGGATGACGCTGACTGGTGATGGCTCTGTGCGCACGCTGGCGCTGGATGTGGGGCAGGTGAACCGCGCGTTTGAACAGGGCGGCGACGAAAAGGCCGCAGCCCGCCCGGAACCCGGCGCGCCCGAAGATACCTTCATTGAAATGACCGCCGCATTGGTCAGCATCCCCGAAATCGGGCGCAGCCTGCTGGGCGAGGCCGAATATGCCAACCTGACCGACTGGCTGGAAGAGGGCGAAGAGGCGATCCTCGTCACCGGGCGCGGCAAATATTCGTTCAAAGGATCGGGCTATGTGCGGGGCGGAATTTTCGACCGCATTCAGCTTATTCAGGGCGACCGCGCGCTGCGCTTTTTTGATCGCGGTCACAAGCGGCTGGGACGGTTGGACCCTGCGGATGCGCCTGCCTTCACCGAACTTGATATCTTTAAAATCCCCGTCGATGCCGAGTTTGATCCGGCCGAGCCATGGCGGTTGCAACTGCTGGTGCAACGCGCGACCGGTGCCGTGACCAAAGCCTTTGTGACCGTCGATCTGGGCTATCAACTGCCTGAGCGCTTCATCAAACAGGCCCCGGTCGTCCATCCGGCGGTCGAGGATGAAGCGGCGGCCAAAACCGCCCTGTGGCAACGCGTCTGGCGCGACAAACAGGTCGAGATCGCCGTCCTGATCGCGATGCTTCTCACCCTGTCGGCGATCTTCTTCTTTCAAAAGCAGTTCACCAGAAACGCGCGGGTGTTCTATTGGGTCCGCATCGGTTTTCTGACGATGACGCTGGTGTTTTTGGGCTGGATGACGAACGCGCAACTGTCGGTCGTGAACCTGCTGGCGCTTGGCGGGGCTCTGCGGTCTGGCTTTAGCTGGGATGCGTTCCTGCTCGATCCGCTGGTGTTCATCCAGTGGTTCGCGATCGCAGCGGCGCTGTTGTTCTGGGGCCGGGGGGCCTATTGCGGCTGGCTCTGCCCCTTTGGCGCGCTGCAGGAGCTTTCGAACAAGATTGCGCGGGCGGTCAAGGTCCCGCAGTTTGAGCTGCCTTGGGGGCTGCATGAACGCTTGTGGCCGATCAAGTACATGATCTTTCTGGGGCTGTTCGCGGTCTCGCTGACCTCTTTGCCACGCGCCGAAGCGCTGGCCGAGGTCGAGCCGTTCAAGACCGCAATCATCCTGAAATTCGCGCGTGAATGGCCCTTCGTGGTCTTTGCGCTAAGCATGCTTTTGATCGGGTTATTCGTCGAACGGTTCTACTGCCGTTATGTCTGCCCCTTGGGGGCAGCACTCGCGATCCCGGCGCGGATGCGCATGTTTGACTGGCTCAAACGCTATCGCGAATGCGGCAACCCCTGCCATACCTGCGCCAATGAATGTCCTGTGCAGGCGATCCATCCGACGGGCGAAATCAACCCCAACGAATGCGTCAACTGCCTGCACTGTCAGGTGCTGTACCAGTCGGACACAAAATGCCCGGTCATCATCAAACAACTTAAACGCCGCGCCAAAGCAAGCGCCGGCACGGAAGCGCTGGATGCGTTTTCCACAAAACCACCGGTCTTGGAAAAGACCTGAAATAAAGGAGATGGACTATGTCTGAAGAAGAACGCAAAGCGCAAATGCGCCTGAACCGGCGTCAACTCATGGGAGCAACCGCAGGGGGCGCTGCATTTGCAGCCGCCGGCGGTGCCGGGCTGTTGGGCAGTGCGGGCAAGGCGAACGCGGCAGAGGGCGCATTCAATCTCGCCCCCGGAGAGCTGGACGAATACTACGGTTTCTGGTCATCGGGCCAATCGGGTGAAATCCGAATTCTCGGCTTTCCGTCCATGCGCGAACTGATGCGGATTCCGGTGTTCAACCGCTGCTCGGCCACCGGATGGGGCCAGACCAACGAGAGCCTTCAGGTGCTAACCGAAGGGCTGCTGCCCGAGACCAAGGAAATGCTCGCCACGCGGGGTATGAAAACCTATGACAACGGCGACTTGCACCACCCGCATATGAGCTTCACCGATGGCACCTATGACGGGCGCTATATCTTTGCCAATGACAAGGCCAACACGCGGGTCGCGCGCATACGCTGTGACATCATGAAATGCGACAAGATCATCGAGATCCCGAACGCGCAGGACATCCACGGCATGCGCCCTCAGAAATACCCGCGCACGGGCTATATCTTTGCCAATGGCGAACACGAAGTGCCGCTGGTCAATGACGGGCAAATACTGGATGAGCCGGACCAGTATGTGAACATCTTCACCGCGATTGATGGCGATGAGATGAAAGTCGCGTGGCAGGTGATCGTGAGCGGCAACCTTGATAACTGCGATGCGGATTATCAGGGCAAATATGCCTTTGCGACCTCGTATAACTCGGAAATGGGCATGAACCTTGCCGAGATGACCGCCAATGAAACGGATCACTGCGTCGTCTTTAACATCGCGGCGATTGAAGCCGCGGTTGAAGCGGGCGAAGGCCAGATACTGAACGGCGTGCGGGTGCTCGACGGGCGCAAAACGGCCAATTCGCAGCTGACGCGCTATATCCCCATCCCCAACAGCCCGCATGGCTGTAACGCGGCCCCCGACAAACAGCACATCGTCATCAACGGCAAGCTGTCCCCGACCGTGTCCGTCATTGACGTGACGCTGGTGGATGCGGTGTTTGAGGGCGCGGACCCACGGTCCTGCATCGTCGCGGAGCCTGAATTGGGCCTTGGCCCGCTACACACCGCGTTTGACGGCAAGGGCAACTGTTTCACCACGCTCTTCCTCGACAGTCAGGTGGCCAAGTGGAACATGGAAAAGGCGATTGCGGCCTACAACGGTGAAGACGTCGATCCGATCGTCTCCAAGGTCGATGTGCATTACCAGCCGGGGCATAACTCCACCTCCATGGGCGAAACGGCAGAGGCCGACGGCAAATGGCTGATTTCGATGAACAAGTTTTCGAAAGACAGGTTCCTCAATACCGGGCCGCTCAAGCCCGAAAACGAGCAGCTCATCGATATCTCCAGCGACGAGATGAAGGTGGTGCATGACGGGCCGACCTTTGCCGAACCGCATGACAGTATCATCGTGCATGCCTCCAAGGTGAACCCTGTCAACATCTACAGCCGCGATGATCCGGGCTGGGAAGTGGCGCGCCAGCAGGCGGCAGCCGATGGTGTCGATCTTGAGGACGGGCATCCCGAACCGATCCGGGATGGTAATAAAGTGCGGGTTTATATGTATTCCATCGCGCCGGAATTCAGCCTTGAGAAATTCACCGTGCAGCAGGGGGATGAGGTGACCGTCTATGTCACCAACCTTGATGACATCGATGATGTGACCCACGGCTTCTGCCTGTCCAACCACGGTATCGCCATGGAAGTGGGGCCGCAGCAGACTGCGTCCATCACCTTCACTGCGGATCGACCCGGTGTGCATTGGTTCTACTGCAACTGGTTCTGCCACGCGCTACATATGGAGATGCGCGGCCGCATGTTCGTAGAGCCGCGGGCGACCTGATCCATGCGGTTGCTCAAGGCGTTCCTGTTCCTTCTGATGATACTGGCAGGCCCTGTGTTTGCCAGCGGGACGCCTTTGCAGCCACTGGTTGATGCCACAGCACCGGGCGCGGTGCTGTGGCTTGCGCCGGGCCAATACACTGGCCCGGTGCACCTTTCGCGCCCTATGACCCTGATGGGCGTGCCGGGCGTGCATCTGGACGGGGGCGGGCAGGGTACGGTCCTCACGGTCGATGCTGAGGGCGTGCGGGTCGAGGGCCTGCGTCTCACCGGGTCCGGTGACAGTCACGAGACCAAGGATGCAGGCATTACCCTGACCAAAGCCGCCATCGGCGCGGTGATTGAGGGCAACCTTTTGCAGGGTAACCTTTATGGTATCGATGTGCACGGCGCGCGCGATGCGGTGATTTCGGGCAATGTCATCGAGGGCCGTCAGGGCCACCGGATGAACCAGCGTGGCAATGGCATCTACGTCTGGAACGCGCCCGGCACGGTGGTCGAGGGCAACGATGTCCGCTGGGGCCGGGACGGGATTTTCGTCAATACCTCCAAACGCAATGTGTTCCGGGGCAACCGCTTTCGCGATCTGCGCTTTGCGGTGCATTACATGTATGCCAATGACAGCGAGGTCAGCGGTAACCTGTCGATGGGCAACCATCTGGGCTTTGCGGTGATGTATTCGAAAAAAGTGCGTGTGCTGGATAATGTCTCCATCGGGGATCAGGATCACGGGGTGATGCTGAACTTCACCAACCGTTCCGTGGTGCGGGGCAATTACGTGCAGGACGGGGCCAAGAAGTGCCTCTTTGTCTATAACGCGCATAAGAACGAAATTGTGGACAATCGGTTTGAGCGGTGCGGCATCGGCATCCATTTTACCGCCGGGTCTGAACGTAATGACGTCACGGGCAATGCCTTTGTCGGCAACCGCACGCAGGTCAAATATGTCTCGACCAAGTGGCTGGACTGGGCGGTGGAGGGGCGGGGCAACTACTGGTCTGATTTCGTCGCGACTGATCTGGATGGCAACGGGATCGCTGATGGCACCTACCGGCCCAACGACAGCATTGACCAGATGCTCTGGCAGCAGCCCGCCGCACGCTTGTTGTTGGGATCACCCGCGGTGCAGCTTGTGCAATGGGCGCAATCGGCCTTTCCCGCGTTAACGCCGGGCGGTGTCATGGACAGCGCCCCGCTGATGCGCCCGGTTGAGATCGCCGTGCCGGATTGGGGGAAATCCTATGGCGGATAATATCGTGCTGGAAGTCAGCAGATTAACGCGCCGCTTCAAGGGCGCGGATGGTGTGTCTGACGTGTCGCTGAGCGTCAGGGCGGGCGAGCGGGTCGCACTGCTTGGCCACAACGGCGCGGGCAAATCGACGTTGATGAAGGGTATCTTGGGGCTGCTGCCCATCGACAGCGGCACGGCCCTGATCGCAGGGCATGAGGTCGGCAGTACCGCCGCGCGTGCCGCCGTCGCCTATCTGCCCGAAGCGGTATCGTTTCACCCGGCCCTGACGGGGCGCGAACAGCTTCGGCTCTTTGCTAAACTCGCCCGCGTGGATCGCCGTGACGCCGACAACCTGCTTGAACGGGTCGGGCTGGAGCACGCCGCCGAACGCCGTATCGGCACCTATTCCAAGGGCATGCGGCAACGGCTGGGCATGGCGCAGGTGTTTCTGGGCAAACCAGCGCTGGCCTTGCTGGACGAGCCGACGAGCGGGCTTGACCCCATCGCGCGCCATGACCTCTATTCGCTGATCGACGCGCTGGCCGCGCAGGGCACCGGCGTGATGATCGCCAGCCACGCGCTGACGGAAATCGAGGCGCGCACCGACCGCATCGCCATTCTGCGGGGCGGGCAGTTGGTTGCGGATGCGCCGCTGCAAGAGCTGTTCGCGCGGGCTAATATGCCGATCCGGTTCCGGCTGTCCGCGCGGGCCGATGCCACCGTGTTGTTTGACCGGTTTGGCGGGCATCGCATCAATGGCGCGCGCGTGGAATTCGACGTCACCCCGGATCAAAAGATGGCCCGTTTGGCCGATGTCACGGCCATGGGCGCGCAGGTCGCGGATGTTGAGATTATCCCGCCCTCGCTCGAGGACCTCTACCGATACTATTCAAAACCTGCGGAGGCTTCATGAGCGCTCTTCTCGCCATCGCCGCCACCGAATTCCGCATTCTGCGCCGCAATCGCTGGCTGGTCATTGCCACGGCACTGCTGTCGGTTTTTGCACTGGCGTTGACGATATCCGGCGCGACCACGTCCGGGGCATTGGGTGTTGATTTGCTGACCGTCTCCGTGGCCTCGATGACCACACTGGCGGTTTACCTGGTTCCGCTGGTCGCTCTGTTGATGTCGTTCGAGGCCATCGCGGGGGATGCGGAACGCGGGTCGTTGGCTTTGGTTCTGACCTATCCGGTGTCGCGTGGCGTGTTGCTGGCGGGTAAATTCCTTGCGCATCTTTTGGGCCTCGCCATCGCGGTCGGGATTGGTTTTGGCCTTGCCGGGGCGCTGGCCTTTGCGCTGGGGGGCGCGGGTGTGTCCAGTGGATTGGCGCTGCTGCGGCTGATGCTGGGGGCGGTCCTGTTGGGGGCGGCCTTCATTGCGCTTGGCTATGTCGTATCGGGGTTCAGCCGGTCTGTTGCCGCCGCCGCCGGGGGGGCGGGGTTCATCTGGCTGGTCCTCGTGGTGCTTTATGATCTGGTGCTGCTCGCGCTTGTGGTCTGGGATGATGGCGGGCTGTTCAGCCGTCAGGTGTTTCCGTGGCTGCTGGCGGCAAACCCGGCGGATGCCTTGCGCCTGTTCAGTGTCACGGCATCTGCCGATCAAGCGCTGGTGACGGGCATGGGGGCTGCGGTTGCGGCCCTGCCGCAGGGCGCGGCTTTGGTGTCTTTGTTGCTGTGGCCGCTGCTGGGTCTGGCGCTGGCGCGCCTCGTGTTTGGACGGAGGGTTCCATGAATAAACTGTTGCTTTTGTCTGTGCTGCTCCTGATTGCTTGCAAAGAAGAGCTGGCCGAGGCGCCGGATCCCATGCCGCTGACCGCCGAGAATGTGGCGCATTACTGCATGATGAACATCTCCGAACACCCTGGCCCCAAGGCGCAGATATTCCTGAGCGGTGTGCCAGATCCGATCTTTTTTGCGCAGGTGCGCGATGCCTTCACCTATCTCGCCAGTGCGGAGCAGGAAGGCTATGTCGCCGCCGTCTATGTCAATGACATGTCCACGGTGTCCTGGGACACGCCGGGCGCGGAAAACTGGATGTTGGCGCAAAACGCGCATTACGTCGTGGGGTCGGACAAACCCGGAGGTATGGGCGCGCCCGAACTTGTGCCCTTTTCAGACCCCGCCCGCGCTTTGGCCTTTGCCAGCCGCTATGGTGGAGCGATCTACGAAAAACATCAGGTGCCCGATCAGGCCTTTCTGGCCCCGGTTGAGCTGACTTTCGGGCAGGAGGAAAACGGATGACACAGCACGGATTTTCACGACGCAGGTTTCTGAATTTTGCAGCGGCGCTGCCGCTCGTCGGGCTGTCCACAGGCGCAATGGCGGCGGCTCCGGTAGCGCGCTGGCAGGGGGTGGCGCTTGGTGCCTCCTCGCAGATCGTCTTGTCAGGGGTGAGCGACGCCGAAGCCGCCCCCCTGTTCGCGCAGGTGCGTGATGAAATCGCACGGCTTGAGGGTATCTTCAGCCTTTACCAAAACCACTCGGCCCTGTCTCAATTGAACGCAACTGGCCGTTTGGATCGACCGGCCCCGGAACTGCTTGAAGTCTTGAGTATGTCGCATAGCGTCTGGGAGGCGTCTTTTGGTGCCTTTGATCCTGCCGTCCAGCCGCTGTGGATTGCGCGCGCAGCTGGCCAGAGCCTTGCGACACCCCGCGGTGATTTTGGCGATCTGACGTTTTCAACGGATGCCGTCGTGCTGCGACCGGGCATGGCGCTGACGTTCAACGGGATCGCGCAAGGCTATATAACGGACCGCGTTGCAGGTCTGTTGCGCCGTGCCGGTCTTGTCGATTTGATCGTGGATGCGGGGGAACAGCGCGCAATGGGCAGCCGTCCGGACGCAGGCGCATGGCGGGTCGGCATTTCGAACCCTGCAGGTACCGTGCTGAAGGAAGTTCACCTGCGCGACCGGGCTCTTGCGACATCCTCCCCACGCGGGACGGTGTTGGCGGGCGAGCAGGGTCACATCATCGATGCGCGCAGTGGGGTGTCTTCGCAGCGATGGAATACGATCAGTGTGTTTCACGAGAGCGCAGCCCTCGCGGACGCGTTATCAACCGCCGCCAGTTGCCTCTCTGTGGCGGAAACCGAGGCGATGTTCGCCCACTTCCCTGAGGCGGAACTCGCTCTGCGCGTTTAGGGTGGTCAATTACTGCTTGCGGATCAAAGCCCGGAGGACGAGCCTGTCTTTGATCATGGCGGTTTGACCACGTGTTCGCACACCGTGCTCTCTCAGTTCCAGAAACGTCCGCGACAGCTGCTGCGGACTTGTCCCGATTTTCGCAGCGATCAGGGATTTGCTGAACGGTAGGGTGAATTCCTGTCCGTCTTTGACATGATCAGACTGTTCGAGCAGAAATTTTACCAACCGCTCCCGGATCGTACGGGATTTGAGCCATTCGACGTCATCCACGAGCCCGTGCAATTTCTTGAACAAAGTGGCCAGTGAATGCGTCAGAACAGAGCGGTTATCTTGCATCAAATCGAGCAGCATCGCCCCATTTACGGCAAGCGCGCGCAGATCGGTCATGGCTTGACAGGACGCTGGATACGCTCTGCCGAGCAGCGCAGGAGCTTCAGCCAGGCAATCCCCTTTGTGAAACGCCTCGACGAGCGTGTGTGACCCATCGACCTCATCGCGGGTAATCTGCGCCCAGCCGTTCAGAATCAGAAAGAGATTTTCCGCACGTTCCCCCTGTTCGAACAGATATTCTGAGCGCTTCAATTCGATGACGCCACCGGGCGCGACAACACTGGACAGATTCACATCGGTCATTGTGGAAAACAGTAAAGAACCTCTGAGCGCTTCACGGTCAAGGTCGTTCAGAAGTGCTATGTTCATAGGGGAGGTTCCTCAGGTGTCCGGTCTGATTTTATCTTACACTTTTGCGCAAGACCGTAAACGCAGCACACCGAAATTCTGTCAGTTTTCTTTTACACTTTCACCCTGCATTTGAGATTTCTCAAAGACACTGCTGCGTTAACGATTAGATTACTATGCACGGTCGGTTTTCTACTCTCAGGGGAATCGCCAGACGATGCGTCGCTAGCCACCTCGCCTTGGAAGCAACAGAAAGAAATGAAATGAGAACCATGTTTGAGATAGCGGGGCGCGCCCCGATCTTTAGGCACGTGCCACCTGCGGATTTAGAGCGTTTACTGCAAAGATCCTCCGTGCGCCAACTCGACCGTGGCGCCTCGGTGTATCTGCAAGGCGAAGAGGCGCATAGCCTGTACGTGGTTCTCGAAGGGTGGGTGAAAACCTATCGGATGACCCCCTGCGGCAACGAGGCCGTGGTCGGCATTTTCACCAAATCCAGCAGTTTCGGAGAGGAAGCGGCGCTGGGGAACCAGAGTTTTGTCGCGGGGGCTGAAGCCGTGTCTGCGGGGATCGTTTTGCAGATCGATGCACAGGTTCTGACGCAGGCCCTGTCAGGGGATATGGTGCTGTGTCAGTCGGTTCTGGCTGGTGCGATGGAAAGCAACCGCTGTCTGGTGGAACATGTCGAACAACTGAAATCTCATACGGGCGGGCAGCGCATCGCTGATTTCCTGATTTCGCTTTGTGGGGATAAAACCGGCAACTGCACCGTGATCCTGCCCTATGACAAAGTGCTGATCGCCGCCTGGCTCGGCATGAAACCGGAATCCCTGTCCCGCGCCTTTCGGCGTCTCAAGGCATATGGCGTGACGATCCAGAAAGATCATGCCATTATCGAGTCAGTCGAACGGCTGGCCCATTATGCAGATGAGGACCCGGCCGAATCCTGGAGTGCGAAACATGACTGCAAAGCTGAACGCTGTATTGGAAGCAATTGATGCGGCTAATCGCGCCGATCCGGTGCAGGAACCTGATGACGCAGGCGTAGATCAACCCGAGGCTTATCTTTACGGGCTGCGCATGACGTCTGAGCTGGACCGTTTGTTTGGCGATCAGGCCAGCGATGTGTTGCGCATCGCCGCACGCGGTCAGCATATCGAACGCTGGATGCTCAAACGGGCGGAGTATCCCGAGGGCCGTGCCGGATATCTGCAGTGGCGGCGTGATCAGGGCAAAGCGCATGGCGCGCGTCTGGCCGGATTTATGCAAGACGCAGGCTACGACGCGAACTCCTGCGCGCGGGTCGGTGTGTTGCTGCGCAAAGAGGGCATCAAACGCGACGCCGAAGTGCAGCAGCTTGAAGATGTGATCTGCTTTACCTTCCTCAAGTGGTATTTTGCGCCCTTCGCGGCCAAACACCCCGACGAAAAGGTATTGGACATCGTTGC
This sequence comes from Roseobacter sp. OBYS 0001, assembly GCF_019654895.1. Taxonomy (NCBI): domain Bacteria; kingdom Pseudomonadati; phylum Pseudomonadota; class Alphaproteobacteria; order Rhodobacterales; family Roseobacteraceae; genus Roseobacter; species Roseobacter sp. OBYS 0001. The sequence goes on from NZ_BPES01000003.1 coordinate 148,171, forward strand.
GAAAACCGCACGCAAGATGTCACAGGAGGCACGCGTGCGTGTGTTGTCAGAGTTTGATCTGCCAGATTCTCTGGCGGATGCGGTCAAGGCTGCGGCCTAGAGCGTCTGACGAAATACCTGAAACACCAAGTGTCACGTAACGCCTTAGGCTGCCAGAAACAGGACCAGCAGCAACGCGACAAAGCTGAACAGCCCGAACAGGATGCCCCCTGACCACCCTTGCACCCCGCGCAGTTCCAGATAATCCAGCAGTACCAGCCGGGCCTTGAGCCATGCGCTCAGCAGGATGAGACCACCGGCAATTTTGGGCGGTAGGGCGCTGAAATGCAGCGCTGTGCCCAAGGCGGTGAGGGCTGCAAGTGCGAGCCATGCACGGATCAGAGTGCTGCGCGTCATAGCAGGTAGATGACCGGAAAAAGCAGCACCCAAACCAGATCGACCATATGCCAGAATGCAACGCCGGTCTGGATGACGCGGGGGTGCGCGCTCCAACCGACCAGTGCCAGAATGACGATACCCGCGATGACATGGGCTGCGTGAAAGCCGGTAAGCAGGTAGTAAAACGTGTAGAACCCATGCGTTTCAAACGTGATCCCGGCGGCAGATTTCGCGGCATATTCGATCCCCTTGAGCCATAGAAAACTGAGGCCGAGCAGGCCCGCCGCCAAAAGCCAAAGGCGCGCGGCGCGTGTCGTCGTGGCGATACAGGCAAGGGCTGCGAACAGGCCCGAAGTGATCAGGATGATCGTATTCGCTCCAGCCAGTTCAATCATTAAACTATTCTGAGCGCTGGCAAATCCCACCGGGTCGGTCAGGCGCACACCCATGAAGGCCGCAAGCCCCGCACCGAAGACCGCGAGTTCGGAAAAGATCAGTACCCACATCATGACCTCGCCCGGCAGGCCCTTTACTTGCGTGCTCACCCACCATCCCCGACGAGTTGGCGGTAAAGCGCGGGCAGGGTGGTGATCAGATGTTCGGGTTGCGCGATGACCGCATAACCGCCCGGCCCGAAAAGCCGGGGAAACCAGCTTTGCCCTTTTGGATCGACCGTGATGCCAAAGACGGACTGGCCCCGCATCCGCGCCTCACGCACGGCCATGCGGGTGTCTTCGATGCCGTGGCGCCCTTCGTAGTGGTCGATGTCGTTGGGTTTGCCGTCCGTCAGCACCAGCAACAGCTTGGCCGATTGCGGTGTGGTTTGCAGGTCCGCCGATACATGCCGGATCGCGGCCCCCAGACGGGTGTAAAACCCGGGGCGCAGGCTGGCCAGCTTGCATTCGACCTCGCGGCTCATCGGTTCGGAAAAATCCTTGCACCGCTCCACATAGACGCGGTTGCGGCGCAATGACGAAAACGCGTGGATCGCCAGCGGATCACCACAGGCATGCAAACCCCAGGCCAGCGCGGTCAGCGCCTCGCGTTCGATGTCGATCACAGCACGGCCGGTCACAGCACTTTCGGTGCTGCGCGAGGTGTCGATCAGGATGGATACCGCCAGATTGCGCGAAGAGGGCCGCGTCTGACACCAGAGCCGATCATGGGCCGACCCGGTCGCAGCAATGTCGGCGCGCGCGCGGATCACGGCGGACAAATCCAGCGTGTCCCCATCGGGCTGCGCTTTCAACGTGACGGGACGCGGGCGAAAGGTTTCGAACTGACGGCGCACGTTGCGGATGCGGCGTTTGGCGGCGGCATCCTGCGGGGCAGGGGCATCGGCGGGTTCGGTTTCCGAGGCAAAGACCCGGCAGTGATCGGGCAGGTAGCTGTGGCTTTGCACATCCCATTCGTCATAGGTGTGTTTGCCTGAGATCGCCTCGCGGTTCACATCAGACGGGGCCAGATCGAGGTTCAGCTTGAATTTGCTGGCAGGCGCTTTGGAGATATCGGTGAGAGAGAGTTCCTCAAGGTCATCCATGGCCTTTTTCGCCGCCTCCAGATCATCGTCGTCGGTGCGGCGGTTCAGGTTCAGGAAATCGGCAAAACTCAGGATCGCTTCGAATTTATGCAGGATCAGGCTGTCGCGCCGCTCGGTCTGATCGGCGGCTTTGCGTTTGCCCTTTTTGGTCGTTTCCAGCGTTTCCTCGGTGCCTGTTTCGGCGTCTTCGGGGATGTCATCGATGGTCTGAAAAGCACTGGGACCACCGGGCATCAGTCGGGGCCATAGCGGCACGGGGCGCAAGGAGCGATATTTGCGCGGGGCGGCCCCCGGTGGCGCTTCGGGGGCGTCGCCCTCACCCAGAACATAGCGCGCCAGCATTTCCGCACTGGCCTCGGCACGGGGCAGGGCGGTGCGGGGGCGGGCGGCCAGATGTGCGTCCTTCAGAGCCACGAACAGTGTCTTGAAACCGGGGTATTGCGTCAGCGCGCGCAGGGCCATTTCCTGTCCTGCATGCAGATAGGCCAGATCAGCGGCCAGCGGATCATCCGGGGTCGCAGGGATGGCGCGCACACCGGCAGCGCACACCGCCAACCACGTATAAAGGCCGCGGTTCAATGCGCTATCAGCAAACAGATCGAGGGTAATCGGCAGGCGCAGGATACCGCCGTCAAAGCTGGCCTGCGGCGCGTGTTCGACCGAGGTGCCCAGCTTTCGCCGCCAGCTCAGCCGGTGATGGCTGGCCGAGTCCATGACGGGGCGGATTTCGACGGATGGATCACCGCCCAAGCCCCGAAACAGCACGGACAGGCGGGCGGTTTCATCCTCCAGATGCACAGCCGCCTGCGGGTGCGTGGGTTCGGGCGCGTCGAAATGGCTGGCCCAGCGGTGCCAGATCTTGCCGATGGTTTCTTCCGGCTCCCAAGGTTCCAACGCGTTCGACATAGGTTAGCCAAAGACCGCTGTGACGATGTCGTTCAGGCCTTGCTGCACGTCCTCGTCATCGGACAGCGGTTCGATCATCGCCGCGTGGATGGCCTGTTCGAGCGGCATCCCCTTGGCGATCAGCGTTGCGGTGTAGATCACCAGCCGGGTTGAAACACCTTCCTCGATATCCTGCCCCTTGAGCGCGCGAAACTTGCCCGCAAGACGCACGAGGTTCTGGCAACGACCGCTCTCCAGCCCGCTTTCCTGCGCGACAATCGCAACCTCCTGATCCATCGGGGGGAAATCGAAAGTGGCTGACAAGAACCGCTGCCGGGTCGAGGGTTTGAGCGTTTTGAGGATATTCTGATAGCCGGGGTTATAAGAGGCCACCAGCATGAAGCCTGGCGCGGCCTCCAACGTTTCACCAGTGCGGTCAATCGGCAGGATGCGCCGGTCATCGGTCAGCGGATGCAGCACGACGGTGACGTCCTTGCGGGCCTCGACGACCTCATCGAGATAACAGATCGCCCCTTCGCGCACGGCACGGGTCAGCGGGCCATCGGCCCAGACGGTATCGCCGCCCTTGAGCAGGTAGCGCCCGATCAGATCGGCCGCAGATAGATCGTCATGACAGGCCACGGTATAAAGCGGGCGACCAAGGCGGGCAGCCATATGGCTGACAAAGCGGGTCTTCCCGCACCCTGTCGGCCCCTTGAGCAAAAGCGGCATATTGGTTTCATAGGCCGCCTCAAAAAGCTCACATTCGGAGCCTTGTGGCATGTAAAAGGGGGCGTCAGCCGCCCCCTTGTCAAGTGTGGGAGATTGCATGTTCATTCCGCAGCCACCGATTGTTTGCCGCTGGGCGAGATGATCTCCTTGCGGGGGACCGCCACGGCGTAGATGAACAGCAGCGCCCCAAGCACAACGGCGATGCCGGAGCCGAACCGCATCCAGTAGAAGATGGTGATCGCATCCTGAACATCCATGAAATAGTCGCCCTGCACGCGCTGTGCATGGGTTTGGACCGTGCCTGCGAAGGTCAGCACGAAGGTCATGAAGGTCATACCACCGGCCATCAGCCAGAAGGACGCCATGTTCAGCACCTGATTGTAGGGATCACGCTTGCGCAGGATCGGGAAGGCATAGCTGAAGATCGCGAGGTTCAGCGATACATAGGCCCCAAAGAAGGCAAGGTGACCATGCGCTGCGGTGATCTGCGTGCCGTGGGTATAGTAGTTGATCCCGTGCAGCGTATGCAGAAAGCCCCAGACACCGGCCCCGAAGAACGCCAGCGTGGCGCAGCCCAGCGACCACAGGAGAGCGGCCTTGTTGGGGTGATCCTTGCGGCCCTTCCAGACCATGACAAAGGCAAAGGCCATCATGCCAAAGAAAGGAACGACTTCGAGGGCTGAGAAAACGGACCCGATCCACTGCCAGTAGCCCGGTGTCCCGATCCAGAAATAGTGGTGACCGGTGCCGAGAATGCCCGAGAACAGCGCGGTGGCGACGATCAGATAGAGCCATTTTTCGATGATCTCACGGTCAACACCCGTCAGTTTGAGCATCAGGAATGCCAGTACGGAGGCCATGATCAACTCCCACGTGCCCTCGACCCACAGGTGAACGACGTACCACCAGTACATTTTGTCCAGCGCGAGGTTCGACGGGTTGTAGAAAGCAAAGAGGAACAGCAGCGTCAGCCCCCACAGACCCAGCAGCAGCACGTTGGTGATTGCTGTCTTGCGGCCCTGCAACACGGTCATGGTGATGTTGTACATGAAGATCAGCGCGGCCACGACGATGCCCATTTTGACCCAGACGGGTTGTTCAAGGAACTCGCGCCCCTCTTTCCCCAACAGCCAGTTGCCCTCAAAGAGGTTGAACAGATAGGTCACAACAACGCCGAGCGTGCCCAGCACCATGATCGCCAGCTGGATATAGGCCAGCAGGGGCGAGTGTATTTCACGCTCTGACTCCTCGGGGATGACAAAGTATGCCGCCCCCATGAAACCCAGCAGCAGCCAGACGATCAGGGAGTTTGTGTGCAGCATGCGCACGATATTGAAGGGCAGGATTTCGGACAGAAAGTTGGGGCTGACATAGATCCAGCCCAGCAGCAGACCCCCCGAAACCTGAATGGCAAACAGCCCGAGCGCTACGGCAAAGTAGACAAGGGCAATGGATTGAGATTGGTACTTCATGGTGTTTCCTTATCCAGCGTCGTTCGGTGGCCAGTCCTGATTGCGGATCGTGTTGGTCCACAGCAGGAAGTCGCTCAACGCGCGGTACTCTTCGTCGTTCAGGCCAAAGTTTGGCATCTGACGGCGCCCCTCGATGCCGGTGGGCATGGCGTCCATCCACCCCTTGAGGGTCTCGAACGCGGCCTCGGGGTCATCTTCGACGCCCCAGCGTGTCATCACGTTGCCCAGCTCAGGCGCAAAGTACGCCCCTTCGCCAAGGATGGTGTGACAGTTCACACAGCCGTGGATTTCCCACAGGTGTTTGCCGTGCTCGACCCCTTCGGTCAGCGTGGCTGCATCCGTGGAGGTGGTCACGATATATCTGTGTGAATGGACCGAAAGTCCGACAAAGATGAGTATGAAAAATAATGACCCGCCATAGAATATGTTACGGGCCATGGAAGTCGTGAGAACGTCACGCATCCTTTGCTCCTTTTGATAGCAGGCCTATGAAAACACGATGGTTAAGGCGGCGCGTTGCCGCCTTAACAAAAGTCAAGCTGGGCTCAGTTGAAGGTCGCGAGATAGGCGATGACGTCCGCGATATCGTCGTCTTTCCGCAGACCCGCAAAGCTCATCTTGGTCTTGGGCATGTATTCCTTCGGTTTCTTGAGGAAAGCCGCCATTTCCTCTTCGGTCCACACCAGACCGTCACCGGCCATCGTCATTAGCGCATCCGAATATTTGAAATCAGGATTAGCCCCCGCAGCGGCCCCAATGATGCCGTTCAGCGTGGGGCCCACCTTGTTTTTGGCGTCTTCGCCTACGGCGTGACAGGCTTTGCATTTGCGAAAGACCTTTTCGCCGCTCGCCGGGTCGCCGGAAGCGAAGGCAGGGGCCGCGAGGGTCAGGGCCAGCAGGCTGATTGTGAGTTTCTGGAACATGTATTTGTCCTTTCAGATCAGGATTATGCCGCGCGATTGCGACGTTTGAGAACCGTACAGGTGTGCGGCTCGTGAAAGATCATCTGACAGCGAAGACAGAGGATGCATTCGTTTGGATTGATGCGCCCGAGCGGGTCGATGGCGCCCACGGTGCATTGTTGTTCACACAGGCGACATTCGCGTCCGCATTGGGGACGCCGGCGCAGCCAGTCAAAGATTTTCAGCTTGGCCGGGATCGCAAGCGCAGCCCCCAGCGGGCAGAGGTAGCGGCAATAGGCCCTCTCAACGAAAAGCCCCACGAACAGGATCGCACCGACAAACAGCAGGAAGGGCCAGCTGCGCACGAACCGAAGGGAAATCGCGGTCTTGAACGGCTCCGCCTCGGCGAGGATCAACGCGTCTTTCATCGAATAAAACGACAGGCCGAGGATCGCCAGAAACAGCGTGTATTTGATGATCCACAGCCGTTCATGCACGGCATGCGGCACGGCGATCTGTTTGATGCCGAGACGGCGCGCGGCTTGGTTTGACAACTCCTGCAGCGCTCCAAATGGGCACAGCCAGCCGCAAAAAACACCCCGGCCCCAGAACAGCAAACCAAGGGCCGTGAACCCCCAGAGCACAAAGATCAGCGGTTCGATCAGGAAGACTTCCCACTTGAACCCGTTCAGCAGCGAATGGACAAAGGCGACCACCTGCACCACGGACAGCTGCGCGCCGAGGACCAGCCCTAGCCATACGAATGTGACAGACAGAAAACCCATCCGCGTCCACAACCAGAGGCGCGGGCGTTTCACAAAGGCGTCTTGGAAAAACAGGATCGTAAAGAGCGTGCCAAGCATCACCGCAAGCCCGATCAGGGGCCCTTGCTTTTGCTGCCATGCCGCTTGCCATGCAGGCGGTGGGACTGGCATGGCGGCGGCGGGAGTCACGAAGGCTGCATCCAGTTCAAACGGCACCGAGATGGAGAAAACCACATCGCCACGGGTGGCCGAAATGGTCACGGTGAAAGGTTCGGCGAGGTTGATCTGGTCACGTGGAATGGCAAAGAGGCTGGCCTCTTTCATCTCTGGCGCGTCGTCCGGTTCGAACTGGTTCAGGCGCTGGTAGCCTGATGACAGCGGCGTGAATTGCCGCCCGTCCTGTTCGAGCATGACCCGGTCGAAAACCCCGGACCTGCGCCACGCGGTGCCGCGGTGCGAGTGCAGACCCCGGCTGGCGATCAGCAGGGCGTCATGATCTGCGGGCAGAGCGGCAATGGCGCGGCGAAACCCCTGCGCGCCCAACAGGTTCTGCCCGATCGTTGCCGGGTCCAGCACGCTGATCCACGTCTCAAGGAATATGCCGTCCTTGTCGGGGATCGGCGGATTTGCATCGGGCAAGGCGGCGCGCGCATCGCGCAGGCTCACGCTTTGGGTGGCGAAAGCGCCCATCTGGGTCAAACTGGCCCAGTTCGCAGGTTCAAAAGACACACGGTCAATGCCCCCGCGATCCGAATGGGCCAGCAACCGCGCGGTGTGCAGAATCGAATCGCGAATCACTCCCGTGGACACAGTCGCGCGACTGATGATGTCGGGCGCGTCGCCCTCAAGGCCCTGCGCGCCCATGCGCAAGCCCGCGAATTCGTCCACATAATCGGCAATGTCCTGATCCGATATACCCAGCGTCAGGATAGGTTCCGCATGTTCAATCAAACGCGCCCCGGTGATGGCACCTGCACCGTCCACAGCGACCAGAATATCCAGCGGTTTGCCTGAATAACCGGTGGATTTCAGTACTTCCCAAGTGGATGCGATGTGCCCCATCACGCGGCGGTCGCCCGCGTCCAGAACTTGCCAGTGGGGCAGAGGCGCTTCTTGTCTTTGCACCAGCACCTGCGCTGTGTCCGCCCCCACCAATGCGCGCGCCATTTCCGCGTCGGGAGCCGTCTCGCCCCACGCGGAACATACGCTCAGAAAGAGCGCGAAGATCGCGAACATCAAAGGTCTTGCCATGGCTCTTTCCACCTTGAAAACAAGACTGACAATGATCGGCGCGCCGCGTCTTGATCAAAGTCAAGGCGGCCCCCCGCCTGTATCCGCCAGCCTTGAGCATATCGAATTTACTGCAATTGGAGCCGATATATGTCCCTATCCATTCTCACACGTTCTGTTGCTGTCAGCGCGCTGTTGTCGCTGTCCGCCACATTGGCGCTCGCACAGGATAAGCCTGCGGATCACGGCGATGATGCGTCCGCTGCCTACCAGCCGTCCCTGACAACACTGGGTCAGATTCAGGTGGAAATTCCTGGCCGCAAACCCGGTGATCCGGTGATGACGCCCAGCGAATATCAGGATTCGAACACAATTTATTTCCAGCGGTGTGCGGGCTGCCACGGGGTTCTGCGCAAAGGCGCGACGGGCAAGGCGCTGACCACAGACATCACGCGTCCGAACGGGTTCGAATACCTGCGCGATTTCATCACCTATGGCTCGCCTGCGGGCATGCCCAACTGGGGCACCTCTGGCGACATGACCGAAGAGCAGGTCGATGCCATGGCGCGTTATCTGCTGCTGGAACCGGCCGTACCGCCAGAATGGGGCATGGCCGAGATGCGCGACAGCTGGAATGTCATCGTAGCCCCCGAAGACCGGCCCACTGAAAAGATGAACGACATCGACATCGACAACCTGTTCTCGGTCACGCTGCGGGATGCGGGTGAGATCGCCCTGATTGACGGCGCGAGCTACGAGATCAAGACGATCATCGAAACCGGCTATGCGGTTCACATCAGCCGGATTTCCGCATCAGGTCGCTATCTTTTCGTGATCGGTCGGGACGCCAAGGTCGTGATGATCGATCTGTGGATGGAAACACCCGGCCCCGTGGCCGAGATCAAAGTCGGATCAGAGGCGCGGTCGGTCGAGACCTCGAAATTCAAGGGCTATGAGGACAAATACGCCATCGCCGGTGCCTACTGGCCGCCACAGTTCGTCATCATGGACGGTGACACGCTGGAGCCACTGCGCATCAAGTCCACGCGCGGCATGACCTATGACGAGCAGGATTTCCACCCCGAACCCCGCGTCGCGGCGATCCTTGGATCACACTATAAGCCCGAGTTCCTTGTGAACGTGAAAGAAACCGGCAAGATCATGATGGTGGATTATTCCGACATGGACGCGCTGAAAATCACCGAGATCAACGCGGAACGCTTCCTGCATGATGGCGGTCTGGACAGCACGCAGCGTTACTTCCTGACGGCGGCGAACGCCCGTGGCAAGATCGTCGTGATCGACACCAAGGAAAGCAAGAAGGTCGCCGTAATCGAGACCGAAGGCGAGACACCGCACCCCGGTCGTGGCGCCAATATCAACCACCCGACCTATGGACCCGTTTGGGCCACCTCGCACCTTGGGGATGACACGGTTGCATTGATCGGGACGGACCCAGAAGGCAACCCGGATCACGCCTGGAAAATGGTACAGCAGCTTTATGCATTGGGTGGCGGGTCGCTGTTCGTGAAATCGCACCCCACGTCAAATCACCTCTATGTGGATGCGACGCTGAACCCGGATGCGGAAACGTCCGGCTCGGTTGCGGTCTTCAAGATCGACGAGTTGGGTCAGGAAGAGCCGGAGTACACCGTTCTGCCGCTGGTTGAATGGGCCGGTATTGCCGAAGGCCAGCCGCGTGTTGTGCAGGGCGAATTCAATCAGGCGGGCAATGAGATCTGGTTCTCGATCTGGAACGCCGCTGATCTGGAATCGGCCATTGTTGTGGTCGACGACAAGACCCTCGAAATGAAGCACGTAATCAAGGACGAACGTCTGGTCACACCGACCGGCAAGTTCAACGTCTTCAACACCCGCGCGGATGTCTACTGACACCGTCTGCGCAAACCGGGCGCGGCAGGCCTCTCCCTCCTGCCGCGCCTTTTCCGACACTGCCGTCCTGATGTGTAACTAAACTGGTAAGGATCTGAAATGCTGAAGAAAATGAACCAAGGTCAGGTCTTTTTGGTCGGTGCAGGGCCGGGCGATCCTGACCTGCTGACTGTGCGTGCTTTGCGGATGATGCAATCGGCAGATGTGGTGGTCCATGACCGGCTGGTGTCGCGCGATATCATGGCGCTTGTGCCTGCGGGTGTGCGTCGGATTGACGTAGGCAAGAAGCCTGACCACCATCCGGTGCCTCAGGACGAAATCAATGCCCTGCTGGTGCGACTGGCCGAAGAAGGATCAACCGTCGCCCGCCTCAAAGGGGGCGATCCGATGATTTTCGGACGCGGTTCCGAAGAGGCTGCTGTTCTGCGCGCCGCCGGCATCAAGGTGAGTTACGCTCCCGGTATCACAGCCGCCCAAGGCGTGTCTGCATCGACGGGCGTGCCGCTGACGCATCGCGGGTTGGCCACGGGTGTGCGGTATGTCACCGGTCATTGTCAGGCCAATCGTCCGCTTGACCTCGACTGGGACGGGTTGGCGGATGCGGATACAACGCTGGTCGTCTATATGGGTCACGCCAATATGCAACAGATCGCGGCTGGTCTGATCGAACGCGGGCTGCCTGCGGAACATCCGGTTCTGGTGGTCGCAAATGGCACGCGGCCCAATGAAACCCGTCTCGTGACGCAACTGGGGGCCTTGCAGATCAAACGTGCCAATATTCCCGTGCCCGGTCCGGTTCTGTTTATCGTGGGCCGCGTCGTCACCCTGATCGACAGTGAGGACAGCACGGCGGCGGACACACTTCTTCAGGCCCCTGAACTTCAGCGGGTGTTGCATGGCTAGGGCGGTCGCATTGCTGGCGATATTTGTGCTTGCCGCGCCCTCTGTCGGTGCCGAAGCGCTGCCGCAAGCCGAACAAGACCGCCTTGCGCATTTCGTGCAACAGGATTGCGGGTCATGCCATGGTCTCAAGATGACAGGAGGCCTCGGCAGTGCGATTACACCTGAGGCACTTGAGGGTCACACGGTCGATGGTCTGACGTCGATCATTCTGGATGGTATTCCGGGGACGGCCATGCCGCCGTGGCGTCCGCTCTTAACCGAAATCGAGGCACAATGGATTGCCGAATACCTGCTGGAGGTCAGCCCGTGATGCGCCTGATGAGTTTCCTGACCCTCTTGTTGTCCCTTGCCCTGCCCGCCACAGCCGAGGTGGAGGTCCACGCCACGGGCGATATGGGTGTCGTGATTGAACGCACAACCGGTTCTGTGCTGATCGTGGATCAATCCGATATGGATGTGCTCGCCCGGGTCGAAGGGTTTGGCGATCTGTCCCATGCCAGTGCAGTATTCTCACCGGATGCGCGCTTCGCCTATATCTTTGGCCGTGACGGCGGGCTGACCAAGCTTGATCTGGTCACACAATCCATCGCAGGCCGGGTCATGCAGGCGGGCAATTCCATCGGCGGTGCCATTTCCGACGATGGGCGTCTCGTGGCGGTCTCCAACTACGAACCGGGCGGTGTGCGGGTGTTTGATGCGCAAACACTTGATCTGGTGGCGGATTTCCCGACTGCGTCGAAAACCATTGGCCTTGTGGATGCCCCCGGCGGACGGTTCGTCTTTTCAATGTGGGACACGGGCGAGACGTGGATTGTCGACATGTCGGATGCCACGCCTGACGTTACTAAAGTCTCCGGCATGGGCGCAAATCCCTATGATGCGCTGATCACCGGCGACGGGCGTCGCTACATTGTGGGGCTGTTTGGCGAGGACGGGATGAGCACGCTTGACCTGTGGTCCGATGCGCCGGTGGCACAGCGTATTCTGCCCGGTTATGGCCGTGGCGAAGAACCGTTGCCGGTCTATAAAATGCCCCACCTTGAGGGCTGGGCGCTGGCGGGGGACCGTTTTGCCCTGCCTGCGGTCGGACGCCACGAGCTGCTTTGGCTGGATGCACAGAAACTGACAGAACTGGGGCGCACGAAAACCCATGGCCAGCCTGTTTTCGCCGTGGCGCGCCCCGACGGGCGGCACGTCTGGGTAAATTACGCCCACCCTCACAATGACACGATCCAGGTGATCGAGGCCGCATCGGGCGAAGTTCTGCACACCCTAAAACCCGGCCCCGCCGTATTACACATGGAATTCACCGCACGCGGTCATCAGGTCTGGGTGTCGGTGCGCGATGCCAACCGTATCGACATCTACGACACGCAAACGTTTGAAAAAATTGGCGAGGTCCCGGCAGAAACACCATCGGGCATCTTTTTCACTGCAAGGGCCCATCGCATTGGGCTTTGAGAGGACACACATGACGCTGGATGCGCTCGACTGGAGGCTGATGAACGACTGGCAACGTGCCTTGCCACTTGTGTCGCGCCCCTTTCAGGAGATCGCGCGCCACCTTGATACCACCGAGGCACGCATCATCGAACGCTTGAAAAAGCTGCTGGAAACCGGCGCGATCAGCCGTATCGGCGCCACCTGCCGACCTAATACCTTGGCGGCGAGCACGCTTGCCGCAGTTGCAGCCCCCGACGATCAGATCGAAGAAATCGCCGCCGTGATCAATGCGCAGGAAGGGGTCAACCATTCCTATGAGCGTGAAAACAAATGGAACATCTGGTTTGTAGCGACCGGGCCCACGCGCGCTTTTGTCGATGATATCCTGCGGCGCATCACCGAACAGACGGGCCTGCGGGTGCTCGATCTGCGGCTTGAGCGGCCTTTCAACGTGGATCTCGGATTTGCGCTGGATGGCTCGAACGCGCTGCCGCAACCGCGCGCGGTCGACACGGACATCAAGATCGAAGCAAGCGACCGCGCGATCATGCAGGCCCTGTCCGAAGGGATGATGCCCACCGCCTGCCCGTTTGCCGACCTCGCCGCGCGGCTGGGTCAGACCGAGGCTGAGGTGCTGGAGCGGGTCCGCGTGCTGGCGCAATCGGGGATCTTGTCGCGTATTGGTCTGATCGTGCGCCACCGGGCCCTTGGATGGCGGGCCAATGCGATGTGCGTCTTCAAGGTGCCGCCGGACGAGATAGAGGCCTGCGGGCGTGCGCTGACCGCCGTGCAGGGGGTGACGCTGTGTTACGAGCGGCGCGCCGTGCCGGGGGTCTGGCCCTATACGCTTTACTGCATGATCCATGGGCGCAGCCGGTCCGAAACGCTGGATGTTCTGAGCCAGGCCCGAGTGGCCGCTCGTCTGGTGCCCTATGAATACCGCATTCTGTTCAGCACCCGCTGTTTTCGCCAGCAGGGCGCGCTGATCGTTGCGCCATCCGACAAGACCACAGGAGAAACACATGCAGATTGACGACACCGACCGGCAGATCATCAACGCGCTGCAAACCGGGTTTCCGATTGCGCCACGCCCCTTTGCGCTGGCCGCTGAGCGTCTTGGACTGGCCGAGGACGATCTGATCGCGCGGCTGGCCCGCATGAAGGACGCAGGCATCATCACGCGTTTCGGCCCGTTTCTGGATGCAGCAGCCATGGGTGGTGCCTTTTGCCTTTGTGCCATGGAAATCCCGCCCGCGCAGTTCGAGGCGATGACCCAAACCGTCAACAGTTTCGATGAAGTGGCGCATAATTATGCGCGCGATCACCGTCTGAACATGTGGTTTGTGCTGGCCACTGAGACCCCCGAGGGGATCACCGAGACCGCCGCGCGCATTGAGGCCTCGACCGGCCTGCCGGTGTTTCAGTTTCCCAAACTCAAGGAGTTCTTCGTGGGCTTCCGGGTGGCGGCATGAGCATCTCACCCCAAGACCGCGCCCTGATCAAAGCCTGTCAGGCAGGTCTGCCGCTGGTGCCGGAACCCTACGCGCAGATCGCCGATCAGCTGGACATGGCGCAGGTGGATGTGATGAACCGCCTTGAGGCGCTGTTGGGGCAGGGTGTCATCCGCCGTGTGGGCATCGCGCCCAATCACTATAAACTCGGCATGGCCGCGAACGGCATGACCGTCTGGGACATCGACGATGCCGAGGCCGAAGAGTTGGGCGCACTGATCGGCGCGATGGAGGACGTGACCCATTGCTATCTGCGTCCGCGCAAAAGACCCGTCTGGCCTTACAACCTTTTTGCCATGCTGCACGGATCCACCCGCGACGAGGTCGAGGAAAAACGCCAGCATATTCTGCAGCTGCTGGGCCCTGCGGTGCGTGCGCATGATGTGCTTTATTCAACGCAAATCCTCAAGAAAACCGGTCTGCGACTGGCCAGTAAAGGAGCCACCTGATGTTTCGACTGACCCAATATATGGAACAGCTGATCACCCCCACACCGCCGCGCACAAGGCGTGGCCCGGTGCGGCCTGTGGTGATCTGGAACCTGACGCGGCGCTGCAATCTGAAATGTCGTCACTGCTATACGACCTCGTCGGACAATATCTTCCCCGGTGAATTATCCACGAAACAGGCGCTGGGTGTGATTGACGACTTGGCGGAATTCAAGATCCCTGCGTTGATCCTGTCGGGCGGTGAGCCGCTGTCGCGTGGTGACATCTACGAGCTTGCTCAGTACGCCCGCAAAAAAGTCCGCTATCTGGCGTTGTCGACCAATGGCACGCGCATCGACGCCGAGGCGGTGGAAAAGATCGCCGACATCGGGTTCAACTATGTGGGCATCAGCATCGATGGCGTGGGGGCCACAAACGACTGGTTCCGTGGTCAGGAAGGCGCTTTTGATGAGGCGCTCGCCGGCGCGCAGCTGTGTAAGGAAAAGGGCATCAAGGTCGGCCTGCGCTTCACCCCCACCGAGGATAACGCTGAACAGCTGCCCGCGATCCTTGATCTCTGTGAGGCTGAGGGCATTGATAAATTCTACATGTCGCATCTGGTCTATGCCGGGCGCGGCAACAAGAACCGGGGCGAAGATGCAGGGCATGCGCGCGCGCGATCCTGCGTTGATCTGCTGCTTGATCGCGCGTGGAGCGCGCTGCAAAAAGGCCGTCATTTCGAGGTTGTCACCGGCAACAATGATGCCGACGCCGTGCGCTTTCTGAACTGGGCCAGCGACCGCTTTGCCCCCGAGCAGATCGACCATCTGACCGCGCATCTGCAAGCCTGGGGCGGGAATTCCTCTGGCGTCGGCGTGGCCAATATCGACCCCACGGGCAAGGTGCATCCTGATACCTATTGGTCCGATTATACCGTGGGCAATGTGAAATCCGACACGTTCTCGAACCTCTGGACTGGTTCTGACGAGATGCTGGCCTTGCTGCGTATGCGCCCCCGTCCCTTGAAAGGGCGCTGTGGGGCCTGCGCGCATCAATCGGTTTGTGGTGGCAACACCCGCATCCGCGCGCTGCAACTGACGGGTGACCCGTGGGAGGAAGATCCCGCCTGCTATCTGTCAGACGCCGAGATCGGGTTGAACGGGGCCGAGGCCCCACGCATTGAACTTCGCAAATTCACCGGGAGGCGACATGATCCGGCGCATAATTTCACTTAGTCTGCTGGCGCTCACACCGCTGAGCCTACAGGCAGAGCCCGCTGTACTTTATGCCACCCATTGCGCGGTCTGCCACGGCGATGACCGTCTGGGCAGCCTTGGCCCCGCACTGATCCCCGAAAGCCTGCGCCGTCTGAAAGGCGACAAGCTGGAAGCGGTGATCGCAAAGGGGCGCATCAGCACGCAGATGCCCGGCTTTGACGCACAGATCAGTGCCGAGGATATCACTGAACTGGCCGCCTATCTGCACACACCCCTGCCAGAAATGCCCGTCTGGGACGCAGACCGCATTGCCGAAACGCTTGAGGTGAACCCCGTTTACGTCGCACCCGACGCGCCGCAACATGATGCCGATCCGCTCAATATCTTCGTGGTGGTGGAAACCGGTGATCATCACATCAGCGTGCTGGATGGCGACACATTTGACGTGCTCGCCCGGCTACCCACACCGCTGGCCGTGCATGGCGGGCCGAAATTCACCCCCGACGGGCGGTTCACCTTTGTGATGTCGCGCGACGGCTGGGTGCAAAAGATCGACCTGTGGTCCATGCAGGAGGTCGCGCGTCTGCGCGCGGGCGTCAACAGCCGCAACATCGCCATGTCCAAGGATGGCAAATACCTTGCCGTGGCCAATTACCTGCCGCACAGCCTGACCATTCTGTCCACGGCGGATATGTCGGTAGAGCGCATCTTTGATGTGGTGGGCAAAGACGGTGAAAGCTCGCGCGTGTCCGCCGTCTATCAGGCCCCGCAACGCGACAGTTTCATCCTTGCACTGAAAGATATTCCCGAGATATGGGAGGTTTCGACCGATCCCAATGCGGACCCTGTGTACGAAGGTTTCGTGCACAGCCGCGAAAAGGGCATGGTCGAGGCGATCGCTTCGTCCGAGGGGCTTTTTGCGCGCCGCCGCATCGAAGTGACCGAACCGCTGGATGATTTCTTTTTCACGCCGGATTACCGGTTTCTGATCGGGGCGGCGCGGGAAAGCGACCGGGGCGTTGTGGTGAACCTCAACGTGGGCCGCGAGACGCATGAATTGCCGCTCTCGGGTCTGCCGCATCTGGGGTCGGGCATCTCGTGGGAATATCAGGGGCGGCGCGTCATGGCGACACCGCACCTGCGCGAGGCAAAACTGTCGGTGATCGATATCCAGAACTGGGAAATCCTGACGCAGATCGACACCGACGGGCCGGGGTTTTTCATGCGCAGCCATGAAAATTCACCCTACGTCTGGGCCGATGTGTTTTTCGGCCCCAACCGTGACGTAATGCATGTGATCGACAAGCAGACGCTGGAGATCGTCAAGACCCTGCGCCCCGTGCCCGGCAAGACGCTGGCCCATGTCGAGTTTGATCGTGAAGGTCGTCACGCGCTTGTCAGCCTGTGGGAAGACGACGGGGCGATCTTGATCTACGACGCGCAGACGCTTGAAGAAGTCAAACGGCTACCAATGAGCAAACCATCAGGGAAATACAATGTTTTCAATAAGATCACCTTTTCTGATGGCACCAGTCATTGATCGGCCCATCCTTGTGGTCACACATGGTTCGCCCTCTGAACCCGCACCACAGGAAGAGGCCGTGCAGGCGTTGGCGGCGCGGCTGAACCAGCTGATGCCCGACACCATGGTACGCGGCGCGACCCTTGCGTCAGAGGGTGCGCTGGATCAGGCTGTGCGGGGCCTTGATCGGCCGATCGTCTGCCCTTGGTTCATGTCCGATGGTTGGTTTGTCAAAACCTATCTGCCCAAACGCCTGAAAGCGGCGGGTCTTTCCGATTGGGAGGCGACGGCGCCCATGGGGCTGATGCCGGGGGTGGCGCGGCTGATGTGTGATCGCATACGCCTGCGTATTGCGACGCTGGAGTGGCAGATGGCGCAAACCACTGTCATTCTTGCCGCGCACGGCTCACCCTCCAGCAGCAGGCCGCGCGAGGCGACCGAAGCCGCAGCAAAGGCGCTGGGAGCGCAGGGCGGGTTCAAGGCGGTTCGTCCCTGTTACGTGGACGAGCCCCCCGCGATCCGCGATGTGGTGTCTGCGGTTCAGGGTCACGCAATTGTGGTGCCATTTTTTGCCGTGCGTGCGGGTCATGTCACAGGTGATCTGCCCGAAGAACTTGAGGCCGCGCAGTTTGCCGGGCCGGTTCTCGACCCTGTTGGAACATGGCCAGAGACGCCCGCGCTGGCGCTGGCCGCGATCACCGCATTGTTTGGTGCACAATGCGTATGAGCGATGATCGCCCCTGGCCTGTGTGGAAACTGGCGCTGTTGATGTATCCGTTTGCGGCCGGTGCGGTGGCGATCAACCTCTTCATGCTCAGCCTGATGGCACCGGTTGTGGGGTTGGACACGCTGAACCCGCTGACGGCGTTGAAGCTGTCCGTCGTTCTGGGTGTTCCGGCCGCATGGGCTGCAGGCCGCTGGGCGCGCCATTTAATGGATGAGGCAGACGAGGGCACTTGACCAAGGTCAAGGCCATGGGCGCGCGCGCCCGGTTTGATAGGTAAAACCCCGGGGGAGAGACCTGCATGAACTACGACGCCTTTTTCGCTGATAAACTGGACCAACTGCGCGCCGAAGGGAACTACCGCGTTTTTGCGGAGCTGGAACGGAACGCCACCGATGCGCCCCACGCCACGATGCATGGGGCCGACAAAGCGCGGCCCGTGACGGTCTGGTGTTCCAACGATTATCTGGGGATGGGCAAATCGGCATTCGTGCGTCAGGCGGTGGCGGATGCTGCACTGCAGGACGGGGCCGGTGCCGGGGGCACGCGCAATATCTCGGGCACGGCCACACAGCACGTCGCGCTTGAGGCCGAATTGGCGGATTTGCATGGCAAGGAAGCCGCACTGCTTTTTACCTCGGGCTATGTGTCCAACTGGGCCAGCCTCAGCACGTTGGGTGCGCTTCTGCCCGGGTGCACCATTCTTTCGGATGAAATGAACCATGCCAGCATGATCGAAGGTATCCGCCACAGCCGCGCGGACAAGGTTATCTGGAAACACAACGACCCCGAAGACCTCAATCGCAAGCTCGAGGCGCTGCCGAAAGGAGGCGCGCGCCTGATTGCTTTTGAATCGGTTTATTCCATGGATGGTGACATCGCGCCCATCGCGGAAATCCTCGATGTGGCCGAGGCGCATGGGGCCATGACCTATCTCGATGAGGTGCACGCGGTTGGGCTTTATGGCCCGCAAGGCGGCGGCATTGCCGAAAGAGAGGGGCTGGCGCACCGCGTGTCCCTGATCGAGGGCACATTGGGCAAGGCCTTTGGCGTCATGGGCGGCTATATCGCGGGATCAGCCGTGATGTGCGATTTCGTGCGCTCTTTTGCCAGCGGGTTCATCTTTACCACAGCCTTGCCGCCGGCATTGGCCGCGGGTGCGCTGACGTCCATCCGGCATCTGCGCCGCAGTGATCTGGAACGCCGCCGTCAACAGGCCAATGTCGCCAAGCTGCGCACGCGCCTTGATGCGATGCGCCTGCCCCATCTGGACAACCCCAGCCACATCGTACCGGTGATGGTTGGTGATCCGTTCAAAGCCAAATTCCTCAGCGACACCCTGCTGGAACAACACGGCATCTACGTGCAGCCGATCAATTACCCAACGGTGCCAAAAGGCACGGAACGGCTGCGGATCACGCCGTCGCCATTGCACACTGACGCAGATATCGACCGGCTTGTCGGCGCGCTGTCCGATCTTTGGTCGCAATGCGCGTTGAACCGGGCGGTTGCCTGACGTCGCTTAGGGTACTCAGCCATTTCATCGATGCGCTGAGCCGCCATCATAGTGCATCTGCCAAACGCCGGTGCACTATGGTGTTTTGATTGGATTCGCGTTCGTCGCTGGGGTTGTGGCGCAAAGCGCGATCAACGTAGCGGCGCGCACCAAAAACGCCGGATCAGCATAAAACCCACGGTCCTTTAAGAATTTTTAAAAAATCGAGCGGATTATAGTGGGGTGATGTCCGGAGGCGCATTTTTCCCTTTCCAATGCGGCGATCTAGATTGATAAGCTCGGCTTGGTTCGGTGCATAGGCGTGGATAAGATGAAACTGTCAGAAGTTGAGACCTTGGTGACAGTTGTCATACCGGCATATAATGCCGAAGCAACAATCGGCACCACCCTGAACAGCGCGCGCGGACAGTCTTATCAAAACCTTGA
Organism: Roseobacter sp. OBYS 0001; assembly: GCF_019654895.1. NCBI lineage: Bacteria > Pseudomonadati > Pseudomonadota > Alphaproteobacteria > Rhodobacterales > Roseobacteraceae > Roseobacter > Roseobacter sp. OBYS 0001. Next base: position 167,657 of record NZ_BPES01000003.1, read on the forward strand.
AATCATCGTTGTGGTGGATGGCGCCACGGATGGCACCGAGGCCATCGCACGTCATCATGCGCAGCAGGATGATCGGGTCTCAATTGTTGTCACAGCGAACTGTGGATTATGCCCGGCGCGCAATACCGGGGCGCGGGCTGGTTCAGGTGCGTTCATAGCCCCTCTGGATGCGGATGATATCTGGCACTGCGACAAGATCCAAAAGCAGCTTGATGTGTTTGCGGCGGGCGGCGAGGACATGGGCATGGTCTACACGCTTTTCCGACGGATTGATCAATGGGATTACCTGATCCGCGATGGTGCTGTAACCTGCTGGTCTGGTGATGTTTTCTGTGCCTCATTGCTGTATAATTGCGTGGGAAACGGCAGTTCGATCATGGTCAGACGCCGCGCTTTCGAGCAGGTTGGCGGCTATTCGATGGAATTGAACAGGGTAGGGTGCGAAGATTATCTGCTTCAAATCCTTGTCTCGCATGATTGGATCGTTGGCGTCGTTCCCGAATACATGACGGGCTATCGATACGATCACGAGTCGATGTCCAGAAACCACGTGCGCATGGCGTTGGCGCGGCTGAAAATGCTGGATATCGTTTCTCAGCGGCATCCTGACGTACCTGAAAATGTCATGCATCTGGCGCAGTCTCAGGCGAGGGCTGAACTGGCGATTGCAAGCGCGAGAGCTGGAAATATAGCCAAGGCTGTGTCCGAAATTTCAGGGGCATTGCGCATTAACGCCTCCTCCACCATGGCCTATTCCATCTATCGCCTGCGAGATTTTGCCTACCGTTTTATTCGCACATCCGGGGCAAATGTCAGACGCAATAAGCCGCCCAAGTTCGAAGATATGGATCCCAAAACTCATTATGGTATATCCTATCATCCGCTCAGGTCCCGGACCATGCGGCGTCTTCTGCGTCAAACGACCCTTCCGACCAAGCAATGTTGATGGCATTGTCAGGCAGGGGAAAGACATACCGACGCGATTGCGTAAAACGTGCCTTGCGCCTTGTTATCCCGGTGGCCGCTCAGTCCGCTGAACGAAGGTGCGCGCCAGGCTCATTGACCGTTCGTCAAGTCCTATGAGCCTGCGTCGGGCGATACGCGACAGGATCCTGAGCCGTCCTGCCGTTCTGGCCGCCCATGCGGTCACTCTCTTGGTCTTGTCGCGGCTGTTGACCCCGGCTGAATTCGGATTGTTCGCCCTTGCCGCTGTCGCCCACCAGATGGCGGTTTCCCTCGCCGATCTTGGCATAAAGACCCAATTACTGAACAGCCCGTCGCTGGACCCGCATCGCCACGGTGAGGCTTTCGGCTTGGCGCTGGCCTCTGCCTGTCTGGTCGGGGCGGGTTTTCTGGGAATTGTGCTGCTGCTGCCCGATGCGCTGGTGCCGCCGTCATTGAACCTGACGCTGTGGATATTCGCAGCTTCGGTGTTGCTTGGGCCGCTCGAATTGCTGTTCAACATCCCTTTGATGCAGAGCATGCGGTTCGGGCTGATTTCCGTGGTCAACGTTTTTGGTGCATGGATCCGCTGCGGCGTTTCAATCGTTGCCGCGCTCTATGGGGCTGGTCCGGCTGCACTTGCGGCGGGACTGCTGGCGGAACAGATCGTTTCGTTTATCATGTTTGCCATTGCAAGACGTAAAGAGACGGTACCTGCACCGCGCATGACAGGGTGGCGTAGTCTGATAGAAGACGGTGCGCGCCTGAGCGGAAATCAGGTGATCCGCCACCTGAGCGAGCTGGGCATCATGGGGGCGATTTCCGGCTTTCTCGGCGTTGCGACACTCGGGATCTACAACCGGGCTGATCAGGTTGTGAAGCTCTTCGACAAGATATTTCTCAACAGCATGAGCCCCGTGATCCACCCGGCTTTTGTTCAGGCGATCAAGAACAAGCATCACCCTGCAACGATTTATCTCAAGAAAGTGGAGCTTCTGACCGCGTTGATCTGGCCAGCCTTCGCAATGATCGCAATCCTTGCGGACCCGCTGTGTCGCATCGTTCTTGGCCCCGGGTGGGATGCGGCACCCGTTATCGTTCAGCTCTTGGCCCTGATCGGTATCGCGCGGCCCTTTACGCAGATGAATCAGGCACTGTTTATTGCTTTAGGTGAATTGCGTCTCAGCACGCGCCTTGACGTTCAACATCATATCACGCGTGTGGCGTTGGCCAGTGGTGGTGCATTGATCTCCCTTGAAGCGGTGTGCGTCGCCCTCGCGATTTCATATGTCATCGACGCCATGCGCCAGACCCGTGCATTTGCACGCTCCACCGGCTATGAAAAAAGGCAGCTTTTGAGCGTGGTTCTGAACGCTATGCTGCTGACGGGTTGCACGGCCGGACCTGCGGCGATGGCGTTGTACTTTGTCGCGACCGGGAATGCTATTGTGCAATTGCTCGTGGCTGCGACGGCGGGTGCCGCGGGTTTTATTCTATGCGTTTGCGTGATGCGCAATGTGCTGTTCGACGAAGCGCAAAAGGTTCTGAAACGTATCCTGTAAGCGCTCGGGACGAAGGGACAGGACCACGATGGATCACCTTCGGAAACGCTTGCGCAGTTTGCTCACCCATTGCCATATCGCAGATGGCAGAACCGCCTTGGCGATGGCGAATGCTGCGCTGCTGCCTAGTGTGGCGGGCAATGCGAGACGCGGCGAATAGAAAAGCGCGCTGATCCAATATCTGAATGCCAGCCACACATCGCCCTGCCGGGCTGCAAGCAATGACCAGTATGCGCGCACCAGACCAAAATGCCGTCGGCGCGCAAACACACCGATTTCGCGCAACAATGGTTGGTGATTGCCGAGAAATTGCTCGTGACCTTTCTGCATGCGTCGCACGTTCGATGTGATTTGTGCCGACCTGATGCGATAGTCCACGAGCGCCTGTGGACATTGAACGAGTGTGGATTTGCGCTCCCACAGAATACGCAGCCAGCAATCCACATCATTGTTTGATTTCAGGGCCGTATCAAAACCACCGCCAGCCGCAAAAGCCTCTCGACGGACAAGCACGCCGGTTGCGCTTTCGGCGGGCGTTGCAATGAGCATCTCACCTGCATCGAAGAACTTTGCCTCACTCTGCTGAGTATGCGTGCGATGGACCGGCTCCCCCAGATAGTTGACCTCGCGCCCGTCCTCGTCGATCCGCCGGTAAAGGGGGCATGCGATATCACTTTCGGGAAACGCATCCAGAGCGCCCACGAGCTGAGCCAAGGTCTGGGGCGACCAACGATCATCCGCGTCAATGAAGCCCACAAGCTCGCCTCTTGCCTCAGCGACACCGCGGTTGCGTGCCGAGGAGGCACCCCCGTTCGGTTGCCTCAAAATTCTGAGTTGCTGGGGCTCCAGAGAACACCTGTCTTGCCGCGCCGCAAGAATTTCGGCTGTGCCGTCGGTGGATGCGTCATCGACAATGATGAGTTCGAAGGAGGCATAAGACTGGGCAACAATTGATCCGATTGCTTCGTCAATGAAGCCCTCAACATTATGCGCCGGCATTATGATGGAAACGCGCGGTACTTGTTCCAAATCTCAACGCTCCGCTAAAACTCAAGGCGACCCCCATCCGCTATCATCGTGATGACCGAGCCTCAAGCTGCGAAGGGACCTGCCGGGGTGGAAGATGGGTGAAACGGCAACGTTTGATCGACGTCGTGGCCGCTGGCGGCGAAATCGTCAGGCGTGGGTTTGGGCCCGCTGTCCAGACCGCCAGAGCCTGTGTGATGTTACGCCGATGCGTCCGCGTCACTCTTCGCCTTCATTTCCGCAGCAGGCAGAGGCGCAAGACCCCGCACCATATCCGCGGCCTTTTCGCCGATCATGATCGTGGGGGCATTGGTGTTTGACGCATTGATCCGGGGCATAATGGACGCGTCGCAGACCCGCAGGCCACTTATCCCGATCACGCGCAACTCCGGGTCGACAACGGCATCAGGCCCTTGTCCCATCCGACATGTGCCGACGGGGTGGTGGTCAGTTTTCGCGATCTTGATGGCATAGCGCAGCAGGTCCTCCTTGGTTGCGCATGGCCCCGGCAAGACCTCGGTTGCAACGTATTTTGACAAGGCGGGTTGCGCCATGATCTCGCGGGCGATCTCAAGACCCTTTAACGATATCTCCCGATCATAGGGGTCACCCCAGAAATTGGGATCAATCAGAGGCGGCACATTGGGGTCAGATGACGCCAGCCGCACAGACCCACGCGACCTTGGCCGCACCAGCGCGCTGTTGAGCGTGACACCTGCGCCATTTATCTTGACGATCCCTTTCTCAATGCCCGACCCCTGACCCAGATGGAATTGAAGATCGGGGTAAGGGGCGTCTGGATCTGCATACCAAAAGCCCCCCGTTTCAAAGAGAGATGCCGTAGCAGGCCCGGTTTTCGTGAGATAATACCGCAAACCCGCCAACAGAGTGCGATCAATGCGGTCGGTTCCGTCGTAGGTATGCCGCCCGGTGCATTGCGATATCGTGCAGAGGTCAAGGTGATCCTGCAGGTTTGACCCAACACCGGGCAAATCAAGCGTCACATCAATGCCCACGCTGCGCAGATGATCAGCAGGGCCAATGCCCGAATGCATCAACAGGCGCGGTGAGCCGATGGCGCCGGATGTAACGATCACTTCGCGGTCCGCACGGATCAGGACATCAGCACCGTTTTCACGCAGGATCACCCCGACCGCTTTGGCGCTTTCAAGCTTGATGCGCGAGACTTCAACGCCTGTACGCAGGGTCAGGTTGGCGCGCGCTTGGGCGGGTTTCAGGAAAGCCCGTGCACAAGACGAACGTCTGGCGTCACGCTGGGTCAGTTGATAAAACCCACACCCTTCCTGACGTACCCCGTTGAAATCAGGATTATACGGAAGACCCCACGCCTGCGCCGCTTCTATGAACGCCGTGCAGATCGGTAGGGCACCGCGCGGCATCGACACGCCAAGCGGCCCATCCTCGCCGTGATACAAGTCGGAAAAGGCCTCATTACCCTCAGAGCGTTTGAAGTACGGCAGAACCTCGCGATAGCTCCATCCATCGCAGTTGTGGTTTTGTGCCCAATTGTCGTAGTCGTGCGGGTTGCCGCGCGCATATATCTGCGCGTTTATCGAAGAGCCGCCGCCGATGACCTTGGCCTGCGTGTACCAGAGCGATCGCCCGTTCAGCCCTTTCTGGGGCACGGTGGACCAGCCCCAGGATGCAATGCCTTTTGTCATCTTGGCAAAGCCCGCGGGGATGTGAAACAGCGGATTACGATCAAGCCCTCCCGCTTCCAAAAGCAAGACTGACGTGTTTTCATCCTCGCTCAACCGCGCCGCCATGACACAACCCGAAGACCCACCGCCCACAATGATATAGTCGTAAACCTCCAGCAATACCGCTCCTCAGATTTGTAACCGAATAGTTACACCAGTAAGGCCCCGTTGCCTTCAGGATGTCAACGCGCCCGCGGAAATCTCGTTTGAACGGGCATTGCAGCCTCCGGGGAGCGCGACGCAGAGCGGTGGCTTTATCAGGAATGTGATCAGGCATCGGCAAAAATTACCTTATACTGATTGCTTAGCGGCTAAATGACGCCTAATTACGAGAGTACACTCGGCGCGGGTCGTCGGGAGATAACAAGCGTGGTGCACCCAAAAGCGCCCGAAATGAACACGTGGAGGAAGATTTTATGAAAACGCCCGCTATTATTGTGGCAACAGCCTTGCTGAGCCAAGCTGCATTTGCCGATGGTCATGAAGACCGCACGGGATGGCCCGAAAGCTTTACGGTTGCGACCGCGTCTCAGGGCGGCACATATTTCGCATACGGATCGGGCTGGGCGAATCTGGTCGCAGAGGAATTGGGCATTAGTGGCGGCGGTGAAGTCACCGGTGGCCCCGGTCAGAACATGGCGCTGGTGCACACGGGTGACGCGCAATTCGGCATGACGACCATGGGTCCGGCAGCCGAAGCCATCGCGGGCGAGAGCCCGATTGCACCGGGGCTGCAAATGACGAATTCATGCGCGATGTTCCCGATGTATCAAACGCCATTCTCGGTTACGACACTTGCATCCTCCGGAATTACGGCGATTGCCGAAATTCCTGAAGGTGCGCGCATCGGGTTTGGCCCCGCGGGTTCAACGTCTGACACGTATTTCCCGCGCATGATGGACACACTTGGCGTCAACTACGAGCGCCGCAACGGATCCTGGAGCGATCTGGGTGGTCAGCTTCAGGACGGTTTGCTGGACGTTATCGCTTTTGCGGCGGGCGTGCCCGTTCCTGCGGTCAGCCAGCTTGAAGTGCAAACGGATGTGAACATCATCGAGTTCACAGCAGAAGAGCAGGCAACCATTATGGAGACCTTCCCGGTGGCGGCCTATGCGATTGCCGAAAGCACCTATTCAACGCTTCAAGCCGATGCACGCTCGGTTTCGATGTGGAACTTTGCGATTGCCAACTGCGATCTGCCCAACAGCTTTGTCAAAGCGGTGGTCGATATCATCATGTCAGACAATGAGCGTATGATGAACATCCACAAGGCCGCTCGCACGACTGTGCCTGAAAACTGGGACAAAAACGGCGGTGTGATCGCTTGGCACCCAGGTGCCGCAGAGTGGTTCATTGAAAACGCCGGGGCCGACATCCCCGCCGATCAAATCCACAGCAAGTAAACCCACAGCCCCTGAGCTGCGCCGCTGGCGTGGCTCAGGCCGGCCCAAATTTCCTGCACGCATCTAAAAAACCGATGTCGTGCAGACGTCGCTCACAGCGAAATGGAGCCCAGCCATGGTCAGCACCCCCCAGCCAGACAGCGCGGTCGAAAGCCCGATCAACACGCAAGGGGTCGATGACGAACCGCTTGGCAGCAACCAGCGCGTATTCGAGGGGCGCACCAAATTCCTGATCGCTGCTTTTGCGGGGGTCTATGCGTTGTTCCACATGGCGGTTCTGAACGGTTGGTCAATTGGTGGCTGGACGGGTGTTTACATCCCCTACCTTCCCGTTTTCCCGATGGAGACGTGGAACTTCCGGATCGTGCATATCGCCGGGGCGCTGACGCTGGGCTTTTTGCTCTATTCTGCGCGGGGCTTCTCGGACCAGCCACAGCGTCGCAATCACCCGCTTGATATCGTCGCATGTATCGCGCTGCTACCCGCGCTTTATGCCTGTTTCACCGCTTTCGGTTTCGCGCGCGATATCGCGGGTGGCACCATGTGGAACGGCATTGATCCGGCGATCAGGTCCGCTGAAATCTGGCATTATGGCGTGCCTTTGATTGTTGCAACCAGCATTGGCGTTCTCGTCGGCTGGATGCGTGCGCCCGAACGGGGCAGGCTGTCTCCTGCGGACCTCGTGCTGATCATCTGTGCGGCTGGCGTCGCAATTTACCTGATCACGATTTTTGGCACCTTGATGCGCAATGCAACGGGCACCCCCTTTGCCCCCATCGGGATGAGCCTTGCCGCCGTCGCTGGCACCGTTCTTATCATGGAGATGACGCGCCGGGTTGCGGGTCTCGCCCTGATCGTGATTGCCGGTATTTTCCTCGTCTATGTCTTTGTCGGAGAACGCCTGCCGGGATTCCTCAATGCGCCTGATATCACATGGCAGCGGTTCTTTAGCCAGGTCTATACGGATGCGGGAATTCTGGGGCCGACCACGGCTGTGTCTTCGACATATATCATTCTGTTCATCATCTTTGCCGCGTTCCTGCAGGCGTCCAAAGTAGGCGAATACTTTGTGAACTTTGCTTTTGCCGCAGCGGGGCGCGCGCGCGGTGGCCCTGCGAAAGTGTCCATCTTTGCCAGCGGTCTGATGGGGATGATCAACGGAACGTCTGCGGGCAATGTGGTCGCTACTGGTTCACTAACGATCCCGCTGATGAAAAAGGTGGGGTACAAACCGACCACTGCGGGCGCGGTTGAGGCTGCGGCCTCGACAGGCGGTCAGATCATGCCGCCGATCATGGGCGCAGGTGCCTTCATCATGGCCGAGATTACCGGCATTCCTTACACGGACATCGCCATCGCCGCGATCATTCCGGCCGTCCTATATTTCGTGTCCGTCTATTTCATGGTGGATTTTGAGGCGGCGAAACTGGGCATGCGCGGCATGCGTGAAGATGAGCTGCCCAAGTTCCGCGACATGGTGCGCCGGGTCTTTCTGTTCCTGCCAATCATCATCCTGATCGCTGCCCTTTTCATGGGGTATTCGGTCATTCGTGCAGGCACGCTTGCCACAGCCGCCGCCGCCGTGGTGAGCTGGTTTACACCCTACCGGATGGGGATCAAATCGGTCTCGAAAGCCTTTGAACTGGCAGGGATCATGTCCATCCAGATCATCGCGGTCTGTGCCTGTGCGGGTATCATTGTCGGGGTCATTTCGCTGACGGGCGTCGGGGCGCGGTTCTCTTCTGTATTACTGAGCATCGCAGACACAAACCAGCTGCTCGCGCTGTTCTTTGCCATGTGTATTTCGATCCTGCTGGGCATGGGGATGCCGACGACTGCGGCCTATGCCGTTGCCGCCAGCGTCGTCGCACCCGGGCTTGTGCAGCTGGGTATTCCGGCCCTGACGGCGCATTTCTTTGTGTTCTACTTTGCTGTCGTTTCGGCCATCACGCCGCCTGTTGCCTTGGCCAGCTATGCGGCGGCAGGTATCTCGGGCGCAAACCCGATGGCCACATCTGTCGCCTCTTTCAAGATCGGGATTTCAGCCTTCATCGTGCCGTTCATGTTCTTTTACAACTCGGCTTTGTTGATGGATGGCACATGGTTCGAGGTTCTCAGAGCAGCGGTCACAGCCGTTTTGGGCGTCTACCTATTGTCCTCCGGGGTGCAGGGCTGGTGGGCTGCAAAACGTGCGAATGTCGGGATACGAGTCGCGCTGATCGTCGTTGCCTTGTTCATGATCGAAGGCGGGCTTGTCTCTGACCTGATCGGTGTCACCGGGGCGGTTGCGTTGTTTTTTGTGTCCCGTTTTACGGGTCAGAGCACCGCGAATAAGGAAGCGTAAAGCGCAAGCAGTAATCGATTTTCGTCAGGTTTTTCTTGAATGGCGCGATAACGCGCTAAAAATGCGCGTCTGATTCTGATATGATGACATAAATTCGCGTTGGACGTGTGCGGGGCTGGGTCGTTTCGACAATCGCGTTTTTTCTACCGAGAACATTGCGGGACGCTGAGGCCCGCTCCCGACTTAATTTCCCGAATTGCCGGAACCCGGCGGGCCGTACCGCCCTTTGTGCTGGATCACGGTGACGCGTCCGGCGTATGCGATGCTTTTTAAATGCCCGGCCTAAATAGCTAAATGCTTGGTCGACTTCACCAATCAAGCGTACCGCAGATACCGCACTGCCGGTCATCTCAAGGAAACCCTGCGCGCTTCGCAGGTGAGGCATCTACACGCATAAGTCGAAATTACGACTCTTCGTTAAAAATAGCTGCGTGCCAAGGCCTTCAAACGATGACTTTTAGTCAGACGTCACGAGGCGAAAGCCGGGAAATTGGTTGACAGAAGCTTAAGGGCGATGAAGTCTATTAACCAAATTTGGGGCTATTTTCAGGCCCCGCTAGGTTTTTTTGTCCGCATTTAGGCGGATCCAGATATTTTATGAGGGCCCCATGAATTCTCCTTTGACGCCAGAACAACTTGTCAACAGCTTTACCGTCGGAAATCAAAACGAAGCGCGGGTCGAGACACTGGCTGATGGCAGCTATGTGATTGTTTGGGTGTCGACGGGTCAGGACGGGGATCAGGACGGTATATTTGCGCAAAGGTTCTCAGCGCAGGGCGAACGTATTGGCGCGCAGACCCTCGTGAATGAGACAGCCAATGAAATTCAGCGCGACCCGTCGATTGCCGCGACGGATGACGGCGGGTTCGTGATCGTCTGGGAATCCCGCAATCAGGATGTGCCGGGCTCCTTTGACTTTGGCATCTACGGACAGCGCTTTGCGGCGGATGGGTCCAAAGCGGGGGGCGAGTTTCAGGTCAATGCGGTGAACATATCTGTCACGCAGTTTGATCCTGAGGTCGCAGGCGTGCCCGGTGGCGGCTTTGCCGTCGCCTTCACGGATGATTCCGGGGATGGCAGCAGCGATGGAATCCGCGTGCGTTTCTATGACGCTGCGGGCGCGCCTCTTGGTGATGACGTGCAGGTCAATTCGGAAATTTCGGGAAATCAGGGGGAGGTCTCGATTGCTGCTATTGCGCCAAGTGCTGGCGCTAATGGGCTGGCCGCTGGCGGTATTGTCGTGACCTGGACCAGTCCTGCGTCTGGCACAGCGGGCGATGGATCAAGTCAAGGCGTTTTCGCACAGCTTTATGAACCGAACGGCACCGCGATTGGCAGCGAGTTTCTGGTCAATACGACAACGGCGGGCGCGCAGCAGGACTCTGCCGTCTCAGGGTTGGACAGTGGCCGGTTTGTGATTGTTTGGGAAGACACCAGCGCGGCAGATGGCAGTGGCTTTGGTATCTTCGGGCAGGTCTATGAGGGGGACGGTACAGCCGTAGGCAGCGAATTCCAAGTCAATGTTGAGACATCCTCTTCACAATATGATCCGGAGATCACCGCAACAAGCGACGGCGGTTTTGTGGTCACATGGACATCCGCAACCAGCGGCACGGCTGGCGACGGCAGCGGTGACGGCGTTTTTGCCCGACGTTTTGACGTCGATGGCGTCGCCGTGTCGGGTGAGATCCTGTTGAACGAAGAAATAAGCGGCTCTCAGCAGCGGGGCGATGTCTCAGCCCTTGCCAATGGCGATTTCGTGTCCGTCTGGACCTCTGACACATCAGGTGATGCGGGCGACGGGTCAGTGCAGGGTGTGTTCCAGCGTATTTTTGGGGATGAACTGACATTCTCAGCCCCCTCTGCACGGCCTCTGGTCGAAGCCTTTTCCGTGACGCGGACGTTCTCGGAAACGGATGTAAACGCAGCGCCACAACGGTTGGATGTCGATGGCGCGGTCGCGTTTTCGGATGCGGATTCAACGAATTTTGCGGGGGGGCGGATTGTCCTGTCCTCCATCGGGCAGTCTTTGTCCGAAGACGGTTTTTCCGATCAGGATGCCGATGCACAGTTGCAATTGGGATTGGACGGCACAGGGGCTGTCGCGATCAGCGGCACGAACGTTTCTGTCGGTGGGACACTTATCGGCAGCATCAGCAGCGACGGCGCTAATGGTACAGCCTTTGTCATTGACCTGAACACTGCAGCTGATGCCGCAGCGGTCGAGGTCTTGTTGGAACATTTGACCTTTGGCATTGCCTCGGACGACCCGCGCGCGCAGACGACGCTTGAGCTGTTGGTCGAAGATGGCGATGGCGCGACATCTGATCCCGTCCTGATCAGTGTCGAGGTGACACCGGAATCCGACACCGATGGGTTTGTCGGAACCGAGCGGCAGGTCAATACAGTCACGGTTTCAAGCCAGTCGGACTCGGCGATCTCGGCTCTGGCGGATGGCGGTTATATCTCCGTCTGGACGTCGCAGAACCAGGACAATTCGGGCGACAATGACTTGGGCGTTTTTGCACAGCGTTATGATGCGGCGGGTGGCGCAGTTGGCCCGGAATTTCAGGTGAACACGACGGTTACCTCGTCGCAGTTTGACGCGGATGTTGCCGGGCTCAATGACGGCGGATGGGTTGTTGTCTGGGATGACGACACGATCACCGGTGTGCGCCTGAATCGCTATGATGCGTCCGGTGCACTGATTGCCAGCGAGGTGCAGGTTGAGACCGAAACCTCAAGCAGCCAGTTCCAACCACAGGTCACAGGGCTGAGCAATGGCGGCTATGTCGTCACCTGGACCTCGGTGAATTCCAGTACGGCCGGGGATGGCAATTCAAACGGTGTCTTTGGCCAGTTGTTCAATGCTGCAGGCGCGCGTGTCGGCGGCGAAATTGCGATCAATGAACAGACAATCAGCGCACAGGATACCGCTGCGGTTGCGGCCCTCAGCGGCGGTCGTTTTGTTGTGGCTTGGGAGGAGAATGACGTTGCCAATGGGGATGGGTCCTCATCATCCCTATCAGCGCGTATTTTCGATAGCTCTGGCAGCCCGGAAGGCGCGGAATTTCAAGTCAACTCCTTTGTGAACAACGCGCAGTCGGTGCCCAAAGTTGCAACGTTGGACAATGGTGATTTCGTCGTTGTCTGGCGCTCTGAGGGTCAGGATTCCAGTTCTGGCGGGATTTACTATCAGCGCTACAGCGATGCAGGGGTCGCAATCGGTGCCGAAACCCGCGTGAACGATACGGTGATCGGGGACCAGACGTTCCCTGATATCATCGCGTTGGATACAGGTGGCTTTGTCATCGGCTGGACGGATACATCCGTGCCCGCGCCGGGCAATGGTCAGGATGTGTTCGTGCAGGTGTTTGACGCGGATGGGACGCGGCTGGACAGTGAGACGCGGGTCAATACCGAAGTCCTGTCGACGCAAAACGAAATTGCATTGGCCGCCTTGCCCAATGGAAATTATGTCGTTCAATGGACGTCGGAAACTTCGGGTACGGCTGGCGACGGCGATAGCCGCGGTGTTTTCCAGCAAATCATCGGGGATCCGGCCGAGATATCGCAATCTGCGGCTCCTGTGCTTCAAGGATTGCCGCTGATCATCGATATTGACGAAGATGTTGCAAATGTCGGCAGCCAGCTTGTTTTGACGGGTGGCCTGTCTTTGACCGACGCGGATTCCAGCGATCTTGAGGGCGGGGTCGTCCGTCTGAGCCGCGTTGTGACGGAGCCGCTCGCGGACCGCTTCAATGCACCCGATGATCTGTCACAGGATTCGGTGTTTGTCGCTGTTGGCGGCACAGTCACGCAAACCGGCGCGACGCTGCGGGTCGATGGTGTGGCAGTTGCAACGGTGTCTTCCGATGGTTTGAACGGCGCTGATTTGGTTTTGGACCTTCTTGCAGGTGCTACGCCGGACCGTGTTCAATCGTTGCTGAATGCTCTGTCGTATCAGACGGATTCTGATAATCCGCGCGATTCCCGCACGTATTCGCTGTTGATCGAGGATGGCGATGGCGGGCTGACCCAGCCGCGTTCGCTGGAAATCCGCATCAACCCAGTCGCCGAGGCAGGTGCGCCGATGCCGGTTGGACCCGAAGAGCAGGTGAACAGCTTTGTCGCCGATGCGCAGGACCAGCAGGAAGTGGCGGCGCTGACGGACGGCGGCTGGGTTGTTGTCTGGGACTCCAACGGTCAGGACGAAAGCGGTGAAGGTGTCTTTGGCCAGCGGTATAATTCCGAAGGCGCGCGCATTGGCGGTGAATTTCAGGTCAACACCTTAACCTCCGGCAATCAGGCAGATCCGGTCGTCACCGGGCTGGAAGACGGCGGTTGGGTGGTCGTCTGGGAGTCCGGCTTCCTCGATGTGCCCGAAAGCAGCGACCTCGGGATTATTTCGCAACGCTATGCGGCAGACGGCACGCCTGTTGGAGGCGAAACAGTTGTCAACACGACGGTGATATCCACGCAGTTTGACCCCGCCGTTGCTACCATCCCGACCGGCACACCGGGCTTTGCAAATGGCGGGTATGTCGTTGTCTACACTTCCGACGGTGGGGACGGCTCTGCGGATGCCGTTCTGATGCAACGCTTTGCGACAGACGGCACGCCCGTCGGGAGCGAGCTGGTCGCGAATACGACATCCGCCGGCAATCAGGGCACGGCAGATGTGGCCGTCCTGACCGATGGCAGCATTGCTGTAACCTATTTCTCCGGTAACACGGCCTTCGTGCGGGTGTTCAATCCCGATGGCACCGAAGCAGTCGCAGAAACTCAGGTTGGCATTACATCAAGCAGCACGTCTGAGGCGGATATTGCAGCGACGGCGGATGGTGGTTTTGTCATTGCATGGACGGATACGAGCGGCCTTGATGGGTCCGGTCAGGGTATCGCTGCGCAAAGGTATGACGCTTCCGGTGCGCCCGCAGGTGACGTTTTCATAGTCAATGACAGTTTTTCCAGCACCCAAAGCGAAGCCAATGTGATCGGGCTGGACGATGGCACGTTCGTCATCGCGTGGCGTAATTTTGCAGGGAATGCGGATGCAAGCGGCGATGCGGTGCTCGCACAGCGCTATTCGGCGACTGGCGAACGTCTCGACGGGGAGTTCCTGCTCAATCAGGAAACCTTTGTCAGCAGCCAGTTCTCACCTAAATTGGCGGCCTTGCCGGGTGGCAATTTTGTGGCGACCTTCTCATCGGTGACCTCCGGCACCTCGGGCGATGGCAGCAGCAACGGTATCTTTCAGCAAATCTATGGCAACCCGGCAGATTTCACACCCGGTGCCGCGCCAGTTATACAAGGGTTCTCAGACACCGCCGTCTTTGACGAAGCGGATATCAACGCGGGCCTGCAACGTTTGGACGCCGATGCGACTGTTGCGTTTGGGGATGCGGACTCAAATGACTTTGACGGGGGTGTGCTCACGCTCGCGGTTGCGCAGACTTTTGACGATATCGAACAACTCAATCCGGGTGATGATGAAACGCAGGACCAGCTTGGTCTCGTGGCCGGGGATGTCGGAAATGGCGATGTTCAGTTCTCTGGCCTGAACAGGGGTGACACAGTTACGGTAGACGGCGTTACGGTTGGTACGATCACAAACAGCGGGCCGGTTTTTTCAATCACGTTGAATACAAACGCAACCGCTGAGGCCGTTGAGGCTTTGCTGGGCAATCTTGCATACGGCAATGGTTCGGATGCGCCGGTGGCAGCCCGACGCCTGAGTGTCGACCTCACCGATGGCGATGGGCAAAGCACACCCACGCAGCTTATAGAAGTAACAGTGGTTCCCGATGTGGATTCCACACTTGTCGCGAGCGTCGAGCGCGGTGTGAACGCGCACACAGAAAGCAATCAGGACAATGCGCAGGTCGCTGAACTGACCGGTGGTGGTATCATTGTTGTCTGGCAGTCAACCAACCAGGATAACATCAGTGATTTCAACACGGGCGTGTTCGGCCAGCTATATGATGCGAACGGAATTCCCTCAGGTCCGGAGTTCCTCGTCAATGATGTAACTCTAAGTGCGCAAAGTGCGCCCAGCGTTACGGCGACCGCCGACGGCGGCTTCGTCGTTGCGTGGCAATCGACCAATCAGGATAATCCCGGCGACTTTGATCAAGGGATCATCGCGCAGCGCTTTGACGCGAATGGTGTTGAGCAAGGTTCTGAAATTGTCGTAAATACAGCAGTGGCGCTATCGCAGTTCGCACCTTCGGTCGCATCCTTTGCCGATGGCGGATTTGTCGCCACCTATGTTTCGGATGACGGTGATGGCAGTCAGGACGCAATCCTCAGCCAGCGATTTGACGCAAATGGGGTTGCTGTCGGTGCCGAGATCACGGTGAACACGGCGACCGTGACGGGCAATCAGTCGCAACCAGATGTCGCAACGCTAGTGGACGGGGTTGGCAACAATGATGGCCATGTGGTCGTCTTTACGTCCTTCGCGAGCGGGGCCGAAGGGGACGGGGATCGCAACGGTGTTTTTGCGCAGCGCTTTGACGCAAACGGTGCTGCAACCGGCGCGCAGTTTCAGGTCAACACAACAACGAATGATGATCAGTCGCAACCGGCGGTGATTGGTTTGGACGGTGGCGGTTTCGTCGTGGTCTGGACTGATGACCTGCTGGACGGGTCCGCTGGAGGTGTTTTTGCACAACGCTATGACGTCAATGGCGTTGCCGTTGGCGGCGAGTTCCGCGTCAACACGGACCGGCTCAACAGCGAAAGTGATGCGGATATCACGGCCCTGAGTGATGGGGGCTTTCTGGTCAGCTGGACCGCGGGCAGCAATCAGGATGGCAGCAGCGACGGTGTTTTCGGGCAGCGTTTCGACGCCAACGGTGACCGCATAGACGGTGAAATCCAACTGAACGTTGAGACATCATCCCAACAATTCCAATCCGCCGTCACGTCCTTCAACGATGGCTTTGCGGCGGTCTGGTCCTCCTTCACCAGCGGCAATTCGGGCGATGGATCCAGCTATGGCGTCTCGTTGCGTACATTTGAATCCGCACCGAGCGCGAACAACTCTCCTGTGCTTGAAGACGTTGAGCGAGATGTGCAGCTGTTTGCAGATGACATTGTGGGTGGCGCGCAAATTCTGGATGATGGCATCGGGTTTTCTGACCCTGACAACGCCAATTTCAACGGTGGCACACTTGAGGTCTATTACACCGCTGGCAGGACCGCGAGCGATCAGCTGAGCATCGCAACCGATGCCGCCGTCACAATTTCGGGCAGCACGATCAGTATCAATGGCACGGCAATCGGGACCATTGATGCCGCGCAAAACGGGGTCAATGGGGAACCCTTGCGGATCGATTTCAACGCGGCGGCGGATGCGGCAGCGGTCAAGGTGATCATGGAGCATTTGGCCTATGGTTCTACCGATACCGCCCTGAACCTGCAGTTCACCAACCGTGGCATTGGGTTCACCGTGACGGATGGGAATGGCGGTCAGACTGAGCCGGATTCGATCTTTGTGCGGATTGGGGCAGGGGCCTCGACAGCCACCGGGCTTACACTGGATGACTTTGCCGATCCCGAAAACGAAGCGACACAACTTGATGACACGCCAGCGCGCAGCGAGGCTGATCTGTTTAATGCCCCACAACTCATTGATGCAAATATCGACTTTGACGATCTGGCAGGCACGAGCTTTGACGGTGGCTTCTTACAGATTTCGGAAGTGTTCAATTCTTCGGCAAACAAACAGATATCTGTTCAAAACCAAGGAACTGGCGCGGGCCAAATCGGATTTGACGGAACAAATGTGTCCTATGAAGGGACCGCCATCGGTACGATCAACGCGACGTCGAACGGTGTTAACGGCGCGACCTTGCGGGTCGATCTGAATGCAAATGCATCCGAAGCCGGGATCGAGGCCCTCGCCGAAGCGCTGACATTTGGGATTACCGGCGGGTTGAGCAGTACAAATCGCCTCGGCTTTGATCTCACAATCGGCAATCAGGCCGGGAACCAGACCGGTTTCACCCGGATGGAGCAAGAACTTATCCGCGATCTGGTGACGATTGATACCGGCCTCGGCGTCGAATCGCAGGTGAATTCCTTCACCGCCAGCACGCAGCAGGCCCCGCGCATCGCGGAATTGAGCGATGGTGGCTACATTGTCGTCTGGAATTCGACGCAGCAAGACAACCCCGCCTCGGGTAATCGCGGAATCTTTGCACAAAGGTTCAATGAACAAGGCCAGCAGGTCGGCGTTGAGTTCCAGGTGAACGATATCGCTGTCGGTGATCAGATCCAGCCGCGGGCCGAGGGTCTGTCCAATGGGACGTTCGTGCTGCTTTGGAATGATAACACCGGGCGGGATGGCAGCGGGCAGGGCGTCTTTGCCCAGGTTTATCAGAATGACGGCACTGAGGTCGGTTCTGCCTTTCAGGTGAACGAAGAGTTTTCATCGACTCAAAACCAACCAGAAGCGGTTGATCTCGGTGCTGGCCGGTTCATGGTTGTCTGGACGTCAACGGCCTCCGGCACCGCAGGTGATGGCAGTAGCAATGGCGTGTTCGGGCGTGTTTTCGATGCCTCTGGTGCCCCGGAAGGCGGCGAGTTCCAGATAAACTCGACGACGGCTGGCGCACAGCAGCGCGCGCAGGTCACCTTGCTGGACAATGGCGATGTCATGGTCGTCTGGGAAGAGCAGGGCGGCAGCGATGGGTCGTCCATCGGCGTTTTCGCACAGCGTGTAGATACAAACGGTCAGTTGGTGACCTTTGATGGAACCCTCGCCGGTGCAGATGAGCAGCAAATCAATACGACAACGGCGGGCAGCCAATCTCGTCCGGATGTGGCTGCTCTTGGTGCCAGTGCAACACTGCCAAACGGTGGGTTCATCGTCGTATGGCAAAGCCCTGACGCGAGCAGTGATGGCATCTTCGGTCAGGTATATGACAGTAATGGCGTGGCACAGGGCGCTGAATTCCAGGTCAATACATCAACGATTTCATCCCAAGCCGACCCAATTGTCGTGGGCACGCCGGGTGGCGGCTTTACCGTCGCATGGTCAGACTCCAGCGGTGTTGACGGGTCCGGCGTTGGTGTGGTCGCGCAGCGTTTCAACGCGGATGGCTCTTTCGACGGCAATGCGTTTTTGGTGAACGAAGAGATCTCGTCGACGCAAAACCAACCCGACCTCGCCGTGTTGAGCAATGGCACACTGGCTGCTGTTTGGGCCTCGCAGACCTCTGGTACAGCCGGGGATGGGTCCGGGATCGGTGTATTCCAAGCGTTGTTTGATCAACCGACGCCACCCGCGGGGTCGATGGCACCGGTTCTGGCGGGTGTTGAGGAAACAGTGACCTTTGAGGAAAATGCCGCGAATGCGACCCCTCAATTGCTTAATCAGGACGGTGCGCTGTCGCTGACGGATATGGATTCCGCCGATTTTGATGGTGGCAGCATCCTCGTGCAGCGCATCGTGGGCAGCAGCCTCAATGAGGAACAACTGCGCGGCCCCGGCGAAGGCATTGCGCAAGACCTGCTGGGTGTTCTGGACGGCAATGGCGTCAGCGTTTCCGGAACGCAGGTCTCAGTTGGCGGCAGCGTCATCGGGACGATTGTCCAGGACGGCAGTGGCGGCAACCCATTGCAAATTGCGCTCAGTAGCGCATCGGCAACACCGGAAGCGGTGGAAGCGATCATTGCGCAGCTATCCTATCAGAACCTATCAGACAATCCGCTTGAATTACGCCAGGTCGCTGTTCAGGTGACGGATGGGGATGGCGGCTCAACCGGATCTCAAGTCATTGATATCATAGTAAATAGTGAAATAGACAGCACAGTTCTGCCGCAGGGCGACGAAGAGCAGGTCAATACATTTGTGACCGGCAGCCAGAATGACGCGGCTACGTCAGAGATATACGATTCCTCCGGTGCGCAGATCGGATATGTGGTGGTCTGGGTCAGTGCGGATCAGGACCGTGTGCAAGATGCCAGTTCCGGGATCTTCGGCCAGCGCTACGATCTGAACGGTGATCCCGTCGGTGGCGAGTTTCAGGTCAACCTGCATACCGAATTCGCGCAAAGCGATCCCACAGTCACCGGCCTGCCGACGGGTGGTTTTGTCGTCGGATGGAGTGATAACAGTTCTGCGCATCCTGCCGGAGTGCCCGCAGGAGAAGTCGGCGTGGGCACTTTCGCGCAGGTATTTGACGAAGCCGGCGTGCGGGTGGGCGATGAGTTCCTTGTGAACGACATCACCGCAAGCACGCAAGACCAGCTTGATCTCGCCGCGCAATCAGACGGTACGATTGTTGCTGTCTACTCCGACGCCAGCAGTGCGGATGGAAGCGGCTTTGGTGTTTTCCTGAGGCAGTTTGATGATACTGGCGCGCCCCTTGGTGCTTCTGTTCAAGTTAATGAAGAGACCTCATCGACCCAAAATGATGCGTCCGTTACCATTCTGAGCGGTGGGCGGATCGTTGTGACGTGGACGTCTTTCGCCTCTGGAACAGCCGGCGACGGCAACGCAAACGGCGTTTTTGCGCGTCTTTTCGAGGCGAATGGCACAGCGGTTGGCGGGGAATTCCAGGTCAATACTGCCACGCTCAGCAATCAGGACTCCGCGCAGGTCGCGGCCCTCGCAGATGGGTCCTTTGTTGTGGTCTGGGATGATGACAGTGGTGTGGACGGTAGCTCCACCGGCATCCAGATGCAGCGCTTTGACGCAAATGGGGTGGCAATCGGTGGCGAGACGCTGGTCAACGAAACCACTGTGAATGCGCAGTTTGATCCCTATATTATCGCGCTTGATACGGGCGGCTGGGTCGTGGCCTGGTCGGACAACGGCGGGAACGATGGAAGTGGAACCGGCGTATTTGGCCAAATCTATGCAGCTGACGGCAGCCGCATCGACGGTGAGTTCCAGTTGAACACCGAATTCAGCTCCACGCAGAGTGAAGCGCGTCTGGTTGCATTGCCCAATGGTGGTTTTACCGCTGTGTGGACGTCCTTTACGTCGGCCACAGCGGGCGATGGCAACAGCAATGGAATTTTCCAGCAGGTATTTGCCAACGCAGGCGACGTTCAGATCTCTGAGAACCCGGTTCTTGTTGCATTGGATGCGAGCGTCACGCTGGACGAAGCAGATGTGAACGCTTCAGGTCAGTTGTTCGCCACCGCCGCGGGCTTGGGAGATGCAGATTCATCTGATTTTGATGGCGGCGCATTGACGGTGTCGATGGTTGTTAACGATGTGATCCAATCGCAGTTTGCGGCACCGGATGACGCATCGCAAGACAGCCTCGGGTTCGATACGAGCGGTATTGTGTCCATCGCCGGGTCAACACTGTCGGTGAACGGGACTGCCATCGGGACAATCACTTCCGATGGTGCAGATGGCGCCGAACTGGTTGTGCAACTCAACGGTGCAGCCACGCAGCAGCTGGTTCAGGACGCAATCCGGTCCTTGACGTATGCGAATTCCTCGGACGATCCCGAGACGTCGCGTCTTGTCTCTATTCAGGTCAATGACGGTGATGGCGGGCACGTGCGCGAGCTGGTCCAGATTAACATCACGCCAGAAACCGACGGCGCGGTTCCGGTCGGCGACGAAGTCCAGACGAACTCTTTCACGACCAACAATCAATCCGACAGCAAGGTCGCATCGCTTGCTGATGGGGGATACGTTGTCGTATGGTCCTCGGCCAATCAGGATGCTACCGGTGATAACGATCTCGGTGTTTTTGCCCAGAGGTATGACGCTTCAGGTGCACCGGTCGGTGGCGAGATTCAGGTCAACACAAACGCTGCTTTTGCACAAAACAATCCCGATGTGGTTGGTCTGTCCACGGGCGGTTTTGTCGTCGCCTGGGAGGATAACTCCGGCCTGATCGGTGTCGACAATGACGAAGAACTCGCGATGCGGGTGTTTGATGCCAATGGCCAGCCCGTTGGCAGTGAAATCGCAGTGCCGAGCACGACGCATTTCGACGCGGATGCCCCTGCACTTGCAGCATTTGACAACGGTGATTTTGTCCTTGTCCGCAATGGCCGGGATGCGACCAGTCCGTTCATCGATGAAATTTATGTGCAGCGCTTCAATGATCAGGGCGGTGCGGTTGGCACGGAAACTGTGATTGCTCCACTCGGGTCTTCGAGCGCGGTGACACCGGATGTTGCGGTACAGTCGGACGGTACTTATGTCGTCGTCTTTACCGCGACAAATGTAGATAATCCGGGCGACAACGACACTGGTGTTTTCATGCAGCGTTATGCAGCGGACAACAGCCAGATCGGCGGACCGGTGCAGGTCAACACGACCGAGCGTTTCTCGCAGCTTGCGCCAAAGATTGCCGCAACCGAGGATGGCGGCTATGTCGTCGTATTTGAATCTGACGTGGCGGATGATTTCGGGTTTACCACATCCGCGGGCATCTACGCACAGCGATTTGACGGGTTTGGGAACCGTGTCGGGGAAGAGTTCCTTGTCAATGAGGTCGTGGATAATGCTCAGTCCGCCCCTGATGTTGTTGCGATTTCCGGAGGCGGGTTTGCGATAACCTACTCCGACAACAATGGCACAGACGGCAGTGGTGTGGGCGTGTTCCTGCAACAGTACGACGCGCAAGGAAACCGGATTGATGGCGCATTGCAGGTCAATCAGGAATTCAGTTCCACCCAGAACGAAGCCTCCATCGCAGCACTGCCGGGTGGAAACCTTGTGGTGTCCTTTACCTCGCAAACCAGCGGCACGGCTGGTGATGGGAGCAGTGGCGGCATATTCCATCGCATCATCGGGGACCCCGCAGATTTCGCCAGCGGCGGCGACCCGGTCGTCGAGGGGATCAACCGCGAGGTCACATACCTCGAAAACACGCTGAATGGTGTGCCTCAGCTGATTGACGCGGATGGAGCTGCGGCCGTGTCCGACGCGGATTCAGCTGACTTTGACGGCGGGTCCATCCTTGTCTCAAACCTGATATCTTCGGCGCCGTTGATCAATCAGATCAATGCACCGGATGACCTCACGCAGGACCAGCTCGGTCTGCGTCAGACGACCCAGATCACGATTGCCGGTACGGCGGTCTCGGTGGATGGGACAGAAGTGGCCCAGATCATTCAGAACGGTCAGGACGGCACACCGTTTGAGTTGCGCCTGAATGCCAATGCAACGGCCGAGATTGTGGAACTGTTGGTCGAGAACCTGACCTATCGCAACATTTCCGATGATCCGCTGGCGACGCGGGATCTGCGTATTCAGGTGACCGATGGCGATGGCGGCGCGTCAGAGCCGCAGGTCGTCACGATCACCATCACGCCAACGCCGGATTCTGCTCAGCCCGTGGGTGCGGAGCAGATCGTGAACACGACTGACACGGGAAGCGAAGATAACCCGGAAATTGTGACCTTGCCGGGGACCGGTGGCGATTTCATCGTCACATGGACGAGCTTTGGGACGGATGGCAGCCGAGAGGGTATCTTTGGCCAGCGCTTTGACGTGAACGGCAATAAGCTGGCACGCGACGGGACGGGTCTTGCCTCAGGTGCAAGCGATGAGTTCCAGATCAACACGACCACCGCACAAGATCAGGCGTCGCAGGAAATCGCCGCCTTTTCGAACGGTGGCTGGGTTGTTGCGTGGGTGGACGACGCGCTGGACGGAAGTGGCAGCGGCATCGTTGCGCAGGTCTTCAACCCTGACGGGACGCTGAATGGCAGTGAATTTGTTGCAAACGATCTGGTGAGCAGTACACAGTTCAGGCCCGACGTTGCCGTATTGAGTGACGATACATTTGTGATCACCTGGGAATCCGCGAATTCAGCCGGTGCGGGTGATGGCAATGGTAGCGGCATCGTCGCGCGGCATTTCCAGGCGGATGGCACGCCGATCAGCAGCCAGTTCGTCGTAAATACGGAAACGGTCAGCACGCAGTCGGACCCTGCGGTCACTGAACTGAACGATGGTGGCTTCCTCGTTACTTGGCAGTCGTTCTCCAGTGCCGGATCTGCGGACGGCTCCGGCTTTGGTATTTTCGCACAGCGCTATGATGCCAGCGCAGCACCTGTGGGTGCTGAGTTCCAGGTCAATACCGCGACGCGGAGCGACCAGACGGACGCCGAAGTGACTGTTCTGAGCGACGGAAATGTCGTCGTGACATGGACAGACTCTGTCGCGGACCTGAGCGGGACTGGCATTTACGCCACGATCATCGCCGCTGACGGTACACCGCTGGTGGACGAGTTCCGCGTCAATGACCAACGTTTGTCCACGCAGAACGACCCCGTGGTCGCTGCATTGGACAACGGCGATTTCGTTATCGCATGGGTCGATCACGCCGGAACGGATGGATCAGGTCAGGGCGTATTTGCGCAGCAATACGATTCCAGTGGTGCGCGTGTGGACAGCCAGTTCCAGGTCAACACAACCACAAGCGGGTCGCAAAACCAGCCTGATATTGCCGGTCTGCCCGGCGGTGGTTTTGTGATCACGTGGAACGGGTCAGTTCTGATCCAGATCTATGGCAATGATGCGCCGTCGATTTCGCCGGTATCTGCCAATGGCGACGAAGATACGGCGATTGTACTGGATGCCGCGATCTTTGAGGCTGGCTTTGTTGACCCGAACGGCAACACGCTGGAAGAAATCCGCATCGAAACCTTCCCGGTGAATGGCGCATTGGCGCTGAATGGTGTGCCGGTGATTGCAGGTCAGGTTGTGTCGCGTGCGGATTTGCTGGCGGGTAATCTGATTTACACCGGTAATCAGGATTTCAATGGCCTTGATAGCTTCCTGTGGACGGGTTCTGACGGGATTGCCTTCTCGCAAGATCCGCCCGTTGCTGCGAATATTACCGTTGATCCGGTCAATGATGCCCCCGGTCTGGAGGCCGGTGCAGATACGAGTGTCGGTGAAGGCGCAAACCTGAACCGCACCCTGACGCTGACGGACCCGGATACGGACTCGCGTTCTTTCACGGTGGATTATGGTGATGGTTCGCCCGTTGCGACGTTCACCACGTCGTCGCTGTCTCCTGTGCTGAACCATGTTTTCGCGGGCGAAGGCACCTTTACCGTCACGGTGACGGTGGATGACAATGCGGGTGAGGTAAATTCGGTTGAGACCGATACATTCGAAGTGACGGTGGTGAATGCCAACCCGAATGCCACGAATGACTTTGTCAACGTCAGCGAAGACGGCCCCGCAGTGACAGGCAACGCCCTGACCAACGACAGTGATCCGGGCGGGGATGCGCTAACGGTCAGCGCGGTGAATGGTGTTGCGGCAAACGTCGGGCAGCAGATCACGCTGGCGTCGGGGGCGCTGGTGACACTGAATGCGGATGGCAGCTTTGACTATGATCCAAACGGTCAATTCGAAGACCTCGCGGATTTCCAGACCGCTACCGATCCGCTGTCTTACGAGATTTCGGACGGGGAAGGCGGCACGGATACGGCCACGATCAACTTCTTTGTACGGGGTGAAAATGATGATCCCGATGCGGTTGATGATGCCTTTGCCGCCAATGATGACAACCCGATCTCAGGCAATGTGCTGAATGACAACGGCAGCGGCGCTGACAGCGATGTGGACGCGGTCAACACCCTCACTGTGTCCGAAGTCAACGGTCAGGCGGGCGATGTTGGCAACCAGATCACTCTGGCGTCTGGCGCGCTGTTGACGTTGAATGCGGACGGCACCTTTGATTATGACCCGAACGGCGCCTTTGGCACCGGCGGCACCGATAGTTTTGACTATACGCTGTCAGACGGGCGCGGCGGCACAGACACGGCGTCGGTTACGATCTCGATCAACGGGACCAATCCACCTCCGACAGCGCGCGACGACAGTATCGCCGCGGATGAAGAGGTGACAGTCAATGGCGATGTTCTGGCCGATAACGGCAATGGCGCCGATAGCGATGCCGGTGGCGATCCGATCACCGTAACGCAAGTGAACGGCAGCGCCGCCAATGTGGGTGTGGCCGTGCTACTTGCGGGTGGCGGGCAAGTCACCCTGCAAAGCAACGGTCAGTTCAGCTTTGACCCGAACAACGGCTACGAAGATCTCAGCGTCGGAGATACCGCGACCGAGACCTTTGAATACACGATCGAAGATGGCAATGGCGGCAGTGACACAGCGACCGTGACGCTGACGATTGCAGGTGTGAACGATGCGCCGCTTGGCGTAAATGACACGGCCAGCACGGATGAAGACAGCTCGACCTCCGGCAATGTCCTGAGCAATGATACCGATATCGATGCCAACGACACCCTTGTGGTCACCGAGGTTGGGGGATCGACCCTCGCGGTGGGCGTCGCCACCACAACCAGCAGCGGCGGCTCTGTCACATTGGGCTCGGATGGGCAATTCATCTATGATCCTGGCACGGCGTTCAACACGCTGAGCGTGGGGCAGACGGCGACGGATTCGATCAGTTACACCGTGGCGGATGGCAACGGCGGCAGTGCGACCGCGACCCTGTCAATTGTCGTGAACGGTGTAAATGACGCGCCGGTTGCAAATGATGATGCGCTGGCGGTCGGTGAAGACAGCACCCTGTTTGGCAACCTCACGGCGGACAATGGCAACGGGGCCGACAGCGATCCGGATGCCTCTGACGTGCCCTTTGTCAGTGCTGTCAACGGGCAGGCGGCGGATATCGGGCAACAGATCACGCTGGCCTCCGGCGCTTTGCTGACCGTCAACGGATCGGGCACATTCAGCTATGATACCAATGGGGCGTTTGACACGCTGAACGCGGGCGAGACGGCCACCGACAGCTTTGTCTACACCTTGTCGGACGGGAACGGCGGCACGGATACGGCCACGGCGACCATCACGATCAACGGCGATGCAGATGCGCCGGTTGCTGTTGATGACAGTGCCGCGACGGATGAGGCCACGGCGGTCACTGGTGACGTGCTCGCCAATGACACGGATGCAAATGGCGACACGCTGCTGGTCAGCGCCGTCAATGGCGCGGCGGGCGATGTCGGTGTGCAAGTGGCGCTGGCCTCCGGTGCATTGCTGACGTTGAACAGTGACGGCACGTTCGACTACGACCCGAACGGGCAGTTTGAAACCCTGTCTGCGGGCCAGTCGGGAACCGACACGTTTGACTACACGGTCTCTGACGGCAACGGGGGGGCGGATACCGCAACGGTGACCGTCGATATCTCGGGTCTGAACGATTCACCCATCGCGCAGGGCGACTTCTTTACCACAAGCGAAGACGCCGGACTCGTCGGGGTGGACCTGTTTGCCAATAACGGCGGCGGGGTGGACAGCGACATTGATCAGCTGGACATGCTGGTTGTGACGCAGGTCGACGGGCAATCCGCAAATGTTGGCACGCAGGTCCAACTTGCCTCGGGTGCTTTGCTGACGGTGAATGCCGATGGCACGGCTGACTATGACCCGAACGGCGCGTTCGAGTTCCTGAGCGTTGGCGCGACGGCGACGGACAGCTTCACCTATACCATCAGTGATGGGAACGGCGGCACCGACACGGCCACGGTCAGCATTGGCGTGAGCGGCGTGAATGATGCACCGGATGCGGTGGATGACAGCCGTGGCGTAAGCGTCGATGGCGCGCTCAGCGGCAATGTGCTGAGCGACAATGGCAATGGCGCGGACAGTGATATTGACGGCGATACGCTTTCGGTGACCGCGCTGAACGGCTCGACAGTGGCGCTTGGGGTCGCGACGACGCTTGCATCCGGTGCCATCGTGACGCTGAACGCGGATGGGACGTTTGACTACGACCAGAACGGCAGCTTCAGCGGTCTGGGCGCGGGGACAACTGCGACGGACACCTTCGACTACACCATCAGCGACGGCAACGGCGGGACGGATACCGCGACGGTGACGATCACCATTGGCGGGTCGAACCTGCCGCCCGTGGCGATTGATGATGCCTTTGATACCAATGAGGATACGGCCTTTACCACCGGCTCGGTTCTGGGCAACGATGATGATCCGAATACTGATCCATTGTCTGTCACCGGCTTTGATGACACCACGACTGTTGGTATCGTCACAAATAACGGCGATGGCACGTTTGACTATAACCCCAACGGGCAATTCGAAACACTTGGGGTCGGTGAAACGGCGGTTGATACGTTCACCTACATGATCAGCGATGGCAATGGGGGCGTCGATAGCGCGACCGTCAACATCACGATCAACGGCGTAAACGATGCGCCAGTGGCGAGCGATGATGCGCTTGCTGTAACCGAAGATACATCGGGATCAGTGGTCGCTACCGCGAATGACACCGACATAGATGGTGACGACGTCGAGATCACATCGGTGGATGATCTTGCGACCATCGGTGCTGTGCTGGTCGAGGCGGATAATGACACCATCACCTACGATACCAATGGTCAGTTCGAAACACTTGCCCAAGGCGAAACCGCGACAGACAGTTTCAGCTACACGGTGACGGATGGAAACGGCGGCACTGCCACTGCGACTGTCGATGTGACGATCACGGGTGTGAATGACGGACCTGTTGCACAGGATGATACCGTAACGACGGACGAAGATACGGGCATCATTGGCGGCAGTGTGCTTGCGGATAACGGCAACGGGGTCGACAGCGATGTGGACAACGGCGCGGTTCTGAGTATCGCTGCTGTCAACGGGCAGGCGGGCGATGTCGGATCACAGGTCACGCTGGCCTCTGGGGCTTTGCTGACACTCAACGCGGATGGTACGTTTGACTACGATCCAAACGGTGCCTTCGAGGCCCTCGCGCTCGGAGATGTCGGCAGCGACAGCTTCACCTATACCCTGACGGATGAGTTCGGCGCAACGGATGACGCGACGGTCACTGTGTCAATCGACGGGGTGAATGATGCACCTGTTGCACAGGACGACAGCTTTGCGACGGATGAAGACACCGGCGTCAGTGGCAACATCCTGAGCGATAACGGCAGTGGCGCTGACAGCGATGTGGATGCCGGGGATACGCGGGTGGTATCGGCCATAAACGGCACTGCGGCGAGCGTCGGGGTGCAAATCACGCTCGCCTCAGGTGCGCTTTTGACTGTGGGTGCCGACGGTGCACTGGACTATGACCCGAACGGCGCGTTCGAGTTCCTGAGCGTTGGCGCGACGGCGACGGACAGCTTCACCTATACCATCAGTGATGGGAACGGCGGCACCGACACGGCCACGGTCAGCATTGGCGTGAGCGGCGTGAATGATGCACCGGATGCGGTGGATGACAGCCGTGGCGTAAGCGTCGATGGCGCGCTCAGCGGCAATGTGCTGATCGACAATGGCAATGGCGCGGACAGTGATATCGACGGCGATACGCTTTCGGTGACCGCGTTGAACGGTACGGCAGCGGCGCTTGGGGTCGCGACGACGCTCGCATCCGGTGCCATCGTGACGCTGAACGCGGATGGGACGTTTGACTACGACCAGAACGGCAGCTTCAGCGGTCTGGGCGCGGGGACAACCGCGACGGACACCTTCGACTACACCATCAGCGACGGCAACGGCGGGACGGATACCGCCACGGTGACGATCACGATCAGCCCAGAGGGTGGTGATGTCACCGCAGGCAACGATGCATTCGTTGTGTCCGAGGGCGAATTGACGGCTGCTGGCCGTAGCCTGTTCCGGCTTGCTGCAATCGACGATCGGACAGACCTGCTCGAAAACGACACGGGCGCGAACAAGATCATCTCGGTCAATGGTGCGCCGATCAAACCGGGCATTCTGTTTGCCGGTGACAACGGTGGCCAGTTCCGTGTGTTCGAAGGCGGCGTTCTCGACTTCCAGAATCGGGGGGATTTGGTTGCGCCCGGTGATACAACTGGTTTTACTTACACGGTCAGTGATGGCAACGGCGGTACGGACACAGCGACGGTGACCTTGACGATCGGGCCCGACATTGCCGCGGATGATACGTTTGACATCACCGAGGGTGAGTTGAGCGCCGAAGGCCGTAGTCTGTTCCGCCTTGGGGCGATCAATGACCAGACGGACCTGCTCGAAAACGACATCGGCGCGGACAAGATCATCTCGGTCAATGGCGAGCCGATCAAGCCGGGCATCCTGTTCGCGGGCGACAATGGCGGCCAGTTCCGTGTTTATGAGGGGGGCGTGGTTGATTTCCAGAACCGTGGTGACTTCGTGGCTGCGGGGGAGTCCACCGGCTTCACCTACACGGTCAGTGATGGCAATGGCGGCACGGATACCGCGCGGGTGACCTTGAATGTCGGACCAGATATCGCGGATGATGACGTCTTTATGGTGTCTGCGTTCGACCTGGACGATGCTGGCCGCAGCCTGTTCCGCCTTGGGGCGATCAATGACCAGACCGATCTGCTGGAAAACGACTTTGGTGCCGACGAAATTATCTTTGTGAACGGTGAGCCCATTGAACCGGGCATCCTCTTTGCTGGCGATAATGGCGGCGAGTTCCGGGTTTACCCGGGCGGGGTCGTTGATTTCCAGAACCGGGGCGATTTGGTT
The DNA here is from genome assembly GCF_019654895.1 of Roseobacter sp. OBYS 0001. Classification (NCBI taxonomy): domain Bacteria; kingdom Pseudomonadati; phylum Pseudomonadota; class Alphaproteobacteria; order Rhodobacterales; family Roseobacteraceae; genus Roseobacter; species Roseobacter sp. OBYS 0001. The sequence continues at coordinate 197,129 of NZ_BPES01000003.1, forward strand.
GATCCCGGAGACACGACCGGCTTTACCTATACGGTCAGTGACGGAAATGGCGGGACCGATACGGCAAGGGTCACGTTGGAAGTGGGCTTACCGGTTGTGACGGAACTGTATATGTATCACAGCTCATCAAGCATGAGCGCAGTAAATATTGTCGTAGATTTCTTTACAATCGATGATCTCACTGACCCATACACTGAGTATTCGTCTGGCTTGACGGTGCCAAACCTTCAACACGACGAGTTGGTGTTCATTGATGCCTATTAAAGCGTCATGCGAAAAACCTGAATCACGTAACGCTGCCTGAAATCAAAGATTTCAACGCGTTACGTGATACTTGATGTTTCAGGTATTTCGTCAGACGCTCTAAAGCACCGCAATATTCTGCCGCTCGTCTGCATGCTGTAAAGGTATACTGTTGGTAAAATGCTTCGACTTGCGGGCCGTGATCAAGGCCCGCAAGATCATTCTACGACGCCCGGTTGATGCCGGTTATTTTAACCGGACTGATCACTCTGCAGGGCAATGACACCTTAGGCAGGCTCAGCAGTATCCTTCCACACCCGGCCATTGCTCTGGTGCGTATCTGTCGCCATGGGCCCATCCAATCGGCAGGATGTCGTCTATGGCGTCTTTGATTTCTTGGGTCATCTCAAACGAGCACCCCTCGACGCACTCGGCCAAATGGGCTGCGCTGCGCGTTCCGGGGATCGGGATGAGGTGATCGCCCTGCGCCAAACACCACGCAATCGCCAGAGTTGCCGGAGAGGTATCAAGCGCCTGCGCGAGCGACTGGAACTGCGATATGAAGGTCATGTTGTGGCCGAAATTTGGCTCTGAAAAACGTGGTGTGCCGGTACGGAAATGACCTTTTTCAAAGGTCGCGGGATCAGGCGGCGTTGGCGTAAACATCCCGCGCCCGAGGGGGGAGAAGGGCACAAAGGCGACGCCGAGTGCTTTGCAGGTTTGGATCATCCCCATTTCAGGTTGGCGGGTCCAGAGCGAGTATTCGCTTTGCACGGCGTCAACGCCCCCCACCGCATTTGCACGTCTGAGCGATGCGGGCGAGATTTCCGAGAACCCAATCCCTCCGATCTTGCCTTCCGCCTTGAACGCCAACAGCGTTTCCATGACGTCTTCAATCGGAATATCCACATCACGGCGGTGCATGTAATACAGATCGACCTGCTCAAGCCCCAGCCGCGACAGGGAGCCTTCAAGCTCGGTACGCAGATAAGCTGCTTGGTTGTTAAATGTACGTGCGCCGGTTGCCGGATCACGCGAGATGCCCGCTTTGGTCGCGATGGTGAAACTGTTCTGGTTGGCCTTTAAGTAAGAGCCGATGACGCTTTCTGACACGCCCATGCCATAGACATTTGCCGTGTCAAGGAAATCGACGCCAAGATCCCGTGCCGCAGACAATGTGCTATGTGTCTCGGTTTCGGTTGTGGGGCCATAAGAGCCCGCAAAACTCCAACATCCCAAGCCGAACGCTGAAACTTTTTTCCCGTCCTGGCGCAGTTGTCGAAAGTGCATGTCTGACCTTTTGGTTTGTGTCGCGTTGGAGATGAGAAGACATTGTTTAGCCAGTCGACTGCAAGCGCAATCAGCAATGGTGCACAAGTACAAGACCGTGGTTCAAGCTGCACGCCTGCCCCATACATCGACTGCCAAAATGGCCGCCTAGTCCTTGGCTTCCTTTAAGGGAAACAAAGTCCGGATTGTCACATAGAATACAGGCGTGAAGAAGAGGCCCAAAAATGTCACGCCTGACATGCCGAAAAACACTGCCGTACCAAGCGCTTGGCGCATCTCCGATCCAGGCCCGGTGGCGATCATCAGGGGGACAACACCCAGAATAAACGCAAATGCGGTCATCAAAATTGGCCTCAGCCTCAGCTTGCTGGCTTCAAGGGCCGCCTCAACGGGGGAGAGGCCGCGTTCTTCCTGGGCCTGTTTGGCAAACTCCACGATCAGGATGGCGTTCTTGGCTGCGAGACCGACGAGCACGATCAGCCCAACCTGCGTCAGGATGTTATTGTCCATACTGCGATACATGACACCGGCCAAAGCCCCCAGAACCGCAAGCGGCACAACGAGGATGATGGCAACGGGCAGGGCCCAGCTTTCGTAGAGGGCGGCGAGGAACAAAAAGGCGAAAAGGATGGAAAAGCCGAAAATATAGGCGGCTGTATCGCCCTGATTACGTTCCTGCAAGGCTAGTTCAGTCCATTCAAAATCAACGCCCGGCGGCATCAGGGATGCGGCCATTTCCTCCATCGCGATAAGCGCTTCACCGGTTGACACACCCGGCGCCGCAGAGCCTTGGACGGGAACAGATACTTGCTGATTGTAGCGCTGCACCAACGCGGGGCCTGCGGTATCAACGATAGACACCAATGTGCCCAGCGGGACCAGTGCACCAGTTGCGGTGCGCACCCTGAGCGCGGTGATGTCTTCTTCGTCCAGTCGGAATTGTTCGTCCGCCTGCGCGCGCACCTGAAACAGCCGCCCCAAGGCGTTGTAATCGTTCACATAGGCAGAACCGAGGTTGATCGCGAGTGTTTCGAAAATTTCGCCAATGGGCACGTTCAGCATCTGTGCTCTGACGCGATCAATCTCCAGATAGACCTGTGGCGAGCTTGCGGAAAACGTCGTGAACACGCCCTGCACCTTGTCGGACTGCGCAGAGGCCCCCATGATGGCATAGGCCGTGCCGAGCACGCGCGACATGTCCGCGCTTTCGTTCTCGCGCAGTTGTAGCTTAAAGCCGCCACCGTTGCCAACGCCGCGCACAGCCGGAGGGGCAATCGCGATGATGAACGCTTCTCTGAGGGATTGCATGCGCCCGAATAGCTGACCGACGATTGCGCCTGCGTCCAGCCCTGATTCAATGCGGTTTTCAAAGCTGTCGAATGTGGTAAAAATCACCCCCTGATTGCTGGCATTGGTAAAAGTTGCCCCTGAGAAACCTGCAAAGGCGACGGCATTTGTCACCCCGGGTGTTTCAAGGGCAATTTCGGTTGCTTGCCGTATGACAGCGTCCGTGCGTTCCAGAGAGGCGCCATCGGGCAATTGCACCACGACAATGGCATAACCTTGATCTGCGTCTGGAATGAAGCCGGTCGGAACCTCCTGATTGATCCAATAGGTCACCCCAAGCAGCCCGGCAAAGGCTACAAATGACAGCGCCAGCATTTTGTATGATCGCACAAGTACCGAGACGATTGCGACATACCCGTTTGTCAACTTTTCAAACCCGCGATTAAACCCATCGGACAGCGGCCGTGTCAAAAGCGTCAGCGGGTTGCGTGACGGTGTGTCGCTGTGGGGCTTTAGGATGCTGGCAGCGAGGGCAGGCGACAATGACAGGGAATTTATCGTTGAAATCACTGTCGCCACGGAAATCGTAACAGCGAACTGCTTGTAGAATTGTCCGGTGATGCCGGGCACCAATGCGGCGGGGACAAACACCGCGATCAGAACCAGCGTTGTGCCGATGATCGCACTTTGCACTTCGTCCATTGTGCGTGCCGAGGCCTGCCGGGGTGTCATCCCGTTCTTGATGTTGCGTTCGACGTTCTCGACGACCACGATTGCATCATCGACCACGATGCCGATGGCAAGGATCAGGCCAAAAAGCGTCAGCAGGTTCAGCGTATAGCCAAGGGCAAACATCACCGCAAAGGTGCCGATCAATGATACCGGGATGGCAAGCAGCGGTATGATGGCTGTGCGCCAGCTTTGCAGAAAGATAAGAATAACCACGACCACCAGTAATATCGCCTCAAACAGGGTCTGATACACGGCGTTGACGGATGCCGATATGAATTCGGTCGGGTTGTAGACGACCTGATATTCAAGCCCGCGTGGGAAATCCTCGGCCAGTTCATCCATGACCGCTATGATCTCATCCGCAGAGGCCAGCGCATTTGAGCCGGGTCGTTGAAAAATGCCCAAGGCCACTGCCGGTTTGTTGTTGAGGTATGAGTTATTTACATAAGACCTCGCGCCGATTTCTACGCGCGCCACGTCCCGCACGCGCACCACGCGGCCGTCTTCGGAGGCTTTTACGATGACGCGGCCGAACTCACGCGGGCTTTCAAGCCGTCCTTGCGTGGTGATGGTGACCTGAAACGCGCTGTTCGTATCGTTCGGGGGCGCGCCGAGCGAGCCGCCGGATACCTGCACATTCTGCTCGCGCAGGGCATCAACCACGTCAGCGGCTGTCAGACTGAGCGAGGACAACCGATCCGGATCGAGCCAAACGCGTGCTGAGAACTCCCGTTCGCCGAAAATCAACAGATCGCCGACACCATCAAGACGTACCAGACGGTCGCGCACCCGTGCCCGTGCGTAGTTCGACACATAAAGCTGATCAAAGGTCTCATCCGGTGACAGCATATGCACGACCATCATCAGATCGGGTGAGGACTTGGTCGTTGTGACACCAAGCGCACGCACCTCTTGCGGCAAGCGCGGTTCAGCGATGGCGACACGGTTTTGAACGAGGACCTGCGCGGCATCAAGGTCGGTGCCAAGCTCGAACGTAATGCTCAGGCTCATCGACCCGTCTGCCGTGGAAAAGGACGACAGATAAAGCATCCCTTCCACACCGTTGATCTCTTGTTCCAAAGGTGTGGCGACGGTCGCAGCGATGGTTTCGGCATCTGCACCGGGGTAGTTCGCACGCACAACAATCGAAGGCGGGGCAATTTGCGGATATTGCTCAATAGGCAGCTGCGTGTAGGCGAGCATGCCGACAATCGTCATGATAACGGACATGACGATGGCAAATATGGGTCGGCTGACGAAAAAACGGCCCATTCTAGTTTTCCGCAACCAGCGGTAATTCCACCCGTTCCGGGGTGACCACGCTGCCGGGGCGGGCGCGAATGATGCCTTCGATTACGATCAGTTCGCTGCCGTCGAGCCCTTCGCGTATCACGCGGTAGCCATCAATGCGCGGCCCGGGACGTACAGGGATGGGCGTGACGTTGCCCTCTGCATCCACGCTCATCACGAGGCGTCTGTTTTGGTCCGCGACGATTGCCGCATCGGGCACCAATATACCCTCGTAGGGCAGCGACCCCGGCACGTTGACACGACCAAACAAGCCCGGCGTTAGCACTTCATCGGGGTTGTCCAGAACTGCGCGCACCCGCATCGTACCGGTTTCTGCGTCGATCCTGTTCTCAGAAAAGTCGAGGTATCCGTGGATCGGGGGGATGCTTTCGTCTGACAGGGACACTCTGACCTTCAACTCGCCGCCGCCCTCTTGCAAGGACGCACCGCGCGCGCGCGCATCGCGGGCGTAGGCAAGAAAATAACGCTCATCAATGTCAAAAAAGAAATAGATGGGATCAGAGGATACGATTGACGTAAGCTCTGTCTGATCGGCGAGAACGAGGTTGCCGGGGTCGACATGGGTCTGATCGATCCGGCCTGACATCGGGGCTGTGATTTTAGTGTATTCAAGGTCCAGTTGCGCCAATTCCAACGCTGCCCGCGCTTGCTCAAGCGCCCCTTGTGCGGCGAGATATGCCTCTCTGCGGGAATCGACTGCGCTTTGCGAGATGTTGCCATTCGTAATCAGGGCTTCGGCGCGTTCCAGTTGATCCTGCGTGAAAATATAGGTGGCCTGTGCCACATCGATCTGAGCCTGCGCCTGTCGCAATGCGGTCAGGAATCGGCGTTGGTCAATTGTGTACAAAAGCTGACCTGCTTCGACCCGGCTGCCGTCATCGAAATGCACCGTTTGCAAATACCCCGAAACGCGGGCGCGCACGATCACTTCGCCTTCGGCTTCAAATCGCCCGACAAACTCATCGTCTTCGATGATGGTTTTGACAACGGGGGTTGCCACGGTGACCGGCGGCGGTCCGTTTTGAGCGTTTGCGCTTACTCCGGCAGAAACAACAATGATTGAAAAGAAAAGTCGCGCCAAGAACGGCATAGGGCAGTGCCTCCGGTTATGCGGCGAAGCTAAACCTATCCCACAGCCCGTCAACGCTTTTTCTATTCAATCTGAAACAGCGGGCTGCGGTTGTGTTTTCTAACGGTTGAATCTGGATAAAATACGCACAAGATGCGATTTAGACAACTTACATGGCCCAAATTACGGATAACTACCTTAGCCTTGTCTTATTCTGGCGGCTCTGTTGCGTCGCAAACATCAAGAAATGCATCGGAAAAGTCGCTCGCGAGCTCAACCCACATTGGCAGATGGTCGCTCATTTTATACGTGCGCCAGTTTTTGTAAGATTGCTCAGAGCGTTGCGGCTGATACGTCTCGCGCTCATCCAGACGGTACACGTGGTCGAAAAAGTCAAAGACGTTCGCGCCATGCACCTTTACATGCGCATACCCCCGGCTGCGTTTCGGTTCCCAGAACGCGATTTGGTCGTAGGCTTTTGACTTATCTACATTCGATCCGGGGATTTGCTTTATTTTCTCTGGCACTTCGAAACCGTTTGCCTCCAGAGCCTGCATCGTTTCGTGTTCCGGGCTGATGATGTTGAAGTCACCCAACACGGCAGTCACGACCGCATTTTCGGGGTTCTTTTTCATCTCTTTTGATGCCCGGTTTCCGATGGCCTCGGTTAGTCTGACAATCTCTCTTCGACGCTGCGCCAGCAGTTTGTCGTCTTCGTTTGAGCCAAAGTAGATGTGAACGGTGGCAAGATCGATTTTTAACCACCCTGCCTGAAAGCTAACCAGAAACGGGGTGCGCGCAAACTGCTTGAAACTCTGGTCGAGGGCATTGCCCGGAAACCTGAGCCGGAATGCGTCGCCTTGGACTACGTCCAGTGGAACATCAACGTTCACTTGACCGCGTGTGTTGGGTGGGCGGGTAACCTCGGTGCCTTTTGTTACTGCCAGCCCGCTGCCATCGGGCAGTTGCAGCATCGTGCCGTCGGGCAAAGGAATTTCCACATCCTGATCCAAACGTACTGTGCTGTTCTTGCGCAGGGACCGTGCGCGGTAGATGCCGGATAAATCCGCCCCTGCGGGGAGTTGCAAGGCGATCCCGTTTTCCAGCTTGATACGCTCTCCGAAACTCGCCAGAACCTTCTTGCCTTCGGGCAGCGTCAACTCACCCGCGATGTTGCGAAACCGCACGCGATTTCGGTTGAACATAAAGACCATCCGCTCGCCGTTTCCGGCAGCGCCATCCGTCACATCTGTCGCGATATAATCCCAATCGGGTCCTAGAATATCCAGCAGTTGGGTGAATTCGCGCATGTCATCGCGCACCTCCTGTATGGCGGCAATATCAAAGTTCGAGATGATCTCGGCCATGTAATAAAGCGGCTCATACGTATCGCGCCCGTCGAATTTTGCATTGCCAAACTCGCGGATGTTCCATGTGCCGATGCGAACCGTCCCCATGCGATCTGTATGGGTCGGAAAATGCTCAGCAAGCGCCAAGCGTAGTCGCCGAATACCGGCAAGCGTGCGCTTTCGCAGTACTTCTTCGGGAGAACCAGCGGGGTAGCTTATGCGTAAATTGCTGTAAAACGGCACGGTGCACGCCTCTCAAAAACCAATGGATAGAATATCCATCAGCCTAGAGATATCTGGTCACAGGTCCAATGTTTCCTGAACAGCCGGAGGGCTGTGGGGAATTCTGGTTAAACCGCAGCGCAGCACGCGCATAATTCAGGACGGCGCGCGGGCCAGAATTGTCTCGATGATGGCCTTGGCGTTATCTGATGCCCAATCTGCGTCGCCGCGCAGCCGTGCAACCTCTTTCCCCTCAGGGTCAATCAGAACGGTGATCGGCAGGCCAAAGATCGCCATCTGGCTTGCCAGCGCCTGTTTCGGATCCTGATGGCGCGGCAGGTTATTGATGCCGATCTCTTCGAAGAACTTCTTGATCCCGGTAGGCGAATTGCGTCCGGTCGCGATGGTGAGGACTTCGAAATCATCTCCGCCAAATTCTGTCTGTAATTCAGACAGGTGGGGCATCTCAACCCTGCAGGGCGCACACCATGTGGCCCAGAAATTCAGCAATACATATTTGCCCCGATAGTTTTCCAGCGTCGTCGTGCCTGCGTCATCGGCCAGAAAGAACTCCGCATTCGACGTGTCCTGCGGGGTCGCATGAAACACCAGTTTCTTCATGTCGCCTTCGCGCATTTGTGCTGCGGCCGCAAGATCGGCATGGGCCGCCGTGCCCACGGTGATTGCACCCAAGGAAAGGGCCGTATAAACGAGCGCGGATACCAGTTTTTTCATTTTCCCTCCAAGGGGTGAACACAGATGACAGACACGCAGAACCCGAAATCCTCCAACCAAATGTGGGGCGGCCGTTTTGCCGACGGGCCCGATGCGATTATGGAGGCAATTAATGCCTCAATCGGGTTCGACAAGCGTATGGCTGCACAAGATATTGCAGGGTCGCGTGCGCATGCCGCGATGCTGGGCGCGACAGGCATCGTTGAGCCTAGCGATGCCGAGGCGATGGGGGAAGGGCTTCTCACGGTCTTGTCAGAAATTGAGACGGGAAATTTCGCTTTCTCGACGGCGTTGGAAGACATTCACATGAATGTGGAGGCGCGTCTGAAAGAGATCATCGGTGAACCGGCGGGGCGACTGCACACGGGCCGCAGTCGCAATGATCAGGTCGCCACCGATTTCAAGCTCTGGGTGCGCGATCAGTTGGATGCGTCTGAGGCTGGATTGCTGGCGCTGATCCGTGCGTTGCTGGATCAGGCCGAGGCCGGGGCGGATTGGGTCATGCCCGGTTTCACGCATCTGCAGACAGCCCAGCCTGTGACATGGGGCCATCACATGATGGCCTATGTTGAGATGTTTGGGCGTGACCTTAGCCGTGTGCGCGACGCGCGTGCTCGCATGAACGAAAGCCCGCTGGGGGCGGCAGCGCTTGCGGGTACGTCCTTTCCGATTGACCGCCATATGACCGCAGAAGCGCTGGGGTTTGACCGGCCCGCCGCGAATTCCCTCGATGCGGTGAGCGATCGCGATTTTGCCCTCGAATTCCTGAGCACGGCCAGCATCTGTGCCATGCACCTGAGCCGTTTTGCCGAAGAACTTGTGATCTGGTCCTCCGCACAGTTCCGGTTTGTGGCGCTGTCGGACCGCTTTTCCACCGGTTCTTCGATCATGCCGCAAAAGAAGAACCCGGACGCGGCTGAATTGATCCGTGCCAAGGTCGGTCGCATTTTCGGTGCCAATACGGCGCTGATGATGGTGATGAAGGGCCTGCCGCTGGCCTATTCCAAGGACATGCAAGAGGATAAAGAGCAAGTCTTCGACGCTGCTGATAACCTCATGCTCGCGCTGGCGGCAATGACCGGCATGGTCAGCGACATGACAGCCAACCGCGAAAGCCTCGCGCAGGCGGCGGGTTCGGGGTTCTCAACGGCCACAGACCTTGCGGACTGGTTGGTGCGCGTACTTGGCCTGCCGTTTCGCGAGGCCCATCACATCACCGGTGCGCTGGTTGCGCTGGCCGAAGCGCAGAAATGCGATCTGCCCGATCTGACGCTGGAGGATATGCGTGGGGTGCACGCAGACATCACAGCGGACGTCTTTGATGTGCTCGGGGTGGAAAACTCGGTTCAAAGCCGTATATCTTATGGAGGAACGGCACCCGTTCGGGTGCGCGAACAAATCGCTCGATGGAGGGCACTGATCTGATGACCCGATGTGTCGTGATGTTGATGTTGGCCGGTACACTGGCCGCCTGCGGTGTTGACGGTGAACCGGTGCGCCCGACAGTCGGTGCATCTGTTGCGGTTGGCTCAGGCGGTGTGAATTCGAACGTTGGGGTTGGTTTGAACCAAGGCCCGCTTTCGATATTCTTGGGGCTTTAGACGCTGTGATGATGCGGCTTGCCCTGATCTTGTCCCTTATCCTCGTATCCGGCTGTACTGGTTCGCAGGTCTCGCATCGGCAACCGGTCGCAGAACCTGCGCAAAAAACGGGTGTAAGCATTTCCGGGTACGCGCGGTACGGCGTGGTCAAAAGGGGCTGAACCAGATATGTTGCGTGTCGTTTTCTTTGCACTGGCGATTTGGGGGTCCATTCACCCCATGTATTATTTCATCAGCTGGTTCAACGCCAACGGCTATGACCTGATGGCCATGGTCGATGCATGGCATGTCAACGCCGCGACAAGCGGTTTGGTCTGGGACCTCACGATCGCCGCCGTGGCGCTGACTGTCTGGGTGCTGGCTGAAACTTTCCGCACGCGCCGTTGGCTGGGCCTGATTGCCATCCCTGCAACCTTTTGCATCGGTGTCAGTTGCGGCTTGCCGCTGTATCTGGCACTGCGGATGCAAAATCGCTGAGGGCTGAGGCTGCATATGCAACTGCCTGTTGGGCCGAAACGCCGCGCGCAGCAAAGGCTGATTGATCTTGTCTGCGCTTTTGCGTAGAGCGCGCACATGGATCATTTTCTCTATCGCGATGGCGTTCTGCACGCCGAAGATGTACCGGTGCCCGAGATAGCGGCCACCGTGGGCACGCCGTTTTACCTCTATTCCACCGCAACGCTTTTGAGGCATTTCCGTCTGTTTGATGAGGCGCTTGATGGGATGGACCACCTCGTGTGCTACGCCATGAAAGCGGCCAGCAATCAGGCGATCCTGAAAACCCTCGCACAGGCCGGGGCGGGGATGGACGTGGTGTCGGGCGGTGAGTATCTGCGCGCCAAGGCCGCCGGGGTGCCCGGCGACAAGATCGTGTTTTCAGGTGTCGGCAAGACAGCCGCTGAAATCCGCCTCGCGCTCGAAGGGGGCATTCGACAGTTCAATGTTGAGTCCGAGCCGGAGATGGAGGTGCTGAATGCCACGGCGCTTGCGATGGGTGTCACAGCGCCGATCACCATTCGTGTGAACCCGGATGTCGATGCCAAAACGCATGCAAAGATTGCCACCGGAAAGTCCGAGAACAAATTCGGGATCCCTATTTCGCGCGCCCATGAGGTTTATGCGCTGGCCGCCTCGTTGAAGGGGCTGGAGGTGATCGGCATTGATGTGCATATCGGCAGCCAGTTGACCGATCTGGCCCCGTTTGAAGCCGCCTACGACAAGGTTGCGGAGTTGACCGAGCAATTGCGCGGGCAGGGGCACAACATCCGGCGTCTGGACCTCGGTGGGGGTCTCGGTATTCCTTACGCGCGGGACAATCAGGCGCCGCCTTTGCCGTCCGACTATGGCGCGATGATCAAGCGCAAGCTGGGGCATCTGGGATGCGAGATCGAAATCGAGCCGGGTCGGCTGATCGTCGGGAACGCCGGTATCATGGTCTCTGAGGTGATTTACGTGAAATCCGGTGAAGACCGCGATTTTCTGATCATTGACGGGGCGATGAATGATCTCATCCGCCCGGCCATGTACGAAGCCTATCACGATATCATTCCGGTGGTTGAGCCTGATCCTGGGATTGAACAGGTGAAATTCGATATTGTCGGCCCTGTGTGCGAATCGGGCGATACCTTCGCGCGCGCGCGGGTCATGCCGCCGGTCGCCGCCGGAGAACTCGTCGCCTTTCGCTCTGCGGGTGCATATGGCGCAGTAATGAGCAGCGAGTACAATTCTCGCCCACTTATTCCCGAAGTTTTGGTGCATGAAGATCAATTTGCGGTTATTCGCCCACGTCCAACCTTTGACGAAATGATAAAACGAGATACCATTCCTAATTGGCTCTGATGGACACTATGCATCCGAGCCTTTGGCAACGGAGCATGACATATGGCGTCTTTTTCCCGACATGATGCGGAAAAAACATTAAAATCAGTCAGATGGCCCCTGCGGTTGACGTGGTTGGGACTGCTGACCGAAGCCGTTGTGCACAGTTTCTGGCCATTGCTGACGGTATGTCTGCTTGTCATGTCGGCGCTGATGTTGGGGCTTCAGGATATTGTCGGCGTCGAAATTGTCTGGGGATCAGCGGTAATTTCCGCTCTCTCGGTCATTGCGGCGCTTATTTACGCCGCCCGAAATTTCCGCATGCCGACAAGAGACGATGTGATCCTGAGGCTTGACGCGAGCTTGCCGGGCAGGCCGCTGCAGGCGCTCACGGACACGCAGACCATCGGGTCCGGGGATGCGGCGTCGACGGCAGTCTGGCGCGCGCACCAGACGCGCATGGCTGCGCGGGCGGTATTGGCCAAACCCGTTCCGGCAGATTTACAAACTCCCAAGCGTGATCCTTATGCGCTGCGTTACATGGCGCTGTTGGCGTTCGGCATTGCCCTGTTGTTTGGATCTATATGGCGGGTTGGTTCCGTGTCCGAAATGACTCCCGGTGGGGCCGGTCTTGCCGCAGGGCCGGTCTGGGAAGGGTGGGCCGAAAGCCCGCGCTATACCGGGCGGCCGACCATTTACCTCAACGACATTGACGCGGGCGAATTGGCGGTTCCGGCGGGCAGCTTGATTACAATGCGGATGTACGGTGAGGTCGGCGCGCTGACCCTCTCGGAAACCGTGTCCGGGCGTACAGATGTCGCTGCCGTTTCCGACCCGGCACAGGATTTCATCGTCGTACAGGATGGGGATATCACCATCAGCGGTCCGGGCGGGCGTAGCTGGCAAGTGGTTGTCATTCCGGATCAACCGCCGGAAATTACGGTTCTGTCTGACCCCAGTGCCTCGGCCATGGGTGAGATGACGTTGCCGTTCTATGCGGTCGATGACTATGCGGTAGAGGCCGGAGAGGCGCGGTTTTCGCTTGATCTGGCCTCCGTCGATCGCCGTTACGGTCTGACGATTGACCCTGAACAACGCCCCGAACTCATCGTGCCTTTGCCAATGCCGATTTCCGGCAGCAGAGCCGAATTTGAAGAGAACCTTATCGAGGATTTCTCTGAACATCCTTGGGCAAACCTGCCCGTGCAGGTCAGCCTGTCGGCGCTGGATGGCGCGGAACAGCAGTTTGAAACAGAACCACGTGCCATCGTGCTGCCGGGCCGGCGGTTCTTCGACCCGGTCGCGGCCGCGGTGATAGAAGCGCGGCGCGATCTGTTATGGTCGCGGGCCAATGGGCCATCCATCGCGCAGGTCATGCGCGCGGTGTCCTATGAGCCACAGGACCTGTTCCGTAAAGAGACCGATGCGTTACGCCTGAAGCAGGTCATCAAGGCGCTGGAAATACACGCAAAGCATGGGATTACGGACGAGAAGCAGCAAGAGCTTGCGGATGATATGTGGGACCTCGCGCTGATCCTCGAAGAAGGCGATCTGGCAGATGCCGCTGAGCGGATGCGCCGGGCGCAAGAACGTCTCAATGAGGCGATCAAGAATGGTGCATCGGACGAAGAGATCGCCGAGCTGATGCAGGAGCTGCGCCGCGCGACCGAAGACTACCTGCAGCAATTGTCCCGTCAGGCGCAACGCGACCAGCAGCAACAGCCGCCAGGGCAGCAGGGCGATCAGCAGAATTCGATGCAGATGACACAGGATGATCTGCAACGCATGATGGACCGCATTCAGGAGTTGATGGAGCAAGGGCGCATGGCCGAGGCGCAACAGGCGTTGCAAGAGCTTCAGGAGATGATGGAGAACATGCGCGTCACCCAAGGGCAGCAAGGTCAGGGCGGTCAAAGCCCGGGCGAACAAGCCATGGAGGGTCTGTCGGAAACGCTGCGCGAGCAGCAAGGGCTGAGCGATCAGGCGTTCCGCGATTTGCAGGAACAGTTCAACCCGAATGCACAAGCCGGCGAAAATCAGGGCAACGAAGGCCGCAATGGCGGTCAGGGGCGCGGCACGGAACATGAAGGCGAAGGTCAGGGGCAGGGCGGTGAACAGGACGGACAAGCCCAGAATGGTCAGCAAGGCGAGGGCGGTGCGCAGGGAAGCATTGCAGACCGTCAGCAAGCCTTGCGCGACGAGTTGAGCCGCCAGCAACAGAACCTGCCGGGTGCCGGGACACCTGAAGGGGATGCCGCGCGCGACGCGCTGGATCGGGCCGGGCGTGCGATGGATGGGGCAGAGGATGCACTGCGCCAGAACGATTTGGCGGAGGCGATCGACAATCAGGGTCAGGCCATGGAAGCGCTGCGCGAGGGCATGCGCGCACTTGGCGAAATGATGGCCGAACAACAGCAAAATGGCCAGCCGGGTCAGGGCACGCAAGAAAGCGACCAGCGTGCCGAGAGCCGCGACCCTTTGGGACGTGAGGCGGGCAATTCGGGTGTGCAGGGCGAAAACAGCCCGCTCGCGCTGAACGATGACGCCTATGGGCGCGCGCGCGAATTGCTGGATGAGATCCGCCGCAGGTCAGGCGACACAGAACGGCCTGAGGTCGAACGCGATTATCTGAACCGTCTGCTGGACAGGTTCTAGACGCCGCGCCGCTTGTTAAGGTGTGCTGCTGCTGCCTGAAACCTGATCAAGCCAGGTCAGCAATGCTTTGACCTGAGTGTCCAGCCAGACACGCCACCCGTCGACCGTCTCTACATAGCCCATCAGTGCGGGCTCTGCCTGCGGTATTTGCTGTGCGATCTGCGGTGCGTAAACATAGACCAGCACGAGACCTGCGACCAAGGCGGCGGCAAGAACGAAACCACGCCGGGCGCTTCGTTTTTCCTGCACCTCGATCTGGGCAGTCTGTCCGGGGTCCGTACTGGCAGAGCGATCACTGTTAGAGCGCAGCGTCGAATTTATCTCTTCGATATCCGGTAACAACTCGCGGCGGCTGGATATGGCTGATGATGCGGCTTTTGCAAAGGTTGCCTCATCCTTCTCGGGATTGGGTGCCGGTCGCGTCTTTTGCTCAGCTTTGCTGTTGTCTTGGGTGCGGCGTTTTTGGGGGGCATCGTCAAGGCCGAGGTCAGGTTGGCTTTCAAGGCTGGACTTTTCAGCCTTGCGCGCTTGTGCTTCCAACTCAGCCTCGGCGCGCAACACGTCCTCGACTGCCGGGTCCAGCGCCCGGCGCACCGGAGGCGTGGGCAGTTCGGGCGTCTCTTCCGGTTCTTCGCGGGTCTGTGCAGGTTCCGGTGTTTTTGGCAGATCAAGCGTTTCTGTCGGCGCATCGTCCGGTGCGTTCGGGTGCTCCTGAAACCACGTCTGGCCACAGTTGGAACACTGCACATCGCGGCCATCCAGCGGCATCACATCTTCGGGCACTTCATACTGTGCGTCGCAATTGGGGCAAATCAACCGCATACTGAACCCTGCTGCATGGTTTCCATGGACCTTTTCATTTTGTGACACCCTATGTGACAGGTGTTTCAACGAAAAGTCTTAACTGAGCATAAACTCGGCAAGTGATGCATTGAAACCAGACCAGACCTGAGGCACAAGAGCCTCAGGCAAGGACCCGGAGGTCACGTGATCGAGCTGGACAACGTCGCTTATAGTTATAGTGGTGGCGCATTATTTTCGGATATATCCCTTACACTTGCGCCGGGCTCTTTTCATTTTCTGACAGGTCCGTCAGGGGCAGGAAAGACCACGTTGCTCAAGCTGTGTTACGGCGCTTTGTTGCCGTCGGTCGGGCAGGTTAGCGCCTTTGGCGCAGATCTCGCAGGTCTTGATCGCGGACAGATGGCCCTGTTGCAAAGGCGCGTCGGTGTTGTGCATCAGGATTGCCAGTTTCTGGATCATCTGTCGGTGGCGGAGAACATTGCACTACCGCTGCATGTGACCGGGCGTGGGGCAGAGGGTGCGCATGACGACTTGATCGAGCTCATGGGCTGGGTGGGCCTGACCCACCGCGCCACGGCAATGCCGCCAGAGCTTTCAGGGGGCGAACGCCAACGTGCGGCTCTGGCACGCGGGGTGATCATGTCACCCGACGTGATCATCGCGGATGAGCCGACCGGCAACGTCGACTGGGAGATGTCACAGCGTCTTTTGCGCCTGCTGATCGAATTGAACAAAATGGGTAAAACAGTGCTGATCGCGACCCATGACCTCAGCCTGATCCGGGCGGCGAAATCTCAGATTCAGGCCCGTGTGCTGCGGATTGCAAACAATCGGGTGCAGCTTTCCGGGGCGGATCTGTGATGGGCGTCAAGGAAATACTGCTGGGGGATCGCGGCGCTGACCGCGTTGTGCCACCCTCAGGGGTCACGGCGCAGCTTATCGTCTTTGCTTCGGGTGCCATGGCCTTTCTGGCGGTGTTCGCACTGGCCCTCAGCCTTGCATCTGGCCGGTTGGCGGCGCGCTGGGGGGATGAGTTGGCGCAATCTGCCACCATCCGCATTGTTGCCCCGTCAGAGCAATTGCAAGACCAGACAGCACTGACGCTGCGCATCCTTGAAACCACGGCTGGCGTTGCCTTTGCCCGCGCGCTGGATGTTGAAGAACAACGCGCTCTGCTGGCGCCATGGTTCGGGCCTGAACTGGACATTGATACTCTGCCGGTGCCGCAACTGATCGAAGTCATTCAGGAAGACAGTGGCTTTGACGCGGCGGGTTTGCGGCTGCGACTGGCGGCCGAGGTGCCGGGGGCAGTTTTTGACGATCATACACAATGGCGCGCGCCACTGGTGCAATCGGCGAACCGCCTCAAGGCGCTTGGCGTCGTGTCGGTGCTGCTGTTGGCCGTTACCATGGCGGCCATGGTGACGTTGGCGGCCAATGCGGCGCTGGCGGCAAATGCGCAAGTCATTCGCGTGCTGCGATTGGTGGGGGCGACCGACCAGTTTATTGCGCGTGCTTTTATCCGCCGATTTACGCTGCGGGCTGTGGCCGGTGCCGCTGGTGGTATGGTGCTGGGCATGGGGGCGGTGTTGCTTTTGCCGCCCGCCTCGGATGCGGGCGGATTTCTCACTGGTCTTGGGTTTCAGGGCGCTCAGTGGCTCTTGCCGCTGTTGATCCCGGCCCTTGCTGCTGCTGTGGCCTTCAGCGCAACGGGCTGGGCCGCCCGCCGCGTCCTCAAGGAGTTGTCGTGATGTTTCAATACCTGCGATCCGTGCTGTTCATTGCGCAAATGTATATTGCGATGCCGATGATTGGTTTGTTGTTCGCGCCTTGGGCATTGGTGGACAAACGCGGTGCCTTTGCCGCTTGCAAAGGCTATTCGCGCTATGTGTTCTGGACGGCGAAGTGGATGGTCGGGCTGCGTTGCGAAGTGCGCGGGACGCCGCCTGAGGGCGAGGCGCTGATCGCGGCCAAGCATCAGTCGTTCCTTGATATCATGATGATCTTTACCGCCTTGCCCTCGGCGAAATTCATCATGAAAAAGGAGATACTCTATACGCCTATCATCGGGCTTTATGCGCGGCGTCTGGACTGTGTATCGGTGGATCGCGGCAAACGTGGCGCGGCCATCGAAAAGATGGTGGCGGATGTGCAAGCCGGGCGCAGCACGCCGGGACAGCTGATCATTTATTCGCAAGGCACGCGTGTCCCGCCGGGTGAAAAGCGCCCGTATAAGGTGGGGACGGGCATTCTTTACGAACAGTTGGGTCAGCCATGTGTGCCTGTGGCCACCAATGTGGGGGTCCTTTGGCCCAAACACGGGCTGTTGCGCAAACCGGGGGTGGCGGTGGTTGAGTTTTTGCCGGTGATCGAGCCGGGCCTGCCGCGTGATGCGTTTATGAAACAGTTGGAAAACGTGGTTGAGACACGTTCCGATGCTTTGATGGCAGAAGCGGGGTTTGGGGATGGAAACGACACCTAGCCGGATCGCCAGCGTTGCGGCGCTGGAGTCGCTTTATGGCACGCCCGGCGCCCCTGCGCTGCGCAAAGTGGCGCGCCGGATGACACCGCTTTATCGCCGTTGGATCATGGCCTCAAAGCTCTGCGTGCTGAGCACGGTGGGGCCAGCGGGAACCGACGGCAGCCCGCGCGGGGATGACGGCCCTGTGGTGCAGGAACTGGACCCCGGAACGCTGCTGATGCCCGATTGGCGGGGCAACAACCGGTTGGATTCGCTGCGCAATATCGTACAGGACGGGCGCATGTCGCTGATGTTCGTGGTGCCGGGGTCGCATAATGTGGTGCGTGTAAATGGCACGGCGTGGCTGAGCAACGACGCTGACTTGCGCGCGCGGTTTGAGCGGCAAGGGCGTCAACCTGCGACTGTCATCGTTGTTGAGATTGCGGAGATTTACACCCAATGCGCCCGGGCGTTGATGCGTGCGGGGCTGTGGTCTGGTGAGGATCTGTCCGAAGATGTGCCCACCGTTGGCGAGATCCTGTCGGAAATGACCGACGGGGCCGAGGGTGGCACCGCCTATGATCAGGCATGGGGCGCGCGGGCCGCTAAAACCATGTGGTAGCCCGCGCGCGTCCTGATCACATGTGAATTGCGCCGCTACCGCAGGCCAGTGCGGCCTCACGGACCGCTTCGGAGTAGGTGGGATGCGCATGGCAGGTCATGGCGAGGTCCTCGGCGGAGGCGCCGAATTCCATGGCCACGCAGATTTCGTGGATCAGATCACCTGCCGCCGGGCCGACGATATGTGCGCCCAAGATGCGGTCAGTTTCTTTGTCGGCGATGATTTTAACAAACCCGTCGCCCGCAAAATTCGCCTTGGCGCGCCCATTGCCCATAAAGCTGAATTTGCCGACCTTATAGGCATGGCCGGCTTCCTTGAGGTTTTCCTCGGTCATGCCGACGTTCGCCACTTCGGGGTGGGTGTAGATGACGCCGGGGATCACGCTGTAGTTCACGTGCCCATGTTTGCCTGCGACCTGTTCGGCGGCGGCCATGCCTTCGTCCTCGGCTTTATGTGCCAGCATCGGGCCGTCGATCACGTCGCCGATCGCATAGATGCCGGCCACATTGGTTTCCCAATGGGCGCTGACCTCGATTTGTCCCCGCGCAGACATCTTGACGCCCAGCGTGTCCAGACCCAGCCCTTCGGTGAAGGGTTTGCGGCCCGTGGCCACCAGAACCACATCGGCATCCAGCACATGTTCGCTGTCATCCTTGCGCAGCTTGTAGTGTACTTTCGCCTTGGTCTTGAGGCTTTCTGTCTTTTGCACAGCCGCGCCCATGATGAATTTAAGGCCCTGTTTTTTAAGCGTTCTTTGGAAGGTTTTTTGGACCTCTGCGTCCATTCCGGGGGTGATCGCGTCGAGGTATTCGACCACCGTGACCTCAGCACCGAGGCGCGCATAGACCGATCCCAGTTCCAGCCCGATCACGCCTGCACCGATCACCACCATCTTTTTTGGGATCTTCGCCAGTTCCAGTGCCCCGGTTGAGGTCACGACGGTTTTTTCATCCACCTCTACACCCGGCAACGAGGCGGGTTCGGAGCCTGAGGCGATGATGATATTCTTGGCTTCATGCACCTCGTCCCCGACCTTGACTTTGCCGGCCTCAGGGATCGATCCCCAGCCTTTCAGCCAGTCGATCTTGTTCTTTTTGAACAGAAATTCGATGCCCTTGGTGTTCTGGCCGATGGTGTCTTCTTTATAGGACATCATCTTTTTCCAATCGACGGACGGGCTTTTACCCATCAGCCCCATGGCGGCGAAATTATGCTCTGCCTCATGCAGCATATGGCTCGCGTGCAGGAGCGCTTTGGACGGTATACAACCGACATTCAGACAGGTGCCGCCCAGCGTGTCGCGTCCTTCGACGCAGGCCACTTTCAGACCCAGTTGCGCGCAGCGAATGGCGCAGACATAGCCGCCGGGGCCTGAGCCGATGATGATCACGTCGTAGCTGGCCATGGTATTTTCCTTTGTTTTCAGGCGTCGGTATCGTGTCGGTGACACGTCGGTATTACGTCGGTGCGCAGGTGGCGCGGTTGGGCATAAACTGGCATCAAATAAGTCCCGCAATCAACAGTGCGGTTGTCGCGGCGACGCCGATCATCCAGATGACCGAACGCCATGGGCTGAGACCGAAGGCATAGGCGGGCACGTAAGCGATGCGCGCAGCCAGATAGACCCAGGCGCAGGCGGCGGTAAAGCCTGTGGACTGCCCTGAGATCGAGACAACCCCCACGGCAATCGAAAAGAGGATCAGCCCTTCGAAGTGGTTGTTCATCGCCCGCTGCAAACGAGCTGCAACGCCGGTGAGATGCACCGGCGTGTCGCGCGGCCCAAAGGCCGTTTTGGCATCAATCTGCATATTGCCCGCCACCGAATAGGCCCCCATCTGGGCCACCTGCAACAGCGCTGCGAGGGCAAGGACCGTCAGTTCAGGTGTCATCGTTTCGGCCTCGTTCCTGTGCGCGCAGATACAGCGCGACGCCCCATGCAGATGTGGCGTAAAGCACGGCAAACCCGGTACCTGTGGCAGAGGCACCCAGAATGATGGCCTTGGTATGGATCAACAGGGCCAGCAGGGTCATGACAGCTGCGATCCGAACCGCGGCTGTTGCGGGCGTTTCAATGCAAAACGCGATGAAGCGCAAGACAGGTTTCAGCAGCGGGGATGCAGGTGGTTCTGGCGGCGTTGATGATTGGGTTGTCACGTGGCCCCCTCAAAGTGACAGGAAGTATAAGAGTGCAGTTGACAGCAAGCCAACCGTCCACGCAAGGCTGCGGATGCCCGTGAGCCCGAAGGCATAAGCGGGCAGGTAGACGAGACGCGCGAGCAGGAATGCCTGACAGGCGAGAAGCGACTGGTTGGTGGCGCTGTCGGTGACAACGATCAGCAGGACAGCAGGCGCGAAAAGCACCATCGCGTGGATCGAGTTGTGCAGTGCGCGTTCCAGCCGCCCCGCGATGCCGGACACTGTGCGCCCTTCATCGCGCGACCCCAACAAGTAGCCCATGCCAAGCTGCGTCATCGCACCTGTCGCCTGCAGGATCAGGGTGAGGATGACCAGAAGGCCGTAGAGGGCGAGGATGGTGAGTTCGGTCATTTTTTCAGGTTCCTTTGAGTTTAATGGCCTGAATCATTCCGTCTGGGGTATGAAAAGTGAAGCGCTGCAACACGCTACAACGGTCTCAGTGTGTAGCCATCGCTGGTCTCGAAATTGTCTTCGCCCACTCTGTAAACAGCGACACATTTTTCTTTACCCGACTCGACGATTTCCAGAGTGATACAAACATCGTCGCCGACGATACGCCAGGAACCACGTTGTATGGGGCTCGCCGGCGACAGGAAGTTCAGAGTACCGTCTTCCTGGATGTCAATTGTGCCCCAGTAGAGATATGAGCCGCGATCGCGGCCACTATATTTAAAGCTTTGCCCGACAAGGTTTGAGCGGAGTTCATCACCGGAGAGCGGATCGGCAGAGCGTTGCGTACAGGCCGCAAGCAACACGATTGCTGTAAATGTACAGTATTTAAAGAAGCTTTTCATTTTATTATCCTTATAGGTCCATCAACAAACGCCGTGGGTCTTCCAGCGCTTCTTTCACGCGCACGAGGAAGGTCACAGCGCCTTTGCCATCCACGATCCGGTGGTCATAGCTGAGCGCCAGATACATCATCGGGCGGATCACCACCTGGCCGCCGATGGCCATCGGGCGGTCCTGAATTTTATGCATGCCGAGGATGCCCGACTGCGGTGGGTTCAGGATCGGCGAACTCATCAGCGAGCCGTAAACACCGCCGTTCGAGATCGTAAACGTCCCGCCCTGCATTTCGGCCATCGACAGCTTGCCGTCGCGCGCGCGCGCGCCTTTCTCGGCAATCGCCTGTTCGATGGCATGGAACGACATGGCGTCCGCATCGCGAATGACCGGCACCACAAGGCCCGTGGGCGTGCCCGCCGCGATCCCCATATGGACGAAGTTCTTGTAGACGATATCCGTGCCGTCAATCTCTGCGTTGACCTCGGGCACCTCGCGCAGGGCGTGGCAGCAGGCCTTTGTAAAGAAAGACATAAAGCCCAGTTTGACACCATGCTTTTTAAAGAACAGGTCTTTGTATTCGTTGCGCAGGGCCATCACCTCGGTCATGTCGACCTCGTTGTAGGTGGTGAGCATGGCAGCGGTGTTCTGGCTGTCCTTGAGGCGCTTGGCGATGGTCTGGCGCAGGCGCGTCATCTTGACCCGTTCTTCGCGGCTGGCGTCATCCGCAGAGACAGGCGCGCGCGGGGCCGCGGGGGCCGCTGCGGGGGCAGGGGCCGCATTGGCCGCAGCTATGGCGCTGCTGACGTCTTCTTTCATAATACGCCCGTCGCGACCTGAGCCTGTCACCTGATCAGGACTTATTCCGGCCTCTGCCATTGCTTTTTTGGCGGAAGGCGCGTCTTCGACGTCCTTGCTGCCACTTGCAGGGGCCGCTGCGGCGGCAGGGGCGGGTGCTGACGCCGGGGCGGCGGATGCACCGTCGCCCGAAGACAGGAGCGCCAGTTTGCCACCAGCCTGAATGGTTGCGCCTTCAGCGGCCAGTATTTCCGTCAAGACACCTGAGGCAGGTGCGGGGACCTCGACACTGACCTTGTCGGTTTCCAATTCGCACAGCATTTCGTCCTGCGCCACGCTGTCGCCGACGGCCTTGAACCATGTGCTGACGGTAGCCTCGGTCACGGATTCGCCCAATGTGGGGACCATGACATCGACAGACGCGGATGCGGCAGCCGGTGCGGCGGCGGCGGGTTTTTCGGCGGGGGCAGCCGCTGTGGCCCCTTCCGCGATTGTCGCGAGCAACGCATTTACGCCGACGGTATCGCCTTCGGCGGCAACGATTTCACCCAATGTGCCAGCGATGGGAGAGGGCACTTCGACCGTGACCTTATCCGTTTCCAACTCGCAGAGCATTTCGTCCACGGCCACAGCCTCACCGGGTTTCTTGAACCAGGTGGCCACGGTGGCCTCGGTCACGGATTCGCCCAATGTCGGTACGCGTACTTCAGTGGTCATTTCTTAGTTTCCTTCAATCGTCAGCGCTTCGTTCACGAGAGCTGCTTGCTGTGCTTTGTGCTGAGACGCCAGTCCGGTCGCGGGCGAGGCGGAGGTGGCGCGGCCAACATAGATGGGCCGCGCGTGTTTGGCTTTGATGCGGCCCAGAACCCATTCGATATTGGGTTCGATAAACGTCCATGCGCCCTGGTTCTTGGGTTCTTCCTGACACCAGACAACCTCGGCCTGTTTGAAGCGTTCAAGCTCCTTGACCGCAGATTGGGCGGGGAAGGGATAGAACTGCTCAACACGCAGGATGTAGATGTCGTCGATCCCGCGCTCGTCGCGTTCCTCAAGCAGGTCATAGTAGACCTTGCCCGAACACATCACGACGCGTTTGATCTTTTTGTCCGGCACCAGTTTGGTTTTGGAGTTGCCCTGCTGCGCATCGTCCCACATCAGGCGGTGGAAGCTGGAGCCGGTGGTGAATTCCTCGGCTGTGCTGACCGCGAGCTTGTGGCGCAGCAGCGATTTCGGGGTCATCAGGATCAGCGGCTTGCGGAAGGAGCGGTGAATCTGACGGCGCAGGATATGGAAATAGTTGGCCGGTGTCGTGCAATTGGCGACGATCCAGTTGTCCTGACCGCACATTTGCAGGAACCGTTCAAGCCGGGCGGAGGAGTGCTCCGGCCCTTGCCCCTCGAACCCGTGGGGCAGCAGGCAGACAAGGCCCGACATGCGCAGCCATTTGCTTTCGCCGGAACTGATGAACTGATCGAACATGATCTGCGCGCCGTTGGCAAAATCACCGAACTGTGCTTCCCAGAGGGTCAGCGCGTTGGGCTCGGCCATGGAGTACCCATATTCAAACCCAAGCAC
This sequence comes from Roseobacter sp. OBYS 0001, assembly GCF_019654895.1. NCBI lineage: Bacteria > Pseudomonadati > Pseudomonadota > Alphaproteobacteria > Rhodobacterales > Roseobacteraceae > Roseobacter > Roseobacter sp. OBYS 0001. Next base: position 220,683 of record NZ_BPES01000003.1, read on the forward strand.
CGCATATTCCGACAGCATCGAGTCGATGACTTCGTACTGGGCCTGTCCGGATTTGATGTTGTTCAGCGGATAGTAGCGTTCTTCGGTGTTCTGGTTCACCAGACCGGAGTGGCGCTGCGAAAAGGTGCCGCGTGTGCTGTCTTGACCCGAAAGACGCACGGGATAGCCCTCAGTCAGCAACGAGCCGAAGGCTAGTGATTCAGCGGTCGCCCAGTCAAAGCCTTCGCCGTTGTCGAACATCTGCTTTTTGCCATCCAGCAGGCGGCCGACCGTTTTATGGATCGGATAGTCGTCCGGTGCTGTGTACAGCGCCTTGCCCACCTCGGCCATCGTTGCCTTGGAGATCGCGGTTTTACCGCGCTGATACTGGTTTTTCTGCTTGTCCAGATGCGACCATTTCCCATCGAGCCAGTCCGCCTTGTTCGGACGGTATTCTTTCCCGGCCTCGAACTCTTCGTTCATATAGGCCTGAAACGCCGCCTTCATGTCTTCGATCTCGCCTTCGGGGATCAGCCCGTCCTTGACCAGCCGTTCGGTGTAAAGGCTGAGCGTGGTTTTGTGGCCCTTGATCTTCTTGTACATCATCGGGTTGGTGAACATCGGCTCATCACCTTCGTTATGGCCAAACCGGCGGTAGCAGAAGATGTCGAGCACCACGTCCTTGTGGAATTTCTGGCGGAATTCGGTTGCGACCTTGGCCGCATGCACGACCGCCTCGGGGTCATCGCCGTTCACGTGGAAAATGGGCGATTCCACCACCAGCGCGTTATCGGTCGGATAAGGCGAGGAGCGCGAGAAATGCGGGGCCGTGGTAAAGCCGATCTGGTTGTTCACCACGATGTGCATGGTGCCGCCCGTCCGGTGCCCGCGCAGACCCGAGAGCGCGAAACATTCCGCCACGACGCCTTGTCCGGCAAAGGCTGCATCGCCATGCAGCAGGATCGGCATGACGCTTGTGCGGTCAGGATCGTTGTTTTGATCCTGCTTGGCGCGACATTTACCCAGAACCACCGGGTTGACCGCCTCAAGGTGGCTGGGGTTGGCGGTCAGGCTGAGGTGCACGGAGTTGCCGTCAAATTCCCGATCAGATGAGGCACCAAGATGGTATTTCACATCGCCGGAGCCGTCGACATCCTCAGGTTTATAGCTGCCGCCCTGAAATTCATTGAAAATGGCGCGGTAGGGTTTGGCCATCACATTGGCCAGCACCGACAGCCGCCCCCGGTGGGGCATGCCGATCACGATGTCGCGCACACCCAGCGCGCCGCCGCGTTTGATGATCTGTTCCATCGCGGGCACGAGGCTTTCGCCGCCATCAAGGCCGAACCGTTTGGTGCCCATGTATTTGACGTGGAGAAATTTTTCGAAGCCTTCGGCCTCGACCAGTTTGGACAGGATCGCCTTGCGCCCTTCACGGGTAAAGGCGACTTCCTTGCCGAACCCCTCGATCCGCTCCTTGAGCCAGCCGGCTTCTTCGGGGTTTGAGATGTGCATATATTGCAGCGCAAAGGTCCCGCAGTAGGTCCGTTTCACGATCGACAGGATTTCGCGCATCGACGCCATTTCAAGGCCAAGCACCTTGTCGATGAAGATCGGGCGATCCATGTCCGACTCAGTAAAGCCGTAGGATTTTGGATCGAGTTCGGGGTGGGGGGTCTGCTCGCGCATGCCCAGCGGGTCCAGATCGGCCACAAGGTGGCCCCGGATACGATAGGCGCGGATCAGCATCAGCGCGCGGATGGAATCCAGCACCGCACGTTTGATCTGCTCATCGGTTACTGCGACACCCTGCTCGGCGGCTTTGGCCTGAATTTTGCCAGCGGCCGCTTTGACCTCGGGCTCCGGCGCCCATTCGCCGGTGAGTGCCGCGGTCAGATCATCGGCGGGTTGCGGCGGCCAGTCGCTGCGCGCCCAGGATGGCCCCGACGCCTCGCGTTTGACCGAGACCTCATCATCGCCCATGGCCTTGAAAAACGCCTGCCACGCCTCATCGACGGCCGATGGGTCATTGGCATAGCGCGCATACATCTGTTCGAGATATTCCGCGTTGTGCCCCTGCATGAAGCTGGAGGCGTGGAACTGGTCGTTGGCGGGATGGTCGGTCATTGGGATACCTCATGTGGGTTGGGACCGTAGGTGTTGGGGCCGGGTTGGGATTTTTTGCACAGCCAAAATAACAAGATGGCGAAAGAGCCTAAAATCAGAAGAATTGCAAAAACTGCGCCCGAAGGGTTTTGTACGGTGATGCCACCCGGGGTATTGAAGCCGGCAAGAAACGCTGTCCAGCCAACTGACATGACAATAACGGCGCCAGTTACAACAAATATCAGCGCAAACGGCATAACTTGCCACCAGCCACTGCGTCCGATGTCGTGTAGACGTCGACAAGCAACCGCAACACCGGGTACAAGTACCGCGAGGCTGAACACATTCGCGAAGATACCGCCAGTGTATATGGTATTGTTGAATGGCTCGACGGTTTGTGTACCGTCTGGCGCTGTCCAAGTGCCTACCCCGATTTCGTGGACTGGTCCAAAAATTGCAGAATTCACAAGTACCAATGCTACGTTGATGAGAAGCCAAAACAGCCAAAACTTCCAATATTCGGACCGAGACGCGCGGCCGGAGAACGTGAAGTATTTTCGAAAGCAGGTTTTGACGGATTCGGTAAGGGTCATTGAGCGCACCTTTTCTCCTGGCGGGTACGGCCGGGCAGCGCCCGAACCGCCCCCACGGGGCGGGCGCTTCGCTTCCCACCCCTCGGTTCGGGCACTGCCCTCTCTGCGCTAGTCCAACGCTTGAGTGCTGGCCGGGGCTCCGCCCGTTCGCCGCTCGAAAGCGCCATTGGCGCTTTCGCCTCGCTTATGCTCGGATCGCGGCTCACCCCTTCGCAATCGCTTCCTGAACCGCTTCGCCCAGTGTCGCGGGGCTGTCGGCGACCACGATGCCTGCGGCGCGCATGGCGTCGATTTTATCCTCGGCACCGCCTTTGCCACCGGCGACGATTGCACCGGCGTGGCCCATGCGGCGGCCGGGAGGGGCCGTACGGCCCGCGATGAAGCCAGCAGTCGGCTTCCAGCGGCCCTTTTTCTTTTCATCTGCCAAGAACTGTGCCGCGTCTTCCTCGGCGGAGCCGCCGATTTCACCGATCATGATAATGCTCTGAGTCTCTGGATCGGCCAAAAACATTTCCAAAACGTCAATGTGTTCAGTGCCTTTGATCGGATCGCCACCGATGCCCACGGCGGTGGACTGGCCCAGCCCCAGATCGGTGGTCTGCTTGACCGCCTCATAGGTCAGCGTTCCGGAACGGGAAACGACCCCGCAAGATCCGCGTTTGTGGATATGTCCGGGCATAATGCCGATTTTGCACGCATCCGGCGTGATAACCCCGGGACAATTTGGGCCGATCAGTCGGGATTTGGACCCCTCAAGCGCGCGCTGAACTTTCATCATGTCCAGCACCGGGATGCCTTCGGTGATGCAGACGATCAATTCCATCTCGGCATCGATCGCTTCCAGGATACTGTCGGCGGCAAAGGGGGGCGGCACATAGATCACGGAGGCGTTGGCTTCGGTCGCGTGTTTCGCCTCATGCACGGAGTTGAACACTGGCAGGTCCAGATGCGTTTGCCCGCCCTTGCCGGGGGTCACGCCGCCCACCATTTTTGTTCCGTATGCAATGGCCTGTTCGGAATGGAATGTGCCCTGTGATCCGGTCAGACCCTGACAGATCACCTTGGTGTTTTCGTCGATAAGTACGGCCATTTTGTTTCCTTTGACTTACATTTTAATGGCGATGGCACTGGTGCCATCATTGAGACAATCGCCACTGTTGCCAGCGGCAGAATAGGTGACGCGGATGAGCATTTGCGTCGCAAAGATCGACAGCCCGTCACAGGGGGCGACGGGTTGGTTTATGTTGCGTTCGGGATTGCCCAGCGTGACCTTGCCCGGAAAGAGCGTTTCAGCAGTGCGCTGGCCCATCTCTTCGGCGATCGCCAGCGGGACATCAGTTGTTTGCATCATGCAATACCCGGCCTTGAAAACGCCGGAAACACCGGGAGCGGTGAATTCGGTAACGCCCTCATCGAGGCCCTTGCCCAGCGTGAAGCCGGTGCTGGAAAACGCAAAGGGCATGTCCTGCGGCGTGCGGTAGTTGCGCAGGCACAATTCAAAGGCGAGCCGCATGTTCTGGGTCGCAACTTTCAAGCTGCCTTGTGCCGCGACTTGCAAGGGCATCAGTGTTACGCAAGTGAGTATGAACAGGGCGGCGCGCCGGATCATTGCACGTCCTCCAGCGGGACGGTTGCGGACACGGTGAACAGCACCTGCGGGGAACTCATTTCGATCAGAATAAGATCAGAGCGCGGGCCAAGTGCCCCTTCGAGAAGGAATTTCCTGTAGGTTTGTGAGATGCCATCCACGTCCCCTTCGGCATCGTCGTTTGGGTCCATCAATGTTATGCGCGTGGGACCACCTGCAAGCCGCATGCTACCGTCAGCAGGCAGGATCTGGCGCAGGGTGGCTTCCATGGCATCAGAGTTGAAGTTGTGATCGGGACTGGTCCGGGCGATCTGGCAATAGACATGCGCCGCTTGCGTGCCAACGGCGACCTCAACGAGGCGATACTGGCCGAGCCCCCAGCGCCCCTGATGACGCCGAAACAGGCGACCATCTGCGGATTGCTCCTGCCTGAGATACTGCAGGTTTGCCGGAGATTGGGCCATGGCAGCCACAGGATTTGCAAGAAACGGCGCGCACGTGCTGGAAAAGTCGTTCCAAAGATCCGTCAGGATCGCGCTGGGCGCCTGCGCTGCGGCAGGACCTGCAAGGCAGAGGGATATAGCAAGGGCGCGGATCATTGGCGCAAAAGATGTTCCTATGGACAATCTGTGTATGGGCATTGGTTGTTCCGGGATGCCTAGTTGTAAATGTATGAGGCGACTTCGCTGCGTGGTACCGGCGTCGATATGAAAAAGATATGGTGGATCCGAATACCTTTTCTACTGGCTTCATGTGACATTACGCTGCCATTCCTGAGTTGAACTGCGAATTGAAAATAAGAACTGGGAAAACGTTCTTTCGCCGCTCCTCCTGTTTGTCGCTCTGCCTTGGTCAGGAATTTCTGCCCAACCGCGGCAAAATCGTCCGGCCCAAGGAAGCCCACACCACATGCTATGGCTGGGCCCTCGGTCCCATGAAGCGCTAATATCGGTTTGGCCCCTTCGGTCTTGTATAACTTTTTGCCATCTTCGTTTGCGGTTAATGTCAATCCTTGGGCGGCCATGACCTGCTCGAACCGGTCGAAGCTCGGCAGCGTCTCAAGGCAGGCTGTCGAAAACAACGATACCGCTACATCGGTTTCTTCAAGGGTGAACGAGGCTTTCTCAACGGCTTCGGGAGAAGGGCCGCAAGCCACCGTAAGAAAAGCCATTGCCACAAGCGAAGCAACCAGACGCGCCCGCGCTTTTCCGGGGTGGTGCATCACCCCTTCACGGCCTTCACGATTTTCTGCGCGCCGTCCTTGAGGTTGTCGGCGGCGATCACATCAAGGCCGGAGTTGTTGATGATATCCTTGCCCTGCTGCACATTCGTCCCTTCGAGGCGGACAACCAGCGGTACTTTGAGGCCGACTTCTTTTACCGCGGCGACGACGCCTTCGGCGATCACATCGCAGCGCATGATACCGCCGAAGATGTTCACCAGAATACCTTTGACCTGCGGGTCGGAGGTGATGATCTTGAACGCTTCGGTGACCTTTTCCTTGGTTGCACCACCGCCCACATCGAGGAAGTTCGCAGGTTCCGCGCCATAGAGCTTGATGATGTCCATTGTTGCCATCGCCAGCCCCGCGCCGTTCACCATGCAGCCGATTTCACCGTCCAGAGCAATATAGTTGAGATCGTATTTGGAGGCTTCCAGTTCCTTGCTGTCTTCCTCGGTGACATCGCGCAATTCGGAAATATCCGCATGGCGGTACATCGCGTTACCGTCAAAAGCCACCTTGGCATCAAGGACCTTGAGATCGCCGCTATCGGTGACGATCAGCGGGTTGATCTCCAGCATTTCCATGTCTTTTTCCATGAACGCATTGTAGAGCAGGCCCATCAGGCCCACGCATTGTTTGACCTGCTTGCCTTCCAGGCCGAGCGAGAATGCGATGCGGCGCCCATGAAAAGCCTGATAGCCGGACGCGGGATCAACGGAGAAAGACAGGATTTTTTCCGGAGTTGAGGCGGCGACCTCTTCGATGTCCATGCCGCCCTCGGTTGAGCAGACAAAGCTGACGCGGCTGGTTTGGCGGTCCACCAAAAGCGCGAGGTAAAGTTCGGTTTCAATCCCCGACCCGTCCTCGATGTAGATGCGGTTGACTTGTTTGCCTGCGGGGCCTGTCTGATGCGTCACCAATGTGCGGCCGAGCATCTTTTTCGCTTCCTCGGCGGCTTCCGCCACGGATTTCGTCAGACGCACACCGCCTTTTTCGCCAGCGTCGGCTTCCTTGAACGACCCTTTGCCACGACCGCCCGCATGAATTTGCGCTTTGACCACCCACAACGGTCCATCAAGCTCTCCCGCTGCCGTCTTGGCGTCTTCAGCCTTGAGCACGACGCGCCCGTCAGAGACCGGTGCGCCATAGCTGCGGAGGAGGGCTTTGGCTTGGTATTCGTGGATGTTCATGTCAGCGTCCTGTCAGATTTCGATTAGCGCAACCTAGATCGAATTCTCAGGCTGAGTGAACCGGATTATCGGTAAAAAGCGGACAAAAATGGTATTCTGTTGCTTTTGTGATCACAGTTTTTCAGCGTGTGATCACAAAAAGTGAAGTGCAGTGTTTCGGCGCTGAGGAAGAATCGAATCACTGCGCGCATCGGCGGGCGGGCCAATGGCAGAGAAAGATGTGCCACCCTGTTTCTACTAAAAATTGATTAAACATCAAAATGCGGGTCGATTTTCTAGTAGAGCGAGAATTCCATTCTAAACTTGCGCTTATGTGCGTTAATTTGTTGTTAACCGCTGCCTTAAAGTGGTTTAATAAACAGTGAAGGGTGCGGTGAATTGTGTCCTCGTTAATTGTGTTCAGCGTCCGGATCAGTGGGAAAAGGCGCTATTACTTGTAGGAGAAATTAAATGAACAAATTTAAATCAGCCACGCTGGCAGCGGGTGTTGCACTGGCAAGCCTAGTTGGCGTCAGCGCGAGTGCGGCAACCATTCCAAACATTACGTTGTCGACTTTCAGCGACACAGCATTCGCGTCAGTTACGAATGGTGGGATCGTCGAAAACTTTGAGAACTTCATTCCCGCCACTCCAAACGTTTGGGACCCAACAACTTCGACATTGGTCGGCAAGTTTCGAAGCGTTGGCGGGACCGGGTCTGGCAGCACCTGTGGTACTCAGTCTGGATCAACGCCATGTATGGACTTGGCGTTGAACACCACACCGATTAATGGTCAAGGTCAGCTCGTCCCAGATAATGGCACGAAGTCGTTGTCGTCGAACGACACCGCTGGAATTGTTTGGGATGTATTCAGCAGCGCAGACCCAACTTTCAAGTTCAATCGAATTGTGTTCGCTGTAGGTGATGCGGCGGACATCAATGGCACTGTCTTCAAAGTGACAGCGGGCGGCGTTGAGAAAACGTTGACAGGTCAAGCGAACAACAACGAACAGCTCGTAGTGATCAACCTCGGCGGTTTTTTTGATACGGCAACCGTGGTAATGGATACAGCAACAAACGACGCGTTCGTCATTGACGGTGCGACAATCTCTGCGGTTCCTGTTCCTGCGGCACTGCCACTCTTGCTGGCGGGTATCGGTGGTCTTGGCTTCATGGCGCGTCGCAAACGTAAAGCGGCCTGAACCAACCTTAAGACTAAATAAAGAATGCCCCGGAAATTTCCGGGGCATTTTTTTGTGTCTGAACTGCGGAGCTTACGACAGGCTGTCGTCGATGCCTTTGCATGCTGCGACCAGTCCTTTGACCGCGCTGACGGAGCTGTCGAACATCGCCTGCTCATCTTTGTTCATCGAGATTTCGACCACGCGTTCAATGCCGCCTGCGCCGATCACGGTTGGCACGCCGACATAAAAGCCCTTCAGGCCATAAGCACCATCAACATAGGCCGCGCAGGGCAGCACGCGTTTCTGGTCCTTGAGGTAGCTTTCGGCCATTTCGATCGCGGATGTGGCAGGCGCATAAAACGCAGAGCCGGTTTTCAGCAAGCCGACGATTTCGGCACCGCCGTCGCGGGTGCGTTGCACGATGGCATCCAGTTTATCTTGTGTGGTCCATCCCATCTTGACCAGATCCGGCAGTGGAATGCCTGCCACGGTCGAATAGCGCACCAGCGGTACCATCGTGTCCCCATGACCGCCCAGAACAAAGGCGGTGACGTCTTTCATGGACACATCGAATTCATCCGCGAGGAAATGCCGGAAGCGTGCCGAATCAAGGACACCCGCCATACCGCACACTTTTTCGTGCGGCAGGCCCGAGAATTCGCGCAGGGCCCAGACCATCGCATCGAGCGGGTTGGTGATGCAGATCACGAATGCATCGGGTGCATGTGCGGCAATCCCTTCGCCGACAGATTTCATCACCTTGAGGTTGATCCCCAGAAGGTCATCGCGGCTCATGCCGGGTTTGCGTGCAACACCAGCGGTCACGATGCAAACATCCGCGCCTGCGATATCGGCATAGGATTGTGTACCCGACATTTTGGCATCAAATTTGGCGGATGGGCCGCTTTCGGCGATATCCAGCGCTTTGCCTTCCGGGACGCCTTCGGCGATGTCGAAGAGGACGACGTCGCCCAATTCCTTGAGGGCTGCGAGGTGGGCGAGCGTGCCGCCGATCTGGCCTGCGCCGATCAGTGCGATTTTGGGTCTTGCCATTTTGAAGATGCTCCGCGTTCGGTTGATTTCGTAGCCCTGCTAGCGAATGAACGCGGCTTGCGCAAGTTTACTTAGAGGATCGAACCAATCATTGGCCCCCGCTGATAGCATTGGACAATGCTCTGTGTATGGGTCTTAAAGGCAGGGATGCTGACACTCGACCTGACATTTTTCCTGATCGCAGGACCGGCCGTTATATTCGCGGGGATTTCCAAGGGGGGATTTGGATCAGGCGCCGCCTTTGCCTCGGCGAGCATTCTGGCACTGGTCGTGGAGCCCGGCCTCGCTCTGGGGGTGATGCTGCCTCTGTTGATGCTGATCGACGCCAGTACGCTGCGGCCGTATTGGCGCAAGTGGGATATGCAGGCAGCGATTTTGCTGATTCTGGGCGCACTGCCTGGCGTGGCACTTGGGGCAGCTTTGTACAAACTGACCGAACCGGATGTTTTCCGCGTGCTGATTGGCGTGATCTCGGTTGGGTTTGTGATCTGGCAGATCGCGACCGCGAATGGTTTCATTAAAGCTGCAACCAAGATGCTGTCCCCCGCGGCGGGCGTTTTCGCGGGTGCGGTTGCAGGATTCACAAGCTTCGTGAGCCACGCGGGGGGGCCGCCCGCCGCGATTTACCTGCTGTCGAAGAAACTAGGCAAAACGGAATATCAGGCAACCACGGTGCTGGTGTTCTGGGCCGTGAATATTGCGAAATTCATTCCCTATGCGTTTCTTGGCATGTTCACCTTGCAAACGGCGACCGCCAATCTGGTGCTGGCCCCCTTCGCATTTCTGGGGGCCTGGCTTGGTGTCAAAGCACATGCTGTGGTGCCCGAACGCGCGTTTTTTGCGCTGACGTATGTTTTGCTGACCGTCACGGGCACCAAGCTGATTTGGGACGGGCTGACCTGAGCCAAGGCGACGCCGGCATCGATGGGAGCCTTATCCGGCTGCGCCATGCAAGACTGAAGCGCCGTATCAGAGTGACGCGGTTACACGTCTTCGCCTTTGACTGGCAGGACTTCGTCAAGTTGTTCAAATGACTGCCCTGATGCCACCAGACACGTCAGCCCATTGGGCGTTGTGACGGTGATCGTCCAAGTGCCGGTTCGCTCTGATGCGAAGACCTCAACAACAGAGTTGTTAGCGCCAAGGCCCATGGAATGGCGGGTTTCGCCGTATCCTTCGGCAAGCCTGTCTACAACCGCCTCGCGCGGGCCACAATTGCGCGGGTTTTCGGCAGCCGCGCTATGGCTGGATACGATGTAAAGAGCAGCGGCTGCGGTGAGCGCGCCAAGATGCAGTACTTTTACAGTGCGTTTCATGTCTATCTGCCTCAAGAGTAAGTTGAAATTTGACCTTCTGGTCAGACCGGTTTTCCGGCAGTGACCGGATTAATCCGGTTGGTATGCAGTCGCTGCGGGTGTGTCCGGCCATTTTCGGGCGGCAGTTTTTTCTGCACTGGGCACAGGTCTGTTGAGCGACCCCTGAAGCATCCGTTACAGAGTTGAACTAATCGTAAAGACCACGCGCGCAAACAGTTTCAATTTGAGGCTTTCTGCACTGCAGCGAGAAAATGCTTGATGTTCAATTCCAAAAATAATACGAATTCGCGCAAGTTTATAAGGCGCGCTGATGCCTCGGTCTTTTGGCACAGGCTTCCGGCGTCGCGGTCACGATCGGAGCTGTTTCATGTCACATTCCAACCGACCCCTGCGGTCCGTCCTGTACTTGCCTGCGTCCAACCCGCGCGCTTTGGTCAAGGCACGCAGTCTGGACGTGGATGCGATCATTTTTGATCTCGAAGACGCGGTGGCGCCTGATGAAAAAGCAGGCGCACGCGATACGCTCGCACAGGCGCTGTCTGAGGGCGGCTATGGCGCGCGCCTGAAAATTGTACGGGTCAACGCGCTCGACACGCCCTGGGGTGTCGCGGATGCAAAGGCGGCGACTGACATGGGCGCGGATGCGGTGTTGCTGCCAAAAGTGGATGGACCGGAGCACCTTGAGGCGCTCGCGGCGCTCACCGGTGATTTGCCGCTGTGGGCGATGATGGAAACGCCACTTGGCATGTTGAATGCCGCCGCAATTGCCAGCCACAAGCGCTGCGCAGGGCTCGTTATGGGCACCAACGATCTTGCCAAAGACATGGGCACGCGGTTCCGCTCGGATCGTTTGCCGATGATGGCCGGGCTGGGCCTGTGCCTGTTGGCCGCCAAGGCGCATGGCGTTGCGGTTGTGGACGGTGTTTATAATGCCTTTAAAGATGATGAGGGGCTGAAGGTCGAATGTGATCAGGGCCGCGACATGGGTTTTGACGGAAAAACGCTGATCCATCCCGCACAGATCGCAATCGCGAACGCAGCCTTTGCACCGACGGAAGAAGAAGTCGAACTCGCCAAGCGTCAGATTGACGCTTATGAGGCTGCATTGGCCGAAGGTCAGGCGGTTGCCGTGGTCGACAGCCGGATCGTTGAAAATCTGCATGTTGCAACTGCGCGCGAAACATTGGCAAAAAGGGACGCAATAGCAACCCTGAACGCGAGGTAGCAAAATGTTACTCCTGATCGCCGGCCTGATCCTTTGGATCGCCGCACATTATTTCAAACGCCTGATGCCACAACAGCGCGCGGCGATGGGAAACGCGGGCAAGGGTGTCGCCGCCGTTGCGATTGTCGCATCGCTGGTTTTGATGGTGATGGGGTACCGGGCTGCAGACTTTATCCCCGTCTGGCAACCTCCTGCCTTTATGATGCACGTCAACAACACGCTGATGCTCTTTGCGCTCTGGGTCTATGGATCGAGCGCTGCGAAGGGCGCCAAGGCGTGGCCTGCGTACAAACTGCGTCACCCGCAGCTGGTAGGGTTCAAGATCTGGGCGCTGGCGCATTTGCTGGTAAATGGCGATCTCGCGTCGATTATTCTGTTCGGCGGGCTGCTTGCCTGGGCCGTGGGGTCGGTGATCCTGATCAACAAGGCAGAACCTGAGTGGACCGCACCTGAGCGGGCGGGCATGGCGACGCGCGTGCGTCTGGCAGTGATCACGCTGGTTCTCTACGGGCTCATTTCAGCCGTTCACATATGGGCGGGCGTCTGGCCATTCCCGACCTAACCCCGGAGCATTGCGCATGATACTTTATCGCTTCCTCTCAGCGGAGGATACTTCCGCCTTTTGCCATAAAGTCACGGATGCGTTGAACAAAGGCTGGTCCTTGCACGGCAGTCCGACGCAGACGTGGGACCATCGTGCGGGTGTCATGCGCTGCGGGCAGGCGGTCACGAAAGAGGCACCCGGCACCTATACCGCTGACACCAAACTCGGAGAGCACTGATGCGCACCAAGACCAATGACGGCCGCTTTTTCGAAGACTATGCGGTCGGGCAGGTGATCAATCATGCAGTGCCCCGCACGGTCAAAATGGGCGAACGCGCGCTTTATCATATGCTCTATCCGGCGCGGCACGCACTTTATTCATCAGACCAGTTTGCGCAAACCTGTGGGATGCCATTCAGCCCGCTGGATGACATGATCGCCTTTCATGTGGTCTTTGGCAAAACCGTGCCGGATGTGTCGCTGAACGCGATTGCCAATCTCGGCTATGCCGAAGGGCGCTGGCATCTGCCGGTCTGGCCCGGGGACACGCTGCGCTCACGATCCGAGGTCATCGGGGTCAAGCAGAATTCCAACGGGAAAAGCGGCGTGGTCTGGGTGCGCACCACCGGCCTGAACCAGAACGACGAAACGGTCATGGACTATGTGCGCTGGGTGATGGTGCGCAAACGGGACCCGGAGGCGGATGCGCCCGAACCGGTGGTGCCGGACCTTGCCAAAGTGGTCGCGCCGGATACGCTGGTGATCCCGCGCGGTCTGGATTTCACGAACTATGATTTCACCCTCGCCGGTGAGCCGCATCGCTGGGGTGATTACGAGGTGGGTGAGACGATTGATCATGTGGACGGCGTCACCATAGAAGAAGCAGAACACATGATGGCGACCCGGCTGTGGCAGAACACCGCCAAGGTTCACTTTGACACCTCGGCGCGCCCGGATGGCTCGCGATTGATTTACGGGGGGCATGTGATCTCGATGGCGCGCACGCTCAGCTTTAACGGGCTGGCGAATGCGCAGATGATCGTGGGGCTGAATGGCGGCGCGCATGCGAACCCCTGTGTCAGCGGTGATACTGTGCGCGCCTGGTCCGAAGTGCTGGACAAGGCCGAAACATCTGCGCCGGGCGTTGGCGCGATCCGTTTGCGTCTGGTGGCGACCAAGGGCGGCGCCCCCTTTGATCTGCGCGGTGAGGATGGGAAATACCTGCCCAACGTGCTGCTGGACCTCGATTACTGGGCCTTGATGCCCGTGTAACAGCGCGACTTCGTTGCGCGCGCCGACTAACCTGCGCGCATCTTACGCGTGTCCTACATGATTGTTGCCGCCTGCGCGCTGCGCTTCCTTGCAGGGCATCGGCGCGCATAGATGGAAAGGCCAAGCATGCGTAAAGCGTTCATTGCGATGCTATTCGCGGCCACGCTCGTTTTGCCGGCGACCGCGAAATCGGATGACCGGACGGATGATTTCGTAACCGCAAATGCGCTGGCCATTCTCTATCACGAGTTGGGTCACGCGTTGATTGATATTCTGGACTTGCCCGTCTTCGGTCAGGAAGAAGACGCAGCGGACGTGTTGAGCGTGTTGCTGATCCATCAGCTTTACGATGACGGCGATGCGAGCGACATCATCTATGATGCGGCTTTCGGGTTCCTGCGGGAAGCGGAAGAATATGAACCCGCGCTCTGGGGCGTACATGGTCCGGACCTGCAGCGCTATTACACGATGATTTGCCTGTTTTATGGCGCTGATCCCGATGGTCGCCATGACCTCGCAGAGGAGCTTGATCTGCCGGAAGAACGACGCGACACCTGTTCCGATGAATTTGAACTGGCCGAGGCAAGCTGGGGGCCTGTGCTGGATGAGATTGCTGAGGAGGCGCCGGGTAAGAGCCTTGTTTTTAAGGGCGACGTAACCGGTTTGCTTGGTGGAGTGCTGGCCGAGGAGGTTGCCGCGCTGAACGCCGATTTTGCCCTGCCCGACAGCGTTTATCTGTCAGTGCAGGACTGCGACGAAGCAAATGGGTTTTATGCCCCGGAATCCCGCGAGATCATTCTGTGTTCTGAACTGGACGGATATTTGCGCGGCCTGTCGAATTTTTGATCGCTGTTTTGCTGAAAATGCTGGGCATGTCCCGATAGTGGCGTAACCTCGGCTTATGAGATTTATATGGGCTGCCGTCATTTATTTGTTTGGGTCCGTGCAGGCTGCGCTGGCCTGCCAGTTGGCGCTTGTGTTGGCCGTCGATATTTCCGGGTCTGTCGACAAACACGAATATCGCATTCAGATGGACGGGCTTGCTGCGGGTTTGAGGGACGGCATCGTCGTCGATGCGTTGCTGGAGCAAGAGGCGATGGTGACGCTGATCCAATGGACGGGGTCAAGCCGCCAGCGGCAGACCATACCCTGGACAGCGATCCGCGCGGCCGAAGACGTAGCGCGCCTTGCAGACCAAATAGCGGCGGATGAACGGGTTTGGCGCAACTATTCAACGGCCGTCGGAGAGGCTCTGATCGCGGCGGAACAGGCGCTAAAATCCGTGCCGCATTGCGCACGCAAGGTCATTGATGTGTCCGGTGATGGAATATCAAATGAAGGTGCAGCGCCGGACAGTCGCAGAGCGGCACTGACCGCGTTGGGGGTGACGGTCAACGCGCTGGCCATTGAAACCGATGAGGACGATCTGACGGGCTGGTTTTACGAGAACCTCATCCACGGTGAGGGTGCCTTTGTCATGACCGCAGACAGCTTTGAGGATTATCCGGCGCAGATAAAGCGCAAACTCCAGCGTGAAACGACGCGACAGCTCAGTCGAAATGATTAATGTGATCACGGTTTTGTTAGGTGTGATCACAAAACGCGCAAAAGGGAGAATTTTGTTCAGATCGCGCCAATTTAACGCGCTTTTTGGCCGATGCCGCAGGTGACAAGTGCAATAATAGGAGTAAAAGAATATCAGCGAACAAAAGGAACATATCATGGCTGATGTGAATCGGGGCAACCGTCCCTTGTCACCGCATCTGAGAATCTACCGCCCGCAGCTCACGTCAATAACCTCTATCTTGACGCGGATCACGGGAAACGCACTGCTGATTTCCTCCCTGCTGGTTGTGTGGTGGTTTCTCGCGGCGGCAACGTCGCCTGAATCCTTCGCGGTTGCCAATGGCGTGCTGACCAGCTGGTTCGGTGATGTGGTCATGACCTTGTCGCTCTGGGGGCTATGGTATCATACGCTTGCCGGTGTGCGGCATCTGATCTGGGACCAAGGCATCGGCCTTGACATCGAAACCGCGTATAAAATGGGCTATGCGGTGATCGGCGGATCTTTTGTGCTGACACTTTTGACCATCATCTTGATCTAAGGGGCCTGTGATGAGCTATCTAACCGACCGAAAGCGCGCTGTGGGCCTTGGATCTGCCAAGTCCGGGACGGAACACCACTGGTCGATGACGGTCAGTTCCGGTGCGCTGCTTATTCTGATCCCGCTGTTCGTCTTTACCTTTGGCCCGATGCTGGGCGCGTCATACGAAGAGGTCACGGCCTATTTCGCCCGCCCGTTCCCGGCGGTGATTGCCGGTTTGACGATCATTGTAACGTTTAAGCACTTTGCAGGGGGCGTTCAGGCGCTACTTGAGGACTACGTGCACGGTGTGGCGCAAAAAGTGGCGATCGTGGCGATGACATGCGTCAGCTATGCGGCCATGGGTTTTGGCCTCTATGCGATTGTTCGCCTCGCACTGTAAAAATCATTCCGGCGCGCGCCTGTGTGCCAGCTAGACTTCCGGGAGTTACTCGATGGCTGAATACGAATATGAAACACATGAATACGACGTTGTCGTCGTAGGAGCAGGCGGTGCTGGCCTGCGTGCGACTCTCGGCATGGCCGAGCAGGGGCTTCGCACCGCCTGCGTCACCAAAGTGTTCCCGACCCGCTCTCATACGGTTGCCGCGCAGGGCGGGATCGCCGCTTCGCTGGCCAATATGGGCCCGGATAACTGGCAGTGGCACATGTACGACACGGTCAAAGGCTCCGACTGGCTCGGTGATACGGATGCGATGGAATACCTCGCCCGCGAAGCGCCCAAGGCGGTTTATGAGCTGGAACACTACGGTGTCCCGTTCAGCCGGACAGAAGAGGGCAAAATTTACCAGCGCCCCTTTGGCGGACATACAACCGAATTTGGCGAAGGCCCCGCCGTGCAACGGACCTGTGCCGCCGCCGACCGGACGGGCCACGCCATTTTGCACACGCTCTATGGTCAGTCGCTGAAAAACAACGCGGAATTCTATATTGAGTATTTCGCGATTGATCTGATCATGTCGGATGATGGGGTCTGTCAGGGTGTGATGTGCTGGAAGCTGGATGACGGGACGCTGCACCTGTTCAGCTCGAAAATGGTCGTTCTGGCGACAGGCGGCTATGGCCGGGCCTATTTCTCCGCCACGTCGGCGCATACCTGTACCGGGGATGGCGGCGGGATGACCGCGCGTGCGGGTCTGCCGTTGCAGGATATGGAGTTTGTTCAGTTCCACCCGACGGGTATTTATGGGGCCGGGTGCCTCATCACCGAAGGAGCAAGGGGCGAAGGCGGCTATCTGACCAACTCCGAAGGCGAGCGTTTCATGGAACGCTACGCACCGCAGTACAAGGATCTTGCGCCGCGCGATTATGTCAGCCGCTGCATGACGATGGAAATCCGCGAGGGGCGCGGGGTCGGCGCGAACGGCGATCACATTCACCTCAACCTCAACCATCTGCCGCCGGAAACGCTAAAGCTGCGCCTGCCGGGTATTTCGGAAAGTGCGCGCGTCTTTGCGGGCGTGAACCTCAACAAAGAACCGATCCCCGTTTTGCCGACCGTGCATTACAACATGGGCGGCATTCCGACGAATTACTGGGGTGAAGTGCTTGCGCCGACGCCGAATGAACCCGATCGTATCTCACCCGGTTTGATGGCCGTGGGCGAAGCGGGCTGTGCTTCGGTGCATGGGGCGAACCGGCTGGGGTCGAACTCCCTGATCGACCTTGTGGTCTTTGGCCGTGCGGCGGCGATCCGGGCAGGCAAGATTGTCGATCCCGACAGCCCTGTGCCAAGCCCGAACCAGAAATCTGTTGAGGCGGCACTGGATCGGTTTGACAATGCACGCTACGCCAAAGGGCATATGCCAACCGCAGAACTGCGCCTTGAAATGCAGCAGACCATGCAAAAAGATGCAGCGGTGTTCCGCGCCAATGAAACCCTTGCTGAAGGCAAGACGGCGATGGAAGAGGTTGCGGACAAGTGGGCGGATGTCGGCGTCACCGACCGCAGTTTGGTCTGGAATTCCGATCTGATGGAAACGCTGGAACTCTCCAATCTGATCCCCAATGCCGTGGCCACGATCACTGGCGCTGAGGCGCGCAAGGAAAGTCGTGGTGCGCATGCGCATGAAGATTTCCCGGAGCGTGATGATGAGAACTGGCGCAAACATTCGCTGATCTGGTTCAAGGGAAACAAGGCGAGCCTCGGCTATCGCGGCGTGCATGAACAAGCGCTTACCAGCCACAACGATGGCGGCATTGATCCCAAAAAGATCGCCCCGAAAAAGCGCACGTTCTGAGATCAGACTGCGATACCTGACAAAGCGCCCCAGACGGGGGCGTTTTTATGTACAGCATTTTGCGTTTTATCTGAGGCATTCGCATCGCGAGACGCGCTCGACCGAAGGAAGAGGCAATGACGTGTGATCGAAATCAAACGCAAAATGCTTTAATCAGCGTCCGGATCGTGCAAAAAACAACGCATAAACCGATAAGCGCTGCGGCAGAACCAGCGCGTTTGGAAAGGCAGAAATGATGCAGAAATTGAGTTTAGTGGCGGCGGTGCTCTGTTTGAGCGCGTGTAGCGGGATCCAGCAGGCGACCGATAAGGCGGGCCGGGATGCCGCGAAAACGGTACTTCCAGAAGCACTTGCGGTCTATTTCCCACAGGTGCCAAAACAGTTGTTTGAACCCTTCACGGATTGCGTGGTCGATAATGCAAATGCAAGTGAGGTGCAGGCCCTCGCTGCAGACGCGGTTGTTGGCGTGGATCAAGGAACAGCGGATACAGTGCGCGCGGTATTGGCACGCCCCGAAACGCAGTCCTGCCTGAGCGCACGCGCCACAACGATGGATTTGCCGATACCCGGCCTGTCCAACACCTGACGCGCCGTGCATCGGCAAGCGTGCCAGGAAAGGCGCCCATGCCATAGATGCGGGGCAGAACTGCGGCATTCGGCTGCACCTGCATGCTGATGAGGTGCATGGAAATTTAAGCGTCATGCGGATAGTATCACGCTCAAAGAGGAATTCAGTCACATGGTTCAATTATCACTCCCTAAAAACTCCCGCATGACCAAGGGTAAAACCTGGCCGAAACCCGAAGGCGCGACCGACCTGCGTAAATTCAGCATTTATCGCTGGAATCCTGATGACGGTCAAAACCCACGCCTGGACACATATTTTGTCGATATGGACACATGTGGTCCGATGATTTTGGACGCACTGATCAAGATCAAGAACGAGATTGACCCCACGCTGACCTTCCGGCGCTCTTGCCGCGAAGGGATTTGCGGATCTTGCGCCATGAACATCGATGGCATCAACACGCTGGCCTGTATCTACGGAATGGATGAGGTAAAAGGCGATGTCAGGATCTACCCGCTGCCCCACATGCCCGTGGTCAAAGACCTGATCCCGGACCTGACGCATTTTTATGCCCAACACGCATCGACCATGCCATGGCTTGAAACCAAGACGAACCGCCCGGCAAAAGAGTGGAAGCAATCCATTGACGACCGCAAAAAACTGGACGGTCTCTATGAATGCGTGATGTGCGCCTGCTGTTCAACGTCATGCCCGTCTTACTGGTGGAATGGGGACCGTTACCTTGGGCCAGCGGCATTGCTGCATGCCTATCGCTGGATCATTGACAGCCGTGATGAGGCGACCGGTGAACGGCTCGATGACTTGGAAGACCCGTTCAAACTGTATCGCTGCCACACCATCATGAACTGCGCCAAGACCTGCCCGAAGGGCCTCAACCCTGCGGAAGCGATTGCGAACATCAAAAAGATGATGGTAGAACGGCGCGTTTAACCCTGCGCTATGGAAAGTGCGGTCGATAGCATCTGGGGCGCGCTTGTCCTTGCGACACTTGCGGGCGCGTCCATCCCTTTGGGGGCCTGGCTGGGCACCTTTCACCGCCATATCATGCCGGATTGGCTGGAAGACGAGGCCCGCCACGGCGTGGTCGCTTTCGGGGCCGGGGCCTTGCTGGCGGCGGTTGCCTTGGTCCTGATCCCCGAAGGCAGTGAAAGGTTGGACCCCTTTCCCGCTTTGCTCTGGTTTTTTGCCGGCGGTGTAGGTTTTGCGCTCATCGACAGGGTGCTCAGCAAAACCGGTGGGCGGCTCTCGCAGTTTCTGGCCATGATGATGGACTATCTGCCCGAGGCGCTTGCCCTTGGTGCCTTGATTGTGGGGGATCCCGGCGCGGCCCTTCTGGTGGCGGGGCTGATTGCGTTGCAGAACCTGCCGGAAGGGTTCAATGCCATGCGCGAGATGTCGCAGGACAGGCCGGTGCCGCTCTGGATCTTCTTTGTGATGGTTCCCCTTGGGCCGCTTGCAGCTTTTATCGGTGTGACGCTGCCGCCGGAACAGGATGCGTTGATCGGGGCGGTTATGATGTTGGCTTCGGGGGGTATACTCTATCTCATGCTGCAGGATATTGCGCCACAGGTCCGGTTGGATAACGCCATGCTTCCCCCGCTTTGTGGCGTTCTTGGGTTTGGGCTTGGTCTGGCGGGGGATTTGTTCATCTGATGCATATCGTCATTGGTCTTTTGTTCGCTTTTGTTCTTGTGATGCTCTACGCGCGCAAAAACCGTGCGACGCGTCTGTGTCGCTGGCGCTCCGACCATACGGGTGACCATGATGCCTTGTTTAAATACAAATGCGCCGCCTGCGGGGCGGTAACCTATACCGGGACGAAAGACTCCCCAAACATCTGCCTTTCAGACCAGATGTGATGCCGCCATCTGATCCATAGCGACCATGCGACGACCCAAATCCGGAGGATAGACACACATGAGCGAACCAAAAGATGCTGATGCCCGCCGCGCGGTCAAGCCGGTGATCTGTTACCCGGTTGAAACGTTGCCCGCACCCGATATGGCGATGTACGCGCGCGCGCGCGACAGTCTGAGCAAAGTCGATGAGGTGCTCGTTCCCGCACGCGATGCGCGGTGTTTTTCGGTTCCGCGTGGCCACTTCTTTCGCATCACCTCGGTGGAGGGCGCGCAGGTTGGCGATCTCAACCTGCACAACGCGCAGGATGTGTCCGAGCGGTTTTATTCCGGAAAGACACGCGCCCTGCATGGTACGCATCTGACAACCGGCCAGCGCATGTGGTCCAGTTTCCCGCACCTGCGCCCGATGGCGACGATCACGCAGGATACGTTGGGTTGGTACGGCATCGATCCTTTTGGCGGGTCGGTGCACGATGTGATCGGTACCCGCTGCGACCCCTATACGCATGCGCTGTTGTCCGACGGGGGACAGTATCACCATTGCTGCCATTCGAACCTGACGCGCGCCCTCTCCGATCACCTCGGGGTGTCGCGCGCTGAGGCGGAACCTTTGGTGCATGATGTGCTCAACGTATTTATGTGCACAGGGTTTACCCGCGACACAGGCCAGTATTTCATGAAGGCCAGCCCGGTGCGGCCGGGTGATTTCATCGAGCTTTTCGCCGAGATCGACCTTTTGGGCAATCTGTCGGCCTGCCCCGGTGGGGATTGCTCCTCTGAGCATTCAAGCGATGCTGCGTCCTGCCACCCATTGCTGGTGGAGGTGTTCAAACCTGCGCCGGACGCTCTGGCAGGTTGGAACCCACCGGCGGCGAACAGCTATGACGGAACCCACGGTCCCTGAAGCGTTGCGCGTAAATCCTGAATCACTTGTTCGCGGCCCCTCTCTGCGGTCCAACGCGAACAGTGATATGCAATGCCTCAAGTTAAACTCGAAAAGCGATCGTCTCAGGCGAAGGCGGCCTCCAGCGCGATTTCGACCATATCGCCAAAGGTCTGTTCGCGATCCTCAGCCGGGAGCGCCTCGCCGGTTTGCAGATGATCGCTGACCGTGAGTATCGCCAGCGCACGCCTTTTGTGGCGCGCGGCCAGCGTGTAAAGTTCGGCGGCTTCCATCTCGACGCCGAGGATACCGTGCCGCACCATCTGTTCATCCAGATCGGGGCGTTCGGCGTAAAAAACATCCGATGAATAGATACCGCCCACATGGGTGCGCGTGCCTTTGGCCTTGGCGGCGGTGACAGCAGCGGCCAAAAGATCATAATGCGCGGTGGGCGCAAAATTCACCTCACGGAAAATCCCCGAAGACGGCGAAGTGATCGTGGTGGCGGACATGGCAATGATCACGTCACGCACGGCCACATGCGGTTGCATGCCGCCGCAGGACCCGATGCGGATCAGGGTTTGCGCGTTATAGGTTGAAATCAGTTCATTGGCGTAGATCGACAGCGAGGGCATGCCCATGCCGGAGCCCTGGATTGTCACGCGGTTGCCTTTGTAGGTGCCGGTGAACCCCAGCATGCCGCGCACTTCGTTGACCAGTTCGGCCCCCTGCAGAAAGGTCTCCGCCGCCCATCTGGCGCGGTAGGGATCGCCCGGCATCAGCACGGTTTCGGCAATCTGGTCGGGGCGGGCACCGATATGGATGGTCATGCAGGACTCCTTTGGCAGTTCGGTGCAGTTAACGGCACCTCACTACCCTCTGCAAGCCATCAGCTACTGTGCTGCCACCGCCTGAGGGTCCGCCAGCGTGACGATATCCATCATGATCGTGTTGAGTTCAAAGTCCTTGGGCGTGTAGACCCGCGCAACCCCCATTGCGCGCAGGCGTTCGGCGTCATCATCCGGGATGATGCCGCCGACGATCACAGGCACATGGGACAGCCCGGCCTCGCGCATCTGGGTCATCAGGTCTTCGACCAGCGGAATGTGGCTGCCGGACAGGATCGACAGGCCGACCACATGTGCCCCGTCCTCCAGCGCGGCGTTTACGATCTCCGCCGGGGTCAGGCGGATGCCTTCATAGGCGATTTCCATGCCGCAATCACGGGCGCGCACGGCGATTTGTTCGGCCCCGTTGGAGTGACCGTCCAGCCCGGGTTTGCCCACAAGGAACTTCAGGCGGCGGCCCAGTTTGTCACTGACCACATCCACCGCATCGCGCAGATCATCCAGACCTTCGGTCCTGTTGGAACGCGCACCGGACACGCCGGTAGGTCCGCGGTATTCACCATGCACGGCGCGCATCTGTGCGGCCCATTCGCCCGTGGTTACACCCGCCTTGGCCGCTGCAATAGAGGCGGGCATGACATTGCGCCCCTCTTTTGCCGCTGCGCGCAGATCGCCAAGCGCTTGTTTGACGGCCTCTGGGTCCCGCGCGGCGCGCCATTCATCAAGGCGCGATATCTGCTCTGCTTCGACGGCCGGGTCGACGACCATGATGCCACCATCGCCCGTCATCAGCGGCGAGGGTTCCCCCTGCTGCCATTTGTTGACACCGACAACGATCGTTTCACCCGCCTCAATACGGCCCAGACGATCGGCATTGCTGTCCACGAGGCGCGCTTTCATATAGTCGATGGCCTCAATCGCGCCGCCCATACTGTCGAGGTTCGCGAGTTCCTGACGCGCACCGTCCTTGAGTGCTTCGACCTTCGCATCGACCGCCGGATTGCCGTCAAACAGATCATCAAATTCCAGAAGGTCCGTTTCATAGGCCATGATCTGCTGCATGCGCATCGACCACTGCTGATCCCACGGACGGGGCAGGCCAAGTGCTTCGTTCCACGCAGGCAGCTGGACGGCGCGCGCGCGTGCCTTTTTGGACAGGGTGACCGCCAGCATTTCGATCAGGATGCGGTAGACGTTGTTTTCGGGTTGCTGCTCGGTCAGACCAAGCGAGTTGACCTGCACACCATAGCGGAAACGGCGATATTTCGGGTCCTCAACACCATAGCGGTCACGGCAAATCTCGTCCCACAGATCGACAAAGGCGCGCATCTTACACATCTCGGTCACAAAGCGGATGCCCGCGTTCACGAAAAACGAAATACGGCCCACAAGTGCGGGGAAATCCTCCTCCGGGACGCGGGGTTTCAGCGCATCCAGCACAGCGGTCGCGGTCGCCAGCGCAAAGGCGAGTTCCTGTTCCGGCGTCGCGCCCGCCTCCTGCAAGTGGTAGGAGCAGACGTTCATCGGGTTCCATTTCGGAACATGCGTATAGCAGTATTCGGCCACATCCGCGATCATCTTGAGACTGGGAGCGGGCGGGCAAATATAAGTGCCGCGGCTCAGATATTCCTTGATCAGGTCATTCTGTACCGTGCCTTGCAGCTTTGAGATATCCGCGCCCTGTTCCTCGGCCACGGCAATATAGAGTGACAACAGCCAAGGCGCGGTCGCGTTGATCGTCATCGAGGTGTTCATCTGATCCAGCGGGATCTGGTCAAACAAGGCGCGCATATCGCCCAGATGGCCAACCGGCACACCGACTTTTCCGACCTCGCCCCGGCTCAGGATATGGTCGCTGTCATAGCCGGTCTGGGTCGGCAGATCGAAGGCCACGGACAGGCCGGTCTGCCCTTTGGCAAGGTTTGAGCGATAAAGTTCATTTGACGCTTTCGCGGTGGAATGGCCGGCATAGGTCCGGATCAGCCAGGGTCGGTCTTTCTGCGGGTGCGTCATATGCGTCATCCTGAATCAGCTTGAGTAATTTTCTTACGTGCAAGCTGCCATATGCGGAATTTTATATCAATGCAAATTTGCCGCGCTGCAGCAACTCGGCTGTGCTTTATCCTGCTTTACGCCATGTGCCGACCCTTGGCAAAGACAGCCCCGCGTGAGTGATGCAGGAAAACGATGGTCGCACGCAGAACGCTGCTGTTTGGGCACGAAAAAGGTTTACCCATCGCGCAATTCTTGAAACAAGCTAGCATGACTTCGACAGTGGAATTGCCGGTTTGGTTTTTTGTGCTCATCCTGCTGTTCGCGGCAGTGACTTTCGCGTCCCACTTTCTGTTTCCTTCCGTCAGGTGGTTTTTCCGGCGTCGTCTTGAACGGGCCGTTGCACAATTGAACGAACGTCTGACGCGACCGATCGAACCTTTCAAGCTGGCGCGCCGCTATGACATGATCCAGCGTCTGATCTACGACCCTGAAGTGACACGCGAAATCGTGAACTATGCTAAGAGCCATGGCGTGCCTGAAAACGTCGCCTTTGAAAAAGCCCGCAGTTATGCCCGCGAAATCGTCCCCAGCTTTAGTGCAGTGACCTATTTCGGACTTGGCATCCGTCTGGCGCGCATGCTCGTCAATTCGATTTACGAAGTATGGACCGGCCCAAAGAACGACGCGATCATCAAATCCATTTCAAAAGACGCCACGATTGTCTTTATCATGAACCACCGCTCCAACATGGATTACGTGTTGGTGACCTATCTGGCCGCGCAAACATCTGCTTTGTCCTATGCGGTGGGGGAATGGGCGCGTGTCTGGCCGTTGAGCCGGTTGATCCGGATGATGGGGGCCTATTTTATCCGGCGTCGCTCGCGCGGTGCGCTTTATCGTAAGGTGCTGGAGAGATACGTGCAGATGGCCACCGAAGGGGGCGTGGCGCAGGGAATATTCCCCGAAGGCGGGCTCAGCCTGACAGGTCGCTTGATGCCGCCCAAGATGGGTCTTTTGTCTTATCTCGCGCAGGGTCCGGACGGTCCGGAACGGGACGTGGTCTTTGTGCCAGTGGCAATCAACTATGACCGTGTTCTCGAAGACCGGGTGCTGATCGCGGCGGGTCAGCGGGGTGATCGTCGCTTTGGTGCCCGGATATCGGTGGCCGTGCGATTTATCCTGCGCAAATTCTGGCAGGCCCTGCGGGGTCGTTACGTACGATTTGGCACGGCGGCAGTTGTCTTCGGCGAACCTTTATCCATACGCGGATACTGCACTGAAAATTCAGTGGACGAGTTGGCGGCTGAATTGATGCGGCGCATTGAAGACGCCATGCCGGTGCTGATTGTGCCTTTGCTGGCCCGCCAGTTTCAAAAACACACGGGGCCACTGTCAAAGGACCAATTGGTTTATGAGCTGTCCCGGGATGCAGCGAGGCTCGGCGATCATATGCCCCATATGTCGCAGCCTGATTTGGCAAAAGCCGTTGGCAAAGGTCTGGTTCGCATGCGGCGCAACAACCTGCTCGATCAGCATGACACCCAGTGGCAGATGATTGAATCCGAACGGGCGGTCATAGATTTTTACGCGAATTCCATTGCGCACAGATTTCCGGATGATCAGGTGCGTGCGTCATAATTTCTGCACACGCTCGGTCATAAAGTTACAAAAATGAGGTCTCATATGTTGCAATGTTGCGCGTGAGAACTTATTCAGGGCGCAGAGCGACGCGATTCTGCGACGCGGCATGACTGAAACAGGCTGGAGACTGCAATGGCACTGGATACGACCGTCGCCCATTACGAAGCACCCGAAAAAGATCTCTATGAGGTCGGTGAGATGCCACCGATGGGCTATGTGCCAAAGCAAATGTATGCTTGGGCCATTCGCCGCGAACGGCATGGTGAACCCGACAAGGCGATGCTTCAGGAAGTCGTGGATGTGCCCGAGCTCGACAGCCAGGACGTGCTGATATTGGTGATGGCGGCAGGGGTAAATTACAACGGTGTCTGGGCCGCCTTGGGTAAGCCAATCAGCTTTTTTGACAGTCACGATGAACCTTATCAGATATGCGGGTCGGATGCGGCCGGGATCGTTTGGGCGGTCGGAGATCGTGTGACGCGCTGGAAAGTGGGCGATGAAGTGGTCGTGCATTGCAACCAGGACGACGGCGATGACGAGGAATGTAACGGGGGCGATCCGATGTATTCGCCATCGCAGCGTATTTGGGGTTATGAAACCGCTGATGGGTCGTTCGCGCAATTCACACGCGTTCAAAGCCAACAGCTTATGCCCCGCCCCAAACATCTGACCTGGGAAGAGTCTGCGTGCTACACGCTGACACTGGCAACGGCGTACCGGATGCTGTTTGGTCACGAGCCGCATGACCTCAAGCCGGGGCAGAACGTGCTGGTCTGGGGCGCATCGGGTGGACTAGGGTCATATGCGATCCAGCTGATCAACACCGCAGGTGCCAATGCAATCGGCGTGATTTCGGATGAAAGCAAACGCCAGTTCGTGATGGACCTCGGCGCGAAAGGTGTCCTTAACCGCAAGGATTTTAACTGTTGGGGCCAGTTGCCGACAGTGAATACGCCGGAATATGCCACATGGTTTACAGAGGCGCGCAAGTTCGGCAAGGCGATCTGGGACATCACCGGTAAGGGCGTGAATGTCGACATGGTGTTCGAACACCCCGGCGAAAGCACGTTCCCGGTTTCTACCTTCGTGGCGAAAAAAGGCGGCATGGTGGTCATCTGTGCGGGGACCACGGGCTTTAATCTGACGTTTGACGTGCGCTACATGTGGATGCATCAGAAGCGCTTGCAGGGCAGTCACTTTGCCCATCTCAAACAGGCGAGTGCCGCCAACAAGCTGATGCTGGAGCGTCGACTGGACCCTTGCATGTCCGAAGTCTTTAGCTGGGCAGATCTACCGCAAGCGCATATGAAGATGCTGCGCAATCAGCATAAGCCCGGCAACATGTCGGTGCTGGTGCAGGCTCCGACAACAGGACTGCGTACACTCGAGGATGCTTTGGAGACGCGCGGTTAACCGCCTACTGAGTCGTTTTACCTTCGAAAGCCCGCGAATCACCCCAGTGAGTCGCGGGTTTTTTGTTTGAAAAAACTGACGCTCTTTAGGATCAACAGGTTAGAAAATCGCGCTTCCCTATTTCTGGGGAGTATATATCCGCGAATTTTAAACGTGGTTACTAAATGGTAGAGTATTCTTAATCATTCGTTAACCTTTGAGAGGCGAGTCTACCATGCGAAGCGACTGGATACTGGACGTTCTAACGGACCTAAAAACTTTTGCCACGGCCAACGACCTGCCTGTACTTGCAGAACAGTTGGACGATACTGCAATTGTTGCATTGGCAGAGATTGCCTCGCTTCATGAAAGGACGCAGAACAACGCTCATGGCGACGAACAAAGTAGTGGAGGAGGTATTAGCGGCGCTGGAGCAAGCGGACACGCTTGAAGGAATCAATGAGGCGGTATTCGCGCTTCGGGGTCATTACGGCGTCGAGAATATGGTCTATCATTGGGTCGACAGCGCTGGTGATCAATACGGCTACGGAACATACCCCCTTGAGTGGGCGGCGCGGTACCAAGAGCAGAACTACATTCGTATAGATCCGGTCGTGATCGGTTGTTACCAGAGATTCCACCCTGTGGACTGGAAGCGATTGGACTGGTCGAGCAAAGCTGCAAGAGCGTTTCGTGCAGAAGCTGCAACATTTGGGTTAGGGAATCAGGGATATTCGATTCCCATCAGAGGACCTAACGGCCAGTTCGCGCTCTTCACGGTAAACACCAGTTGCGACGATGAGGAATGGGAAGAATTCACGGAGAGTAACCGGAGAGAGCTGATCCTGATTGCCCACTATTTTAACCAAAAGGCGCTGGAGTTCGAGCCGAACAAAACACCGGAGCAATCACAATCCCTCTCGCCGCGCGAGGTTGATGCGATGACGCTGCTTGCCATCGGATACAGCAGGGCGCAAGTCGCTGAAACTCTTTCTATTTCTGAACATACGCTGCGCGTTTACATCGAAAGTGCGCGGTTCAAACTAGGCGCCGCCAATACCACACATGCGGTCGCCCGGGCCCTCAGCAGAGGCCTGATTGTGGTCTGAGTCTTTGGCGTTTTGAGTGCCAAAGGTTACCAACACGCGCGTGCGGGTTGGCGGCTGTTAAGCATCCTCAAGTTATTCCTTTGGTCATCAAACGAACCGACCAGAGGAAAAAACAAATGATCCGTTACCTATACGCTGACCAACTGGACCAACACCCGACACTGCGCGATTCCATGTTCCGGGACCGCGCCGATCAGTTCAAGACAAGGTTAGGATGGGACGTCGACATCGACGAAGACGGCTTTGAACGGGATCAATATGATGCGCTGAACCCCCTTTATGTGATCTGGGAAAACGCGGATGGCTCTCATGGTGGTTCGATGCGCTTTCTGCCGACGACAGGGCGCACGATGATCAACGAACATTTCACGGACATTCTGGGGGGCGGCACGATTACCAGCCCGCTGATCTGGGAATGCACGCGCTTTTGCCTCAGCCGGGGTGCACAAAGCAAGGTGGCTGCAGCCTTGATGCTGGCCGGTGGTGAGATCATGCAGAACTTTGACGTCGCGCATTTTGCCGGTGTTTTCGACGCACGGATGGTGCGCATTTATCGGCTGATCGGCTCTTCGCCAGAGGTTCTGGGCAGCACAGGCAATGGGCGTGACAAGATCAGCGTTGGTCTTTGGGAATTCACCCCGGATGCACAGGCCAAGGTCGCGGCCAAGGCCGGGCTGTCGCTTGAATTGTCCCGCCTTTGGTTCAACCGCGCTTTTGGGACCACATCCGAACAACCACTCGCACAGGCAGGCTAAAACAGACCGTTCCTCACTGGTTCCCGGCGTGGCCTGCCTGTAGGGTCACGCCATGGAAGCCTCTGTTGTGAAATACTCTGATGACCAAGCCGTCGCTTTTGACGCGGTCACGGCTTTGCTCAGTGAAGCAGGCATAAACCTCGAAGATCAACTCCTGATGCCACCGCGCAGTTCCAAGGCAGCGGTCATGGCGATCATCGGCAAGGCAGGTTCCGGAAAAACCCTACTTCTTGCAGAGCTTTACAAGGCCATTCAGGATGCAGGTGTTGATGTGGTCTCAGGGGACTATGAGCCGCGCAAAAAACGCGACAGGCGCACGCTGGCCATCCTTGCCCCTACAAACAAGGCCGCCTCTGTACTGCGCCTGCGGGGGGTTCCGGCGACGACGATACACCGTATTTTGTACACGCCTGTCTATGACCCCGAATATGAGCGGATTGCGGAATGGTTGGCAGGCACCGGCGACAAACCCGAAACAGAAGCGTTGAGCGAAGAGGCTCTGAGCCGCGCCGAAGCGTTTTATGCCAAAAATAAATCCATTCCCGGCGCTTTGGCGGCCGCAGGATTGCGGGGGTCCGATTTCATCACGGGATGGAAGCGTCGCGAAGAGCCGCTGGACATCGGGTTTGTGGACGAGTCCTCCATGCTGGATGATAAGCAGTTCGAAGACCTTCGTGAGATTTTCCCCACGCTGTTGCTGTTTGGTGATCCGGCCCAGTTGGCGCCGGTTAATCAGTCTGGCGCCATGGTGTTCGACAAACTCCCGGCCCCCCGCATTCAGACATTGAGCCGTGTGCATCGACAGGAAGCAGACAATCCGATTCTTGATCTGGCCCATGCGCTGTCTGACCCGGATATTGGGTTTGAGGCCTTCGAACGCATGATCGAAGATGCGGCAGGTCGCGACGAACGTGTCGTCTGGGGTCAGCGGGTTGAAGTAGACCTGATGGCGCGCAGCCCGGTGCTGGTTTGGCGCAACGCGACCCGGATCCGCTTGATCAACGCGTTTCGTCAGGTTCATGGCGCGCCCGAAGATGCGCTGCTGGAAGGCGAACCGCTGATCTGCGACGGGTTGGAGCTGCCCTTGAAACACCGCAAGAAACGGCTCGATCTGGAGGCGCGCGGGCTGATCAAAGGGGCGCAGGTGATCTATCTGGGTGAGGGGCGCAAGCCGGGGTTCAGCAGGTTGCATGTGATGGGGGCCGAAGACCCGCAGGTCTCTGCCGCGTCGATCGTAAAGATTGAAAAACCTGACGAAGAAGAACCGTTTATCCCTTTTGCCGCACGCATGGGCGCGACTTTTCTGCATGGGGCGGCTGTGACGATCCACAAGGCACAAGGCAGCCAGTGGGATACCGTGCAGGTTTTTGCGCCCGATTTGTATGCGGCTGCGCGCATGGGGCGAACAGAGGCGGCGCAGCCGTTGTGGAAACGTCTGGCCTATGTGGCCATCACACGCGCGCAGAACAGGTTGGTGTGGGTGGTGCGCAATCGTCTTGCCAAGCCCACGGGTGGGCTACGCGTCGATGACCTGCGCGCCTTGCCAGCCGCCCCCCTCAGTTTGGCAGAACCTGACGAGGTGAATTGAACGTGCCGGTTGGGTAAAGCTAAAGCGTCATGCGAAAAACCTCAATCACATAACGCTGCCTGAAATCAAAGATTTCAACGCGTTACGTGATTCTTGATGTTTCAGGTATTTCGTCAGACGCTCTAGGCGCGAAAAAGCTTGAAGACCGCGGCCGCACCCCAGCCTGCCGCAATGGCGATGGCCAAAGACATCAACCCGTACAAAAGGGGCTGCTGGCGTGACAGTTCGAACAGCCAACGTTCCATACCGACCTTCTGGACGTCGATTGTGGTTGCATAGCTGGATACGATATCACCGCCGCGTGTCAGGAAAATACGGGTCGCGTAATCCCCTTCGGTCAAAGCGGCGGGCAGCCGCACCGATGTGCGAAAAAGCGTCTGTTCCTCGATTACGACACTGCCCTCACGCAATTGATAGATTTCGCTGTTTTCGCGAATGCGGATCAGCGCCTCTGTAAAGACCGCCGAATTATCTATGTTTTGAGGTGCGCCCACGGACCGGATCGCACGCGGCACAGAAACCCTGTAGCGTAAATCTTCGACTTCTTTGAGAACGTCGCGCAGGGGCCCGCTGGATAAGACTGCGTAGAAGCTTGGCGCTTCATCCACGTCGACCGCATCGGTATTGACCCAGATGCCCAGCTTTTTCTCTTTGCGCCGGACGGTGATGGGCAGGGACGGCCCGGCGATTGTGACGATCACCTGCACGGGGGGGCCATCCGGGATCAGCTCTTCGCGCTTGATGGCCCCGAAAATCAGGATTTCAGAGCCGTCAAAATTGGTATTAATGGAAATCTTGTCTTTGCTGAGGCCCAGAACGACTTCTTCTGCAGTGCTGACTGAGGCCGTCATTGCCAATGCAACGAAGGCGATCAGAGACAGGAGGCGTGCCACCATCTCTAATGCCCTGTGCTTGCGCCGATGGAGTAAAGCTCCGAAGGCATGATCAATAGGTCAAGCGCCAGTTTCCCACAGACAACCAGAACCATGATGGCGAGCAGGATACGCAGTTGCTCCGCCTTGAGCTTTACACCAATACGGGTGCCTACCTGCGCCCCGATCACGCCACCCACCAGCAGTAAAACGGCCAGCACGATATCGACAGTAAAGTTGGTCGTCGCATGCAGCAGCGTGGTGAAGGCGGTCACAAAGATAATCTGGAACAGAGACGTGCCGACAACAACCTTGGTTGGCATCCCGAGCAGATAGATCATCGCGGGCACCATGATGAAACCACCGCCCACACCCATAATGGCCGCCAGTATCCCGACACAAACGCCGACAATGAGCGGCGGGATCACCGAGATGTACAAACCCGACACACGAAACCGCATCTTGAATGGTAACCCGTGGATCCAATTGTGTTTTTTACGCGCGGGCGGCTTACCTTTCTTGGTGTTCCGGATCGCATTGAGGCTTTCGATAAACATCAGCCCGCCGATAACGCCAAGGAAAACAACGTAACACAGCTTGACCAGCAGATCGACCTGGCCCTGCGCTTTAAGGTAGTTGAAAATCACCACCCCGACTGCGGCCCCGACAAGGCCACCGACCAACAGCACCGTTCCCATCTTGAGGTCCACGGTTTTACGTTTGAGATGCGCCAGCACACCAGAGAACGACGAGGCCACAATCTGGTTCGCCTCGGTCGCCACGGCGACGGCGGGGGGGATGCCGATGAAGAACAGCAGCGGTGTCATCAGAAAGCCGCCGCCAACGCCAAACATACCGGATAAAACGCCCACAATTCCGCCGAGCCCGAGCAACAGGAAGGCGTTGACCGAAACTTCGGCGATGGGAAGGTAGATTTGCATGACCTCGTTTAGGCGTAGAGCCATGCAAAATCAATGCTTAGCGGACCTGTGTGCGCATCAGGACTGATGTAATTTTGAAAACTGGCCTTATGCGGCTAGCGTTCCTTTACATAGGGTTGGCCGCCTGCGCGTGGGGGGATCGCCTTGCCGACGAAACCTGCCAGAATAATGACCGTCATGATATAGGGCAGCGCCCCGAGAATCTGTCCCTGTACCTTTATGCCGATCACCGCCTGAATGACGTCTGGTCGCGTTTCCAATGCGCCGAAAAGCCCAAAGAGCAGCGTCGCATAAAGCGCATACCACGGTCGCCATTTGGCGAAGATCAACGCGGCCAAAGCAATGAAACCGCGCCCGGCAGACATGTCTTTGACAAAGCCAGCTTGCAGCGCGGTCGAGAGGTACGCCCCCGCAATGCCGCACAGGACACCGCAAATCAGCACGGCGGCGTAGCGCAGGCCGACAACGGAAACGCCTGCGGTATCTACCGCTGCAGGATTTTCGCCCACTGCGCGCAAGCGCAGCCCGAAACGCGTGCGGTAGAGGATCCACCACGTCAACGGCACCGTTGCAAAGGCGAGATAGACCAAAATGGAATGACCCGAAATCAACTCGGCGTAAATCGGGCCAAGGATTGGCACATTGGCCAGTGCATCGGCAAAGGGCAGGGTGATCGGCTCAAACCGCGCGCCGCCCATGAGCGATGGCGTTCGCCCCCCTTGTTGAAACCAGTCCTGCGCAATCAAGACCGTCAGCCCGGCAGCAAGGAAGTTGATCGCGACACCGGAGATCAACTGGTTGCCGCGAAAAGTGATTGAGGCGACGCCGTGCAGCAAACTGAGCGACATTGAGGCGGCAATACCCGCCATCAGCCCGAGCCAGACAGAACCGGTGATCGCCGCGATGGCGGCTGAAAAGAAGGCAGCGGCCAGCATTTTACCCTCAAGCCCGATATCAAAAATGCCAGCGCGTTCCGAAAACAGCCCCGCAAGGCAGGCCAGAAGCAGCGGCGTTGCAAGGCGCACGGTGCTGTCGAGCAATTGAATGAGGGTGAGGAAATCCATCACGCTTTCCCCCGCCGCAGCATCAGGAAAATACGCTCCAACGGCATGCGCACCATGTTATCGAGCGCTCCGGTAAACAGGATGACAAGCGCCTGAATGACGACGATCAATTCGCGCGGTATCGACGTCCAGAGCGCAAGTTCAGCACCACCCTGATAGAGAAACCCAAAGAGGATCGCGGCCAGAAAGACGCCAAACGGGTGGCTGCGCCCCATCAGGGCCACGGCGATGCCGATAAAGCCTGCCCCTTCAACCGCGTTCAGAACCAGCCGCTCGGCCTCGCCCATGACGTTGTTGATGGCCATCATGCCGGCCAGTGCACCGGAAATCAGCATGGCGATCATCGTAATCGCCACCGGGGAAATGCCTGCATAGCGCGCGGCGGGCTCCGATTTGCCGTAGCTGCGGATTTCATATCCAAGCCATGTGCGCCACAGCAGCAGCCAGACCAGCACGCAAGCGACAATCGCAATCAGGAAGGTCACATTGGCGGGGGCGGCCTTGGAAAAGCTGATCCCGACCGTGGCAAAGAT
Organism: Roseobacter sp. OBYS 0001; assembly: GCF_019654895.1. NCBI lineage: Bacteria > Pseudomonadati > Pseudomonadota > Alphaproteobacteria > Rhodobacterales > Roseobacteraceae > Roseobacter > Roseobacter sp. OBYS 0001. The sequence goes on from NZ_BPES01000003.1 coordinate 254,352, forward strand.
GTCATGTAGCGTCGGCAGATGAACCGCCTCGGGAAAGCGCGCGGTGGCGGGGTCCATGCTGCCCGCAGGACGCAGCAGGTTGACCAGCACATAGTTCAGCACGGCTGCTGCGATAAAGTTGAACATGATCGTGGTGATCACGATGTGACTGCCGCGCTTGGCCTGCAAAAACGCAGGAATCGCGGCCCAGGCCGCGCCAAAAAGCCCCGCCGCCACCGTGGCCGCGACAAGCGCAATCGTCCAATGCGGCCAGGGGATCAGCAGGCAAGCCAGCGCGACGCCAAGCCCGCCCAGCATCGCCTGCCCCTCGCCACCGATGTTGAACAGACCGGCATGAAATGCGACTGAAACGGCAAGGCCGGTGAACAGGAAGTTGGTTGCGTAGTAAAGGGTATAACCCCAGCCATAGGTGCTGCCCAAGGCCCCGTTGACCATTAGTTTCACGGCTGCGACCGGGTCTTCGCCAATCGCCAGAATGACCAGCGCTGACAGGATGGCTGCCAGCATCAGGGAAATCAGTGGCACGAGGGTGACTTCAGCCCATTTTGGCACGACGTCCATCGCGTTAGCTCCCCACTCCGGCCATCAGCAGGCCCAGTTCTTTTTCGTCCGTGTCAGCCGACATACGCTCGCCCATGATGTGACCATCGAACATGACTGCAACCCGGTCGGCCAACGCCAAAATCTCTTCGAGCTCGACCGAGACCAGCAGGATCGCTTTGCCCTGATCACGCAGTGCGACAATCTGTTGGTGGATGAATTCGATCGCGCCGATATCCACGCCGCGCGTCGGTTGACCGACCAGCAACAGATCCGGATTGCGTTCAATCTCGCGCGCCAGCACGATTTTCTGCTGGTTCCCGCCTGAAAAGCTCTTGGCGGCGAGGGCCGGGTTGGGCGGTCGCACATCGAAACGCCCCATCTTTTCCTCGGTGTCCGCGCGGATTGCCGTGTTGTTCAGGAACAGACCGGATTGATACCCTTCGGAACGGTGATAGCCAAAGGCGGTGTTTTCCCATGCAGCAAAATCCATGATCAGACCTTCGCGCTGGCGGTCCTCGGGCACATGACCAATCCCGTGGGTGCGCCGCGAACGGCCGTCGGAATCGCGTCCTGTCAGGTCCAGCGTTGTGCCATTCAGTGTGATGTCGCCTGTGCCTTTCGCATATCCGCCCAGCACTTCGAGCAATTCAGATTGCCCGTTGCCCGCGACCCCGGCGATCCCGAGGATCTCGCCCGCGCGGACCTGAATGTTCACCCCTTTGAGCCGCTCGACCTTTTGCTCGTCCACAACGCGCAGGTTTTTGACATCCAGAATGACTTTGCCCGGGATTGCTGGCTTTTTATCTACCCGCAGCAAGACTTTACGACCCACCATCAGTTCTGCGAGGGCTGCGGGTGACGTGTCGGATGTTTTGACAGTTGCAGTCATTTCTCCCCGGCGCATGACGCTGACCGTATCTGTCGCTTCCATGATCTCGCGCAGTTTATGCGTGATCAGGATGATGGTTTTGCCCTCTTCGCGCAGGCGATTGAGAATTCGAAACAGCTGATCCGCCTCGGCGGGGGTCAATACGCCGGTCGGTTCATCAAGGATCAGAATGTCGGCGCGACGGTAGAGCGCCTTGAGAATTTCGACACGTTGCTGCATGCCCACGCCGATCTCTTCGATCAGCGCATCCGGGTCCACGTTCAGCCCGTATTCCTCTGCCAGTTCGACAAGCGTGCGGCGGGCTTTGGCCAAAGAGGGGCGCAGCAGCCGACCATCCTCGGCACCCAGAATGATGTTTTCGAGAACGGTGAAATTCTCAACCAGCTTGAAATGCTGAAAAACCATGCCGATGCCTGCAGCGATGGCCGCCTGACTGTCAGGAATGTCGGTTTTTTTGCCTGCGATGAAAATCTCGCCTTTGTCGGCTTTGTAGAATCCATAGAGGATCGACATCAGCGTCGATTTTCCTGCGCCATTCTCGCCAATAATCCCATGGATCGTGCCGGGCATGACGCGGATGGAAATGTCTTTGTTTGCCTGAACCGGACCAAAGGCTTTTGAAATGCCCTTCAGTTCGATGGCTGGGGCGGCAGTGGTCTGCCGCCCCAAAGTGCTGTCAGAATTCACGCTCAGAAGCTCAGTACCGGGCAGCTGTCGTCGGACATGTAATCATGGACCGTCACTTCACCGGCCGCGATTTGAGCTGAGGCCGCGTCAACGCTCGCCTGCATCTCATCAGAGACCAATGACGCGTTGTTTTCGTCCATCGCATAGCCAACGCCACCGTTGGCCAGCCCCATGACTTGAAAACCTGTCTCCAGGCCCGGACCATCCGTGAAGGCCTCAAACACGGCATTATCCACGCGTTTCATCATGGATGTGAGGACCTTACCCGGATGCAGGTGGTTTTGGTTGCTGTCCACACCAATGGACAGAATGCCTTCGTCAGCGGCGGTTTGCAGAACGCCAACGCCTGTACCGCCTGCGGCTGCATATACGACATCAGCGCCCTGATTGATTTGCGCCTTGGTCAATTCTGATCCCTTCACGGGGTCATTCCACGCGGCAGGCGTCGTGCCCGTCATATTGGCAATGACGGTCGCATCGGGGTTCACAGCCATTACGCCTTGGGCGTAGCCACAGGCAAATTTGCGGATCAAGGGAATGTCCATGCCACCGATAAAGCCCACGGTGCCCGATTGCGATGCCTGAGCGGCCATCATGCCGACCAGATAGGACCCTTCGTGTTCGTTGAACACAACGGAGCGGACGTTTGGCGCATCCACGACCATATCGATGATCACAAAGCTGGTGTCAGGGTAGTCCGAGGCGACCTGTCCCAATGCATCCCCAAAGGCAAAACCGGCCATCACGATCGGGTTTGAGCCCGCTTCGGCAAAGCGGCGCAGGGCCTGTTCACGCTGTGCTTCGGATTGCAGTTCGATTTCGCGGAACGTCTGCCCGGTTTCTTCCGCCCAGCGGGTTGCGCCACCGAAGGCTGCTTCGTTGAAGGATTTGTCGAATTTACCGCCGAGATCGAAAATCAGCGCAGGCTCAGCCAATGCGGCACCCGCCGACAGGGCCATAGCCGCAGTGGCGCCGAGAAATTTGTGCATAAGGGTCATTTAGGGTCTCCCAGTTTTGATTTTGGAGCGATGTTCACGGGTTTCACCATGCCATCGCTCTTCTTGAGCAGATGAATTCTGATCCTGTTCAAATTAGGGCCTAAGGCTTTGGCCGGGTCAACCGGTTTTTACGCGTCAAGCTGGGGATTCCACGCGCTGACCGTGGGTCAATTCGGATTGCATGAGCAGCGCGTCTACATTGGTGGCACCGGGGCGCTTGTAATACCCTTTGCGCCGCCCGGAAATGACGAATCCATGTTTGGCGTAGAGGGCGCGCGCGCCTTCATTGTCTGCGGCGACTTCGAGAAAGGCCATTTCGGCTTGAGCTGACTGTAACCATGTCTTCAAAAGAGCATCTGCAATGCCGCGACGACGGTATCTGGGGTCGACGGCGAGCGTCAGGAGTTCCGTTTCCCCCGCAAGGGTGCGCGCCAATGCGAAGCCGTTCTGACGTTCAAAAAGGCTGACGTGCGGCGATCCGCAAAGGGTTTTGAACTCATCGGGAGCCCACCCGCGTTCCGGCGCGAATGCTGCTTGGTGAAGCTGCGCCAAAGTCACTGGTGTCATGTCAGGATCTTGGGTGGCGCGTCTTTTGCCGGTGCCGCATCGGCGGGCCTGAGGTAGAATGGCGCTGGTCGTTGGGGCGTATCATTGCGGCGCGCGCCCGCAAGATGTGCGATGGCTACTGCGATTGGCAGCGTCGCCTGACGGCCGCCCGCGCCGATCAACGGCCCTTCATGGGGCGGACAGTCTTCAAGGCGGATTATCGCAGCATCACTTGTGCTGCCGTCTTCGGCGGTGCTCTGGAAATAGATGTGGTCCCGCCGGGCATCGACTGCGCAGGCAAAGGGCGCTGTTTGGCCGTACCCCAAGGCGTCAAATACCGTGACACCCACAGCCGGTATGTTGAGGCCCAGCGCCAATCCCCGCGCTGCTGACACCGATATGCGTATGCCCGTAAAATTCCCGGGTCCGATTCCCACGCCGATCACATCAATGTCCGCCAAGGTAATGCCAGCCTCGTCCAGCACTTCCGAGCAAATGACCAGCAGGCGCTCTGCTTGCCCTTTGGCCATCTCTTCGACACGCCACGCAAGCACATCATCGCCGCGCGTGACAGCTACCGCACACCGCGCCGACGCGGTATCAAAGGCGAGGACAATGGGCGCGCTGGTCACTGTCTTGTGCTTTCAGGTGTTTCTGAAACGGTTTGGCGCGTCAGGTGTCAGGTTGCGACCGGACGCACTTCGGTCACTTCGGGGATATAATGGCGCAGCAGGTTTTCGATCCCCATCTTCAACGTCAGAGTGGATGATGGACAACCGGCGCAGGCGCCCTGCATGTGCAGATAGACCACACCGCGCTCAAACCCGTGGAACGTGATATCACCACCGTCTTGCGCCACGGCGGGCCGAACGCGGGTATCCAGCAACTCTTTGATCTGATTGACAATCACACCATCTTCGCCGGTATGCTCAGCGTGGCCGGAGGTGGGCGTATGATCGCCCGCCATGACGGGTTGACCAGATTGAAAATGCTCCATGATCGCGCCCAGAAGGCCGGGTTTGATATGGTCCCAGTCCACGCTGTCCGCTTTTGTCACCGTCACAAAGTCGGTTCCAAAAAATACGCCCGTGACGCCCTCAATGGCAAAGATGCGTTCCGCCAAAGGGGATTTGTCCGCGGTCTCCGCGCTCGGGAAATCTGCGGTTCCCATTTCAAGGACGGTCTGACCCGGCAAAAACTTCAGCGTGGCTGGGTTCGGCGTGGATTCGGTCTGGATAAACATCGGCATTCTCCTGAGGTTGCTTTAGATATGCGGATCACGCCTGCGCAAGTCAAGGTTTAGAACCGTTCTAAATCACTCCAGCATGGGTTTTTTCCGCACAACACTCCCGATTGCGGAAAGTGCGCGCCACCTGATCAGGTAATTGCTTCGAGTTTTTCTTTACTCAGATCGCCCGGCACGATGGTGATCGGAATGGGCAATCCACCGGCGTTTTTGGTCAACTGTGTTACCAAAGGGCCGGGGCCTTTTTTGTCTGTGCCCGCCCCAAGAACAAGAACGCCGATTTCAGTGTCCTCCGCAATCTGTGCCACGATTTCATCGACGGCCTGTCCCTCGCGGATAACCAGTTCAGGATCGATACCCTGACGGTCTCTCATCCACTTTGCGAACACCTCGAAATGCACCTGAATCCGCTCGCGCGCTTCTTCGCGCATTACTTCGCCGACACCAATCCAATGGTTGAAATCATCGGGTGGGATTACTGCTAGAATTTCAACCCCACCGCCTGTCCGTGCGGCGCGCATGGCAGCAAAACGCATCGCATTGAGACATTCACGACTGTCATCCAGCACCACCAAAAACTTGCGCATGATCGGACGCCCCCTTGTTGGCCAGATCATGACCGCAGATAGAAACTTACGCAATCGCAATTTGGACACGAATGTCTCTGGACAGGTTTGCAAAACAGGATCACATTGGCGATGGTTTGGACAAGGCGGACAACTATGGCGATGCAACAGCTCATCTACGCGTCGCGGCCATTCGGGTATGATTCATCCGTTTTGGCGGGCATCCTGTCTCAAGCACGTGTCAAGAACAAGCAAAACGACATCACCGGGGCGCTGATCTGCCGGGCGGATATTTATCTGCAACTTATTGAGGGGCCTGCAGAAAAAATTGAAACGGTGTTTGATAAAATAAGCAGAGACGATCGCCACCTTGAGGTCGTCGTTCTGGTGCGTGAACAGGTAGAGGATCGTCTGTTCCCCGAATGGGAAATGAAACATGATCCGGCCAATTCATGGCTTTGGTCGCCGGATGAAATACACGATGGCATCTTGCAGACCGTCTCCGCTGATCAGGTCAGGGCTGTTTTCATACGCTCTTCCGAAGCGTCATAAAGGTTCAGACGCTGCCCAGTCCCAATACAATTCACGTAGACGCCGGGTCACCGGGCCCATCTGATAGGATGTGTCTTCAAACGCTTTGACGGCAGTTATCTTTGACATATTGCCAGTCAGAAAAACCTCGTCCGCTTGTTCGAAATCAGCAAAGTTGAGCACCTTTTCATGCACGATAATCCCTTCGCGTTGCATGTTGGACATATGCCGCGCGCGCGTGATACCGGCCAGAAACGTCCCGTTCGGGATCGGCGTGAAAACCTCGCCATCCTTGACCATGAAGACATTGGCGGTCGCTGATTCCGCGACATTGCCCATAGCGTCCGCGACGAGTGCATTGCCAAAGCCCCGGCGACGCACTTCGTTGAGCATGCGCGCATTGTTTGGATAAAGGCACCCTGCTTTCGCGTTGACGACACTGCTCTCCAGCACGGGCCGCCTGAAACTGGTGCGCCCTAGGCTCACGGCGGTATCCGTAGGGGCCATCGGAATTTCCTCAAGCGAGATGGCAAATCCGACCTGTTCGGGATCAGGCACAATCGCCGTCATATCCCCCTCAAGCCCCCAATACATGGGACGTATGTAGACCGCATCCTGCGGGCCATAGGCTTTAAGACCCTCGCGTATGATCTCGACCATGGTTTCTGCCGTGACCGTCGGGTTCAACATCAAGGCGCGGGCTGAGCGGTTCACCCTTTCGCAATGGGCCAGCAGATCCGGGGTGTTCCCGTTGAAATAACGCGCGCCATCAAACACGCTGCTGCCCAGCCAACTGCCATGGTCTGCGGCACGCATGATCATCACATCTTCGCGGTGCCAGCGCCCGTCAAACCAAGTTGAAATATTCGTTCCGGTCGCCATCCGCCGCACCTCTTTCATGGATCACGGCAACGTCGCTGTTTTCCAACGTGGGGTCAACGGCATGTCACGATTCAGGTAGCTTTGTAGACACCTTCGGGAAGATTAAGCGCTGCCGTCAGATCCCGCCATTGTTCTGGCGACAAGCGGACCGACACGATTTGATCGGTGCGCGCATCATATTGGTTGAGGAGGATGACGCTTTCTGTCGCGTGGACAGTGACGTCTTCCTGCAAGGGGGCGGTTCCGTCATCAACAAGCGTCACGACGGTCGCATCAAATTCATGCTCAATGGTAAACATGAGATCAGACTACGTGTTGATGCAGGTTTTGCAAGTCTCACAAGTCTGTGTAAGGGGGCTGGTCGTCAACGTGGACAATGCTACTGTCCCAATACGGTTTGGTGCCGTGAAAAAGGGTTTCAATCCTATGCGCAAATCTGGTGTTTTCGCCGTCATGGCCGTGGTTTTGGCGGGTTGTTCCGTGTCAACCCAGCCCATCCCTTCTGCGCTGTCCACAGAGGTGCTAAGCAACATATCGCCCTTTCCGACACTCGAAATGAAACGTAATTTCAGCAGTGTCGTCGAAACTCTTGAACCTATTGCCGAGCGCGAGTGCCGGGCCCGGACGTCGCGGGTGAACTGTAATTTCAAAATACTTGTCGACGAACGACCAGATCAACCGCCCAATGCCTTTCAGACCATTGATCAATCAGGTCGCCCGATCATCGCATTTACGCTTCAGTTGATTGCCGATGCGCGCAATCAGGATGAACTAGCCTTTATTATGGGCCATGAAGCGGCCCACCATATTGCGGACCATCTTGGACGGCAGCAGCGAAATGCCGTGGCACGTGCGGTGATCGCAGGCGCCCTGACTATCTTGCGGGGTGGGGATGCCACCGCCGTGGAAGTTGCACAGCAACGCGGGGCACAAGTGGGCGCACGCACCTATTCAAAGGATTTTGAGTTGGAGGCCGACGCTTTGGGCACCATCATTGCCTCACGCGCAGGATACGATCCGGTGCGGGGTGCTGAGTTTTTTACGCGCATCCCCGATCCGGGCAACAAGTTCCTCGGCACGCATCCGCCCAATGCACAGCGGATCGCTACTGTCCGTCGGGTCGCTGCCGGTCTCTGATCACGCCGTCCCGCGCCTGAGCCGCCGCATGTACCAGCGATAAATCAGCGGGGCGAGCACATAGTCATAAACAACACAGGCCAGCCAATGCACGCCGGGCAGCCCAACCAGCCGCGCCAGCCAGCGGTATCGTGGCATATCCTGCCACAGAACGATGAACGCAGGGATGCCCGCGAAAACCTCACCGTCTTTCATCACGTGAAGCTTGCGCGCGGCGGTATCCGGATCAATGTCCCACGCGGCCAGCTTGTCGCCGTCATTGAGGTCATCGAAAGCAATCGGTAACGCCTTGTTCTGGCTATACTGCGCATAGTGGTTGATTTCATAGCTGCACACAGGGCAGGACGCATTATAAAGAACGGCCGTTTTGGTGTCGTTATTCTCGGTCATGATCCAGATGTAGTCGCGTTAGTTGGTTTGACCAAAGCGGCGGACAATTCACCGCAGGTTGCTTTGATCGGGGCAGTAAGAGCAATCACAGCTTGCTGTGCGAACCATCACACATTGGAGCGTTGCGCGTAGCTTTGCAGCCGCAAAAGAACACCTTACGATCCTCTTCCGCCTCGTATTTCATCGGCGCAAAGCTCGTGTCTTTGTGCGAGCCGTCACAAAATGGCTGTTTGGACGACTGGCCACAGGTGCACCAGAAATATGATTTACCGGCGGTGACTTCGACCGGGTAAGGGGCCGTCTGGGCTATTTTGGCGGTGTCGGACATGGCGTCGGTTCTCCTTGCTGTGCGCTCAAAAGGTAGCGCCCGCTTGTCAAAGGCAAAGCACCAACTCAGGTCGGCGGTACAATGCGGCCCCAAAGATCGTATTCTCCCGCCTCATCGACCTCAACCGTGACGATATCGCCCGGTTTCAACCCATCATGGCCGTCATCAATGAACAGGTTGCCGTCAATTTCCGGCGCATCCGCCTTGGTACGGCAGGTCGCGGCATCAGCGTCCACCTCATCCACAATCACCTCCAAGCGCTGAGCGACCTTTGCGGCGAGCTTTGCTTCGGAGATGTCCTGCGACTTGGCCATGAAGCGGTTCCAACGGTTCTGCTTGACGTCCTCGGGCACATGATCAGGCAAGGCGTTGGACCTTGCCCCGGCAACGTTTTCGTATTGAAAGCAGCCGACGCGGTCCAGCTTTGCTTCGTCCAGCCAGTCCAGAAGGGTCTGAAACTCTTCCTCCGTTTCGCCGGGATAGCCGACAATAAATGTCGAGCGCAGCGTCAGGTCCGGACAGATCGAACGCCATGCCGCGATTTCATCCAGCGTTTTTGCAGCAGCGGCAGGGCGTGCCATGCGGCGCAACACATCCGGATGGGCGTGCTGAAAGGGGATGTCCAGATAGGGCAGCACCAAACCGTCCGCCATCAGCGGGATCAACTGGCGCACATGCGGGTAGGGATAGACGTAGTGCAGCCGAACCCATGCCCCCAGTGATCCGAGGTCGCGCGCAAGATCCGTGATATGAGCGCGATGCCCGCGGTCCTCGGCGTGTTTGATGTCCACGCCATAGGCCGATGTGTCCTGACTGATGACCAGCAGTTCCTTGACGCCGCTTTCGACCAGCTTTTCCGCTTCCCGCATCACCGCGTGGGCCGGACGGCTGGCCAGACGCCCGCGCATGTCGGGGATGATGCAGAATTTGCACTTGTGATTGCAGCCCTCGGAAATTTTCAGATAGCTGAAATGCCGCGGTGTCAGGCTGACGGCCGACGCAGGCAACAGATCGACAAAGGGATCGGGACTGGGCGGCACGGCGGCGTGCACCGCATCCAGCACCTGTTCGTACTGTTGCGGGCCGGTCACTGCCAGCACCTTTGGGTGCGCCCCGGTGATGTATTCGGGTTCAGCGCCCAGACAGCCCGTCACGATCACACGGCCGTTCTCGTTCAGCGCTTCCCCAATGGCCGAGAGCGATTCCGCCTTGGCGCTGTCCAGAAATCCGCAGGTATTCACGATGACCGCATCCGCGCCATCATAATCCGGTGATATGCCATAGCCTTCTGCGCGCAATCGCGTCAAAATACGTTCACTGTCAACAAGCGCTTTGGGACAGCCGAGGCTGACCATGCCGATTGTCGGCTGGCCGGGACGGTTCGGTTGCGTCAGCCGGGCTTTGGGCGCAAGATCAGGGCGCAGATTTGGTGGGTTGGTGCTCATGATCTGCGCTATACTGTAGTTGCAAGAGGCTTGAAAGGCCTTGCGTTGGCGCGGGAGTGTGCGTGATGAAATGGGTTTTTCGTTTTTTTGGGCTGATTTTTGCCCTTGTCGTTTTGTTGGTCGTGACGGTGATTTTTTTGCCGGCGGATCGTCTGGCGCGCATCGCGACGGAGCAGCTGTCCGTGGCCACAGGCCGGGATGTCGCAATAAACGGTGATGTGGCGCTGACCTTCTGGCCGGTGCTTGGCGTCAGCGCAGATGATCTTGAGGTCAGCAACGCAGGCTGGGCCGATCAAGGGCCAATGCTTCAGGCGGCGAATGCAGCGATTGGTGTTGACGTCATGGCGCTGCTGCGCGGTGACATTAGAATAACCAACGTCGAAGCGCATAGCCCCACAATCCGACTTGAGCAGCGCCTTGACGGACGCGCAAGCTGGGAATTCACCAATGCCGAGGACAGCGCGCAGATCAAAACAACAACAGAGGCCAAAACGGACCAATCTGAGACTGTGGCGGCGGAAAGCCGCTCGATCAGTATTGAACGCCTGAGTGTCACGGACGCGACCTTGATCTATGATGCCGAGGGCAGCGATCTCGTGACTTTGGCCGGTGTTGATCTGGCGCTCGACTGGCCGGACCCGGCGGGCCCCGCCGAAATCTCCGCAACGGTCCGTCCGGCAAACGTACCGGTCAGTATTGATGCAGAAATTGAGGGCTTTGGCGACTTCATCACGGGCGAGACGCGCGGGGTTAAGGTTACGGTGGCAGCGCCTGCGGGGCAAATGTCATTGAATGGGCGTGCCAGCACAGCCGGGGCCGTTGCGGGCGCATTTGCGTTCAAGACGGACAATACCGAGGCGTTTTTAGCTGCACTTGGGTTGCCTGGCGTCGTATTGCCCCCCAAGCTGGGTCAGCAGATCGACGTGGCTGCTGATATCACATTAACCCCGGACCGGCAGTTGGCGCTGCGTGGTCTGGCGCTTGATCTGCATGGCAATCGGCTGAGCGGCGCTGCCGATATCTCATTGAACGGCATCCCGACCGTGAATGTGCAGCTGGCGGCAGGTGATCTGGATTTGACGCCTGCGCAGTCTGCGTCGCGCACTTCAGGATCCTCAGGCGGGCAGGGTGGCGCAGAAACCACGTCCGAAGGGTGGTCAAAATCACCGATTGATGCCTCGGCGCTGGCCTCCTTCAACGGGGACGTCGCTTTGAGCGCGGACAGTATCGACTTGGGGCAGTTCAAACTTGGGGCGACGCAAACCGTTTTACGAAATGATACGTCGCGGATGGTGTTTGAGTTGCGTCAGGTTAAAGCCTACGGCGGACAAATCACTGGTGAACTTGTCGTCAATAATCGAAGTGGTTTGTCTGTGGGTGGCAGGATGAATGTGGCCGGTATTCAGATGCAGCCGCTGTTGAGCGATGCGGTTGAATTCGACCGCCTGACCGGGCAGGGCGATTTGCAAGTTTCCTTTCTGGGGACGGGTCCATCTGTTCACAGCATTATGAATTCGCTGTCGGGTGACGGCAGTCTGAACATCGCGCGCGGCACGATTGAAGGAATCAACCTTGATCAACTGCTGCGCGGTGGCGCGTCCAGTGGCACCACGATTTTTGACGATCTCTCGGCCACATGGAACATCTCAGAAGGGGTTCTGCGCAACCGTGACCTCTTGTTGCAGTTAAAAAACTACAGCGCTTCGGGTGAAGGACAGGTGGGGTTGGGTAAACGCGATCTCAACTATACGGTGACCCCGGTTGCCTTGCGTGCCAATTCCGGGAATGGGCTGGCCATTCCGGTACGGTTCCAAGGGCCGTGGTCAGATGTCTCGATCAAACCGGACCTTGAAGCCGCGCTTGACCTTAACCTCGATAAAGAGCGCAGAGAGCTCGAGGATCGCGCAAAAAGCGAGGTTTCAGAGCGACTTGGTATTAAAGATGAGGACGGAAAATCCACGGAAGATGCGATAAAGGACAAAGTCAAAGACGAGTTGCTGCGCAAGCTGTTCGACTAGATCCTCAGCGGGTTTGCCTTTGCCAGAGCGTCGAATTGCATCAGCGTGTCGATCAGGTCCGGCATCTGGTCGAGGTATATCATATTGGGCCCATCCGAGGGCGACGCGTCCGGGTTTTCATGCGTTTCAATAAATACCGCAGCGACACCGATGGCGACCGCCGCGCGCGCCATCACGGGTGCAAATTCGCGCTGACCGCCCGATGATCCACCCTTTCCACCCGGTTGCTGAACCGAATGTGTGGCATCCATCACGACCGGATAGCCGGTTTGCGCCATCTGTGGCAAGGCGCGCATGTCCGCGACAAGTGTATTGTAACCAAAAGACGTGCCACGCTCGGTCAAAAGAATTTTCTTGTTGCCCGTACTTTCAATCTTGGTCGTGATGTTCGGCATCTCCCATGGCGCCAGGAACTGCCCCTTTTTGACGTTGACCGCCGCGCCGGTTTCACCCGCAGCGAGCAGCATATCCGTCTGACGGCACAGAAATGCGGGGATTTGCAGAATATCAACTGCTTGGGCGGCGGGCGCGCATTGCCCCTCGTTATGCACATCGGTCAGGACCGGCACACCAATCGCCTGTCCCACCGACTGCAAAATCTTGAGGCCCTCATCAATGCCGGGGCCGCGAACGCCTGACAAGGATGTCCGGTTTGCCTTGTCGAATGAGGCTTTGAACACATACTGCGCACCGGCCTTGTCGCAGGCTGCTTTCATCCGGCCCGCGATCATTTGGGCGTGGTCTTGGCTTTCCAATTGGCAGGGGCCTGCGATCACGGTCAGGGGGCGGTCGTTACCGATCACAAGATCGCCGACGGGAACATGTGTCATGTCAAGAAGTTACCTGTTCTCTTAGAATTCAAGCTGTGAGACAGACCATCAAGTAGTTTCCGGTAAAGATCAAGAAGGCGCGTTCCGTGTTTTCAAAGCCACGCCGACCTGCGTGCGTGTCTATACTTTGCGTTGTGTGCCCGTCCAAAAAGATTCTGGTATGTCGTTGAACGCCAGCATCCTCACCCCGGCATGTTCAGCGGTCCTGCCTTGGGGCCACTATGCTTGTCCGATCAGGGGGTGATCGCGGTATGTTACCCCCAAAACGCAAGATTGAACGCCAAATTGAAACTACTGTGCGAGGATTGCGACACGGTGTGTTGGACAGCTCCGGTTGCACCGGGTTGCCTTCACCCTGCGCACCGATAAAGTGCGCAAGTGGTGATGCTTCAGGATCAGATCAGAGACTGCCGTTTGTGCGCTGAGCGCTTCGCGGCCACCGCGACGGCACATGAACCGCGCCCCGTTGCATGGTTTGAGCCGCAGGCGCGGGTGCTGATTGCAGGGCAGGCGCCGGGGATGCGGGTTCATAAGTCCGGTAAACCTTTTTCTGACCCTTCAGGGGACCGGTTGCGCAGCTGGATGGGTGTGTCAGAGCAGGTATTTTATGACCGTGCACAGGTGGCTATCGTGCCGATGGCGTTCTGTTTTCCGGGCTATTCGGCGTCCGGCAGTGATCTGCCGCCGCCCCTGATTTGCGCGCAGACATGGCATGACAAAGTGATTGCTGACCTGCCGCACATAGGGCTCACTCTGATTGTTGGCAGCTATGCAATGAAATACCATCTGGGCCTTAAGTCGTCGTTCACGCAGGCCGTGCACAGCTGGAAAGATCGAGATGAGGACATCTTTGTCTTGCCGCACCCAAGCTGGCGCAATACGGGATGGCTCAAGAAAAACCCATGGTTCGAAGAAGAGGTGCTGCCTCGTCTGCGATCGCGTTTAAAGGATGTTCTGCATGACAGACCTGACCCCTCTGGATAAGGCCCATGCCCTGATGATTGCGGATGAGGAAAACGATCAGGCGCGCTTGGGGTTCTACGAAAGACTGGCAGAGAGTGAGCTGTTCCTGATGCTGGCCGAAGACCTCAACGCCGCGGATGACGCTGTATCGCCCGAGATATTTGAACTGGAGGGCGTGAAATATGTGCTGGTGTTCGACCGCGAAGAGCGTCTGGCCAGTTTTGCCGGGCAGGTGACCCCCTATATTGCGGTGTCCGGTCGGACCATTGCCGGGATGCTGGCGGGGCAGGGGATTGGGCTGGGTGTCAATCTGGACGTGGCCCCGTCGTCAATTCTATTGGCGGATGCGGCGGTGGACTGGTTGCACCAGACACTGGGGAACGCACCGGATGAGGTTGAGGAAAAGGTCGCAGAGCTTTCGCCCCCCAAAGGCCTGCCGGAGACGTTGATCAAGGCGCTGGATACAAAACTGGCCACCGCCATGGGGCTTGCGTCTTGCGCCTATCTTGTCGGTGTCCGTTTTGCGGGCGGGCGGAATAGTCATATGCTGGGGTTTGTCGATGCGCTGCCGCAGGCTGAAGGGGCGCTTGCCAGTGCAGCCGCCGAAGCGTTGACCTTTTCGGGCATCGAAGCAGGGGCGATGGATGTCGCCTTTTTCCTGAGCTCTGATCCCGTGGCCGCCAGAATGGAGCGTGTCGGCCTGCGGTTTGATCTGCCTCAGTTGCAACACTCCGTAACACAAATGCGCCCACCGCCCGGTTCGGATCCTGAAAACCCACCCAAATTGAAATAATTCACCCCTGCAGGGCGCGAATTCTCACGAAACGATCACGCGAACCGGCCATTTTTCACAAGCCTGAGAGGCGAGGGCCAAAGGGGTGCACCTGTGCGGTGCAAGCGGCTAAACCAGTTGACAGCGGTGCAAAAGCGCCCGTTGATGAAAAATGCCAGACTGGAGTATTCCGATGCGTTTCCCACTTAAGATGATCGCCGTTGCGGCAACTGCCATAACCCTTGCCACATCTGCTTTTGCGGGCGATCAATATGTCGACCCGACAGGCTTTGCCGTTTCCGGATATGATGTTGTTGCCTATTTCGACCTTGATCAGGCGCCTGTTGGTCAGGATCAACCCGCCGCTGTGCCGGGGAACAAAAACATCACGTCGACCTATAACGGTGCGACATTCGCGTTTTCCAGCGAGGCGAACAAAGCGCGCTTTGACGCGGACCCCGCAGCCTTTGCGCCGCAATATGACGGGCATTGCGCCTATGGTGTTGCCAAGGGCGGCAAAGTCCCCGGAAACCCGGAACTGTGGCGCATTCTTGATGGTAAATTGTATCTCAACATCACGGAAAACGTTGTGGGCTTCTGGGAAGAGGATATTCCCGGTAACCTGACCCTGTCCGAAAACAACTGGGTGAGCCTTGAGCCGGCGGCCGCCTCCGACCGAGTGATCCCGCAGTTCAGCAGTGACGCTCCCGTGAACTGATGCGGCAACCAGATCCGATCGAACAAAGCCAAAAATCCCCGTTGCGCATGTCGCGGCGGGGATTGCTCGTTGTTGCCGTCGCGGGGGTGGCCACGGGCGGAGCCGTTGCTGCGCAGTGGTTCAACATCCTCGCTGAAAACGGCGAAGCCGCGCTAAGCCCTCCGGATGTGCATGAGGCAGCACGCAGCGGGGATGTCGTGCTCATTGATATCAGGCGACCCGAAGAATGGGCGCATACTGGTATCGGTGAAGGCGCTGTTCCCATAGATATGCGCCGTCCGGATTTTGTAGAAGCGCTGCTTGTTGCGACACAAGGGGACAAATCGCGTCCTGTCGCATTGATCTGCGCACGCGGTGTCAGATCGCGCCATATGTCCAAACAACTCGCCGCCGCAGGCTTTACGCGCATCATTGATGTGCCAGAGGGGATGCTGGGATCAGGTGCGGGTCCGGGCTGGCTGAACCGTGGCTTGCCGGTCGTCGCCTTCCGATAACGCTATTCGGCCGCTTGATGTGGTCGGTCAAGAATGGTCAAGAGCTGTCGCCTTTTGCGCCGGGCATTCTGTACGATACCCGGTTCGCGCAGCGTCAGCGGGCTTTGCATGCGCAAGGGCCCTGGCAGATAGCGTGCAACGGGCAAGGCACTGGCAGCAGACAGTGGCACGGCCAACAGCAGGCTGGCTGCAATCGGGATCAGCCACAACGACACCAGACCCGACACAAGACCCATTGTCAGAACAATACCAACGCCGGTTTCCACCCAGTGAAAGCGCAACAGGTCCTTAAGAGGATAGGCCACCGCCGTGCGGTTCTGTGCTGCCCATGTCATCTCGCGGCCAATGGCCGTCCGCACGACAGCGCGCGTTTGCTGGATCATCAGGATCGGGGCATAGGCAATGGACAAGAACACTTCGACCCCAAAGGCGGACAAAAAGGCACGGCGCCCGCCATACAGACGCGTGGCTTTGGGATGTGCGGCGATAATGCCCGCGCCGACCAATTTGGGCATCAGCAGCATGGCATACATGATCATAAGAAAGACCGCAGAATCGATGTGGCTCATGGCGGGCGGCCAGTCGGGAAACAGCGGATTGGCCTCATTGAAATAGCTGATCACGTTGGTATCGCGGTCCTTGCCCAGCAAAGACCAAACGATGAGCAACACGAACCACGCGGGTGACAGCAAATAGCTGACCGCGCCATGCAGCAGGTGAAACCGCGAGACAGGATGCAGCCCGGCAGTGCCCAGCAGACGCAGGTGTTGCAGGTTGCCCCGACACCAGCGTTGATCGCGCAGTACATAATCGATCAGCGTGCCGGGTGTTTCTTCGAAGCTGCCGGTCAGGCGTGGCATGAAACGTACGCGCCAGCCTGCGCGCCGCAAAAGGCCCGCTTCGACAAAGTCATGACTGAAGATCAGATCTGATCGCCCCCCTCTGCGAGAGAGCCTCGGCAACCCGGCGCATGCCGCAAAAGCCCGGGTGCGAATGATTGCGTTGTGACCCCAGTAATTGCCTTCGCCTCTGGCCCAGTTTGCCAGCCCTTCGGACATCAGCCAGCCATAGGCGATGTTTGAAAACTGCTGGAGGCGCGCAAACAGCGTCTCCGCCCCGATCAGAACCGGGCATGTCTGGATCAGCGCGGCCTGCGGGTCTGCGCTGAGTTCATATGCGAGGCGGTCGATGGCCTGCCCCGTCATCAGACTATCCGCGTCCAGCACAACCATGGCGTCATGCGCTGCACCCCAACCGGTGATCCAATCCACCAGATTGCCAACTTTCTTATCGGTGTTTTCGGCCCGGCGGCGGTAAAAGACACCCATGCCCGCAGGGGCGGAGACTTGCAGCAAGCTGTAGGCGCGCTCTTCTCGTGCAGCAGTTGGCGCATCGCGCGTGTCGGACAGGATGAACAACGTGTAACGGTGGTGGGCTTTCTGGCGGGCCAGATCATCGAGCATGGCCGCCGCGTTGCCGAAAACATCGCTGGTCGCTTCGTTGTAGATCGGCATCAGCAAGGCGACATCCATTGGCGCTGCGTGCCCTTTGGCGCATTGTGCGTCAGTGGCCCGCGCCAACAGACCGGCAAGGGCGATGCCGATTGTGCTGACCGAGAGGCTGACCCAGATAAAGGTGAGACCGATCAGGCTGAGCAGAAACCACTCAAGACCCGCCATGCCCGTTTCCGAAAACCACCCGTAGATGCCGCGCATCAAGAGCACGGTCCCGACCAATGCGGGCACGAAAAGCGCAAGACGCCAGTAAAGGGATGTCTCAGGGCGATCCTGCTTGGGCGCATTGTTGACCGGGTGCTGGTCAAAGTCCTGCGCAAGCATCTCCAGCGGCGCGCGCCGGGGCATCGCCATAAACGCTGATTTGGCGTTTTCGCTCATGCGCGCGTCCAGCGGTAAAGCCAGATTTCGGAGAGGGGCGCATCCTGCAAGCGCAACTGGGCGCGGAACTCGACCAAATCCGCCTCTTGCGGGTGGAAGGTGAAGGCAAGGCGGGGTCCGCCGGTCTCCGGATTGCGTTGCACAAGCCCTTGTGACAGCTCACCGGTGCTGCTGCGCAAGATAATATCAAGCTGGCTCAGGTCGTCGGGCACATCTTCGCGGCCCTCAAAGTCGATGGCGACGACAATTCCGCCCTCCGGGCGCGCGCCCATCGCCGTGTCGCTGACACGCAGCGGCATGCCTGTCCGGGGGGCAGGATCGTCGGCCCAGTCCAGACGATAGGACATCTGGTGGCTTTCGCCCGCAGGCACAGGGGTTGCGGGGCGCCAATAGGACACGATGTTGTCGTAGATTTCCAGATCAGCGGGGATTTCAACAAGCGTGACCGCCCCTGGTCCCCATCCCTCGCCCGGTGTGACCCAAAGGGCGGGGCGGTTGTGGTAAAGCGCTTCGAGATCGGCAAAGTCGCGGAAGGCCCGCGCCCGTTGCATCAGGCCAAAGCCACGGGGGTCATCGTCGGTAAAAGCACTGATCTGCAGGTTCTTGGGATTGGCAAGCGGACGCCAGATGGTTTCGCCTGCACCATTATGGATCATCAAACCATCGCTGTCATGCACGGCCGGGCGAAAGTCGGAAAACCGCTCGCGCATCGTGGCATCGAACAGAAACATGGATGTCAGAGGCGCGATCCCAATGTGGGTCAGCGTCTCGCGGGCGAAAATCTCGGCCTCGACCTGCATGGTCAGCGTCTTGCCATGGGTGATGACGAACCGGTAAGCCCCGGTGCAGCTGGGACCATCGAGCAGCGCGTGCAACACCACATCAGGCGCACCGGGCTGCGGTGTTTCCAGCCAAAAGGCGATGAAATCGGGAAACTCTTCGCCCTCAGGGTCGGCGGTTTTCAACGCCAGCCCCCGCGCGGAGAGGCCGTATGTCTCGCCCGTACCGATGCCGCGAAAATAGCTGGCACCCTGAAAAACCGCGTATTCCTGAAAAATACCGGGCTCTTCGAGTTCCGCGCGCAGTCGCAGGCCGGAATACCCCAAGGTTTCATCTATCTCGACATCAGGAAATTTATCCGTGCTGTCAAAGACACCCATGTCAAATTTCAGCGGTCGCGCGCTGCCATTCTCGACGACGTTGATCTCAACCGGCTGCGGAAAATAGAGACCGGGTGGAAACACATCTACGCGCTGCGGGCCGTCTGTGTTTTCCCAAAGCGCATTGCGCCCGTCAAACCAGATTTTACGGTATTGATCATAGCTCAGGTTGCGCCAGCTTTCCGGGATCAGCGGGCGCGGCGCATAGGGTTTTTCCGCCAGCGCCTTGGCGCGCATTCTGACCTTTTGCGCATCGAAGGCCGTTGGTGCGCCCGATTGCAGCCCGGGTTCCTGCGCTGCCAGAACGATCGGGCGCAGGGCAGCCACAGCCACCAGAGATTTGAGAAGTTCACGACGTAACATTACCGCACCGCCTTTTTTCGCCAGGGTTGCGATTTAAACCATCCAACCCCATAGGCGACGCCAATCAGGACGGTAAAACCCGCCAGATTGACAATGATCTGATTAAACAGAGAGTTGCGCCCCAACGTGTCCAGCGCCACGCCAAGCAGCCGCGCGGTGAACATGGAGGTGATGAAAACGGCCAGTGACTGCTGCCCCACTTTCATGATGACGGCAAGGATGCGGCGCCACCCTTCGGCCAGCAAGCCGCCGGTCTGGGGGGGCAGAATGCGACGACCTGCTTCGCCCACGGCGATCCAGCACAGATAGGCAAGGGCCAGAAAATGCACGTAGCGCAGAACACCGAAGTCCGATTTGTTGATCAGGACGTTGTATTCCTTGCGCCACTCGCGCACTTCGGGCAGTTGCCGGGTAATGCGGAAATAGGCCAGCGGGATGATCACGAGAACAATCACCCCGGCCACGATCACCAACAGTTTGTGGCGCGGGGGCGGTGGTATCCAGCCTGCCATGAAGGCAAAGCCGGTGAAAAACACCAACTGCCATCCGAAGGGATTAAAGAACCAGTGCCGCTCTGACCATGGCTCAGCCGGGAGGGCGAGAACATCAACCTGCGCCCCGAGCCAAACACCGACAATCAGCGCGGCCGCCAGAGCGGGATGCGCGCGGTGGCAAGCAACGACCAGCGGCATCATCGCAAGCACCACGAGATACATTGGCAGGATATCAAAGTAATTCGGCACATAGGTCAGCGTCAAAAGCCCCAGCAAATTTTCCTCCGGCCGATTGAAAAACGGGTAGAGGTTCAGTTGCCCAACATAGTCGCGCTGAAAAAGTTCCGTGCTGTTCAAAAATACCATCGTGCCCGCGATGGCGAAAAACAGCGCGATATGTGCCCAATAGACTTGCCAGCATCGGAACGCGACACGCGCAGCCCCCATCAACAGCCCCTGATCGCGAAACACGGCACCAAATGCGATGGCAGAGGCCATGCCCGAACAAAAGACAAAGACTTCAGTGGCATCGGAAAAACCAAAGCGCGCGGGAATCCAAAGGGTCAGCCAGTTTCCGGGTGTATGCGCAATCAGGATGATGAACATGACTATGCCGCGAAAGAAGTCGAGGCGTGGGTCACGGATGCGCTGACCGGCCTGCGCGGTTTTCTGCGCAGGCGTCTCGCCACGCGTCAGAGGGAGTCGTGAGGGATCGGCAAGTGTCATGGCGGGTCTTTATGTCGTCGGTTGAGATTTGTCATCAGGGTGCCGCTGCTATTGGGCAGGGATCCGCCGGGCTTCGGCGATGGATGCCATACGCGTCTTGGTAAACCTGTCGGCTTGCCCGGCCCGCTGCCTGAGGCGGGCATGCAAGATGTGTTCAGTTTGCTCATAACGTCCGGCACGCAGCCCTGCATCAATGGTCAAGCGCTCGAAAACATCGCGTTGTGCATGGCTACCGCCAATGGACTGCATGTTTGGACGCGCAGAGGCCAGATCGCTGAAAGCAGCATCATAGCGCCCTTCGGCGAAAGCATTCAGCCCTGAGGCGGCGGCAACGCCGGGGTCGGCATAGCGCGCGGGCATCTCGCCGCTAGATTTGGCGTCACGTGCAAAACGCGCTGTCATCGCGCGCTGAGCATCCGGTCGCGAAGCCCCTGCCAAGGCCAGCATATAGTGCAGATCGGCAAAGACGACACAGCCGTCGTCGGTGCGCCGTTCTGCGATATCGGCCAGTTCGGCCCACCGCGGCCCAACTTCTAAGCCTTCCAGCTCAAGGCGCAACAACAGCGAGGTTGCATTCGATATGTCGCGGTAATCATCGGTTTTATCTGACCTGATCTGCGCATCATAAAGGCCCAATGCGACGTCAAGTTCACCACGGTCCATATGCAACAGCGCCTTGTGCCACCACACATGATATCTGAAATTGTTACAGTGATCCCAAGCAGCGGTGTTGTTTTCGATCAAGTCGATGCCGAGATCCGGACGCGCGGTCATGTCAAAAACATGTGCAACCGCATGTAAGCCCCAAGCGTCATCGGGCGCCAGTTCAAGCCCCGAGCGACCCGCTTGCTCGGCGTTGTCATATTCGCCGGTTTCTTCCAGCGTGAAGGCATGACAGCCCAATGCAAAGCCCCGCAGCGGGTGATCTTTGTCATGTGCTGGCAACACCCGCTCAATGGAGCGTCGCATGCCCTGCGCATCCCCCAGAATGAACCTGATCCCGTGGCTGACCTTCGCAGACAGCGTGTCTGCGGGATAGGCCTGCAATGTGCGTTCCATCGCAGCAACCGCGTCGGACGGTTTATCCGCCAGCCACGCGTCCAGCGCGTCAATCCATGCATGCTCTCGCGGATTTGCAGCATCAGATGAACGAGCGGCAAGCAGAGCCTCCTTAGCGGTCTGAACCAATTCGCGCCGCCCCATCATCAGCGAAAAAAGCCCCCGGGCGGCGTGGCCCATCGCAAAATTCGGCTCTGCCGTCAGGACCGCGCCCAAACACTGAGGCGTTGCTGTCCCATGCGCCAGAAAGGCGCGGATCATGCCGTTCCAGTCCTCCACCGCTTTTGCCGTTGATAAGGACACCGGACTTTGACAAATATCGAAATTCATTGAAAATACACCTTTTTACACCTGTTGTTTTCTGTTTATCGAAAAACGACAGTGTGCGAAGCGCTCGTGCAGAAGTTACACGTCAACGTGAAGGACTGTGTGGAAAAACGATGAATGTTTCACAGTTATCCTCAGAAAGTAACGTGATTTCAGCGGAAAACTGCGCATAGGATGATTGAATTAATCAGCTCTTGTCATCGGACAGACCGAAATCACGCAGCACTGTTTCGGTGTCCTGACCAAAGCGGGGGGGCGGGCGGTCATATCGCACCGGCGTGCGGGATAGTTTCAGTGGATTACCCAATAGCTGGACAGTGCCACCTTGCACCCCCGGTGCTGCCATTTCCTGTACAACACCGCGCGCTTTCGCCTGATCAGAATGAAGCGCCTCAGCCACTGTGTTGATCGGACCCACGGGCACTTTGACCGCGTGCAGGCGCGCGATCACGTCGGCTTTGGTGATGCCAGAAAGCCGTTCGGCAATCAGCGGGATCAGCACGTCGCGGTTCTCAATCCGCGCGAGGTTCGTGGTAAAGCGCGTATCGGCGGCCATCTCCGGGCACCCCAGCACATCGCAAAAACGTGCAAACTGCGCGTCATTTCCCACTGCGACCAAAACATGCCCGTCTGAACAGCCAAAAGCCTCATAGGGTACAATGTTGGGGTGTGCATTGCCGCGCCGCACCGGCAGTTTGCCGGAAGTGAGGTAATTGGTGCCCTCATTGATAAGCCATGCCATCTGCGCATCTACAAGCGACAGATCAATGTGCTGCCCTTCGCCGGTGGCATCGCGGTGGCGCAATGCTGCCAATATGCCGATGGTGGCGTACATGCCGCACATGACATCCGCGATCCCAACGCCAACTTTCATCGGCTGCCCCTCTGGCTCACCGGTCAATGACATGATGCCACCATAGCCCTGTGCCATGAGGTCGTACCCCGGTTGATCCCTGTTGGGTCCCGTGTGCCCGAAGCCCGAGATTGAGCAATAAACCAACGCGGGATGCGCAGCACAGAGTGCGGCGTGATCCAAGCCGTATTTTTCCAACCCGCCGGGTTTGTAATTCTCGATGACGACATCCGCGCGCGCCGCCAGCTTTTGAACAGTTTTCTGTCCATCCTCGGTCGACAGATCGATGCTTACGGACTGTTTGTTGCGGTTGGCGGCCATGAAGTAGGCAGAAAGATCGGTGCGTGACCCGTCATTATTGAGCGCATAGTTCGGCCCCCACCCCCTTGTGTCGTCGCCGCCCGTTTTCGGGTTTTCGACTTTCAGAACCGTGGCGCCCAGATCACCCAGCAGCTGTGTGGCCGTCGGCCCCGCGAGGATTCGGCTCAGGTCAAGTACGACAAGACCATCCAGCGCGCCTTTCGACTTAGATTCGTCCGTCATAAGACCCCCGTTCGATTTTTGCAGCGATCACGGTAAACTTGTCCGCCGCCAGTGCTGTTTCCAGTGCGTCGCGCATTTCTGTACGGTTGTGCACTGTGACGCCGACGCCCCCAAAGGCACGTCCGATGGCGGCGAAATCGTGCTCTGCGAAGTCCACACCGTGGTTTGACAGTTGGCGGGCGCGTTGCTTAAGTTCGATCAGCGCGAGGGAGGCGTCTACGAAAACCACAAAGATCGTGCGCAGACCGAGTTCCGCTGCGGTCGACAATTCCCCGGCGACCATCAGGAATCCGGCATCTCCAGAAAAGGAGACAACAGGCGTGTCCTGTGTGGCCAGTGATGCCCCCATGGCCAGCGGCACCGCGCATCCCATTGTGCACAGTGCCGAGGATTGGATCAGGCCGCGCGGCGTGTAGCACTGCCACATCTGGCTGAGCAGGATGCGATGCGCACCGCTGTCCGCCGTGGCAATCGTGTTCCGGGGCAAGATGGCGCGACAGGTGTCAATGACGGCGGCCGGGCCCCAGTCATCACCCGTCGGGAAAGCCGCTGCCAACGCTGTTTTTGTAGCCTCAGGGGCGTGATCCGGCCATGTGTTTGCCGGCGTGATCCCGTCTGAAAGGGCCTCAAGGGTTGCCCCGCAATCTGCGATGATGTTCAGGCTGGCCTGATGCATGTAGTGATGGTTTGGCGCGGCGGTGATGTCGATGATGTTCTGCGTCTGTGGTGTCCAGACGTCACGCCAGCCGGTGCGCATTTCGATCGGGTCATAGCCCAGGCATAGGATCAGGTCTGCGGCGTTCAGCAGAGGCAAAAGGTGCGTATCCGCAAGCGGTGACAGGCCTGCGCCGCCAAGCGCCAGCGGGTGATCTTCGGGGATGATCCCTTTTGCCTTATACGTTGTGATCACCGGGACACCGAAGGTTTCAGCAAATTGCACGAGCGCAGCGCCGCAGCCCTCATTCATCGCATCAACACCTGCGACAATGATCGGGCGTCGGGCGGACGTCAGCCAATCGCGCGCCTGTGACAGGTCGCTTCCCGCAGGGGCCGTTGACGCGGCAGGCTGCCGGTCTGGTGGCGCTTTGGCGGGCACAAGGCTGTCGGCGACAGAAATCGGCACATCAATATGCACCGGTCCGGGGCGACCCTCTGTTGCGATCGCTACAGCCTTGTCGGCGATGATGTGCGCCGCACCTTGCACAAGCGTGAAGCTGACTTTGGTGATCGGGCGAAAGACAGCCTGCTGATCCAGAACCTGATGCGTGTAGCTCTGCGCCTCGTCTGCGTCCACGGCGCCCGCCAGAACGATCAGCGGCACGCGGTCCTGATGTGCATTCGCAACCGCGTTCACACCGTTCAAAGCACCGGGACCAACCGTTGCCACCAAAATACCTGGTGCGCCGGTCTGGTGATATGCGCCTTCGGCCATGAAGGCGGCTGCATTTTCATGCTTGGCGAGGATAAAGGTGATGCCCGCCGCCTCCAAAGCGTCAACCAGCGTCAGGACTTCCCCGCCGGGCATGCCAAAAGCATAACGGCACCCTGCCCGGTAAAGGCGTTGTGCGACCGCATCGGCAGCGCGAATTTGGGTTTTGGTGATCACCATGGCAGTCTTTTCGCTTTTTGAGTACGACAGGGTCATACCTGACCCAAAGCCACGCGCAACTCACCTTTGTGTTTGTGATATTTCAAAAGGGCCGCGATGGCGAACCGGTCAGGCAAGGATCAGCGGCGGCGGTCCCGGCGGGACGACATAGGCTGAAACGCAACGCCGACATGTGCCTCGCAATAGGGTTTGCCCTGTTGCACCGTCAGACCGCAAAACCAGAAGTCGTCCGTCGCAGGGTCGCCCACGGGCCATTTGCAGGTCCGCTCGGTCAGTTCCATCAGCGTCAGCCGTTTGGCTTTTTTCTCGATGGCCGAGACCTTGGCGAGGGCTTCCGGGCTGATCTCATTTGCGGATGGCTGCGGCGGCAGAGGCTGCCCGGCCGGGATAATCTGTTTGCGCGCAGGCAATGGTTTGGGTGCTGCGGGTTCGGGGGCCGCTTTCGCAGCGGGCTCCGCCGGCTTGGGGGTCGGTTTGGGCTTGGTGTCCGCTTTCGGTGCAGCTTTGGCTTTGGTCTCGGTCTTTGTGCTGGTCGTGGCACGGTTCGACAGGCCCAGCCGGTGCACCTTGCCAATGACGGCATTACGGGTCACACCGCCGAGCTCCTTGGCGATCTGACTTGCGGATTGGCCTTCGCCCCACATCTTTTTGAGCAGTTCAACCCGTTCGTCTGTCCAGGACATCAGCATTCCTCAATTCAAAAGGCGGCCCGTTGATCAGGACCGCCACTATGTCAGCGTAGTCTCTTATTCTAAAGACTAGACGCGGAGATACAAGCCGCGAACGCCCTTTGAGCAAGCTTAAACCGCTTTATTATGGGTAGGAATCGCCACCGGTGGATAAATTCTGCTTTGCAAATCGGCAGCCTTGTCCTAAACCGGGTGCATGTTGATGTTCAGAAAACCCCTCATGCGACGACAGGCTCGACGCACCGGCTGAAGCCGAAACCCGAAAGACCGCATGTCTTTGCGGTCACTGAATCAACTGAAAATCTGTAAACATTATTGACCTGTGTCTCCGGCTCATGCACGTTCTGCGTTCTGGCCTGCGACCCCTACCTGAGGATGATCCGATGATCCCCACTATACTGCCGACCTATGCCCGTGCCCCCCTGAGCTTTGTAAAAGGTGAAGGCTCCTGGTTGATTGAGGCAGATGGGCGACGCTTTCTTGATCTGGCGGCGGGGATTGCGGTCACGGCTCTGGGGCATGCGCATCCAAAGCTGGTTAAGGCTCTGACGGATCAGGCAGAGGCGCTATGGCACACCTCGAACCTCTATCAGATTCCGCAGCAGCAAAACCTCGCCGACAAGCTTACCGATCTGACCTTTGCCGATACGGTCTTTTTCACCAACTCGGGCACCGAAGCCTGCGAGTTGGCTGTCAAGATGGCGCGCAAATACTGGAACGACAAAGGCAAGCCGGAAAAATCGCAGATACTGGCGTTTTCGGGGTCATTTCACGGGCGCTCTGCGGCTGGTATCGCGGCGGCGGGGTCTGAGAAAATGACCAAAGGGTTTGGCCCACTTTTGCCCGGGTTCACGCATTTGGAGTTCGGCGACCACGACGCGCTGACAGCAGCTTTTGACGACACCACAGCGGCCGTCATTATAGAACCTATTCAGGGGGAGGGCGGCATTCGCCCGGTGCCGGATCAATGTCTCAAGGGCTTGCGCGATCTGTGTGACACGCATGGCGTGCTGCTGATCTTTGACGAAGTACAATGCGGCGTGGCGCGCACGGGCAGGCTTTTTGCGCATGAATGGGCTGGGGCGACACCGGACATCATGATGGTTGCCAAAGGCATCGGGGGCGGGTTTCCCATCGGGGCCGTGCTGGCCACCGAAGAGGCCGCCTGCGGCATGACGCTGGGCACGCATGGATCGACCTATGGCGGCAATCCGCTCGGTTGTGCGGTTGGCTGCGCGGTTCTGGATCACGTTGCTGATCCTGCGTTTCTCGCGGATGTGGCCCGCAAGGGGGCCTTGATGCGCCAACGGCTTGAGGGTCTTGTAGCAGAGCATCCCGAGGTCTTTGAAAGCGTGCGTGGCTCTGGCTTGATGCTGGGTATCAAATGCTGTGCGGCAAACACGGACGTTGTCGCGGCGGGCTATCACGAATTGATCCTGACCGTTCCGGCGGCTGACAATGTGGTGCGCCTGCTGCCACCGCTCACGATTTCAGACGATGAGATCTCGGATGCCGTCGCGCGGCTTGGTGCTGCGGCGCGCAGTATTCAAGCAGCCTGAGTACGTAACCCATAGTTTGGGCGGCGCGAAGATCGCCGTCCTTGAACAGAGTAAGATACAATGAACCATTTTCTAGATATTCACCTGACCGACCCTGCCGATTTGCGTGGGATCATTGATCAGGCAGCAACCATGAAAAACGCGCGGCTTGGACGCCCCCGTGGCGCGCCGGATGACACGCAACCGCTGAAAGATCATATGGTGGCGCTGATCTTCGAAAAGCCGTCGACCCGAACGCGTGTGTCCTTTGATGTTGGGGTGCGGCAGATGGGGGGGCAGACAATGGTCTTGTCCGGCTCTGACATGCAACTGGGCCATGGTGAGACCATCGCCGATACTGCCCGCGTACTGAGCCGCTATGTTGACCTCATCATGATCCGCACCTTTGATGAGGCCGTGCTGACCGAGATGGCAGAGTTTGCGACCGTCCCGGTGATCAACGGTCTGACTGACCGCACGCATCCTTGTCAGATCATGGCCGATATCCTGACGTTTGAAGAGCATCGCGGCCCGATCGCTGGAAAAAAGGTGGTCTGGTCGGGGGATGGCAACAACGTGTGCTCGTCGTTTCTGCACGCGGCTGGGCAGTTTGGCTTTGATGTGACCTTTACCGGCCCGCCAACACTGGACCCGGAGCCAGAGTTTATCGATCTGGCTCGTTCCAAAGGGGTGAATGTTGCTGTGGAGCGTGACCCGGCCAAGGCCGTCGAGGGGGCCGATCTGGTGGTCACGGACACGTGGGTCTCCATGCATGACGCGCAATCGGCGCGCGAACGTCGCCACAACCAGCTGCGGCCCTATCGGGTGGATGCGGCATTGATGTCGCACGCCAAGTCGGAAGCGCTTTTCATGCATTGCCTGCCTGCGCATCGCGACGATGAGGCCACATCCGAGGTGATGGACGGGCCACAGTCCGTGATCTTTGATGAAGCTGAAAACAGGCTGCATGCGCAAAAAGCCATCATGCGCTGGTGTCTGGCCGTCTAGTGTTTCACCGGCGGCGCGGTTTGGCCCGGAGTGTCGGGTCCGCCGCCGTTGGGTCTTCGGGCCAGGGATGTTTGGGGTACTGGCCCCGCATGTCTTTGCGCACGTCCGCGTAGGACGAGGCCCAAAAGCCCGGCAGGTCTTCGGTGACCTGTACGGGGCGTTGGGCGGGCGAAAGCAACGTGATCTGAACCGGTGTTCCGGCGATCGTGGGGTGTTGTGTGACGCCAAAGAGTTCCTGTAGCCGGACCGCGATGCAAGGCTGGTGTCCGTCGTAGTCGATTGCAATTTTGCGGCCAAGCGGCGTGAGGAAATGGGCAGGTACGGCGCGATCCAATGCTTGCATCCGGTCCCAGCCCAGATGTGCCTGCAGCGCTGAGGTGATGTCAAAGCGGCGCCAGTCGCTGGTCGTTTTGACGCCCGTCATATGCGGCAGCAGCCATGTTTCAAGGGTATCCATCAGTTGCGTTTCGCTCAGGTCCGGAAAATCTGCATGCGCACGGCGCATCAGCGCGGCGCGTGCCATGAGCCGTTTTGCCGCTTTGGTGGGCAGTAGGCCCAATTGGCGAACCCCCTCCAGCATTGCAATTGCGATGTCCTGCGCAGGTGCGTCGCGCCATATCCGGTTGTCCAGCACAAGTGCGCCGAACCTTTCCTGCTGACGTGCTTCAACACGGTTCTCGCGGCGTGACCACTGACAAACGTCATGCCATGCAACCTGATCTGTAAAGACCTCGCGCAGGTTTTGCTCGGACAGGGTGGCGGCCTGCCTGATGCGCGCCTCGCGTGGGTCACCGTCCAGATCGGTTGCAATAATCAGCCGCGCCTGCGCCATGGGGTCTGCATCGGGCAGGCGCGCGCCTTTGCCGCCAGCGAGGATATATCGCGGAGCATCTCCCGCCCGGCGCAAACCGATGCGATCCGGATAGGCCAGTGCCGCCAGCAGGGCGATGTTTTCCGGGCCTGTGCCGCGTGTGTTTCGGGCGAGCCTTTTGGCTTCCTGCTGGATGCGCTGAACGGTCGGGCGGTGCGGTTCAAAGGCATGTGCACGTTGAAAGGCGGCAGGGTCGCGCACAGCGTCAAACCGCAAAGTGAGATCGCAGGACGCGCCGCGCAAAACGTCACGCTCTGCCAATAAGGCCGCCAGCAGTGGGGCGTTTTGTCCCCCCAAAGCCACCATATGGGCCAGCCGGGGATGCAGCGGCACTTGCGCCAGAGCGCGACCGTGCGCTGTGATCCGCCCCCTGTCATCCAATGCGTTCAACATGGCCAACACCGCATGGGCCTCGGCCAACCGCCCCTTATGCGGCGGTGAGACAAACCGCAGCGTGTCAGCAGAACTGCCCCAAAGCGCCACTTCGAGGGCGAAGGCGGTCAAATCGCCGACGTCGATTTCTGGTGGCGGGAATGCTGCCAATGCGCCATCTTCGCCTTTGGTCCAGAGCTTATAGCAGGCACCGGGGGCCATGCGACCAGCACGTCCGGCACGTTGGTGTGCTTCGGCCTTGGATACTTTTGTCGTCACCAGTCTGGCCATTCCTGACGCGGGGTCGAAAACAGCACGCCGCGACATGCCCGCATCGACAACCACGCGTATCCCTTCGATGGTCAGCGAGGTTTCGGCGATTGCGGTCGCAAGGACGACCTTGCGCCCGTCTTTGCAAGGCGCGATGGCGGCGCGCTGGTCTTTGAAATCCATCGCGCCAAAAAGAGGCTGCAGTAAGGTATCCTGCGGAATTTGGTTTTTGAGCAACGCAAGCGTGCGCCTGATTTCCCCCTCGCCGGGGAGAAAGGCAAGCACGCTGCCCTCTTCCGTTTTGAGTGCGTTCAGGATGAGATCGGCAGTGGCCGCTTCCAGCCTTTGGGTTTTGCCAATCGGTCGGGGCAGCCAGTGTTCAATCACGGGATAGCTGCGCCCCTGCGATGTGAGAACCGGCGCGCCCATCAGGTCCGCCACCGGGGCTGCATCCAGCGTGGCAGACATCACAACTAGCAGCAGGTCATCGCGCAGCGCCTCGGCGACCTCCAGACACAACGCAAGGCCCAGATCCGCGTTCAGTGACCGTTCGTGGAACTCGTCAAATATCACAGCGCCCACGCCGGGCAATTCGGGGTCGCTCTGAAGCATGCGCGTCAGGATGCCTTCGGTCACAACCTCGATCTTCGTGTCCTTGCTGACCTTGGACTGGCCCTTGATGCGATACCCGACACGACCCCCCAGGGGTTCACCCAGTGTTTGCGCCATGCGTTCTGCTGCGGCGCGGGCAGCCAGCCGCCGGGGCTCCAGCATCAGAATGCGCCCATCGGTCAAACCCGCTGACAGGATGGCCAAGGGCACGCGCGTGGTTTTACCGGCGCCGGGGGGGGCTTGCAGAACCACGCGTTTGTCATCGCGCAAGGCGTTGATGACCTCCGGTAAAATCGCATCAATTGGCAAAGAAAATGACATGTGGCCTCATAGCCGATGGTTGCAGGCGCGCCAAGCACTGGACATTTGCCAATCACTGCCGGAAAAACGTCAATGAACAAAGGGGCAGGGCATATGGAGACGGCGCAGCTTGCGGCAGGTGTCATCAAGGGCGAACGTCGCGCCTTGGCGCGGGCAATTACATTGGTCGAAAGCGCGCGTGAGGATCACCGGGTGCAGGCCAGTGAATTACTGCAACTGCTGCCCTTAGACCGGCAGGCCCTGCGCATCGGGCTGTCGGGCACGCCGGGCGTCGGGAAATCCACCTTTGTCGAAAGCTTTGGCATGATGCTGGTCGAAAAGGGCCTTCGGGTGGCCGTTTTGGCGGTCGATCCGTCATCCTCGCGTTCGGGGGGATCGATTCTCGGCGATAAAACCCGGATGGACAGACTGGCCCGTGCACCCAATGCGTTCATCCGTCCCTCACCCAGCCAAACGCATTTGGGCGGTGTTGCGCGCCGCTCGCGTGAGGCGGTGGCGCTTTGTGAGGCGGCAGGGTTTGACGTGGTGTTGATTGAAACCGTGGGCGTTGGCCAATCCGAGACCGTCGTCGCGGAAATCTCTGATCTGTTTCTGCTCTTGCTGGCCCCGGCGGGCGGGGACGAATTGCAGGGCGTCAAGCGCGGGATCATGGAGATCGCTGACATGATTCTGGTCAACAAGGCGGATGGCGATCTGAAGCCTGCGGCGACGCGCACCTGTGCTGATTATGCGGGCGCTTTGCGGCTGTTGCGCAAGCGGCCTCAGGACCCGGAGGGGTTCCCCAAGGCCGCGATGGTGTCCGCTTTGCATGAAAACGGTCTGGCCAATGTCTGGCAGGATATCGAAACGCTGATCGCCTGGCGGCGCGCGCAAGGGTTTTGGCACCGCACGCGCGCGGATCAGGCCCGCTATTGGTTTGGACAGGACGTGCGCAATGCCTTGCTTGGGCAGTTGGAAACACCACAGGCGCGCGCCGCTTTACAGTCCTTTGGCGACAAGGTTGCATCGGGTGAGATGCCCCCATCTGTGGCGGCGCAGTCCTTTTTGGCAGGGCTGGATCGTCGTGATGGGTCAAAGTCATGATTTTGCGTCCGGCTTGGGTTGACCGGAGGAGCGATTCCCACTAAAGCCAGCAAACGAATTTCCGGGGCGCGGCGTGACGCCAGCCCCTTTTGTCGTGACCGGACCGCCGGTGCGGCCCGAAAAAAAGGATGACCCCATGTCGCGCGTATGCGAATTGACCGGAAAAGGTCCGATGACTGGCAACAACGTCAGCCACGCCAACAACAAGACACGTCGGCGTTTCTTGCCGAACCTGAATGATGTGACCCTGCAGTCCGAAACACTGGGCCGCGCATTCAAGTTCCGCATTTCTGCCGCGGCACTGCGCACCGTGGACCACCGCGGTGGGTTGGATAAATTCATGGAAAAGGCCAAGGACAGCGACCTGTCTGCCAACGCCTTGAAAGTGAAAAAAGCGATCGGCAAAGCATCCGACGGTGCAGAAGCGCTGAGCTAAGCGCGACCTGAAATTATTTTCGAAGGCTCCGATCTGAAAAGGTCGGAGCCTTTGGCTTTTGGGCTGGAAACCAGCGCCTTCGGGGTCGTATACTGCTGGTATGTTGCGACCCTTGTCCTCCCCTGTTCTTGGCGTATTGGTAAGCCTGCTGTTGATCGCCACCGGTCACAGCATGGCGATGGCGCGCGGCGCTGCAGCGGCGACAGGGCAGATGGTGATTTGCACGGGTGCAGGCCCCACCACCGTATACACGGATGCCGGTGGCGCGCCCACCGGTGCGCCGCATATATGCCCCGATTGTATCTTGGTGTTCGGCGATCTTGCATCACCTGCCACACTGACCCCACAAACCGAGATCATCGGCACGCAGGCTAAAATGCTGCGGCCTGATGCTGCGCGCGCCTGCGACGTTGAGACCGGGTTTCTGAGCCGCGCACCGCCTGCCGTGCTCTGACCCACATAACCCAATCTAAACGTTAAAATTTTCGAGGAGACATCCATGTTCCTTTCTCATGTCTCGCGTGCTGTTCTGGCAGCCGCGTTGATCACACTGCCTACATTCGCCTTTGCCGATATCGTCATTGACGATCCCTATGCGCGTGCGTCGCGCCCCAATGCCCCAACCGGTGCTGCGTTCATGATGATCAAGAACACAGGGGAGACGGCGGATCGTCTGGTGTCGGCGACGTCAGATATCGCCAAACGGGTCGAGTTGCACACACACATCGACCAAGGCGATGGCGTCATGAAAATGGTGGAAATCGAAGAGGGTATCGAGATACCCGCTGGCGGCATGCACATGATGGCGCGCGGTGGCGATCACGTCATGTTCATGGGGCTGACCGAGAGTCTTGAGCAGGGCGGAGAAGTCTCCGTGACCCTGACGTTTGAGCAAGCGGGTGACGTCACTGTCATGATCCCGGTGGACAATGAACGCCAGCCAAAGCACGGCGCGATGAACCACGGTGATATGAACCACGACGCAACCAACTGATCGGGGCAGGAGTTATCCCCCCAGAACTTCTGCAACCCATTCGGGCACCGTCTGGGTTGCAGGTCCGATCCGGATATCATCGAACTGACTGCCAACCGCGGAGGGCTCAAGGTTGAACTCAAGCGTTTGCGCGCCGTGGCGGCGCGCTTCGGCCACGAAACCTGCTGCCGGGTAGACATTGCCTGACGTGCCGATGCCTGCGAAGAGGTCAGCCTGCGCGAGGTGATCATAGATTTCTTCCATGTCGTAGGGCATTTCCCCGAACCAAACGATATCCGGGCGTGCCGCAGGGGCCTTGCAGTGTGGGCATGCATCGCCGGGAGCCATAACCATCGGGGCGGGCCAGCGGAGATCACAAGCGCCGCACAAGGCCCCGTTGAGTGCGCCATGCATATGCATCACCCGTTTCATCCCGGCTTTTTCATGCAGGTCGTCGACATTCTGTGTGACCAAGACAACGTCGCCATCAAATGCAGCCTCCAGATTTGCGAGGGCCAGATGAGCGGCATTCGGTGCCGCCTCTGCGGCCTGGGCACGGCGGGCATTATAAAAATCGACCACAAGCTGCGGGTCACGCGCAAACCCTTCGGGCGTTGCCACATCTTCGATCCGGTGCTCGGCCCAGAGGCCGCCTTCAGCGCGAAACGTTCCAAGACCACTTTCCGCTGAAATTCCAGCACCCGTCAGTATTACAATTTTCTTCATATCGACTTTCCCATTGGTGGGCTCGTTGTGCCCAGTCTGCCGGTTCATGTCAAAGCCTGCGGGTTTTATCGTGCCTTGCTCTTGCGAAGGGGGCGGTTTTTCGAAACGGTGCGGCGCATACTCATTGAGGGTCGCGTGATGAAAATTGCTACTTCCGCCTATCCTTTGGATTTCCTGTCGTCTTGGGCGCAGTACGAAGATAAAATTTCCAGCTGGGTGGCGCAGGCTGCTCAACAAAACGCTGATCTTGCGGTATTCCCGGAATACGGCGCGATGGAACTTGCAACCCTCGCTGGTGCGTCTGCGGCTGCAGATCTGGAACAGTCGCTGATTGCGGTATCAGAGCGGTTGGCCGATGCAGATGCTTTGCACAAGAAACTGTCGATTGAATACGGTGTGCATATCCTCGCGGCTTCTGGCCCGGCGGTCACACCGACAAGGCCGGTCAACCGCGCCCGTCTGTTCACCCCGCAAGGCGGCGTCGGCGTGCAGGACAAGCAGATCATGACGCGGTTTGAACGTGACCCTTGGGACGTCATTGGTGGTGGCCCCTTGCAGGTTTTTGATACATCCATCGGCCGGATCGGCATTCTGATCTGTTATGATTGCGAATTTCCCTTGCTTGGCCGCGCACTTGCGGCCTGTGACATACTGCTGGTGCCATCCTGTACGGAAACGCTGGCCGGGTACTGGCGGGTGCGGATTGGGGCGATGGCCCGCGCGCTTGAAATGCAATGCGTGTCCGTCATGTCTTCGGTGGTCGGTACAGCGGATTGGTCCGAGGCGGTCGATGTCTCAGTCGGCGCAGGCGGTATTTTTGCCCCCCCAGACCGCGGCTTTCCAGAAACAGGCGTGTTGAGCCTTGGTGCGCTGAATGCAGCCGGTTGGACCATGGCCGAGGTTGATCTGCGCCACATCGCAAAGGTCCGTGCAGACGGGATTGTATTGGGCCAAAAGCACTGGTCAGAGCAGTCAGGCCGCGATGACACCGCGCCAATCGTCGATTTACGCTGAATCAGGCTTGAAAATACTTGCAAATGCGCTCATTTAGGCGGCGTCCACAAATGGTGGACGCGTTTGAAGGAGAAAACATGGCCAAGGAAGATACGCTCGAATTCCCCGGTGTCGTGAAGGAACTCCTGCCGAATGCGACATTCCGGGTCGAGCTTGAAAACGGCCATGAAATAATCGCACATACGGCAGGCAAGATGCGCAAAAACCGCATCCGGGTTCTGGCTGGCGATAAAGTTCAAGTCGAAATGACACCCTATGATCTGACAAAGGGTCGGATCAACTACCGCTTCAAATAGACTTTGTTTATTTTGGGGTCAGGATCGCCGCGCCGCAAGGAATTGCTGGCGCAAATCGGCGTTGTGCCTGACGATATTCGCCCGCCCGATATTGACGAAACACCGCACAAGGGTGAATTGCCACGTCCCTATTGTGCCAGGATGGCGCGCGAAAAAGTCTGTGCCGTTGATGCGCAGCCGACAGATATCGTGCTCTGTGCGGACACGACGGTCGCCTTGGGCCGCCGTATATTGGGCAAACCCGAAGATGCATCGGAAGCCGAAGCGTTTCTGAAATCGCTGTCCGGGCGGCGGCACCGGGTCATTACGGCGGTTGCGGTGCGGGTTGCTGATCGCGTGTGGGAAAAAGATGTGCTCAGCATTGTGCGTATGAAATCACTGTCGCAAGCGGACATCCAAAGCTATATCGACAGCGAAGACTGGCGTGGCAAGGCGGGCGGATATGGCATTCAGGGCCCGGCCGCTGCATTGATTCCGTGGATCAGCGGCTCTTACACGGGCATCGTTGGTTTGCCTCTGGCCGAAACAGCAGGCCTGTTGCAGGCGGCAGGATACAGGGGGGCCTCATGAAGGGTCAGACGATCATTCTCGACCATATCGAAAACCGTGAAGCGGCGGCACTTATGGTGGATGGCGCTTTGCAGGATATGCTGGTTGATGCGGATCAACCGCGCCCCGGTACGATTTACCGCGCGATTGCCGACCGGCCTGTGAAAGGGCAGGGGGGAATGTTCCTCAAGACGCCCGATGGGTCTGCTTTTCTGCGTCAGGTCAAGGGGATGGCCCCGGGGCAGGCGGTGCTGGTGCAGGTCAGCGGCTACGCCGAAGCGGGCAAAGCCATCCCTGTGGCGCAAAAGCTCTTGTTCAAGAGCCGATATGCCATCGTGACGCCGGATGCGCCCGGTCTCAACATCAGCCGGTCGATCAAGGATGAAGCGGAACGAGATCGCCTGCTTGAGATCGCCCACGAGGGCGCGGGTGGCTCGGGCTATGGTTTGATCCTGCGGTCTTCCTGCGAGAACGCAGCGGAAGAGGACATCGCGCAGGACATAGACACGATGATGGGACTGGCGACTGATGTGCTGGAAGACAGTGGCACGGACATGGCCGTGTTGGCCACGGGCGACGGTCCGCATCTGTTGGCGTGGCGCGACTGGGTGGCACCCGGTGACGTAGTGACGGAGGCCGGCTCGTTCGAGACGCATGGTGTGCTGGATGCGCTGGATCGCGACCGTGGTATCCTGCAACCGCTTGATGGGGGTGCGAGTTTCTACATTGAACCAACGCGTGCCCTGATCGCAATCGATGTGAATACCGGCCCTGATACGTCTTTGGCGGCGGGGCTGAACGCGAACTTGGGATGTGCGCGCATGTTGCCGCGTGCGTTACGTGTCAAAGGGCTGGGGGGGCAGATTGTCCTCGATCTGGCACCGATGCCGAAAAAGGACCGACGCCGGTTTGAAACGGCCATTCGGCAGGCGTTCAAAACCTGCACCGTGGAAACCGCTCTGGTCGGCTGGACCCCTTTGGGCCATTATGAGTTGCAACGTAAACGGGCGCGTGTGCCCTTGCACGAGGTTCTTAAATGACCTGCCCGATCTGCGGCAAACCACCGATCGAGACGGCGCGGCCGTTTTGCTCAAAGAGATGCGCAGACCTTGATCTGGCGCGGTGGTTTAATGGAAGCTATGCTGTTGCCTCTGAAAACCCCGATGATGCGGACGCCTTGCAAGAGGCACTTGATGCGGAGCGGGAAGACCAAAGTCGCCCCAAGCCGCATTGACGCAGCACGCGCCGTTTATTTGTCCGACAAAGGATCGACACCCGTGGTGCCGGAGGCGTGATGGGCAAGGCTGCGGCCTGCTTCACGCATTGTCAGATATGTCTGGTTCGCTCCGGCTTCTTTCATCAGATCAATGTGTTCCTCGTGCAGGGCGTGGGTCACGATCGGCCCCGTAAACCCCTTGGCGCGCAAGGTGCGTGTTGCGATCAGCTTTGCCTCCAGATCATCCATGGCAAGAACAGCCGCCTTTATCTTGCCAAGCTCCACGCTGCTCCAGAAATTGCTGTCTTCGGCATCGGCGAATACCACATTGCGCCCGGCTTTTGCGTGGGCTGCGGCCTTATAGGTATCTGCGTCCAGCCCGATGGGTTTCGACCCGTTCTGGATCAGAACCTCGTATGTGGCCGAGCCCGTCCGCCCCATACCGAATATCAGCACATCCGCATCCCCCAGATCTGCGGGTTGCTCGTCGGGGTGACGTGTGACGCGCTCAAACCGGTGCAGGCGTTGTTCAAATCGTTCGTAAAGCGGATGGGCCAGCCGGTTGATCGGCGCCGCGATCAGGAAGGATACCGACACGGCGATGGCCAGCGGCACCACGAAGGGTTCGGCTGCCGGTATGCCGGTGGCAACGATCAGGCCAAATTCGCTGTAAACCGTAAGCGAGAGCGCCGACAGAAAGGCGGTTCTGGCCCGCAAGCGGAAGGCCAAGAGCAGGAAAAAGAACAAGATACCCTTGAGCGGCAACATCAGCCCCAGCACGACGGCAAAGATGAGCGCGTCCCAGTCCGGCAAGCCTGACATGCCAATCGACAGAAAGAACCCGACGAGGAATATCTCTTTCAGCGACCAAAGCGCGTCTGACAATTCGCTTGCGCGCGGGTGATTGGATAACAGCAAGCCCATCACAAGCGCGCCAATCTCACCCTTGAGCCCGATGATCTCGAACCCGTAGCCACCGATGACAAGCGCGAGCGCCATGCCCGCAAGCACCAGCACCTCATCATGGCCCGCCCAGTCGAGCAGCTTGTGCAAAAACGGGCGCAACAAGGGCGTGGCAAAGATCAGCAGCGCCCAAGGTCCGGGCACCTTGCCCGAAAAGATCGCCAGCACGACAAGCGCGATGATATCCTGAACGATCAAAATGCCGATGGCTGTGCGGCCATGGAAGGTGCCCATCTCGCGTTTGGATTCCAGCATTTTGGCGGCCAGCACAGTCGAGGAAAACGCCAGCGCGATGCCGACCAGTAGCGCAACCGTCCAGTCATCCGTGAAAAATGCGCGCGCCAGCGGGGTAAAGAGCGCAACCGACAGGGCAAAGTGCAGCAGGGATACACCGACCACATGCGGCTCGCCGATCTGTTTGATTTTCAGCTTGAGGCCCACTGTGAAGAGCAGAATCAAGACGCCAAGGTTCGCGATATATTCGAGAATCGGCCCGGTCGTGTCCGGCATGCCGACATGCGGCCCCGCAGCATTGATCACGAAACCGGCCGCAAGAAAGCCGACCAACGGCGGCAGGCCCAATGGTCTGGCTGCAAGGCCAAAAACAAATGCAGCGCCAATTGCGAAAACTTCAAAAACCATACTGTTCTGTCGTTCTTTTCTGTTGTGTCTTCCGGGATACGTCTTGGAGTTGCAGAAAGCATGTAGAACGACCGCAGGTCATGCAAGCCGAATAAACCGGAAGGCGCAGCTGTTTCCGACGGTTTGAGGAAATGGCTCAAGGTTCGTTCAGGGCGTCCGGCTTTTGCAGCAACGGACACACCTCAATGCCAAAAACGCATGACATCTGCCCGCAAAAACGGCTAACCTTGTGTTTTTGCCAATTGCGAATTCAGCAATGCGCCAAGGCTGTGCCGCGACTGTGTCACATCAGCCAGCGTATAGTGATCCAGCGTTGCAAAGAAAGCCTCTTGCGCCTCTGCCAAGGGCTGGCGCAAGCCACAGGCCGGGAGGATCAGGCAGGATTTGTCCGTGCCAAAGCACTCTACCACATGCTCCTTGCGCGTCATCGTGCGCACGACCTCACCGACAAGAATGCGTTCCGGTGGGCGCGCAAGGGTCAGGCCCCCGTTCCGGCCTCTTTCGGACAGGACAAAACCTTCGCGCACAAGCTGTGTCGAAACCTTCGACAGATGATTTTCCGACAGCCCGAACAACGTCGCTATTTCTGACGTGGCCACGCGGGCAGGCGCACGCACAACCAAGGTTATCAGAATGCGAAGCGCATAGTCGGTAAATTTGTCCAGTTGCATGAATTGATATTTAGCATTTACAATGCGTATTTAAAAGCGTTAGTTAATACTCATCTGAAATACCTGTTAAAGGGGCGAATTGATGTCACTGTCTGAAGCTTTTCTGTGGCCGGGAACCAAGGTCTGCGAGCGTCTGGGCGTGGACCCTGAAGGTGAGGCGGGCCTGATCCGCTGGATGATAAATACACTCGTTTATCTCGTGCTGAGCTTGATCGTCGTATGGGTTATCATGGTGTAACGCTTGACGCTGAGCCTTCACATTTGATGACGTGTGGCGGAACAAATCCGGCGTTTTCCTGACGGATAATGCGCAGTACTCAAAAGGATAAGCCCATGACGCCCTGGCTTCCCACGCTGATAACCAGCACACCGCAAGAGGGATACGATCTGGCGGTCAAACTCAGCCGTGTCGCGATCAAGATGACACAGCCAGACGCAGATATCCGCGAGAAATTGCGGCCTGAGTATGCCGAGAATTTTGCGGCCCTGATTGGCTCAAGTCAGATCGTGGCGACGCATTTCGCAACCGTTGCGGCGGCTAATGGGTATTGGCGAGAGATTTCATGACACTGGTAGAAGTCAATGCGGACGGTTTTGTAGTTGATGCGTTGGTGCTGGCCGAAGCCTTCGCGCTTGAGCCGGGCGATGTGCAAAAACTGATGCGCATCGGAGAGATCACATCCCTGAGCGAAACAGGCATTGGCGAGGATGCGGGACGCTCACGTCTGACCTTTCACTATGGCGACCGCGCTGTCCGACTTGTCGTGGATCAGTCCGGCGTCATCCTGAAAAAAACCAGTTTTACGGCCAGATCCCGCACGTCGGCTCTGGCGAAAAACTCTCCTGAATTGCAACGAAAAAATCTCTAAGGGTCTGCCATGGCGCAAACAACGTCTCAACTAAGCCGGGAATGGCAGGGACCCGGTGTATTTTCCTACGGCTTTCGCCCGTTCTTTCTGTTTGGCGCGGTTTGGGCGGCTATGGCGATGGTGCTTTGGGTTTTGATGCTTTCAGGCTATTTTGCGTTACCGACCCGGCTTGACCCTCCCTCTTGGCATGCGCACGAACTGCTGTTTGGCTATCTTGGCGCGATCATCGCAGGCTTCTTGCTGACGGCTGTGCCGAACTGGACCGGGCGCTTGCCCATAGTCGGCGGGCCTCTGGCGGGATTGTTCGGTCTTTGGGCCATCGGGCGGGCTGTGATGGCGGCTTCGGCCCTGCTGCCGCTGGGCGTGGCAGAGTTCATTGATCTGTTGTTTCCCATTGCGCTCTGCGGCGTCATTCTGCGTGAGATTATCGCGGGCAAGAACTGGCGAAATCTGGTGGTGCTTGCAATGCTGGTGGTCTTCACATTGGCAAATCTGCTTTTCCATCTCGAAGCTGCGCGGGGTGATATCGCCGCTCAGGGGGTGGGCGCACGGATTGGTGTGTCGTCCGTGATCATGATGATTGCCGTCATCGGGGGGCGGGTTATCCCGTCTTTTACCCGCAATTGGCTTGTACGACAAAAAGCGGAGCGGTTGCCCACCCCGCCGATGCAAGGTTTTGACAAGGCGGTCCTTTTGATCACGGTCCTTGGGCTTTGTTGCTGGGTTGCGGCACCAGATCACAGGGTAACCGGGGGTGCACTGCTGCTCCTGGGCGCTTTGCATCTTGTCCGGCTTGTGCGTTGGCAGGGCGCGCAAACGTTTGGCGAACCGCTGCTTTTGGTTTTGCATTTAGGGTATGTTTTCGTCCCCGTTGGCGCGTTTATCGCTGGGGTCTCAATCCTGTTTTCTGACGGGATGCTGGCCGTTGCAGCACTGCACCTGTGGATGGCAGGGGGCTTCGGATTGATGACCTTGGCGATGATGACCCGCGCGACATTGGGGCATACCGGGCAAGAACTGACGGCAGGAGCGGGCACCGTTGCGATCTATCTCGCGCTGATTGGCTCGGTCTTCGCCCGGATTGCCGGAGCGTTCTGGGTCGGTTCAGCCACGACGCTTTACGCGTTATCCGGCGTGCTGTGGATCGGTGCGTTTCTTGGCTTCGCCTTTATCTACGGGCCTGCCCTAATGAAATCTAAACCTGCGCGCTCATGAGCGGCTGGCTGACATTTGCGGGTGTGTTTGTGCTTTTCTTCGCGACACATTCCATTCCGGTGCGCCCGCCGGTCAAGAAGCACCTCGTAAAACACCTCGGTGCAAAGGGATTTACCCGTGCCTATTCGGCGCTGTCGCTGTTGATCCTGGCGTTGTTAATTTGGGCCGCACAGCAGGCTCCCTTTGTGCTGCTTTGGGCTGAGGGACCGTGGCACCGGCCGGTTATATGGTTGGGAATGCTGGTTGCTTGCCTGATCCTCACCGTTTCGATCGGACAGCCCAATCCCTTTTCCTTTGGAGGTCGAAACAATGACGCGTTCGATCCGTTGGACGCCGGTTTTATCGGGTATTTGCGCCATCCACTGCTGAACGTTCTTGCCTTGTGGGCGCTTTTGCATGTGCTTGCGAATGGCGATCTTGCGCATGTCTTGTTGTTTGCCACCTTGGCACTCTTCGCGCTGGCCGGGCCGCGTGTCATTGATGCACGAAAAAAGCGTGATCTGGGCGCTGATGCATGGCTCGCGCTCGTATCTGAGACCCGCAGTCAGCGCCGTTTCCAAGTGCCGTCACGCGGCACAATGCTGCGTCTTTGTGCGGGCGTGAC
Source organism: Roseobacter sp. OBYS 0001 (assembly GCF_019654895.1). Classification (NCBI taxonomy): domain Bacteria; kingdom Pseudomonadati; phylum Pseudomonadota; class Alphaproteobacteria; order Rhodobacterales; family Roseobacteraceae; genus Roseobacter; species Roseobacter sp. OBYS 0001. The sequence continues at coordinate 296,302 of NZ_BPES01000003.1, forward strand.
CGTCTATCTGATGCTCGTGTACTTACATCCAATCGTAATCGGTGCCCCTGTTTTCCTCTGAAAATCAAGAGTGTTGATGTTCCGCTGACCTGCTTTGTGGTTCGCTGGAGCCTGCGACCCGACTGACTTCAAATCAATCTGCATCGATGATCTGGATCAAAGACAGTCCTGACTGCTTTCAAGAGACTGAGTGAAACCGGGCTTTATCCAAAGCCCTAACGACCGGAGCGGTTTGGGCGGGGTTTTCGTGGGTACGATACCACCTTTTCCAAGCCTTCAGCCAAGGTGCTGAAAGAACAGAGTGGGACTACAATGACGAACACGCTTAAAACCTACATGACCCGCAATGTACCACGCTACACCAGCTATCCAACGGCGCCGCACTTTTCCGATGCCATCGGTTCAGAGGAATATGCACGCTGGTTGTCAACGCTTCCGCCTGAGAAACCTGTTTCACTCTATCTGCACGTCCCCTATTGCCGTGAGCTTTGCTGGTATTGCGGCTGCAATATGAAACTGGCCAAAAAGGATGCACCCGTCGCGCAGTATGCGCAGACTCTCAACCGTGAGATCAGCCTTTTGGCCCAGCATTTGCCAGAGCGTATGAAAATCTCTCATTTGCATTGGGGCGGCGGGACACCCACGGCACTTGTGCCTGACGATCTTGAGCGTGCAATGGACGCCGTGCACGCCAGTTTCGATTTCACCGCGGACGCCGAACTGGCGATTGAGAGTGACCCGCGGACCCTCACCGACGAGATGATCCTGCGGATTGGGCAATTGGGATTCACCCGTGCCAGTTTCGGAGTTCAGGAATTTGACCCAAAAGTGCAAAAAGCAATCAACCGGATTCAGCCGCCCGACATGGTGCGCCATTCGGTTGACGGGCTGCGTGCGGCGGGCGTCTCAGGTATCAACTTTGACTTGATTTACGGTCTGCCCCACCAGACCGTTGACACGCTGCTTGAAACGATACGTCTTTGCGTGGAGATGCAGCCTGATCGGATTGCGCTGTTTGGATATGCGCATGTGCCGTGGATGGCCAAGAAACAAAGGCTCATTGATGAGGCCGCCTTGCCCGACGGCGATGCACGGTTGCAGCAATCACAAGCAGCAGCTGTCGCATTGGTGGAGGCCGGATATGTGGCTATCGGGCTTGACCATTTCGCGCTCCCCTCAGACCCGATGGCCAAAGCTGCCAAAGAAGGAAGCCTGCGTCGTAATTTTCAGGGCTACACAACGGATCGCGCCGAAACCATGCTCGGGGTTGGATCGACATCTATCGGACGCACACCTTCCGGATACGTTCAGAACCTCACCGAAACCGGTGCCTGGGCGCGCGCCATAGAAGCTGGTGTTCTTCCGGTCGCCAAAGGTGTTGGCTTGAGCAAGGATGACAATTTGCGCGGGCATGTTATCGAACGGCTGATGTGCAATGGGGAAGTGGACCTCGATGCTGCGGCCCTGCAGGCTGGTGCGCCGGGGGGCTGGTACCACATGCACGACGCAGAGCTGGCGATACTGGAAGCAGACGGTTTGATCACGCGACAGGGCGGGAAAATTTCGGTCACCGACCATGGCGCACCGGTTGTGCGCGTGGTTGCAGCAGTTTTTGATGCCTATTTCGCAGCCCAGAGTGCGCGCCACGCTGTCGCCGTCTAAGGCTTCTTGCCCCACTTGCGCGATGTCTGTTTGCGCGGGGGCTATGCCTGTTATCAAAACACTGTCCGTTTTCCTGTAGATGCGTTCCTGATTTCGGGACGCAGACCCGCATACGTTTCCTGCTTCCCAGTGTTCAGCGTTGACGCTGGGATGCGGTTGTTCAGTGCCGGTGATTGGACTTTGATTTATGTCAAGGTGTATTGACACACTGACTGTCAATCTAGCGTTACACAGATTGAGGAATCATCATGAAAATTCTGTTTGTACATCCAAATTACCGTTCCGGTGGCGCTGAAATTGCCGGAACATGGCCCCCGGCCTGGGTCGCTTATCTGAGCGGCCACCTGCGCGGCGTGGGCTTTGATGACATCGAGTTTATTGATGCGATGACCGACAATCTGACGGATGCTGATCTGGCACAGAAGATGGAGGCGCTGCAACCCGATGTCGTGGCTGTCACGGCCATCACACCGTCGATCTATCGCGCTGAAGATGTTCTGAAAATTGCAAAGGAACTGGTCCCCAACGCCGTGCGGGTGATGGGCGGTGTCCATGCGACATTCATGTACAAACAGGTTCTCTCCGAAGCCCCGTGGATCGATGTGATCGTGCGCGGTGAGGGCGAAGAGATCTGCTCTGAACTGATGCTGGCCATTCAGGATGGCAGTTTTCCCGGAAACCGGCACGACATCAAAGGTCTCGCCTTTTTGGACGGCGATAAGATCATTGCCACGCCTGCAGCTTCCACGGTCAAGGATCTGAGCAAGATCAAACCGGACTGGACGGTCCTTGATTGGTCAAAATACATCTACATCCCGCTTGGCACACGGGTGGCCATCCCGAACCTTGCGCGCGGGTGCCCTTTCACCTGTTCGTTCTGTAGCCAATGGAAATTCTGGCGCGATTACCGGGTGCGTGACCCCAAGGATGTGGTCGATGAGATCGAAGATCTGGTGGATAATCACGGTGTTGGCTTCTTTATTCTCGCGGATGAAGAACCGTCGATCAACAAGAAGAAATTCATCGCCTTTTGTCAGGAACTGATTGATCGGGGCCTGCCGGATCGCGTCAAATGGGGCATCAATACCCGCGTGACAGATATCTACCGCGACCGCGATTTGCTGAAATTCTACCGTGAGGCCGGATTGGTGCACGTCAGTCTTGGGACTGAGGCTGCGGCTCAGATGAAGCTCGACATCTTCAACAAAGAAACCAAGGTTGACGAAAACAAAGAAGCGATCCGCCTGCTGCGCGAAGCTGACATTCTGGTCGAAGCTCAGTTCATCGTGGGCCTTGATAATGAAACGCCCGAAACCCTCGAAGAGACGTTCCAGATGGCTTGGGACTGGCAGCCGGATTTGGCAAATTGGTCGATGTATACGCCCTGGCCCTTTACCCCGCTGTTTCAGGAGCTGAAGGACAAGGTCGAGGTTTTCGACTACAGCCGCTATAACTTCGTGACCCCGATCATGAAGCCCAAAGAGATGACGCGGGGCGAATTGCTGGACGGTGTGATGAAAAACTACCGCCGGTTCTATTCGCGCAAGGCGCTTTTCCATTATCCATGGCGCGGCAACGGCTTCCGCCGCCGATATCTGCTTGGCTGTCTTTATGCCTTCCTAAAGGCAGGTGTGGGGCGCACGTTCTATGACTTGGGCAAGGTGGGCTATACCGGCCCTCAATCGAAACACAAACTCGACTTCCATTTTGATGAAACCCGCACCATTGCCGAAGCGCAAATGGACGATTGGGAAGCCTCTGCCGACAAGGCGGCCAGAGCCGCCGAACGTCGCGAGGCGCTGCGCGAGCAAGGTAAAGAGCGCGCAGAAGAGAGAAGCCGGGCGTTCAAGATGCCCAATGGCGCAGAGGTCAAGGCCTGCGGTGGCGGCACTCAGCAAATGGAGGATGTGTAAGCGCATCCAGCCTTATACGGGGGTGATCAGGCGCTAAACGCCATCCTGCCACGCGGGCCTTGATCGGTCAGTTTGGCGAGCCGGCACAGATCAGTGAGTAATTTTCCACATCGCTTGGGGCCCATGCAGGGCCCCTTGTAGCGTGGAGCGTCGTTAGTCCTTAACAATTCTGTGCGCGCAGCGTGTCAATCCGCTCTCGTGCCAACCAAGGCGCTGTGACCGCGGCGTTATTGGATATCGACGTGGGCTTGTTTTGTGATCAGCTTGGCACCGTGCTTGCAAACCCCTCGCACACGCGTTTTGGGATTTTTGGCCGGGGAAGTGGCAGACGACCACAATACCTATAGTTTTGATGGCGTTTTTCTCATTTTTTCGATCAATGACCGGGTGTGTGCTTTTGTGACGGGCAGATACGATAACTCTCGATGAGATCGGTCTCCATTCGTCACGTGCGCAGGTGAATTTTGGTCGCGCCGCCCAATTTTTTGTGGAAAAGACTGTTCTACGCGCGACGAGGCCTGTGATGTTCAGGACAAGCACCCAAAAGCCGCAGCCTGATATGGCATCAATACTGTTGCTTGGTCTGGAGCGTAGCTGAACGAAAAAAGTCACCCCCTCCGATTTCATGATGACGCTCGAATATCGGACGCATCATCAGCTGTGCGATAACTGGGACTTGTCAAAGCAGGGGATGCGACAGATCATGCTCTCACTCGATATAAGTATCGCCATCTTGTCAGGTGGATTCCTCAGGCAGTCCGGCCGGGCGGGGTTTTTCGGGTATAATGCACGGTAAACTCTCTCGAAAGGCTTCAATATGCTGCGACCCATCGTTCTTGCTTTTGTCCTTGGCACGCCCGCACTTGCTGATCCGATCACCACAGGCCCGCGTCCGCTTTATCTGATCGATCAGATGGCACCCGGCCCATTGCGCGATAAGCTGCTGTCGTGTGCAGGAGATCCGGTGCAGCGTACCTTGTTTTCTATTGGCCACCGAGGTGCGCCCCTGCAATTCCCCGAGCATACGGTGGAAAGTAATATGGCTGCTGCGCGAATGGGGGCGGGTATACTCGAATGTGACGTGACCTTTACATCGGACAAGGAATTGGTTTGCCGCCATGCGCAGAATGACCTGCACACCACAACCAACATCCTCGCCACCGATCTCGCGGCGAACTGCACGGCTGGTTTTGTCCCGGCGGATGGTGATGCGAAGGCGAGTGCTGAATGCAGAACCTCAGACATCACACTGGCGGAGTTTCGAACCCTGACCGGCGAGATGGATGCGGCCAACACAAATGCCCGGACTGTCGAGGAATACATGGACGGCACGGCGGGCTGGCGCACCGATCTTTATGCAGCGGATGGCGGGGATTTGATGACCCACGCGGAGTCGATTGCGCTGTTCAAATCGCTGGGCGCAAAATTTACGCCTGAGTTGAAAAGCCCGGCTGTCGACATGCCGTATGACGGCTTTACTCAAGAAGATTATGCGCAGAAGCTGATTGATGAATATAAATCCGCAGACATTCCTGCATCAGATGTCTGGGCGCAGTCGTTCAACCTCGATGACGTGCTCTATTGGATCAGGGCCGAGCCAGAGTTTGGAGCACAAGCCGTCTATCTGGATGGAAGTTACAGGATTGACGGTTGGAACCCGGATGCGCCGGAAACCTGGACCCACCAGATGGATGACCTCAAGGCCATGGGCGTCAACTATATAGCGCCGCCGGCATGGGTGTTGATGACCTTGGATGGCGGCAAGATCGTGCCCTCCAGATACGCAATCGACGCCCGTGCGGCTGGAATTGACATCATCACCTGGACGATGGAACGGTCCGGCCCATTGCAAGACGGCGGCGGGTGGTATTACCAATCCATCAAGGATGTCACCAATTCCGATGGCGTCATGTACGAGGTGATTGACGTTCTTGCGCAGGAAGTTGGTGTCAAGGGAATCTTCTCGGACTGGCCTGCCACCATCAGTTACTATGCCAGTTGCATGGGTCTTGAGTGAAACGAGCGATTGCCTTGTACCTGTAGCGTCCTGCGGCATCCCTCGCGAACAGCTTTGTCTGCATCCAAGGGTCAAAGCGTCCTCTTGGACGCAGATTGTGAGGGGATGTGTGCCGCTCATGTGCATGCAGATTGCGGCAGTAGGACCAATATGAAATCTGCCCGGGCGTGTGTTGCATGCATATGGCTGGGTTAAACAGCGCTTGTCTGTGCAGTTTGCGTAAACCGAAGAGCGCTTTGAAACGGTTTAACCAACTCCATACACGCATATCCACCGCTGCGATGTCGCATATGACACGCGGCTTTTCATGACGAGTGCTGCACGCTCTCGCATTGAAGATCGCAAACTTGTTTTGGTCCCGACCCTTCCCATCTTATTTATCAGACATGACACCCAGGCCGCGCGTCACGGGTTCGATTAGGTATATGGGTCTTCAATTTTATTACGGCCTCAATACGCACCCTTTTCCCGGAAAAGGCTCAACGGGGTTTGGAACAGGATTTTGAGATCTAACCAGACCGACCAGTTTTCAATATAGAACAGGTCGTGTTCAAAGCGTGCTTCCAGTTTTGTCGCGTCGTCAATCTCGCCCCGCCAGCCGTTGATCTGTGCCCAGCCGGTGATGCCGGGCGGCAACCGGTGTCGCGCCGAGTAACCATCAACGATCTGGGTAAATCGCTCATATTGACTGGACATCGCTTCGACCGCATGTGGCCGGGGTCCAACGAGTGACAAATCCCCTCGTAATACATTGAAAAGCTGAGGAAGCTCATCGATGGAGGAGCGCCTGAGGAAACGCCCGACGCGTGTCACGCGAGGATCTCCTTTGGTCACCACCTTCTTTCCCAACGGGTCGGTCATATCCGAATACATTGATCGAAATTTCAGCACTTCGATGATCCGATTGTTATAGCCGTGACGGTGTTGGCGAAACAGCACAGGACCCGGAGATTCGAGGCGAATGGCGAGAGCGGCCAGGACCATCACAGGCCAAAAAACTGCCAATGCACATAGTGCAAAGAAGACGTCAAAAAGACGTTTGGCCAAACGACACTCGGGCGCATAGCTGCGCTTGAGGCGCTCAAGTGACGGCACTCTTCGGTGCTGATCAAAGGCGAAGTCCTTGCTATAGGTAGACAGCCCGACTTCGACCGGAAGGACGCGGAATTCATCCAACAACCATTTGATGCGTTTTTCTGCGGCGAAGGGCAATGCAATGATCACCAACTCGATGTCCGAAGCGCGCACGAAAGCGATCAGATCCTGATACCCGCCAATCTTGGGTATGCCCAAAACCTGCTTGGGAGAACGTATATCATCGCGATCGTCGAATATGCCATGCAGGCGGATGTCGTTACCCGGCCGCGCGTTCAGCCCCCGGATGAGGCGCGCTGCCTCCTCCCCGCCGCCGGCGATGACAGCGCGGCGGGCAATCAATCCTGTTTCGATCACCCATCTGATGATCATATTGCCCCCAAGCCGGGTCGGGATAATGGCAACTGTCAGACTTAGCGCTGTACTGGCAATTGCCGTGCTCATATTTGCGACTGGGGCGAGCGCAATGCCCACAATCACCGGAGCAATTGCGCACAACAAGCTATACCCGATGAACGACACGCGATTGGCCATGACCTTACTGCGATATCCACCAAGGACGACCATGGTTGTAACAACGACACCACTGCCAAGAATGGCCCAGCCCGCAGCATCAAGGGGCGCGAATTGCTCTGTGGCCGTGGCCCCGTAAAGGGCGAACCAGAAGGCAAGCGCGAACACGAAAACGTCAATGCAGACGGCGATGCAGGCGAGCCAAAGCGGTTCGAGCGCACCGCGTTGCAGCACAAGGGCAACATTCTGCGCAGCTTCATTCAATTTAATTGAATGCCTATCCATTTTACTCATGGTCCCGACCATCCTATTCTGACCGGGCAATCTCCGGCACTTCAGGCGATCAGCGTAGCACCCATCGGTTAAGACTCCGTTGGAGTTGGGTAAAATGGCCATCACAAATTGCATGATATCCAGCCCTGTCTTAACGATGCGGTTTCAAAGCATCTGAACGCTTACGCGTCGTCGCAAAACCCGCGCGGAAATTGGTCGGAACGTGCCAGTCGCACCCACGTCAGGCCCGCTTGAAACTGTTGATTTGCCCCAAGCCGTCATGACGCTGTTGACGCTCGGATGAGCCGCCAGCTTTCGGGGGTGGTGTTATAGGTGGCCTTAAAAACACGAATGAAATGAGACACATCCGAGAAACCCGTGTCCTGCGCAATCTGCGTGACAGACCGTTGTGTCTGTTGCAAAAGCCGTTCCGCCTGCGCCAGACGGATTCTCTTGCCCGCCTCGAAAGGCGTCATGTCCAGCGCGGCGTCGAAGCGGCGCTCCAGTGTTCTGGGGCTGACTTTCAGGCGCGCGGCCAAGGTCGAAAGTGTCGGCGGCGCGTCCAGTGCTTGTTGTAGCAACAGTAAGGCACGGCGCACGATGGGGTCGCTGGTTGTCAGGTCCAGCGGCAACCCCGGTTGCGGGCGGTCTGCCTCCATCGCCTCGTCGATCATCATGATCGACAGGCTTTTGCGCGCGGCGGCCTTGCTGATGTGGCGATCCACGAGAAAGGCTGCCAGATGCGCGGAACTTGTGCCGCCAGAACACGTCAGCCGATCCCGGTCGACCACGAAAATCTGATCGGACACCGGCTCAAGCCCATCAAATTGCTCAAGAAAATCGTTGTGGTGGAACCAGCTGACGCAGCAGCGATATCCATCCATGAGCCCGGCGCCGTGAAGAACGAAAGAGCCGGTGCAAACACCAATCAAGGGCACGCGCGCCACCGCAGCCCGGCGCAGGAAAGCAGTGTATTCGGGTTCGAGCTGCTCCAACTCGCCCATCAGGCCGCCAATGACCACGATATAGTCAAAGCGTCTGGGGTCGCCAAGACGCTCTTCGGGCTGCAGCGTCACGCCACTCGAGGAGGTGACCGGGGTCATGTCCGCTGAGAGCACACGCCAGTTGCAGAGAATGGCGCGAGAGCGGTCACCTTCGTCGGAGGCAAGGCGCAACACATCAACAAAATTGGCGAAAGCGCAGATCGTAAATTGCCGCGTCAGGATGAATCCAATGCGCAGGCGTGTGCGGTCTGAAGGGATGGCAGATTCGGGGTGCTTCATGACGATATAATAACGCGCATCTGGCGTAATTATACAGCAACGGTTTGTGGTAATATGTTAACGAGCGACATCTCTGCATTTTAACCGTTCGGGAAGGCCGCATCATGACCCATTTCTCCGGGATATCGCTCCTTAAGAATGCTCTGTCCGGTCATAAGAACTGGCCCGAACAATGGCCCGACTCGCCGCCCAAAGATGAATACGATGTGATCATCGTCGGTGCGGGCGGCCACGGATTGGGCGCGGCCTATTACCTCGCTAAGGAACACGGCATCACGAATGTCGCCGTTATCGAAAAAGGCTGGCTGGGTGGTGGCAATACCGGGCGGAACACGACGATTATCCGGTCGAACTATCTCTATGACGAAAGCGCGCGGCTGTTCGATCATGCCCTTGATCTGTGGGACAACCTGAGCACTGAGCTGAACTACAACGTGATGTATTCAAAGCGCGGCGTGATGATGCTCGCGCACAATGTGCACGACGTCCAAAGCTTCCAGCGGCATATTCACGCCAACCGCCTGAACGGTGTGGACAACCGCTGGCTCAACCCGAAAGAGGCGCAGGATTTCTGCCCGCCGCTCAACATCTCGCCTGATGCGCGCTATCCCGTTATGGGCGCAGCCTTGCAGCAACGCGCCGGGACCGCACGGCACGACGCGGTGGCTTGGGGCTATGCGCGGCAAGCGGCAAAGCGCGGCGTGGATATCATCCAGAACTGCCCGGTGCTGTCGATCCGGCGCGGGGCGGATGGCTCGGTCGAGGGCGTGGAAACCGGCAAAGGGTTCATCAAGGCCAAAAAGGTCGCCGTCTCCGCGGCCGGTCACACCAGTGTGGTTATGGACACAGCCGGCGTGCGTATGCCCTTGGAAAGCTATCCGCTGCAAGCGCTTGTCTCAGAACCGATCAAGCCCGTGTTCCCTTGCGTTGTGATGTCCAACACCGTGCACGCCTACATCAGCCAGTCCGACAAGGGTGAGTTGGTGATCGGGTCCGGAACCGATCAATACACCAGCTATTCGCAGCGCGGTGGCTTGCCTTTGATCGAACACACCGTCGCGGCGATCTGCGAGATTTTCCCGATCTTCAACCGCATGCGGATGCTACGCAAATGGGGGGGTATCGTCGATGTGACTCCGGACCGCTCTGCCATTCTGGGCAAAACGCCGGTTAAGGGGCTCTATGTGAACTGCGGCTGGGGCACGGGTGGATTCAAGGCCACGCCGGGGGCTGCGCACACGCTGGCATGGACCGTCGCAAAGGACGAGCCGCACCCGATCAACGCGCCCTTCACGCTAGAGCGTTTCACGACGGGTCGGCTCATTGACGAAGCCGCCGCCGCCGCCGTCGCGCATTAAGGAGAGATCTGATGCTATTGATACATTGCCCCTATTGCGATGAAACGCTGCCCGAATTGGAATTCGCTTATGCGGGCGAGGCACATATCGACCGCCCCACCGATCCATCAAAGCTGACGGATGAGGAATGGCGCGATTTCCTGTTCATCCGCACCAACGTGAAAGGCGTGCACGCCGAACGCTGGCGTCACATCAACGGCTGCGGGCGCTTTTTCAATGCCCTGCGCGACACGGTCAGTGACCGCTTTGTCACAACGTATAAGGCCGGGCAGCCCCGCCCTGATATGACAGCTGAGGAGGCCGTGAAATGAATGAATTTCGTGTAGAAGGCCGCGGGCGTGTCAACGCGGACAAGCCGGTAAAATTCACATTCGACGGCGAAATTTACAAAGGGTTTGAGGGTGACACCGTCGCATCGGCGCTGCTGGCGAATGGCGTTCACCTGATGGGGCGCAGTTTCAAATACCACCGCCCGCGCGGCGTGGTGACCGCAGGCTCCGAAGAGCCGAACGCGCTGATCGGGACGACACGTGGAAAGGGGCGGTTTGAGCCGAATACCCGTGCCACCATCCAGGAAATTTACGAAGGTCTCGGCACAGAAAGCCAGAACAAATGGCCGACCTTGCAGTTTGACCTTGGTGCGATCAATGACCGGCTTTACATGCTGTTTTCCGCCGGGTTTTACTACAAAACCTTCATGTGGCCTCGCAGTTTCTGGGACAGCGTCTATGAGCCACTGATCCGCAAGGCTGCAGGTTTAGGCAAGGCCCCGACCGAGGTCGACCCCGACCATTATGCCAGTCGCTATCTGCATTGCGATGTCCTGATCGTGGGCGCGGGCCCGTCGGGGATTGCAGCAGCGCTGACGGCGGGGCGGGCTGGTTCCAAGGTCGTTCTGGTCGATGAAAATACCGAAATGGGCGGCACATTATTGTCTGAACCTGCGGTGTCGATTGAGGGGCAAAGCGCGTGGGACTGGCTCGCCGCCGCCACGAACGAACTCGATCAGTTACCCAACGTGCGCCTGATGACGCGCACCACGGCCATGGGGTATTATCACCAGAACATGATCGGCATGGTGCAGAAACTGACCGATCACATGGCCGATATTCCTGATGGCGCGCCTCGTGAACGCATGTGGCGGGTGCGTGCGCACGAGGTCGTATTGGCACAGGGCGCGATCGAGCGGCCCATGGTTTTTGACGGAAACGACTGCCCCGGCGTGATGATGGCCGGGGCCGCGCAGACCTTTTTGAACCGCTTTGGCGTTCTGGTTGGCAGACGGCCCGTGGTGCTCACCAGCCATGACAGCGCTTGGTACAGCGCCTTTGACATGGCGGATGCGGGCGCGGAAGTCGTCGCGATTGTCGACACCCGTACTGAGGTTGCGCCGTCGCTTGTGCAGCAGGCGATGAAGCGCGGGATCGAAACACTGGTTGGACATACCGCGACCGGCACAAAGGGTCGTTTGCGGGTCAAGGGGCTGCGGGTGAACCCGATCAAGGAGGGCCGCGTGAGCTATTCGCGGATGCTGTCCTGTGACGCGGTGCTGGTCTGTGGTGGGTGGACACCGTCGCTGCATCTGTTCTCGCACACCAAAGGGTCATTGGATTGGGACGCCGACGCCAAAGCCTATCTGCCCGGCAACAAAACCGAAGACGTCCACATTGCGGGTGCCGGGCGCGGCCTTTGGGGCATCGCCGCTGCGCTTGAGGATGGCGCGAAGGCGGGCGTTGAGGCGGTGCAGGCGCTGGGGCAGACGGCGGATACGGTGACGTATCAAGTGACCGATGACCGCACCGGCACCGGTATCACGCAAAAAGAACTGCCGAGTGATCGCAGCGCGGGCAAAGCCAAAGCCTTTGTCGATTTCCAGAACGATGTGACCGCCAAGGACATCCGTCTGGCGGTGCGCGAGGGCATGAAATCCATCGAACACGTCAAACGCTACACGACAAATGGGATGGCGACGGATCAGGGCAAACTGTCGAATATGAACGGTCTGACGATTGCGTCCGATGCCTTGGGCAAAGAGGCCCCGCAAGTCGGTCTGACGACCTTCCGCCCGCCCTACACCCCAACGACATTTGGCGCATTTGCGGGCTATCATAAAGGCAAGCATTTTGAAGTGACACGCAAGACACCTATCGACAGCTGGGCCGAAGAAAACGGTGCAGCATTCGAGCCGGTCGCGCTGTGGCGCCGTGCGTGGTATTTCCCGCAAGACGGTGAAGACATGCACAAGGCTGTCTCGCGCGAATGCAAGGCGACCCGGGAAAGTGTCGGCATGTTCGACGCCTCCACCTTGGGCAAAATCGAGGTGTCCGGCCCGGATGCGGTCGAATTCATGAACCGGATGTACACCAACCCCTGGACCAAACTGGGCGTGGGGCGGTGTCGCTATGGTCTGCTGCTGGGCGAAGACGGCTTTATCCGCGACGATGGTGTCATCGGGCGGATTCGGGACGATCTATTCCATGTCACAACCACGACGGGCGGTGCCGCCAGCGTGTTGAATATGATGGAGGATTACCTCCAGACGGAATGGCCGGACCTCAAGGTCTGGCTGACCTCCACCACGGAGGAATGGGCCACCATCGCGCTGAACGGTCCGAACGCGCGCAAACTGTTGCAGCCCTTCGTTGAAGGCGCGGATATCTCCGCCGACGCGATGCCGCATATGGCGCTCGTGGAATGCACAGTCGCAGGCTTTCCCGCGCGTCTGTTCCGGGTGAGTTTTACCGGAGAGCTGGGCTTCGAGATCAACGTGCCCGCGCGTCATGGTCGTGACCTTTGGGAAAAACTGCATGAGGCGGGGCAGGAATATGATATCTGCACCTATGGCACTGAAACCATGCATGTTTTGCGCGCTGAAAAGGGCTTTATCATCGTCGGTCAGGATACGGATGGCACCGTCACACCGCAGGATGCGGGTATTGGATGGGCCATCGGCAAGATGAAGCCTGATTTCGTTGGGAAGCGATCACTGGATCGCCCTGATATCGCGGCGCCAGGGCGCAAACAGCTGGTGGGCTTGTTGACGGACGATCCCAAAACCGTGCTGGTGGAAGGCGCGCAGATCGTGGCGAACCCCAAGCAGCCCAAGCCGATGAAAATGATCGGTCATGTGACCTCGTCCTACTGGTCTGAAACGCTGGGTCGTTCGATTGCGATGGCTGTCGTTGAAGGTGGGTTTGACCGCATGGACGAGACGCTGCATATCCCGACTGAGGAGGGGGGGACGGTACCTGCGAAAGTCACCGGAACCGTTTTTTATGACCCCGCGGGCGACCGCCTGAAGGTTGAATGAGGAGGACAACAAGATGAATGCTCTCGTAAGCTCTTTTGACGCCGTATCGATCGCGGTTCTGCCGCCGGTAGCGCGTTTCAACCTGCGCGTTGCACCTGCCGATCTGGCCATGGCCAGCAAAACCTTTGGCCTGGAATTGCCAGGTAAGATCGGGCAGGGGGCGCAAAACGGCGATCGCGCCGCCTATTGTATCGGACCAGATGAATGGCTGTTGCATGCCGCAGAGGCGGATCAGTCTGCCATTGTTGCGGGTTTTGATGCAGCCCGAGCAAAGACGCCACATAGCTTGACTGTGATTTCAGATCGTGAGATCGCAATAGAGATTACGGGTCCGGCCGCGATTGAACTGTTGTCTATTGCTTGTCCGCTCGATCTGGCGCGTATGGCGGTGGGAGGTGCGAAGCGCACGGTCTTTGACTATGCGCAAGTCGTGTTGATCCGGGACGCGGATGATGCCTTCCGCCTCGAAGTCTGGCGATCTTATTTCCCCCATGTCCACGGATTGCTGGAGGTAGGTTTTAAAGAGCTTTCGGTCGGTTTGTAACGCTACTTTCAGATGAGACGCCTGTTTGGTGTTGGCTGCGATGCGCATAGTATTTTGACGTCTGAATGAGATTTTCAGGGGAGAAATTGAACTTCTCTGAAAGGTATTCAGAACCCTGCGCGACACGCGGTACGCTAGACTCAAATGGCAGGAAAAAAGTTCAGACGGACGTATGTTGGTAATTTTCAGCGCAAGTTAAACGCTGTTCTTTGAAGTTGCTTGCAGTAAATGCGCTCTGGTTTTTGTCGCACATTTCTGTCGCAAATGGCCCAGTATGGCCGAACGGTACAGTATTAATTCTCGCGCGCGCTGTGCGTTCGGGTTCTTGGCAAATTGTGGCGTGCATCAAATAATTGGATGATTTTGTCATTCGTGCAGAAGCCGACCTTCGGATCAGGGCGTTGGGTTGGGAACATGACTGGTTGACAAGCCAAGCCCCTTACTGGCCATAAGGGCGCAGGCGGCGGCGGCGAAACACGACACAGCTGTAGCAGAGGACGCATATGGAAACCCCGCCTCGGCGAGCAGTGCGACCATCGCGATTCCGCCGAGCCGTGCGAAAGTGATGTCCAGACTGGTTGAGGCCGCGCTCAACCCTTTTGGTGCAAATCTCAGGATTAATTGCGTAGACGGCGCGTTACTGCACGCCAACCCGGCGCCGACGAGCACACATGACAATACGATGAGAAACAGATTTTCGTTGTCATATGAGAGAAAAAACCCAACGACGATGAGGAGCGGCGAGGCAAACATAATTGTCCGGATTTGCGGGCCGTCCACCATGTTTCGCAACAAAGTACTCAAAGCGGAAAACGTCAGCCACATAACTGTCAATGCAAAACCTACACTGGCTGTCCTGACTTCATTGTCCGACAGCCAGACCGGGAGCCGGAACAGGTAATAGGTGATGGATCCATAGGTGCAAAACACATAGATAAAAGTAACCCAGAGATGGCGAGCTCGAAAGAGTTGAGAATAGTCTTTGGGCAAGACGGGGGTTTCTGCGCGCTCATTGGTGTCGCGCAATCCGTTGAGTAATATCAATGCAACGATCGCCAATAGTGCAATGAAGATGAACCCGATGTTCCAGCCGAACTTGCTGAAGAAACTGCCGTAAAAAAGTGGTGCGAAGGCGGAAACATAGCCCGCGATACTGCCCCACACGATCAGCATCCTTCCTGGTTTCAGCGGTGAGGCGCGGGTCAGGAGCAAGGGTAACAGTGGTGAAAAGATACCGGCGCCGAGGCCTTGTATTGCGCGACCGGCAATGAGCATTTCGAAGCTGTTGGAGGTGGCAACCAAGAGTGAGCCAGCTGCAAAGAGGGCGACCCCGTAACCAAAGACCTTCCTCGTGTCAAAGGCGTCGCCGCACCACCCACTCAAAAGAACGCCAATTGCAACTGCAATTCCATATGAATTGAAGATCCACGCCAGATCACCAATCGATAAACCGAGCTGCAATTGGATCGCTGGCAACAGCAGCGGAACCAATGTGAGTTCCATGACGAAAGCGACGTTTGCCGCGATCGGTCCGATAATCAGTCCGCGCCGGGATACAGCCACTGCGTCAGCTTTATCGATCTGTGGTGTGTGAGATGTCATTTACTCATCTCGCTGGTCAGACACTTGCTTTTGCGGCTGAATTGCTCTTCTCGTCAGCCAGAGCAACCGTTGAAGCGCCCGTCGCGCGTTGCAGACTTTGTGGCGCGCGCCTGACCATATTGGCCATGTCACTGGCGCCCATCCAGATAAGGTAGTCTTCTTCGGTGACCTGTTGGTCCGGGCCGAGCCATCGACCGGGATCACAATGGTTATAGCCGTAACGTAGGTGGGCTCCCTTTGCAGCCAGTTGTTTTGGCACGAGAGCAAAAACGAATGACGGGTTCCAAGCCGCGATCATGACCTCAAGAAGAACGCGCGACAGCAGTGAAGTTGTGCCCTGGCTCCGCGGCCCTCCAAGGCCACGGGCGCGCAGCCAAAAGTCACCTTGATAGCAAACCTGGCCCGTAATCGTGTGTAGCGCTTCGGGGCCTGAGTAAAAGGTTAGGTCCGGATCGGGGGTGCTATCGGGTGTGATATACTTGTGCCGGTGCTTGTCCAGGTGGGTTGAAAGAGAAATGCCCGACAGATCAAGCAGGCGCACGGCCTGTGTGTGTACCAACTCACCACCTGCGTTGAACCCGCAAACCCAGAACCCGTTGGTATGGTCGACATAGGAACGGGTTACATCGAACATCGGATAAAGTGGGCTGCGATCGGCTTGTTGGCTTCGATACGCACGGTATTTGGCAAAGTCATCGCCAATTTCAACGCGTATTCCAGCCTGCTCAAGATCAATGAGCGTGTTAGACAAGCTCCTTGTCAGTTCAAAAAGTCTACTCGGTGACATTAACATGCAGGCGGCCCTCTGATTTATGTCTGAAGCGCACGTTCACACCAATTGGTTAATGTTGTGTGAGTTACATCTTAATTTCGTGATATTTTGCGTTTTTCAGGCGCACTTCTGATTGCCTGTCGGTCGTGCGTAACAGCGCCTAAATCATTCTAGTTTTCATTAAAAAAGGTTTGGCGCTGGGTTTTGACTTAACCGTTCTTAATCGTCTGGATGGCACAAAGGCAGCAACGTTTAGGGTTCTACACATGATACCTGCTCAGATATTCAACCAAATTAATGACAAGTGCACCGAAGGGCTCGCACTTGCTTTGGCGTCGAATGATGACGGCGCAGTTATGGAGATTCAGTGGAGTAACAAAGCCTTCACAACGATTACCGGTTACACGGCGTCAGAGGCCTTGGGCAAACGTGGCACCATATTAATCGGTCCTGACATGGGTCAGGGCGTTCACCTTTTCATTATCGAAAAATTGATGAAATGGGAAAACTTCTCGACCAAGTCGCGCAACAACCGCAAAAATGGTGAGGTCTACTGGCAACGCATGAGTTGGGTGCACCTGTCTGACCCAGAGACGGGAAACCGCTGGTGGCTCTGCTCGATCGTCGAACTCGAGGAAGAGCAAGCAGATGCGGCGAGGCATGCGATAAACGGCCCTGCGTTATCGGATCAGGAGGGCTATGAGAAAGCGCTTGAGCAGGTTCAACGTCTGGAGAAAGAAAACACGCGTCTGCTCCAACTTGCAAAGTCTGTGGCCAAAGACGCAAACGAAGACGCTTTGACGGGCCTTTCAAACCGACGCCATTTTGAGATTGAGCTAAAGACTTGGATTGAGAACCTCAAGAAGCATGGCACGGAATTTGCCGTAATCTACATTGATCTTGACCGGTTCAAGTTTGTGAATGACACGCTTGGCCATGAAGCGGGCGACCGGTTGCTGGTTTCCGTGGCGGATATGCTGCGCGATTTGACTGGTGAATCCGACCTTGTCGCGCGTCTTGGCGGGGATGAGTTTGTCATACTGAGGCCACTGGCGCAGAGCGCGCTCAACATCAGCAGTCTGGCCGATGAAATCGTCGGAACGATGCAGGCGCCTTTTGCATGTGACGGTAAGTCGACTGCCTGCAGTGCAAGTGTCGGCGTGGCAATTGCCAACAAGTACATGGAACATGCCGAGCAGGTCGTCGCAGACGCCGACGAAGCGCTTTATCACGCGAAATCGCAAGGAAAGGGACGGTGGTCTTTCTTTACTGAAGAGATGCACGCCAAGTCTATTGCTACCAAAAAACTGGCATCGGACCTCTTGCTGGCATGCGAAAGATGTGAGTTCGTCCCGTATTTTCAGCCCTTGATTGATGCACAGACCGGCAGAATTGCATGCGCGGAAATGCTGGTCAGGTGGGCGCATCCAACGCAGGGTATTCTGGCGCCGGCGGCGTTTCTGGATACTGCCGCAAACATGGGGATCCTCAAGCAAATTGATGAAATCATCTTTGCCAGTGTGCACGGGGCGCTGTCTCGCTTTGACGAGGCGGGCGTAGATCTTCCACGCGTTGCTGTGAATGTTTCTGCGGCGCGTTTGGCGGATCCAACTTTCATCCACGACATTAAAAGCTCGGGCATCAGTCCTCAAAGACTGACGATCGAAATTCTTGAATCAGTTTATCTGGATCGGATGGGTGATGTGGTCCGCTGGACCATCGACGAGTTGGACGAGTTGGGGGTAACGATTGCCCTTGATGATTTCGGGACTGGGCATGCTTCGGTGTCGGGGCTGCTGAAAATCAGACCTTCGATCCTGAAGATTGACCGCAACTTTATCCAGCCGATTGTCGAGGAAGCAAGCACAAGGCCGCTCGTCGCATCTATCGTGGGCATCGGTAAAAGCCTTGGTATGCGGGTGGTTGCTGAAGGTGTCGAAACTGAAGAACATGCGCGTCTCGTCAGCGAGATGGGCTGCGATTACCTGCAAGGATTCTATTTCGGCAAGCCGATGTGTGAAGATGACCTGCGCAACAGGCTCCTTGAATCAGGGGGGCAGTTTTGGTCTCCTGAACAGTCGGATATCAAGAGCAGCGTCGTCCGCGGTATCGCCGGAGCGGGTTGACTGCCGTTTGGCTTGAAACCAGTCAGATGATCAGGACCTTGAACCCCTCGCGAGGGTGATTTCATTATTCTGGCGATGGAAATTCAAAACGAAAAGTGACCATATTGAGGAACACATCTAAAATTGACATGGTTTTGCACGATTTCTCAAAAATCACGTAACCAACTGGTTTTAAAAGTTAATCTTTGGTCACGCGAAGTGTCTCAGGTAAGCTGCGCCATCTGACCTTTCTGTTTTTGCACCCCATGCAATGCAAATGTGGCAGAGCGGAGGCAATGAGACAGATGCGGCCATATTCTTGACAGACCCACCCGTGATTTATCAGGCTCACAGTCGATCCTTGAAAGGAGACGCAATGAGCCTTGCCGAGCTTTTTGACACGTCCGTTCTTGTAACCAGTCCGCCGCCGGGCGCCGTAAACGTGCAGATTGGAAAAGCTGTTGAAGGCCCCGGAGGAAGGTGGGTTCCCTGCGCCTCGGCAGTTGCGGATGGAACCTATGTACCATGCGTTTTCGAGGTTGGACCGGGCCGCAGACAAGTCTGTACCG
The DNA here is from genome assembly GCF_019654895.1 of Roseobacter sp. OBYS 0001. Classification (NCBI taxonomy): domain Bacteria; kingdom Pseudomonadati; phylum Pseudomonadota; class Alphaproteobacteria; order Rhodobacterales; family Roseobacteraceae; genus Roseobacter; species Roseobacter sp. OBYS 0001. The sequence goes on from NZ_BPES01000003.1 coordinate 315,318, forward strand.
CCAACCGGCCAACGCATTTCGTAGATGAAGCGCTCTCCCGCGCGATTGAACTTGCGACAACTGCGGCAGGCTAGGTCCGAGTGTCATGTCCCGTGTCTGCGGAAAACACATCAAATCCTGACCCTTCACTCGGTGGCGACCAGGTGCCACGCGCGCGCAGTTAAAACATGATCCTGTGCTTGGCCGAGGCCGATGGCATCAAACATGGGGATCTCGGCTCTATATGCACTGAGGTTTGCGTAAACCCATAAGTGTTGATCAGGTGTCGCGTGTTTGTGGTGTTTTGATGCCCAGCACGGACCCTGCGATCTGAGTGCGCAGAACTTGCGCCGTGCCACCGCCAATGGTGAACATCCGGACATCACGGTACATGCGTTCAAGCGGTTCGCGGTCCCCATACCCGCGCGCGCCGAACATCTGCAAAGAGTCGCTCACAACTTTGATCGCCATCTCTGATGCAAACAGCTTGGCGCGCGCAGCCATCGTCATATCAGGAAATTGACTGCCACCCGGCCCGCGCGACTTTGCAGCCTCATGTAACATCAGTCGCGCGGCATGAAGTTGGGTATCCATGTCCGCAACCATCCATTGCAATCCCTGAAATTCCGCCAAAGGTCGTCCGAATTGCTTGCGCTCCAACAGATACCTTTTTGCATGTTCCAACGCGCCAGCTGCCACGCCCATTGCAATCATGCCCGCACCAACGCGCTGAGAGTTATAGGCATTCATTAATTCTGCAAACCCGCGTTTGAACCCCGATGGCGGGATCAGTGCCATGTCTGCACCAACCACGAGGTTTTCAAATCTGAGTTCTGCTTCGGGCATACCGCACAGGCCCATGGTTTTTTCACGGCCGACAACGGTAAAACCCTTCGGAAGTATGCCTGCCGACGGGTCTGAGTGGACGATAAAACCAGTAATCCCGAGGTCTGATCCGTCTTCGTCCAGAACCCGGGCAAAAATCAGGTAGAGTTTTGACACCCCGCCCCCGGTAATCCAGTGCTTTGTGCCATTGATCACATAGGTATCGCCACGCCGTCGGGCTGTGGTGCGCATCTCGGTTGCGGCACTGCCCGCATCGGGCTCCGTGATGCAGATCGCGGGCTTGTCTCCGGCCAGAACAATGGGCGCGCAGAAGCTTTTCTGCGCATCCGTGCCATAGGCCATGACGGCGCTGATACCACCCATATTGGCTTCCACCACGACCCGCGCTGTGAGCGTACATGCCTTTGCCACTTCTTCGACGACATGGATGACATCAAGGTAGCTGGCACCAAGACCGCCCAGTTCTTTGGGAATGGTCATCCCCATAATCTGCGCATCGACAAGATCCGTGATGTTGTCCCAGCAATAGGTGCGCTCGACGTCCCATTTCGGGGCGCGCGCTGCGAAAACTGGCGAGAGTTCGCGTGCCTTGGCGACTGTGGAAAGTGTCATGAGTGCCCCTTTATGTGATTTGAGACAGCATAGAAGCTGCGTACCTCAGCTCAATCGAATAACGATTGAACTGACCTTCAAAGAGATAGACGCTGCGCGAGGGTCCAAGCCCACGGACCTGTCGAAGGCTGTGCGATCAGGACCTCGTCCGAACCTCGGCAGGCCTGCGGGAAGGGGGGGCGACGATGCCTTGGATGCCTGATGTTGCAGCGCACCTGCCGTTAGGGTGCGCTGTTCACGCTTGGTTTTTGCATGCTCTCGGTGTCCAAAGGTGGATCATTATCGCCCGCGTGGTGCGAACAGTCGCACGCAACTCACGCCAAAGCACGCTCAGTCGTTACTGCCCCGTTATTTGAACCTTGCCGAGAATCTTTGCGCCGCTTTCAGTTGTCATCGTTCGCGCGCTCACGTCCGCCTCGACTTGCGCGGTGGAGGCAAATGTCAGGTCGTCGCATTTCAAGGTGCCTTTGTGTTTGCCCTGAATGGCGATCTTCTTTGCTGCGAGCGCCCCGTCGAGTGAGCCGGTTCCATGAACAAGCACAGCCTCTGCCGTGACATCCCCAATCACCTTGCCTTTTACATCGACGTTCCCGCCCTTCGACGAGATGTTGCCTTTGATGGTAAGGTCTTCTTCTATTGTTGAAACTGCCACATCTTGCTCCTCAATTTGCATTGGGGCTGATCGTAGAACGGCGAGAACCATTTGAACACCCGTTTAGAAAGCGATGCAGCACGCAAGCGGCAGAACGCTTCACAATGACAGAACACGTGTTGTCGGATCGCTTTCTATGCTGTTGTGCACTGACTGAAAGACAAGGCCGCTAAAACAAGGCGCCGGGCAGCCATGTGGCAAGGGACGGCATGCTCCAAACGAGAAAAATGCCGACCGCTTGCAAGCCGATGAAAGGCACCACGCCACGATATATCTGGCTTGTTGCAATCTCGTCAGGGGCTGCTGCGCGCAGATAAAACAGTGAAAACCCGAATGGCGGCGTCAAAAAGCTGGTTTGCAGGTTGATGGCCAAAAGGATGCCGAGCCATATGGGATCATGGCCCATCACGATCAGGGACGGGACCACCAACGGCAACACGATGACGGAGATTTCTACAAAATCGAGGAAAAAGCCCAGAACAAAAACAAAGAGCATGACAAACAGAAGCGTGCCACTGGGGCCACCCGGCAGGCTTCCCAAGATGTGCTCGACACGTTCCTCTCCGCCCAGGCCGATGAAAACCAGCGAAAAGAAACCCGCCGCAAGGATGGTTGCAAAGATCATCGCCGTCATGGTCAGGGTCGAGTTCAGCGCGTCATGAATGATCCTTTTGCGGAACGCGGCCCGCAGCGCCAATCCGACCGCCCCAAGCCCTGTCAGCGCAAGTAATGCGTAAACAGCGCCGGCAACCCATTCCAGCATGCCATTGTCGTTGCGCTGAAGGCGAATGGGAAATGACCCCGCGAGAATGGCCAGCGCAATCAAGGCACCGACGCCCAAAAGGATCAACCGCGTGTGACTGCTGGTTCTGCGCCCGGCCATCAAAAGGGCCCCGATCGCGCCGACGGAGGCGGCCTCGGTCGGGGTGGCAATGCCGCCAAGAATGGCCCCCAGCACCGCAAAGATCAGCAGGACGGGTGGCAGGATCGCCGCCAGAACCTCACGGCTGTCCGGGCGGCCCAGACCGAGTTCCGCAGGGGGCATATCGGCGGGTCTGAGCGCGCCGCGAATGAGGATATAGAGCAGGTAAAGCGTCACCAAAAGCAGGCCCGGTATAAGGGCTGCGGCAAAAAATTGCCCCACCGAGAGCGCCTCGACCGAGAATTTGCCCTGTTCGTATTGGGCTTGCTGGAAGGCGTTTGACATCACGTCAGCGAGGATGATGAGCAGAGTTGAGGGGGGGATGATCTGCCCCAGAGTGCCCGCCGTGCAGACAATACCCGAGGCGACCGCCGGGTTATAGCCTGCGCGCAACATCGTGGGCAGCGCAATCAGCCCCATCGCGATCACCGTCGCGCCCACTATGCCCGTCGAGGCCGCCAGCAGCGCGCCCACCAGAACTACGGATATGCCCAAGCCGCCCCGCAACTGCCCAAAGCAGCGCGCCATGGTGTCGAGCAGCTCTTCGGCGATTTTGCTCTTTTCCAGCACCGCGCCCATGAACACGAAAACGGGGATGGCAATCAGCACCTGATTGCTGATCAGCCCAAACGCGCGTTGCCCCAAAGCCCCCAGAAGGGAAACATTCATGATCCCCATCATCCAACCAAGATAGGCAAAGATCACCGCCACGCCTGCGATGCTAAAGGAGACCGGAAAGCCTGAAAGGATCGCGACCATGAGGGCCGCAAACATGATCAGGTCCAGGTATTCGGTCACGATTTCGCACCTTGCACAAGCAGACGAATCAAAAGGGACAGGGATTGCAGGATGATAAGACAGCAAAACGCCGGGATCAGCGATTTGAGCAGAAAGACGGCTTCGATCCCGCCGACGGACATCGGACCTTCAAGGATTTTCCAAGAATTGCGCACCGAGGGCCATGACCAATAGAGCAGCACTGTCATGGAGGGCAGCAGTAAAAACAGATGCCCGAAAATATCGATCCTGCGGCGATTACGTTCGGTGAGCTTGGCGTAAAAGACGTCAACGCGCACGTGCTTGTCGACTAGCAGCGTGTAGCCTGCGCCCAACATGAAAAGTGTCGCATGCATGTAGAGCACGCTTTCCTGTGCCGCGATGGAGTTATAGCCGAATACATAGCGGCCAATGACGATACAAAACTGTACCAGCACCATCGTCAGGGCCAGCCAACGGACCACATTTGCAACCCTTTGGTTCAGCCGATCAACCGCGTCTGCAAATGCCAGCACGCTACTCCCCCCTCGTTAACGCAGCATGGGCGCGCAGCACAGGGCCGCGCGCCCGTGGCGTCTCAATAGCCGAGTACACCGGCGCGGGCGTTCATTTGCCCGTTGTCCGCATAGGTCATGTAACCGCCCACCAGATCGCGATACGCGATAAAGCTCTCGGTGATACGACGCACCAGTTCATCGTCATCCGCGCGGTATTCTTCCATGATTTCACCGGCGGCGCTGCCCATGGCCGCGATCACGTCATCGGGCAGTTTGCGCACGTTCACGCCATGCTCGGACACCAGCGTTTTGAGGGCTTGCGCATGTTTGGTCGTGTATTCGGTCCACACGGGGTTATAGAGCCCTGTGCAAGCCTGCGTCACGACTTCTTTCAGATCGTCAGGCAAAGCGGCGAAAGCATCGGCATTGACACCGCATTCCTCGGCAGAGGAGGGTTCACCAACACCGGGCCAGTAATAGTTCTTGGCCACTTGATAATAGCCCAATGCGGAATCCGTCCACGGTCCGATAAATTCGCCGGCATCCAGCGCGCCGGTTTGCAGCGCCTGGAACATTGCGGGGCCGCTCATGGCTTCGGCGGCCATGCCCATTTTCGCCGCCATCTGCGAAGCAATCCCGGTGGTGCGGAATTTCAACCCTTTGAGGTCTTCGACCGAGTTGATTTCGTTCTTGAACCAGCCCGCCCATTGAGGGCCGGAGTTGCCGCACAGGAATGGTTTGATCCCGAAACGCCCGTACATTTCATCATAAAGGGCCTGTCCCCCGCCATGCTGCATCCAGCCGAACTGCTCATCGGCGCGCAGGCCAAAGGGTTGCGAGCCAAAAAGCAGGATGCCCTTGGATTTTGACCCCCAATAGGCGGGGACAGCGTGATAAAGCTCAGCGGTGCCCTCGGACACGGCATCAAACACGCCGCGCCCGGGCACCAACTCGCCCGCCGCAAACAGTTTGACTTCAATCCGACCGCCGGAAAGGGTTGTGATCCGGTCCGACAGCATTTGCGCGGCAACGCCGGGGCCGGGCAGGTTTTTGGGCCATGCGGTGACCATTTTCCACTGCATCACATCCTGCGCGATGGCGGGCGCGGCGAGTGTGGACGCGGCAACGCCAACGGCTCCCGTTTTCAAAAAATTACGTCTGTCCATATTTTGTCTCCTGATTGGTTTATATGCGTTTTGTTAACGGATTGATTGCGATGTCCTGATGGTTTTCTGCGCTGAGCATGACACAGCTGGCGACACGGCAGGGTCATCTGGTCATGACGCAGATTGCGCCCTGAACGCGGGCAATCTGCGTGCAGTAAGCGCCAATTCAGCGATCCATATGTCTGATAGGACGTGGGCGTCAGGCATGTATGGTCCTTGTTTTTTCCTGCCTTTAAGTTAATATGTAGCTACATAAAAATGTCAACGTCGTTTCAGTGCGGGCGTCCGCGCATGCCAGTAATTTGTGCGAAACACCTGCATTGATGGTGAGGGTGCGCTCGTATTCGCGGCATCCGGGAGGGCAGGGTGAGCGGCAGCTAAAGAGGGTCGCATTTTCGAGCCTGACGCGATAGTTGACAAAAGCAAACACGCGACACGGCAGCTGGAGGCAGCCATTTGACTGGGCAATCACGCCTTTCATGGACGGATGTACGGGACGAGATACAGGCGCGTATTCTCGATCGAACATATGCACCCGGAGACAAGCTGCCACGCGACAACGACCTCGCTTTGGGGTTGGGGTGCGCACGAACGACCGTGCATCGCGCGATGCAGGAATTGTCGCGGATCGGTCTGGTAGAGCGTAAGCGCAAGGGCGGCACGCATGTCAGGACCGATCCGGTGACGCGCGCGACCTTTGACATTCCGATCACCCGACGCGAAGTCGAGCAGCGCGGCAGCAAATACGCCTATCAACTGATCAGCAGTGCGGTTAAGCCCACGCCGGGCTCTGTCATGGCCCGGTTCGGGACACCCCACCCGGCGGAGGTTTTGCACGTCAAGGCCCTGCATCTGTCGGATAACAGGCCGTATATCTTTGAGGACCGTTGGATTGATACCACCACAACACCCGACATTCTTGAGGTTGATCTGGCTTGCAACAGTGCCAACGAATGGCTTGTGCGCAACAAACCGTATAGCAAGCTTGATGTTCGGTTTTTTGCCATCAATGCCCAAGGTGAAAACGCAGAACATCTGTCCGTTGCGGCGGGCGAGGCCTTGCTTGTGATTGAACGCACCACATGGATTGGGACGGCCCCGATCACAACCGTGCGATCTGTCACCGCACCGGGATATCAGCTGTCAGCACAGAACTGAATGGCGGTGTGCTGACGTCTGGAATGCGTCTGGTTTGATGGTCACGCAGGACCTTGCAGCGGATCGTCTCTCATTTGCCAGTTTTCGAACGCTGCCACTTGACGCCGACCTGCTCGAAGGCGCTTAAATAAAGGGCGCAGTGGGCGGGCTGCTTTGTTAGATAGGGCAACCGGTTCTAACGCTGGCAAACTGCGCCTATGTGTATACAACGTAGTGGCGTATAGTATTTTAGACATTTATTAAGGGCCGTGAGAGCTGGCATTTAAAAAGGTGGGATTGGTATCGTGGCCAAAAGAGAAACAGGCATTGAAGAATTGCGGCGCGCCCGCCGTGCGGGGTCTTGGCTGCTATGGGCGGTGTTTCTGTTCAGTGTATTCGTAAACCTGCTGATGCTGACCGGGCCTTTGTTCATGCTTCAGGTCTATGATCGTGTTCTCGGGTCGCGATCCGAAGAGACGCTGGTGGCCCTTTTTGTGCTGGTTGGTGCGCTTTACGGTTTGATGATGCTGCTGGATTATGCGCGCGGTCGTGTGCTTGCACGATTTGGCGCGCGGTTTCAGTCGATACTCGAAAACCGGGTGTTTGAGGCGGTGCTGCGGCGCGCGGTGTTGCCAAGCGAACGCTCGGTCCCGGCAAGCGGGCTCAGGGATCTGGAAACTGTCCGCACGTTTTTCGCCTCTCCGGTTATCCTTGCGCTTTTCGATGTGCCGTGGACGCCCCTGTTCCTTGGCGCAATTTTCATCTTTCATCCGATGTTGGGCTGGCTGGCACTTAGCGGCAGTGTGCTTTTGGTCATCATCACGCTGCTCAACAACTGGCTGACAAATACCAAGACACTTGAGGCGCAAAACGTCTCGCACCGCGCACATGGCTTTGCCGAACAGGCGCGTCGCGCTGCCGAAGTCGTGCGTGCACAAGGCATGAGCGCGGCTGTCACGGCCCGTTGGCAGGGCCTGAGCGAAGAAGCGACCGACACATCCGTCAAATCCAACGACTGGACGGGTGTGTTCACATCCATGTCCAAATCATTCACTCTGTTTTTGCAGTCCGCCATGCTGGCGCTCGGGGCCTATCTGGTACTTCAGGCGGAAGTGACTGCGGGGGCGATGATTGCCGGGTCGATCATGATGGGACGCGCTCTGGCCCCGGTGCAACAAGCGCTGGGACAGTGGAGCACGGTACAGCGCGCGCGCGGCGCCTGGTCGTCGTTAGGCGAATTACTGGACAAAACCCCTGTGTTGCCTGAAACGCATACACTGCCGACGCCGCATGCGAATGTGTCATTTGCGGGCGTTTCTGTCATCGCTCAGGGCGCAAAGTTCCCGACGCTCAGCGGTATCTCTTTTTACATCGGTGAGGGCGAAGCTCTTGGCGTTATCGGCAAGAGCGGGTCGGGCAAATCAACCCTTGCCAAGACGTTGCTGGGCCTGACCCGGGTGGCGGCGGGCGAGGTGCGCTTTGGCGGCGCTACCTTGGATCAATACGATCCGGATGCCTTGGGGTCCTACATCGGATACCTGCCGCAAAACGTGGTGCTTTTCTCTGGGACCATTGCTGAAAACATTGCACGAATGGCGATCAACCCTGATGATACAAAAGTGGTTGAAGCGGCAAAACGCGCTAATGCGCATGATATGATTTTGTCGCTGCCCGATGGGTATAAAACAATTGTGCAGGGGGATGATGGACAGCTTTCTGGCGGTCAGCGACAGCGCATTGCCTTGGCGCGTGCCTTTTATGGTGACCCTGTCCTGCTGATACTGGACGAGCCGAATTCGGCGTTGGACAATGATGGATCGGTCGCGCTGAATTTGGCGGTACGCGAATTCAAGGCCGCCAACCGCGCCGTTGTAATCATGACGCACCGGCCAAGCGCGTTGTCGGAATGTGACCGGCTGCTGGTGATCGACGGTGGTCGGATCAAGGCGGATGGCCCCCGCGACGAGGTGCTGAAATCCATGGTCAGCAACGTCGAGAACATCAAGAAATCACTGGCACAGGCGACATCATCATGAACGGACAATCGCAACAACCACGCGCATGGAAAGCAACCGGCCCGCTGATGGTTGGGATGACCGCGCTTTTGATACTGGTCGGGGTGATCGGCGTCTGGAGTGTTCAGGCGCGCATTGCAGGTGCTGTCATTGCCTCGGGCAATATCGAGGTGGAATCCAACCGGCAGGTTTTGCAACACCCACAGGGGGGTGTGGTTGGTGCGTTGCCCGTGAAGGATGGCGATTTTGTGAACGCCGGGGATACCGTCCTGCGCTTTGATGACACCCAGTTGCGCTCGGAACTTGCGATTGTCGAGGGGCAGCTTTTTGAGATCCTCGCGCGCAAAGCAAGATTGAAAGCAGAGCGTGATGGTCTGGATGCGTTGCCGCTTACGGAAGAACTGGCCGAACTGGCCGCAGAGGATGACGCCGTTCAGGCGTTGATTGACGGGCAAGCACAGCTGTTCGAGGCGCGGGCGACTTCCTTGCAGCAAAGTTCAGAACAGATACTGGAGCAGATCGCGCAGGCGGAAAACCAGATCGAAGGGGCGACCGCACAACTTGCTGCGCTTGAAACCCAACGCGGCCTGATTGAAGCTGAACTGACCGACAGCCAGACGCTGTTTGAAAAAGGACTTGCCCCGGCTTCGCGTGTCTCTTCGCTGCAACGCGAGCAGGCGCGGCTGTTGGGTGAAATTGGCAGTGTGACGTCCAGTATCGCCCAGCTGCGCGGTGAGATTGCATCGCTCAGCATTGAACGGATTTCGCTGACGTCGCGGTTGCGAGAAGAAGCTATTTCGACACTGCGCGATTTACAGTTTCAGGAGGTCGAGCTGGTCCAGCGCCGCCTGAGCACCACGGATACCTTATCGCGGATGGAGCTACGGGCCCCGGTCAGCGGCGTCATCTACGGATCGCGCATATTTGCTTTGCGGTCGGTTGTCTCACCGGCTGAACCGATCATGTACATTATCCCGCAAGACCAGCCTATGGTCGTCGCGGCACGGGTTGACCCCATTCATATTGATCAGGTGCATGTCGGTCAGGAAGCCACCTTGCGTTTTGCAGCCTTCGACCAGCGCATGACACCTGAAATTATCGGGCATGTGGTTCGAATGTCAGCGGATGTGTTCACCGATGAAGTCACCGGCATGTCCTATTACGAGGTCAAGCTGGTCCCGATGGATGGTGAGGCAGAGAAACTTGGCGGGCAGGTGCTGTTGCCCGGCATGCCCGTTGAAGCCTTCATCAAAACGGCGGAGCGTTCGCCGCTCAACTATCTGGCCAAACCTTTGACCGACTATTTCACGCGCGCTTTCCGCGAGGGCTGAAAAAAACGGGGGTGGCGCAGGGTGTCGCCCAAACTTGGCCATCTGCGTGGGATCGTTCAATTGCCATAGCGCAATGAAGGTGGTTGCCAGGGTACTTTCACCGGGCCGCTGTGCTTTTTAGTGTATCAGAAATGCTTGGTGTGAGAAACAGAAGAGGGGCTTGAGGCATCCAAAGAAGAGGTTTTACCGTCAAGAACCGGAAAAACCAGCGCAGCAGGCTTGGTCCGACAGCGCGTTCCTCGCGCGATCACGAAGCTGTGATTTCATGTTATGCCTGTAATGCGATGGGTGAATCGGAATTCGCTGATTGCGTGCTAGCTTAGACATTAACCGACACCGAATGGTTTTACTTTGCCCTTACAGGAGAACCCGGAATGACCCGCAGACTGCTGACCCGCCGTTCACTTTTCACCGCCAGCGCCGCTGTCGCCGCGACGGGTTTTTCCGGTCTTGTCGGTCCCGCGAGGGCCAGCGGATTGGCACCGACAGCCACCATGCGCGGCGGGGCGAATAATTACCTGCCGGGGGCGCCAATTGTGGAGCGGATCGGCAGTGGCGGTTTCTGGATGACGGGCACGGTGCGCCGGGCCGGTGATGGCGCGCCGCTCGCGGGTCAGCGTATCCAGATCTGGGCACATACGACCGAAGGGCATGAGCGTGATCCGCACAGCCATGGCGCAACCCTGACCAACGCCAACGGAGAATTTCGCCTCGAGATGCCGCAGATCGTGCCCGCATTTGGTCAACCACATGCGCATCTGGCCTATGACAGCGAAGAGTTTCAAACGGTGTTCCTCAGACCCATCATGCGCAGTGCAAAAGACACCACATTGAGCGCGGATTTTGTTCTGCAACCGGCCTGATCACCTGTTGAAACGGGCGGAGCGTTGATGCACTCGTTCTTGATATGGGCCACTTTGGCCTTTGCCGTGATCGTGTCTGTTGCCGCGGCAGCCGCCAGCCCCCTACTGGCATGGCGCGACCCCATTTATATTGCCGCCGGATTGGCTGGCGTCATCGCCTTATGCCTTTTGCTTATGCAGCCGCTGTTGGCAGGGGGGGTGTTGCCGGGACTGCCGGTTATCAAGGGCAGACGCGTACATCGCTGGGTTGGTGTGTGTTTGATTGCCGCCGTGATCATCCATGTGGCAGCCCTTTGGATTACAAGCCCCCCGGATGTTGTCGATGCTCTTCTGTTTGTCTCTCCCACGCCGTTCTCGGTCTGGGGTGTGATCGCGATGTGGGTTCTGTTCGCCTCGGCGTTACTTGCGGCGCTGCGCCATAGGATACGGCTGCGCCCACGGTTCTGGCGCGTCATTCACACGTCTTTTGCCTTGATCATTGTGATTGGCAGCGTTGTTCATGCGCTGTTGATCGAGGGCACAATGGAGGTCATCTCCAAGACGGCACTATGCACTTTGGTGATCCTCGCAACGGGCTATGTGGTCTTGAAGCTACGCGCATGGCAGGTCTTGCGGCGTCGATAAGGTTGCGGCTGTGAATGGACACACCTGACGGGAACGTGCATCGCGTTGGTGCGTCTGCAACATCCGTCTATCAACCGGCGGCACATGCTCGAATACGGGTTGGTCTGCAGCAAGCCCATGGGGGAGGGCGCGTGTAACGCACGGGCCGCAACACAAGCCGGTTAAAACCCCCTGACGTATTGCAAATGATCATCCAGATAAATCGCCCGCGCTTGGCCACCCGATGTAAACCCGCCCACCGTACCGGGATGCCGCAGCAGACGCGCGGGGTAACCCGTTACCATCGACAGGGCGAAGGCTTTGTCGCAGCCCACGCTATTGATCAAAACGTCAAGTGCGCGCGGGAACGTCAGATCGGCCCCGGCGAGTGTCCCGTCCTCCAGTATCAGGCGACCGTTTTGGCGCAGCACGCGCCGTCCATTCAGGCGAAACTCTGTTATGTCGGACCCGGCCGTGGGCATGGCATCACTCACCAGAAAAACAGAGCCATCCGCGTGCTTTGCACTCAAAGCGACACGTATGCTTGCCCGGTGCACATGGATATCATCCGCAATCAAGCCTGCATGAATGCCGCCTGTATCCAAAGCAGCCCCAACAAGGCCCGGCGCGCGGCTGCCCAATTGGCTCATCGCGTTGAACAAATGCGTAACGCAACGCGCGCCTGCCTGAAAAGCCGCCTGCGCATCCGCCATGCTGCAATCAGTATGACCCAGCGAGACGATGATGCCCGCGTTGGACAGGCGCGTGATTTGGGCGTTTGTCACGTTTTCCGGGGCGACAGTGAGCATGATGTTTGGCACACGTCGTGCTGCATCCTGCAAAAACGCTTCATCCGCGTCGGTCATCGGGCGGATCAGTGCAGGGTCATGCGCGCCCTTTTTGGCCACGCTCAGGTGCGGTCCTTCGAGGTGAATGCCAATAATCCCCGGCACCTTGTGGCGCATCGCGGCCTCAACGGCGTCGACAGCGGCCTTAGTGCGATCTGGCGTATCAGTAATCAGCGTTGGCAGCAGAGCACGCGTTCCTGTGGTTGCATGCGCTTGCGCGATTGTGCGCAGGCCTTCCACTGACGGGTCGTCGTTAAACAGTATACTCCCCCCGCCGTTGACCTGCAGATCAACAAACCCCGGCAGGATCGTTCCACCCGGCAAGGTCTCAATCTCGTAGTCGTTGGGGATGTCGCGCGTCGGGACGATTCCGTGATAGACGCCCCCATCCAACAGCAGCGCACCGTCAGGCCGGAGTGTGCTGCCATCAAATATCTCTGCCCCTGCATATGCGCGTTTCATCACAGTGTTTCCGTTACTTTCTTGAGGTGCCGCGGCACGTCGGGGTTGATCCCGCGTGCCCGGGCGACCTGTTCGACCATTGCGTAGAATGAAACGATCAAAGAGATCGGATCAAGTAACGGGTGCGATGTGCGCGCGCAGGGCAGACTGCGGGCGCATGTGGTTTTATCAGAGGTGACGTAGGCTTTGGCCCCTTTCGCGGCAAGCTGGTCGACAACATCCACCAGCGATGGTTCCGCCTGATCTCCTGCTGCCAGCGCAATTACCCGAAAGCCGCAGTCGACGACGGAAACAGGGCCGTGCAGCACTTCGGCGGAGGAGTAGGATTCGGCGTGCAATTGGCAGGTTTCCTTGAATTTCAGCGCGGCCTCATTCGATATTGCCAATGCAGGCCCGCGGCCCAGGCAAAAGAGTGATTGGGAGGATACGAGCTCGGATCCCAAAGCGGACCAATCCATTTGCGCCGCCTTGTTCAGCACATCCGGCAAATCATGCATGGCACGCAACAGCGCGTGGTCTTGCTGCCACTCAGCCAACAGCCAGACGGCGGACACGGCAGAGGTGACGAATGTCTTGGTGGCTGCCACGCTCTGTTCAACACCTGCGTGCAAATCCAGCACATGGGTGCTGACCTTGGCCAGATCGCTGTCGACATGGTTGGTCAGGGCGATGGAAAGCGCGCCTTGCTTCTTGGCCATTTCAGCCATACGGACGATGTCCGGGCTTTTCCCCGATTGCGAAATCGCAAGACATGCGCCACGCGACAGGTGCAGGCTGCGGTCATAGATGGACACAACCGACGGACCGACAGAGGCCACCGGAATGCCTGAAACTAGTTCAGTGGCGTATTTGAAATACGTCGCCGCGTGATCAGACGATCCACGCGCGACTGACATCAGGAATGCGGGATGTGCGGTTTGCAATGCTTGCGCTGCGGAACTGATCGCGGGTGCACCCTTTGTCAGCAAGGTTTCAACGGTATTCGGGATTTCAAGGATCTCGCGGCGCATATGGGTTTGAGAACTCATGCTTATTCCCTTGATAACCTGAGTTCAGCGATAAAGTTGTATGCATCCCCCCGATATGTGGACTGGGTGAATTCCGCGACACGCCCGCTGCTCAGATATGAGGTGCGCTCAATACGCAGACCGGCATCACGTGGTGATATTGCGAGCAGGTGGGCATCACGCTCAGCGAGGTTTATGGCTGAAATTTTCTGTAACGCTCTGACCGGCCGGTGACCGTCGCGTTCCAGCGTTTCGTAAAGTGAGGTATCCACTACCAGTGGGTTGGGCAAAATATCCGTGGGTAGGGATGCGCGCTCAATCGCAATCGGTTCCCCATCGGCGAGGCGCAGTCGTGTGATCCGAGCGACCTGTTCTTCTGATGTCAAACCCAGAGAGGTCATCTCATCCGGGGAGGGCATGAATAGCCCGCGTTCCAGCCAACGGGATGTTGAGACCTTACCCCGCCGCGCCATGTCTTCCGAAAACGACGTCAGCCTCGATAGTTTTTGTTCAATCTGCTCTGGCTTTGAGGCGATGAACGACCCGGATCCCTGTTTTTGCACGATCACGCCAGCCTCGGCCAATGACTGAATGGCCTTGCGCACTGTCACGCGTGAGAGGTCCGTGATGGCCGCGATTTCGCGTTCCGGCGGCAAGGGGTTGCCAGGCAGCAGCAGGCCGGTTGATACGCCCTCGCTCAGCCGTTGGCGCAGCTGGACGTATCGCGGCCCTCCATCCGGACGGAACCAGTATTCTGGCTTGAGGAACGCCGCAACACTCACGACGATCCCTCCATCCGAATTGGTTTTTGGCGCGCCAAAAGCAGGGCACCATCGAGAGCCGAGCCCTTGGGGGCTTGCAGTCGGTTTTGATGGGATTGATCAAGATAGGGCGCGTAATGGGGCCCAACCCCACCAGAAAGACATAGAACAGTCGTATTCTTAAGGCCCGCTGCTTGAATACAAGCGTCCAGATAGGCCGCACCCCGCTGCATCAGCGTCAGCGCGTTTTGATCCTTGATGCGCGCGGCATCAATAATTATCGGCGCAAAAGATGCGTAATCGCCGGGTTCGGCGGTTTTTGTAAACTGGACGACTTGGTTTAAATCGCCTTCAAAACGGTCCAGCAGCGTTTGTGTCATCGGGGAATGATCCAATAGGCCATCCTGCGCCAGAATGGCCTGCCGTAAGGCGCGGTGCCCCAGCCATCCGCCCGACGCCTGATCCGCGAGGGCCATCCCCCAGCCTCCAAAATATCTGATGGAACCCCGGAATTGCGCCGCAACGATCGTTCCTGTTCCAACCGCCATCAAGACCCCGTCCTCGGTGCCAAGCGCACCTGCCACCGAAGTTGCCCGGTCGTCTGTCACGGTGATCTGGGTGAAGGGCAAGGCGGTCGCGATCACATCCGCATCCGCGGGTTCCATAATGCCCGCAAGGCCCACATGTGCGATGCATTTTTCCGGCCAGTCGCCGGCAAGACCTGCATCAGACCCCGCCACCCGCACGGCGGCAAGGATGTTCTTGATCGTGGCGTCTGGGTCGGTCGCGAAATTTGCCGACCCGCCGGATGCGCCGCCAATGCGCTGGCCAGTCGCGTCGGAAATCGCAACCCGACAGCCGGTCCCGCCGCCATCAATGCCAACCAGAAGGAATTCAGACGCTGCTTTCATAAGATACCTATAACATACCTATTTCCAGAAATAACAGCCAATAAAATACCAAATAGTTGAATCTGAAGCTATGCGGCGCAAAAAGGCAGTTTTTGAATAATTGGTAGACAATAGGTATTGTTTGACTACTGTGATTGAAAACCTAAGGAATCGATCTTGCATTCACACGTACCGCACCAAGACAACTCTGCGTCGAAGGGTCGGCCCGTCAAGCTTGATGCGTGTTCGGTCATACGCTTGCTGAATAGCGCGACTTGGGTTTTGCAGAGGACAGTTGGATCGGCCTGTGGCGCAGTCCGAAAAGCGGTGTTGAATATAATGCCCACGCAGACCGGTATCTCGATGGGTGATCTCAAGAGCGTCCACACCAAGCTGCGTCAGTATGCTGCGCGGATCACGTCGCGCGCCGCGCCTCCGGGGCCTTTTGAGCCGACGCTGCGGTCACCTGCGCGCATGCTTGCAAGATGCCGACTTAAAAACAAAAGTAACACCTGAATACAATCCAAAGGGAGACACCAATGCACAAAAATACACTCACAGGCTTGCTGTTCGCCACTACGCTTTTGGGCGCGTCAGCAGCAACGGCACAGCAGGCGGAATTGACGATCGAAAGCTGGCGCAACGATGACCTTGCGATCTGGCAGGACAAGATCATCCCGGCATTCGAAGCGCAGTATCCCGATATCAAGGTTCGGTTCACACCATCAGCCCCGGCGGAATACAACGCTGTGCTCAACTCAAAGCTGGATGCAGGATCGGCGGGGGATATCATCACATGTCGTCCGTTTGACGCGTCGCTCGCCCTGTTCGAGGCTGGCCGCCTTGCCGATCTGAGCGATCTGGAAGGGATGTCAAACTTCTCCGATGTGGCAAAATCGGGCTGGTCCACGGATGATGGCGGCGCGACCTATTGCGTGCCCATGGCGTCGGTGATCCACGGATTTATCTATAACAAAGACGCCTTCGAAGAAGTTGGTGTGGCGGTGCCGCAGACCGAAGACGAGTTCTTTGCCGTGCTGGAGGCATTCAAGGAAGACGGAAATTACATTCCCATGGCCATGGGCACGAACGACCAGTGGGAAGCGGCCACGATGGGGTATAACAACATCGGCCCGAACTACTGGAAAGGCGAGGAGGGGCGCACTGCGCTCATCGCCGGGGATCAAAAGCTGACGGATGTGGGTTGGGTTGCGCCGTTCCGGCAGTTGGCAAAATGGGGGGGCTATCTGGGCGATGGGTTTGAGGCACAGACATATCCTGACAGTCAGAACATCTTCACGCTGGGGCGCGCTGCCATCTATCCCGCTGGCAGCTGGGAAATCTCGGGCTTTAATGCACTGGCTGATTTTGAGATGGGCGCGTTCAACCCGCCGGTCCAGAATGCGGGCGATACCTGCTATATCTCGGACCATACGGATATTGGCATAGGCATGAATGCGGCGACCGAAAACCCCGAAGCAGCCATGACGTTTCTGACCTGGGTAGCGTCGTCAGAGTTTTCGAATATCTTTGCCAATTCACTGCCGGGGTTTTTCCCGCTGTCCAAGGCCGATGTAACGCTTGAGGATCCGCTGGCGCAGGAATTCATCTCCTGGCGGGGGAAATGCGAAAGCTCCATCCGCTCAACGTATCAAATCTTGTCCCGTGGCACGCCCAACCTTGAGAACGAGACATGGAACGCGTCCGTTGCGGTCATCAAGGGTGACGAAAGCCCCAAAGATGCCGGCCAACGTCTGCAGGACGGGTTGGCCAAGTGGTACGCACCACAGCAGTAGCGCCTGTCCAAAGCACCACGGGGCGATGGAATGTCGCCCTGTGGTTTGTCCGCCCTGATGCCGTCAAGGAGATGCCGCATGCCCGCGCCCTCAAAGCCGAAAACCAGATGGCATATCGCTGTTTTCCTCGCGCCTGCAGTGCTGGTTTATACTGCAGTCATGATCTACCCGTTGTTCAACACTCTGCGTCTGGCGCTTTATTCTGAGGTTGATCAGCAGCGGATATGGGTGGGCCTGCAGAACTTTCAAACGCTGTTCGGGGATGCGATCTGGTCTGAGCAATTCTGGAATGCCTTGGGCAATAATGCGTGGTTCTTTCTGATCCACATGCTGGTGCAGAACCCGATTGGCGTGGCCTTGGCGGCGTTGTTGTCATCCCCGCGTCTGCGGTTTTCGGCGTTTTACCGATCCGCGATCTTTATTCCCACGATCCTGTCTTTTGTCATTGTTGGTTTCGCGTGGAAGCTGATCCTCTCCCCGATCTGGGGCATCGCGCCGGGTATGCTGGATGCGATTGGCCTGAAGTTCCTTTACCAGCCGTGGCTCGGCAAAGAGGAATACGCCCTGACCACGCTAAGCCTTGTGTCGGTCTGGCAATATGTGGGCATTCCCATGATGCTGATCTATGCGGCCCTGCTGTCCATTCCTGATGAAATTCTGGAAGCAGGCGAATGCGACGGCATCACGGGCATGTCCGCGTTCTGGAAGATCAAACTGCCGCTGATCCTGCCCTCTATCGGGATCATTTCGGTTCTGACTTTCGTGGCGAATTTCAACGCCTTTGATCTGATTTATGCGGCACAGGGTGCGCTTGCGGGGCCGGATTTCTCTACGGATATTCTGGGGACGTTCATGTATCGCACCTTCTTTGGTTTTCAGTTGCAACTGGGCGATCCGCATATGGGGTCCGCGATTGCCTCGGCCATGTTCGGCATCATTCTGATCGGCGTGTGCATTTACCTCTTCGGCATTCAGCGCCGCCTGCGCAATTACCAGTTCTGAGAAGGGGCAACACCATGACCACCGCGCGCCGCATCTCCGGGACGACGATTGCCGCTCATGCCGTGCTGATTACCTATACGGTAATTGCGCTTTTCCCGGTGTTTGTGATCCTGATCAACAGCTTCAAGTCGCGGCGGGCGATCTTTCGCGATCCGCTGGGTCTGCCCAACCAAGAGACTTTTTCGCTGATTGGTTACCAGACGGTTTTCAAACAGGGGGATTTCGTTCTCTACTTTCAGAACTCGATGATTGTGACGGTTGTGTCCCTGACGCTGATCCTCGTGTTTGGCGCGATGGCAGCCTTTGCGCTCGCTGAATACCGGTTCAAATGCAACACGTTGATGGGGCTTTATCTGGCCCTTGGGATCATGATCCCCATACGGATTGGTACGGTGGCGATCCTGGAAATGATGGTGTCTACGGGGCTGGTTAACACGCTGGTGGCGCTGATCCTTGTCTATACCGCGCAGGGGCTGCCGTTGGCGGTTTTCATCCTCAGTGAATTCATGCGCGGGGTGTCGGATGACCTTAAAAACGCAGGGCGGATGGACGGATTGTCCGAATACCAGATCTTCTGGCGGTTGGTTTTGCCGCTGGTGCGGCCCGCAATGGCGACTGTTGCCGTCTTTAACATGATCCCGATCTGGAACGATCTGTGGTTCCCGCTGATCCTTGCCCCCGCAGAAGAGGTGAAAACGCTGACGCTCGGCAGTCAGGTCTTTATCGGGCAGTTCGTCACGGACTGGAACGCGGTGCTCTCGGCGCTGTCGATGGCGATCCTGCCGGTGATGGTGCTCTATGTGATCTTTTCGCGCCAGTTGATCCGGGGCATTACATCAGGAGCCGTCAAATGAAAGTGCTTATTGCGGGGTTGGGCAACATGGGCAAAAGCCATGCGCTGGCCCACCACCACCATCCCGAGACAGAGATTGTCGCCCTCGTCAATCGCTCGACGGTGGATTTGCCGGACGCGCTGCAGGGCTACCCGCTCCATGATGACTTTTATGCGGCTCTGAGTGCCACGCGCCCGGAGCTTGTGGTGATCGCAACATATACCGACACCCATGCGGATTATGCCATTGCCGCGATGCAGGCGGGGGCGCATGTCTTTGTGGAAAAACCGCTCGCCATGACGGCGCAGGATGCCGCGCGCGTGGTGGACACGGCACGTCGCCTCAAGCGCAAACTTGGCGTCGGCTATATCCTGCGCCATCACCCAAGCTGGACGCGCCTGATCGAGGAGGCGCGGGGCCTTGGCGGGCCATATGTGTTCCGCCTGAACCTTAACCAGCAGTCAGACGGCCCAACCTGGGAGACGCATAAGGCGTTGATGGAAACGACGTCTCCCTTGGTGGATTGCGGTGTGCATTACGTTGATGTGATGTGTCAGATCACCGATGCGCAGCCGGTGCGGGTGCATGGGATGGGCCTGCGCCTCAGTGATGAAATCGCGCCGGATATGTATAATTACGGCCAGCTTCAGGTCGTGTTCGAGGATGGCTCCGTGGGTTGGTACGAAGCCGGGTGGGGGCCGATGATGTCAGAGACCGCGTTCTTTGTAAAAGACGTGATCAGCCCCAACGGAGCGGTTTCGATCACCGATGGCAACAAGGGGGCGTCTGATGACATTGATGGCCATACCAAAGTGGGTGGGCTGCTCGTGCACCGACCCGGAGGGGATCGCCGGATCGACCTGCCCGATGAACCCGGACACCAGCAACTCTGCGATGCCGAACAAGGCTGGATTGTGGATGCCATCCGGCGCGACGTGGATTTGAGCCGTCATATGAAGGACGCGGTGCAATCGCTGCGCATCTGCCTTGCGGCGGATGAGAGCATTCGCACCGGTCAAACGATCAACCTGAGGCCCGGCGCATGACCGCATTGAAACTCGAAGGTATCAACAAATCCTTTGGCCCCGTGCATGTTCTCAAAGACATCAACCTGACCGTCGAGGAGGGCGAGTTTGTTGTCTTTGTCGGCCCGTCGGGTTGTGGCAAATCCACCTTACTGCGCGTGATTGCAGGGCTTGAGGATGCTTCCTGCGGGACGATTGCCATCGGGGGCGATGTGGTGAATGCGATCCCGCCGGCCAAACGCGGCATTGCCATGGTTTTCCAGTCCTATGCGCTTTATCCGCATCTGTCGGTAAAGGACAACATGGGCCTTGGCCTGAAACAAGAGGGCCAGCCGAAATCGGTCGTGCAGGAACGTGTATCCAAAGCCATCACGATGCTTGACCTTGATGACTATGCCGACCGTAAACCGGCTGCGTTGAGCGGCGGGCAACGGCAAAGGGTGGCGATCGGGCGGGCCATCGTGCGTGATCCGAAACTGTTCCTGTTTGATGAGCCGCTGTCCAATCTGGACGCCGCCCTGCGGATGAACACCCGCGTCGAGATTGCAGAACTGCACCGCACGCTGTCCGCCTCGATGATCTATGTGACCCACGATCAGATCGAAGCGATGACACTGGCGGACAAGATCGTCGTTTTGCGCGATGGGAGGATCGAACAGATCGGCAGCCCGATGGAGCTTTACAACAATCCGGCAAACCGTTTTGTGGCCAGCTTTCTGGGGTCCCCGTCGATGAATTTCCTCGTGCGTTCGGTGCCGGATTTACCGCCCGGGCAGACCATGGGCATCCGCCCCGAGCATCTGCGCCTGTCCGATGCGGGGCCCATTTCGGGCAGGGTCACGCATGTCGAACGGCTGGGTGGGGATACGAACCTGCTGGTCAGGACACCTCAAGATGAAACGCTGACGGTGCGGGTTTTTGGTCAGGACCCGAGTGAGGTGGGAGATGTGGTGCATCTGACTTTCGCGCCGCAACAGGTGTTTCATTTCAACGAGGCGCAGGAACGTATATTCTGAAGCCTGCGCGTGGCTTGTCGATCAATTGGCCCTGAAGGGTTCGATGTTCTCTGCCGACAGGGCGTATCCTATTTCCGCCAGCTGCGTCGTCATGGAGGCGGTACCAAACATGCCAACCACGTTTACCGCTTCAAACAGCCCTGTGTTTTCATAGGGTTCGGCGGTGGTGACAAAGACAAGCTGATTTGCAGGCGGGGGCGGCACATGCACGCAGGCGCCAACAAACGGAACCAGAATAAAGGCCGTCACACCCGCGCCGGTATAATCAATCGGGACGATGAACCCCGGTAGCCGCACGATCTGACCATTCCAATCCGTGCGCAGCCCGCTTGAGGGCGGTTGCTGGCTCATCAGGTTGGTATCATCGTGATCAATCAGGCCCTGCAGCATGGGCGGCATGATCGTGTCGCCCTCTGGCACGAGGTCTGACCAATTCAGATCAATGTACTCCTTGGCCAAACCATGGCGGGGCAACAGGGCGCATGCACCGATCCCGGCGAGCAGGGTTCTGCGTTTCAACCGTTCTCGTCCCATTCAAAAACCTCCATCTTGTCGGCGGTCATGTTGTATCCGATTTCGGCGACTTCCGTGCTTTGCATCTCGTGGCGTATTTCGCCAGTGACCCAGACTGCCTCCCAAAGGTCGGTGCTGGCCCATGGTTTTTCTGTGGTCACGAACACCAGTTGATTGGCGGGCGGGGGTGGCACGTGGATGCAGGCCCCCACATAGGGCACGAGGATAAAGCTGGTTACCCCTTCCGATGTCATGTCCCACGGCAGGATATAGCCCGGCATCCTGATATAGGCCCCGTCGAGTGCGTCGTTGAGCTTGACCGCGTTTTCGTCGAACACCGGAAGCCATGTGTCGTTGACCTCATCCACCTGACCGGGGCCGATGATCTCTGAATAGGGGACGCCGGGAGGGATCAAATCGTCCCACGTAATCTGGTGTGCGGTACGCGCAAAAGCCGTGTGTGGCCAGAAAACGCTGGCGGTTGCGGTGGTGATAAGGCTGCGGCGGGACAAGTTCATGTGCGATACCTTTTTTCAGTCGGCCTCAGATCCGGACCATCATACCATCTGCGAGTGACATTCTGTAAGCCCTGAGTGCGGGGATTAGGCTCACAATTGCGCCAGCACAGACCACGCCCAGCAAAACCCAGACCTCGCGCAGGGTCGGTGCTTCGATGGGCAGCCAGAGGCCAAAGGCGCGATCCACCACCGGCTGTGCCACAACAAGCCCCGCATAGAGTAACAAAAGGCCCAGGACAGCCCCGAGTGCTGCCATAAGGGTCGCTTCGAGCACCAGCATGCCCAGCACGATCCGGGGGCGCGCCCCCATCGCGCGGAATATCGCCATCTCGCGGCGGCGTTCGTTGAGGCTGGAGAAAATCGTCGCCATCATGCCAATCAACGCGGTGATGATGACCATGCCGGAAACGGCAACCAGGGCGGTTTCGGCAATGCCGACGATCTGCCAAAGCTCTTGCAGGGCGACGCCGGGGAGAATGGCAAGCAGGGGTTCTTGCGGGTATTCGTTGATCGATCGTTGCAGGCTGAACACTTGCAGACGGCTTTTCACTCCGACCAGCGCCGCTGTCACTGCTTGAGGCTGCAGGTCCATCTGTCGAATAACGTCAACGGGCGTGGATTGTCCTTGGATTTTGGTCCCGCTGGCCCAGTCAACGTGGATTGCTTCAATCGCTTTCAGACTGACAATAACAGTGCGGTCTACGGGTGTTCCGGTCTTTTCCAGAATACCCGAGATGCGAAAAGGCTGGTCATCGTGGTTGGTGAAAGAGGCCAGACCATGTGCCACGACAATCGGATCGCCAACGTTATAGTTCAGCGTCACTGCGACGTCCGCGCCGATAACCGCATCAAACAAATCTGACATGATCGCCCCGTCGCCAAAAGTCAGGGAACGGCCTGAACGGTATTTGTAGCGCTCAAAGAACTCAGTGGTGGTGCCCATCACGCGAAACTGGCGATGGCTGTCGCCCAAGGAGATCGGCACGATCCAGTCGACTTCGGGGCGTGCGGCGATGTCGTTGTAGCTTTCCCACGTGAGATTGTTGGTGGCGTTACCAATGCGGAATACGGAATAGAGCAACAGTTGCACCGACCCGGAGCGTGCACCCACGATCAGATCGGTGCCGGAAATCGTATCTGCGAAACTGGCCTTGGCCCCGGTGCGTACCTTTTCGACACCCAAAAACAGCGCCACGGACAAGGCGATGGCAATCACCGTCATTGTGACAGTCAATGCGCGGGCCGCCATAGAGCCAAAAGCAAGACGTAAAATCATACAGGCTCCGCCAGTGTTGAGGCGATATCGGACATTTCTATCACGTGATCAAATTGCTTGGCCAGTCGTGCATCATGGCTGACCATCAGAATCGCGGTGCCGTTTCTTTTGGACTGGGCAAACAAAAGGCGCAGAAACGTGGCCTGTGTGGCGGCGTCCAATGCAGATGTCGGCTCGTCCGCGAGGATCAGCGGCGGTGCACCGATCAAGGCGCGCGCCGCCGCGACCCGCTGTTGCTGTCCGACGCTTAAGGTCCCGGCGCGTTTCAGCATGACTTCTTTTGGCAGGTCCAACTCAAGGCACAGTCTTTTCGCCTCATCATGCGGTGCTTTCACGCGCGCACGCCGTCGCGGCGCAAATTGCAAAGGCAGCAGGATATTGTCCCGAACACTTGCATAGGGCAGCAGGTTAAACTGCTGAAAGATCAGGCCAATATGTTCGGCGCGGAAGCGGTCCCGATGACCTTCGGACAGCGATGAAATATCGGTTCCCGCCACGCAGACGGTGCCCGACTGCGCCGTTACAATGCCGCAGATCAAGGACAAGAGCGTGGATTTCCCTGACCCGCTTGCCCCCAACAAGAGCGTCGTTTCGCCTGCGTTGAGGTGAAGTTCCGGTACAGTTAACCCGAAGGCTTCCCGTCCCGGCCAATGGTATCGTGCTTTTTGCAGGTTCAGGATCGGCGTCGGATCGGCCATCGGGTTCCTTTGTTCAAAACATACCGCGCACATCCAGTGTAGGGTTGTCGCGAGAGACTTCAAAGGCCGTGGCCCCGCTTTCCGAGATCATTTGAATTTCGAGCTCCAATGCGTTTGGGAAAATGTCGAAATATGCAAATGTAATTTCAGAGGCTGCGGCAGGATCAGCGCAGTTCAAAAGGTATTCGGCATGAAACTCGCTATGGCTCGCGGCATGCGTGTCGTGATCATGTGCGTGTTCCGTCCCGTGATCGTCGTGATCTTCACGGGCATCGTGGTCGTGATGCTCTTCTTCGCTTTCAAGTGCTGCGCTGGCCTGAACGACGCTGCATTCTGCTGCCTCTGGCAGAACAAACAGGGTCAACGGTTGCGCAAGCTTTGCAACGGCTGCGTCAATGCTGGCGCGATCTTCTGCGGTCTTGGCTTCATACTCAAATCCGACGATATCGGCACCTGGCGCATGCAATTCCAACGCAACCTGTTGTCCGTCAAAGGCAATGTCCAAATGGCCAACCCCATGTTCATGCGCGTCCAGTTGACGGACCTCTTCGGCCAGTAAGGGCGATGAAACCAGCGTGGAAATTGCGATCAAAGGCAGAATTTTCATAGGTATGTCCTATCGGTTGTTTTGGGTTTTTAAAGTCTGTGTTGGCTTTGCATCGGCCAGCATTTCAACGGGAGGCCATGGGCCGTTGGCTGACCAGCGTTACACGAATGGGCGAAACACCCAGAGACGCCAGATCACGTGCATTTTGCTTATGCAGGGTACCGGTCTGTCTGATTTCTGTCGCACATATATCGCTCCCGTTTATGTTACTTTATACCATAACAAAGTTACGCGGTGCTGTACAGTAATGAACATCCGAACTCCGGCGATTTTTATGGCGCAGACGTCGTGGTAAGAGGGGCGTTGAACGCGAAGACCTGCGTCTCAGTGGCTGTTGGAGCTGTTTCGATGGTATTTGCAATTCAACACTGTTTGCGCAGGCAGTTGGCGACGGGTGACTCAAGTGTCACAGCGTCATAAAATCCCGTTCACAAGCGTTGCCGATGAAACTGAGATGTGCGACATGTTGCGTAGAAACTTCTAAACGAAAGAGTTTAGCCAAATGGCCGACTTTTTATCACGACGCACGATGATGGTGGACACGCAAGTGCGCCCCTCTGACGTGACAAAGTTCCCGATAATCGACGCGATGCTGACGATACCGAGGGAGGAATTCGTTCCTGCCGCTCAGCGCGAGGCGGCATATATGGGGGAAAACCTGCAAATCGGTGCCGGACGTGTCATCCTCGAGCCTAGAACGCTGGCCAAGATGCTGGATGCGCTTGATGTGTCAGTGGACGAACTCGTGTTGGATGTCGGGTCAGCGTTGGGCTATTCGGCGGCCGTCATCGCGCGTATGGCCGAAGCGGTCGTGGCAGTCGAAGAAGACGAAGCGCTGGCGTCAGAGGCGCAGGAAGCGCTGAGCATGGCAGGCGTTGATAATGTCATTGTGCATGTTGCGCCGCTTGCGGAAGGTGCGGCACAGCACGGTCCGTATGATGTTGTCATCGTTCAGGGCGGCGTCGTGGAGTTTCCTCAGGCATTGGCGGATCAACTGAATGAGGGTGGGCGCGCGGCGTGCATTTTCATGAAGGGTGCTCTTGGTGAAGTGCGCATTGGTCACAAGCAAAATGGCAAGATCACCTGGCGGATGGCTTTTAACGCAGGTGCGCCGATACTTCCGGGCTTTGCAAGGGCTGCGGAATTTCAGTTTTAGACGGTTTGCGAAAGTAAACAGGGTCTTGGAGAGGCATAATAAATGGCTGTAAATAGAAAAACCAGAGGCGCTGCACGGATTGTGCGCAAAGCGGCATTCTCTATCGGCGTCGTTTTCGCCCTCGCAGGACCGGCAGCGCAGGCCGAAACACTCGCAGATGCTTTGGCGTCTGCCTATCAAAACAGTGGTTTGCTTGACCAAAACAGAGCGCTCTTGCGCGCCGCTGATGAAGACGTAGCAGGTGCTGTCGCTGCGCTGAGGCCAATTTTGAACTTCACCGCAAACGTCACGCGTAACTTTGGAACGTCGCGCTCTACCGGCAATGTGGGCGGTATAGTTTCCGGGTTGGACAGTACGCAGGCAGACATGGGACTTGTTGCAAGCCTTTTGCTATATGACGGCGGGGCGGCATCTTTGGACGTCGAGGCCGCAAAGGAAACCGTTCTGGCTACGCGTCAGCGCTTGGTGAGTGTGGAACAGCAGATACTGTTGCGGGCGGTTGTGGCCTATCTGAGTGTCTATGCGAACCGCGATGCGGTGCAATTGCGCCAGAACAACCTGCGCCTTCTTTCAGAGGAATTGCGCGCCGCACAGGACCGCTTTGAAGTCGGAGAAGTTACACGGACGGATGTCGCGCAGGCTGAGGCAAGCCTCGCGCAGGCGCGCAGTGGTCTGGCGACGGCGCAGGGGGATTTGCAGCAAGCAATCGAAGAATACCAGAATGTGATTGGCCGCCAGCCAGGGCAGATCGCGCCGCCCCCACAACTGCCGCGCCTTGAAGGCGATGTGGAAGCTGCGCGCGCGCTTGCGGTCAGAACGCATCCCGATCTGCAGGAAGCACAGCACCGTGTCGCGGCATCGGAAATTAACATCCAGCGCGCAGAATCTGCATTGAAACCGACGATTTCGGCAGTGGGCAGTTTGGGCATCACGGATGATCTGGAATCGCGAGATTACAGCAACTCGGGAACGATTGGCATCGAACTGTCCCAACCGATCTATCGGGGGGGCGCGCTGAGTTCCACCATTCGTCGTGCCATCGCAGCGCGCGACGCCGAATTGGGCAACCTTTATGAGGTGCGCAAAACGGTTTCACAGGATGTCGGGAATGCTTATGCCGCACTGGCTGCGCGTCGTGCCAGCCTGTCGGCAAGTGAAGAACGTATTCGCGCTGCCAGAATCGCCTTCCGTGGTGTGCGCGAAGAGGCAACACTGGGCGCGCGGACAACCCTTGATGTGCTGGATGCTGAGCAGGAACTGCTGGATGCAGAGACAGCACGCATTTCAGATGAGGCCAATTTGTACATCGCGGCCTATGGTGTTCTGGATGCGACGGGAAGGTTAACCGCACAGAACCTGAACCTTGGTGTTCAGCAGTATGACCCAACCGCGTATTACAACCTCGCCAAAGACGCACCGACCACAACCTCAGAACAGGGTCGGCAGTTGGACAGGGTGCTGCGTTCGCTGCAGAGAAATTAAGGCTTTTTATCAAACCATTGTGCCGCGCGGCTGCGCGCGGTAAACTGCACTTGTGTGTGGAGTGGTGAGATATGTCAGATCGTGTTACGAATGCAGAGGTTGGAGATGATGCGCGGGCAACGTTGCGCCTGATGGGCAGCAGAGCGCGCAAGACACCTTACGCACATATGGATGAACGCTTGATACTGACGCCGCAACTGCGTGTTCGCAACACAGGCGTTTTGCGTTTGACGCCAGAAGATGCTGTACCCGCCGACGATCAACGCGAACCCGATAAAGAGCCACCTTTGGCCAAGCAAAGCTCTTCTCCGTCTGCTGACCTCAACCCGTCACGAGCTGGCGACGCGAGGTCTGCAACACCCGGCGCACCAAAGGCAGACGTGCTGGTTTTGACATCGCCGATCAAGCAGCCCGCACCATCCAAGCCGACGGATGTAAAGGATCTTAAAGCGAAAATTACCGCGCTGGAAACCGCCATTGCCAAAACGGTGGATCAATGGGAGCCGGATGGGACCAGCAACGACCCCTATGCGGGGACACAGCCGCTTTCGATGACATGGCCCGAAGATGAATCTGATGGCACAAGCGGTCCGTTGGATCAACTCGTGCGCGGATCTGCCACCCGCAATGCAGTCACGGATGCTGTTCAGACGGCGGTATCAGGTCAGGTCATGGACGAAAAAGCGCTGCGCAGTATTGTCGCCGATATCGTGAAGTCGGAACTTCAAGGCGAGCTCGGTGACAGGATCACCCGCAACGTTCGTAAACTCGTGCGGCGTGAAATTCACCGGGCGTTGACAGCAAAGTCATTTCCCTGAGATGCGCTAGGCGCACTGCGCAGGTCTACGCGTGCAGCCGTTACACGCGCGTTGAAAGCGCGGGCTGCTGGTGAATACGCCCGCGCATCTGTTGATTGGCGCAGCCGTCTGGGGACGTCAACGATCGCGTGGCGTGATCATGGCAGCGTTCGTTGGTGCGCTCTTGCCGGATCTGTCGCTGTACCTGATGGCGGGGGTGTCCCTGTTTCTTCTGAGTATTCCGCCACAGATCGTTTTTGACGAGTTGTATTTTTCCGATGCATGGCAGACCGTTTTCGCAATCGATAACTCGTTCATCTTGTGGGGGCTTTTGCTGGGCGGCGCCATTTGGAGGCGCGCGCCTTGGGCTGTGGCCTTGACGGGTGCTGCGTTCTTACATCTCTGTCTTGATTTTCCGCTTCATCATGATGACGGGCGGCCGCATTTCTGGCCCTTGTCCGGTTGGGTGTTTGAAAGCCCGTTCAGCTATTGGGATCGTGATCACGGTGCAATGTGGCTGGCCCCCATTGAAGGGGCCGCAGCAAGTGCCGCTGCGGTGATCCTCTGGCAACAGCGCCTTGGTGTGGTTTTGGGCGCTTTTGTTGCGATTTTGCTATTGGCGGAGCTTTGGATCGTGCGCCAATGGCTGTTTTTCTTCATTGACGCATAAAAAAACGCGCCCGGGATCAGGCGCGTTTTTTATCAAAGCCAGGGGGGTGCCTAGGCTGCTTCTGCCTGCTGTGCAGCGTTGCGCCGTTCGGATTCTTCGCGGGACAGCGCGACAGATGTCCGAACACCTTTGCCAACAAAGTCCATCAGGCCTTCGACCACCCGTTCGTTGGGGTCGATCCCAGCACAGCTGAGCACTTCGCGTCCGTCACGCGAGCGCGCCCACCGCGCGATTTGTTCAGGGCCATTGCCATATTTCTTGTCGTCGGCAATTGCATCATCCAGTGCAGCGAGTACCACAGCTGCAAAAAGTTTACGCGCACGATTACCTTGCTCGTTATTGAAGGCCGTGCCGTCAACGAAATCTTTCATCCCGTCGTCCTTTCCATTATTCTTGCTCTTGTCTTTTCGGCGTGAAGTCCCTTATGCAGGAACCTAGGTGATTCGGATACCCTGTTTTTGCATACCTTCTATGCAAATTTTGCATGACTTTCCGGTGTTGACCACGACATATCGTTGGCTTGTCACCCTCCAGCCTCCCATATATAGGAGCGGGTAATTATTCATCAACCTTTTACAACGGTTTAGACACATGCCCAAAATCAACGGAAACGAAATCCGGCCCGGAAACGTGCTTGAACATAACGATGGCCTTTGGGCTGCGGTAAAGGTCGATCACGTAAAACCGGGTAAAGGCGGGGCCTTTGCGCAGGTCGAGATGCGCAACCTGCGCAACGGGTCCAAATTGAACGAGCGGTTTCGGTCTGCGGACAAGGTGGAACGCGTGCGGCTGGAACAAAAAGATCAGCAGTTTCTCTATGAGGATTCAGGCATGTTGGTCGTGATGGACACAGAGACATATGAGCAGGTGCAATTGCCTGCGGAGCTTTTGGGCGAGCGGCGGCCTTTCCTGCAGGACGGCATGACCATCGTCGTTGAGTTCTACGATGAAGAAGCGCTCAACGCGACCTTGCCCCAAAAGGTGGTCTGCAAGATCGTTGAGACCGAGGCAGTGGTAAAAGGCCAGACAGCGGCGAAGTCATTCAAGCCGGCCCTGTTGGACAATGGCGTCAAGGTCATGGTGCCGCCTTTCGTCGGGCAGGATGAGGACATCGTCGTCAACACCGAGACCATGGAATACTCCGAACGCGCCTGAGCGTTTTGATACAGTGTACCGTCAGGCGATGCGGTGTAGTTCCGCCGCACCCGCCTGCATCGGCCCCGTTGCACGGTCATAGCGCAGATAGGCCAGTGCCTTATCCCCCGCGCGGCTTTGCAGCACACCGGCTGCTTTCCCGTTCGCAGTGATTTCCGCGCCCGGCTCGGCGGGACCCGTGATCGAAACCTGTGCAAGGCCTTTGCGCAATTCGGTCTTGTGCTTCATGCGCGCGGTGACTTCCTGACCGACGTAACAGCCCTTGCGAAAATCAACGCCCGCGATGCGTTCAAATCCGACTTCTAGGATGAAGCTGTCTGGGGTCAGTTCAATTCCGGTTTCCGGGATCTGATGTGCCACGCGCAGGGCGGTCCAGTCGGTTGTGTCATCTGTCTGCGGCGTGTCAGCATAGCAGCGCCAGCCAAGGGCCGGATGACGCGGATCGGGCAACGCCCCCGCGGGCGGATCGCCGATGCCACGGTGCAGATGCAGATCGGTCATTTCGATGGAGACATCAGCGCGCAATTTATACATGCTCAACCGCTGCGCCAGCATGTCCCCATGGCTTTCGGCGACATCGATCAGAATAGCGTCGCCCGATTTGCAGATAAAGAAATCGGCCAGATACTTCCCCTGTGGCGTCAACATCGCCGCATAAACCAGCCCCGTTTCAACGCCTTTGATATCGTTTGTAATCAGGCCCTGAAGAAACTCGGTAACATCTGTTCCGGTCAGTCTGAGGATGCGACGTTTGGTCATGGGGGCCTCTTTGTTAACGTATGACAGGCATATAACCATGCAGCCGCAAGTTTGAAGAGGTAGCGTAATGCGTGCACCGATTTCGGTGATAATTCCGACGTTAAATGCAGAAACCTGTCTTGGTGCCTGTTTGGCCTCGCTGATGCCGGGGGTGGAAGCGGGATTGATCCGTGAGTTGATCGTGACGGACGGTGGCTCGACAGATGCAACGGTCGAGATTGCCAAGGAATGGGGCGCTGAGGTTCTTGAAGGGTCGGCGTCGCGTGGTGCGCAGCTGGCACGTGGATGTCGGGCGGCGCAAGGGGATTGGTTGTTGGTGCTCCATGCAGACACGCGCCTGAATGAGGCTTGGGTCGGCCCGGTGGCAAAACATCTGCGCAGTCCTGACGCCGCGTGGTTCAGGCTTGCCTTTGAGGATGGTGGCGGGGCAGGGCGCATGGTTGCGGCCTGGGCCAATTTGCGCAGCCGTATGGGGCTGCCTTACGGAGATCAGGGGTTGCTCGTGCCTGCAACGTTGTACGCGCGTGTCGGTGGCTATCCCAGTCAGCCGCTGATGGAGGATGTCGCGATTGCCCGCGCGCTCAAGGGGCATCTGATCGGTCTGGATGTGATCGCAACGACCAGTGCCGCGCGGTATAAGAAACAAGGGTGGCTGCGCCGGGGCGCGCGCAACTTATGGACGCTGATACGCTATTTTGCGGGCACGCCGCCGCAGCAACTCGCTCAAAGCTATCGCGGCTAGTTTGTGAAAAACCCGCCGATCCGCTGAAGAAGGTTCGCCGGTGCGTCCGTTACGGTTTTTTGTTTCTTTTCGGGGCTGATGGAACGTGTGTCCGCAACGAGCTTGCCATCCTGAAACTGGAGGCGATAGAGATCGGCATAGGTGCCGCCCCGGGCAAGCAATTCCTCATGTGTGCCTTCGTCCACGACGCGGCCACGGTCCATCACGATGATTTTGTCGGCATCACGCACCGTGGACAGTCGGTGTGCAATGACCAATGTGGTCCGCCCCGACGCAAGCTTGTCCAATGCTTTTTGCACCACGGATTCAGATTGTGCATCAAGGGCTGAGGTGGCCTCGTCCAACAGCAGGATTGGCGTGTCACGCAGCAGAGCGCGCGCGATTACGACCCGTTGTCGTTGCCCACCCGAAAGGGCAGAGCCACGTGGCCCTACAGGTGTGTCGACACCTTTGGGCATTTGCTTGAGGAAATCACTGACGTGCGCTGCATCAAGGGCTGCGGTCAGTGCCTCTTCACTGACGTTTTTGCGCCCCATCACCACATTTTCCCGGATGGTTTCGTCAAAGAGCAATGCCTCTTGCGTGACCACGGAATACAACCGTCGCAGGTCGGGCAGTGCCATCTCGTTTGTTGCGACACCGCCGACGCGCACCACCCCTTCCGTGGGGTCGATCAACCGCGTCAAAAGGTTAAAGATCGTGGATTTGCCTGCCCCGGATGCCCCAACAAGTGCTGTGGTCTGGCCTGCGGCAGCGGTCAGGGACAATTTATCCAGAACTTCGGTTTCGCCATAGCTCAAGGACACGTTTTCCAGTGTGATGCCGGGGGTGCCGGTTGGAGCAGGCTTCGGGTTCTCGGGAGAGACCAGTTTCACGGGCATTTCCATAAGCTCTTTCAACCGCTCGATTGACGCGGAAGCGATCTGGATCTGGCCACTGATGCTGGCCAACCGCCGCATCGGGTCAAACGCAAAGCCCATGGCCGTGAAAAAACTCATGAACTGACCGACGGTTTTTTCGCCCGAAATAATCTCGCTGCCCCCATAGAGGATTACGGCCATGAAGCCGAAGCCTGACATCACATCGACCATGGCCGGTAAAGCTGCAGAGCCTTTGACCGTGCGCATGTTTGTCTTGATATACTTCTGGGTTGTCTCGCGGTAGCGCCGGCGCTCGTAGTCTTCGGCATTGTTCAGTTTGATCTGCACGATCCCGTGAAACACCTCATCCAGACGGGTGGCCAAACTGGCGGCCAGATCGCGGACCTCACGCGCGCGCCTGCGCACGAAACGTTGTGCGACCACAGCGGGCAGCACGATGATCGGAACCCCGAAACAGGCGAGCAATGCCCATGTAACATCGACATTGATCGCCACGGCCAGCAGTACGAAGAGCCCGATAAAATCACGCCCGGCACCCGTCAGGAGGCTGCGCCAGATCTTGTTCACAGACCCAACATCGCCTTGTACCCGCTGGATCAGGTGGCCCGGCGGATGTGTCTGGTGGAATTCGCCCCCTTGCTTCATCATTTTGGCCAGAAGATCCTGCCGTACCTCAGACGCTGTCAGCATCGCGACCCGTGACAGCAGAATTTTCTGCACGACGCCCGACAGTGCCCTGACGAGGAAGATGCTAATCACCACAGCGGCGATGACATAAAGCATCCGGCCGTCGCCTTCCAAGAAGACATTGTCGAACATCGGCTGCATCATATAGGCGAGCGCGCCCAGCATTGAACCCTCAACGAACATGAAGACCAGCGCCACGGCGATCAGCTTTGCGTGCTTGCGCAAATATCCACGCCAGAGCCATTTGAACAAAATGCCTGAGGATACGCTCTTGCTGCTCATGTAATGCCTATTGTTCCCGAGTTTGACGACGCGTTGTCTATCCACTCATCTATGCCGCGCGACGCTAAGCTGCAAGCACGCTGGCAATTGACGCTTGGTTTCAGACCGCTAGTGTTGCCGAGAAACAAAAAGGGCAGTCTTGATGACCCAAAAAACCAATCTGTCCGCCGGGCGGGGATACCTCGCCATACCGGGGCCTTCTGTCATTCCTGATGCAGTGTTGCAGGCCATGCACCGTGCAGCGCCGAATATTTACGCGGGAGAGTTGCCGGATATGATGCCGGGCATCGTAACTGACCTGCGCCGCGTTGCGCGTACTAAACATGACGTTGTGATCTATATCGGCAATGGGCACGCGGCATGGGAGGCGGCACTGGCCAATGTGATTGGCGAAGGGGATCGGGTGCTGGTCCCTGCCACGGGCAGTTTTGGTCATGGATGGGGGGATATGGCCGCGGGGCTTGGGGCGCTGGTTGAAACGCTCGATTTTGGGAAGTCTTCCGCGATGGATATGGCGCGGATCGGCGAGGCGCTGAAGGCGGATACCGCGCATACGATCAAAGCGATTCTGGCGGTGCATGTGGATACATCAAGTTCGGTGCGCAATGATATTGCAGCCCTGCGCACGGTGATGGATGAGGCGGTGCATCCTGCGCTGCTTATGGTTGATTGCATCGCCTCACTGGGCTGCGACGTGTTCGAGATGGACGACTGGGGTGTGGATGTCATGGTCACTGCCTGTCAAAAAGGGCTGATGGTGCCACCCGGTATGAGCTTCGTCTTTTTCAACGAAAAGGCCGCTGAGGTTCGGCGGCACATGCCACGGGTCAGCTGCTACTGGGATTGGACCCCGCGCGCAGCACCCGAACTGTTTTACCAATACTGGAACGGGACGGCTCCGACGCATCATGTCTATGGGCTGCGTGCCGCGCTCGACATGATCCACGCCGAAGGGATGGAGGCGGTCTGGCGGCGTCATGATGTGCTGGCACATGCGATCTGGGCGGCCTGTCATGCATGGGGTTCCGCCGGCAGTCTGGCCTTTAACGTGGCCGATCCGGACTCGCGAAGCCGGGCCGTCACGTCACTGAGGCTTCAAAGCCCAAATGCCACGGCGCTGCGCGACTGGACCGAAAACCAGCTTGGCTTAACGCTTGGCATAGGGCTGGGCATGGCCGCACCGGGCGATCCTGCGTGGCATGGTTTTTTCCGGCTCGGTCACATGGGGCATGTCAACGGGCATATGATCATGGGGATGCTTGGCGGGATTGATGCAGGGCTGAAAGCGCTGGATATTTCGCACGGGAAAGGCGCGCTTGAAGCCGCGTCCGAGGTCATCGCAACCGGTCAGGTGTCGCCGGACACGTCGCCATAGCGCTGATCGGCAAGCTGTTTGCGATGTTCGAGCCAGGAGACCCAGTGGTTGACCACCAGTCCCAGAAAGATCGCTGCGACAAGGCCATAGACCGCAAAGAGTAATAACAGGATCCATCCCAGATTGACGCCAAACATGACGATGCAGGCGCCTGTGAAATTCGGGGCCCGACCAAGCTTGTGACCTTCCATATCACACCTCGCTGATCACTCTTCCAAAAAGAGTATAGAGCGGACAGGTTTGACGTCAGCCTTTTTCTGCGCGCCGCAGCGCCTCAGGCAAAACCTCGGCCAGAAGGTCAAGGTCTGCCGGTGTGCCGCAACTGATCCTGACGCAGCGGTTCAGGGGGGCGACCATGGGCATGCGCACAAAGATGCCCTGCGCCAGCATCTCTTCCATGACCCGGCTGGCAAAGGCGTTGTCGCGACAGCAATCAATCGCGACGAAGTTTGTGGCTGATTTGATAGGTTTCAACCCGCAGGATGTGGCGATTTTCCCGATCCGCAGCCGGGAAGAGGTGATGCGCGCAACCACCGAGCGCAGCCATGTCTGATCAGACAGCGCCGCCAGTGCGCCCTCCTGAGCGGAGCGGTTCATCCCGAAGTGGTTTCTGACCTTGTTGAACGCGGCGATAACGTCTGCATGACCAATGGCATAACCAACGCGTGCACCTGCCAGTCCATATGCTTTGGAAAAGGTGCGCAGCCGGATCACGCGCGGATCGTCATAGGCGATGGGCACCGCGCTGGTTTCAGGGGCACATTCGAGATAGGCCTCATCCAGCACAAGCAGGGTTCCGGAAGGCAACGCGTCAAGCGCTGCGGCGATGTCGGACCCGCTGTGGACGGTGCCCATGGGGTTGTCGGGGTTGGACAGGTAGACCAGTTTGGCATCCACCTCGCGGGCCTTATCGAACAGGGCGGCGAGATCCTCGAAGTCCTGCTTGTAGGGCACTTTATGTACGATTCCGCCAAAACCGGCGACGTGGTAGTTGAACGTAGGGTAGGCTCCGTCCGATGTGACAACCGCATCGCCCTGAGCCACGAAAAGCCGCACCAGATTGGCGAGCAGGCTATCGATCCCCTCGCCGACCATAATTGTATCGGCAGAGGTGCCAAGATGATGCGCCAGAGCGTGCCGCAAGTCATAGCTTTCGGGATCGCCATACATCCACTGGGGTGTCTCTGCCATGGCGCGCACGGCACTTGGTGAGGGTCCAAACACGCTTTCGTTGGCGCCCAGTCGTGCATCAAAGCGCAAGCCGCGTGCGCGCTCCTGCGTCTCGGGGCCGACAAACGGAACGGTTGCAGGAAGGGATTCAGCGATTTTGGTCAGGCGAAAACGAATCATGCGGCGTGATAGGCCAAGCCATACGTTGTGGGCAAGTCCGCTGTGCCGTAACGTTGCGCTGGTAATAAAATGTGTGTCAGGTTTTCTACAGTTGTCCAAAAAAGGAGATCTGCCGTGTCGCGTGTTCGCGTAACCCATCGGGATCATATCGCCCACGTCATTCTGACCCGTGCGGAAAAGAAAAACGCGATGGATGATGAGATGATAGATGCCATCATCGCAGCGGGTGAAGCTGTTGCGGCGTCTTCGGCCCGTGCTGTGATCTTGTCGGGCGAGGGCAGTTGTTTCTGTGCTGGTATTGATATCTCCGGACTGTCCAAGATGGTTGGGCAGGATATCGAAGAGCTGATCATGCCACGCACCCATGGATTGGGCACAACGAACCGCTGGCAAGAGGTGGCGATGGTCTGGCATCGCCTTGATATTCCAGTGATTGCGGCGCTGCATGGTGTCGTCTTTGGCGCGGGGCTGCAATTGGCGCTGGGGGCGGATATACGTTTTGCCGCACCGGAAACGCAGCTTGCCGTGATGGAGATGAAGTGGGGCCTCATCCCCGATATGGGCGGCATGGTGCTATTGCCACGTCTGGTGCGGGATGATGTGATGAAACGCCTGATTTACACGGCTGCCCCTGTTTCGGCGCAACAGGCCGCAACATGGGGGCTGGTCACCGAGGTTGTCGCTGACCCGCTTGAGGCGGCGCAGCGGCTGGCCTCGGAAATCGCGGGCAAAGGGCCGAACGCCATTCGTGCGGCAAAGAACTTGTGCGCCTTTGCCCATACCGCCGCCCCTGCCGATGTCCTGAAAGAAGAATCGCGGGTGCAGGTGGACTTGTTGGGTAAGCCCGAGCAGATGGAAGTGATCGCGGCGCAGTTTGCCAAGAGGGCGCCCGTGTTCAAATAGCGCCGGGGTTTGGGGCTTATTGCATGAACTTCTGGCGCGCTTCACGGGCGATCTGGTACCGCAGGTCGAGGTCGGCCAGATGCGCCATGGCCTTTTTGCGCGCGGCCTCTGTTGTGCAGGCCGCATAGGCGGCGCGGGCCGCATCCAGTTGCTTTTTCAAAGCAAATTCTTCCGGCAGCACGCCAGCTTCGGCCATAATACGCATGCCTGCGGACAGGGCGGCTGCCTCCTGTGTTTCGACGGGGCGGTCGGGCAGGGGTTTGCCTTGGCCCTCAAGCCCGTCCAGCTTGCCTTCGGCGCGTGCCTTGGCAATCTGGCGTTCTGTGAGGTTTTGCAAACGTCCCATGGCGCGCAGTTTACCCCAGTTCGGCCAATCGCGCGAGCGCCTCGTTCAGCCGGGCTTCTTCCTCTTCGCGCAGGGCGAGATTGGCGCGAGTTTCCTCGACCACTTCGGGCGGGGCGGAGGCTGCGAATTTCGGATTGTTCAACCGCCCGCGCAGCCCACCGAGTTCTTTGGCCAGTTTGCCCAAGGATTTTTCGAGCCGCGATTTTTCCTCAGCGATATCAATGATGTCGGCCAGCGGCAGCCCAAAGGACGCGCCCCGCACGGCAAGCGATACTGTGCCTTTGGGGAAGCTGTCTGCGTGCGCAAGTGCTTCAACGCGGGCGAGGCGTTTGATCATCACTTCGTTGCGGTCCCAAGCGGTCTGTCCGGCGGCGTCGATCTCGGTGACGATCAGCGGGACATATAGGCCTGCGGGCACATGCATTTGTTGGCGGGCAGAGCGGATGGCTTCGATCAGGCTGATGACCCAATTTACCTCTGCGTCAGCAGCTTCATCCACCAGTTCTGCTGTTGTGTATGTGGGCCAGTCGGCGTGCACGAGCATCTTTTCGCGGGTGCCGGTGGCGGCCCAGAGTTCCTCGGTGATGAAGGGCATGACGGGGTGCAGCAGGATCATGCATTGATCGAGCACCCATGCCATCGTGGCGCGTGTCTCGGCGGCGTATTCGGCGTTGGTTTCGTCCTGCAACAGGGGTTTGGACAGTTCCACATACCAGTCACAGACCTTGCCCCAGACAAAGGCATAGGCCGCGTTGGCCGCGTCGTTGAAACGGTAGTTTTCGAGCGCTGCGTCGATCTCTTGCCGGACTTTTGCGGTCTCTCCGATGATCCATTTGTTCACGGCCTGTTCGACGTCGGCAGGAGGTCGGTTTTGCGTCGGTATCACGTCGGTGCGTGCCGCGCGCTGGGCAAAGACTTCGTTCATCTCCGCAAAGCGACATGCGTTCCACAATTTGGTGCCGAAATTGCGGTAGCCTGCGATGCGCTGGGTGGAGAGTTTCAGATCGCGCCCCATGGCGGCCATGGCGGTGAGGGTGAAGCGCACGGCGTCCGCGCCGAACTCGTCGATCATGTCGAGCGGGTCGATGACGTTGCCGAGGGACTTGGACATCTTCTTGCCCTTTTCATCGCGCACGAGCGCGTGGACATAGACGGTCGAGAACGGCTTTTGCCCCGTCACCGCGTATTGCATCATCATCATCCGGGCGACCCAGAAGAAGATGATGTCAAAGCCAGTGATCAGCGTGGAGGTGGGGAAATATTTTTGCAGCGCGTCGTTCTGCGCGTCTGTTTCGGCGTCTCCCGTCCAGCCGAGCGTGCCGATAGGCCAGAGACCGGAGGAGAACCATGTGTCTAGGACGTCGGGATCGCGGCGCAAACGCACTTCCAAAGTCTTTTCGCCCGTATCTTTGTTAAAGTTCGAAGAAAATTGCCAAGTACGCGGGTTTTCGAGACGTGTCTCAGGATATGCGTTTTCTAGTTCCGTACCTACCATCATCTGACGCAATTGCGCATACTCTTCATCACTCGTCGGCCAACTATTTTCAGGCTCCTCCAGTTGCTCACAAACGGTGACCTTGGTGTCCGGGAAAATTGATTGGTAGTGCTCTGTGGCATTTTTTCTTGCTGCTTCAAAGTTAGGGAAGCAAAACTTCTGATCTGGCAACAAGCTACCAACTTTCTTCGAACTAAACCCGGGACCAAACCAAACTGGAATTTGATGCCCCCACCACAATTGCCGCGAGATACACCATGGTTCGATGTTTTCCAGCCAGTTGAAGTAGACCTTCTTGTCCTGCTCGGGGAAGATCGTGACATCGCCATTGCGCACAGCGTCAATCGCGGGCTGCACGATTTTGGAGGTCTCGACGAACCACTGATCGGTCAGCATCGGTTCGATGACGACTTTGGAGCGGTCGCCAAAGGGCTGCATGATCTTTTTGCTCTCGACCAGCGGCTCAAGGAAGGGTTCGTCCACGGGCAAAAACGCGTCTTCGGGGTCGGGGTTGGCGACGGGGACCATGACGGCCAGCCCTTCGGCGGTGATCTGTTTCACGACGGCTTTGCGGGCCTCGAACCGGTCGAGGCCGCGCAACTCATCGGGGACGAGGTTGACCGCGTCGGCTTCGGCCTCGCTGAGCGTGCGCTCGCCTTGGGCCACGGCCATCGCAATCGCGGCAGCCTCGGCGTAGGGCGCGCCGTCGTCGCGCATGGCGGCTTTGGTGTCCATCAGGCGGTAAAGCGGGATGTCGTTGCGTTTGGCCACGGCGTAGTCGTTGAAGTCATGCGCGCCGGTGATCTTGACCGCGCCCGAGCCGAAGGTGGGATCGGGGTATTCATCGGTGATGATCGGGATCAGGCGGCGGTGTTCCTTGGGCCCAACCGGGATTTCGCAGAGCTTTCCGATGATTGGTGCATAACGTTCATCTGACGGATGCACGGCAACCGCGCCGTCGCCCAGCATGGTTTCGGGGCGGGTCGTGGCGATGGAGATATAATCGCGGGTTTCGCGGAGGGTCTCGTTTCCGTCCTCGTCCTTTTCGACGTATTCATAGGTGGCCCCCCCGGCGAGCGGGTATTTGAAGTGCCACATGTGGCCGTCGACTTCGATATTCTCAACCTCGAGGTCCGAGATCGCGGTTTCGAAATGCGGGTCCCAGTTGACCAGCCGCTTGCCGCGATAAATCAGGCCCTTGTTGTACATATCCACGAAGACCTTGATGACCGCGTCGTGGAAATTCGGGCCGTTGCCTGCGTCAGGGTCGCCCGGTGCGCCGCCCATGGTGAAGGCTTCGCGTGACCAGTCACAGGACGCGCCGAGGCGTTTGAGTTGCCCGATGATCGTGCCGCGGGATGCGACCTTTTGCTGCCAGACACGGTCGAGGAACTT
This sequence comes from Roseobacter sp. OBYS 0001, assembly GCF_019654895.1. Taxonomy (NCBI): domain Bacteria; kingdom Pseudomonadati; phylum Pseudomonadota; class Alphaproteobacteria; order Rhodobacterales; family Roseobacteraceae; genus Roseobacter; species Roseobacter sp. OBYS 0001. The sequence goes on from NZ_BPES01000003.1 coordinate 355,445, forward strand.
TTCGCGCCCCATCTCGCGGCGGGTCGGTTCGCCATTGGCGGCCATTTCGCGTTCAGTGACCATTTGCGTGGCGATGCCTGCGTGATCCGTGCCCGGCTGCCAGAGCGTGTCGAAGCCGCGCATGCGGTGCCAGCGGATCAGGATATCCTGCAGCGTGTTGTTGAAGGCGTGGCCCATGTGCAGCGATCCCGTCACATTGGGCGGGGGGATCATGATCGAAAAGGTTTCAGCAGCTGCCCGGGCATTGGCCCCGGCCTTGAATGCGCCCGCTTGTTCCCAAGCGGCGTAGAGGCGTGCTTCGGCCTCTTTTGCGTCGAATGTCTTGTCCAGCGCCATTACATGCGTCCTTTACCCTTGCTTGCGCGATGATCTAGCCGAGGTCGCCGCAAAGGGAAAGGTCGGGCGTGCGGTTTATGTGCTGATCAGCGGTTCGCGTGCGCCGGGGCGGATGATGGCCGGATGGTAAGGCGTGCGGGCAAAGACGGCGCGCACCCGGTCGACAAAGTGGTCAATCGGCAGGGTGTCATAGGCGGGATCAAAGCTGGACTGGTCCCAGCGTTCGCAAAACTGCGCGCAGTCGTCAAAATAGGCGCTGTCGCGGTAGGCGTCGCGTTTGTGCGGGTTCGCGCCGACGTGGTGGCCGTAGTAAATCATTTGGAAGTCACCGTGTTTTTCCACGACCCACGTGCATTGCTCGCGCACGAAGGGGCGCAGGATGGTGGCGGCGTATTCGTCGTGGTTGTAGGGCGCAAAGATGTCGCCGATGTCATGCAGCAGGGCGGAGACGATCCAATCCGTGTCAGCGCCATCGCGTTCGGCGCGGGTGGCCGATTGCAGCGAGTGGCCAAGGCGGGTGATCTGGTAGCCCGAGAGGCTTTCATCAAGGCTGACCAGCGCCTTGAGCAGGCGGTCGGCGGTGCCTTTAGTATAGGCAGTTTCGTGTTCGGTGAGGAAGTCGTAGTCTTCCTTGGTGCCGTCTTTCATCTGGGTAAAGCTGACGCGGTCGATCATCCGTAGAGGGTTCCTTGTTCCCTGGCGCCGGACATCATCGCCTTGGCCTGTGCGGCGCGGATTTTATCATACTGCGCGAGGGCATCGGGGGCAAAATTCGCCGATGGCGCGGGGAAGCTGGCGAAATGGCCGTGCCTGTCTGCGCCACGGGCGAGGAGGGCATAATCGACCTCGGCCACTTGCTGTTTCACATCCGGCGTGCAGTAGCGGATGACGGCGGCAATGCGGCGATCATCGGTGGTATTGGGGCCGGAGCCGTGGATCGTCAGCCCGTGGTGGAGCGAGATCTGGCCGGGGTGGATTTCGATGGGCACCTTGTCTGCGTCCGCCACATCGACCTGTACTTCCTGCCCGCGCGACAGAAGGTTATTCTCGGCAAAGGTGTCTTCATGCGGCAGGATCGCGTTTTTATGTGAGCCGCGCACGAAATCCATGCACCCGGAGGCAGGCGTCGCAGGCGAGAGCGACAGCCATGCGGTGACCAGCCCGTCAATCGCGCCGAGGCCCCAATAGGTCAGGTCCTGATGCATGGAGACGATCTGGTTGGTGCGGGGTTCCTTGATGAAGAATTCCACCGCGTAGATCATGATGTCGGGGCCGAGGATACCTTCGACGACGTCCAGAATGCGCGGGTCGGACCCGATGCGGTGGGCCATGGGCATCACGCAATGCGAATTGACACGCTTATAGGTGCTGAGCGGCAGGGGCAGGCCCGCATCGAGGTAATCCGCCTCGATCTGTTCAAGCTCGGCGCGCAGGGCGGTCGCCTCACGCGCGGGCATCACCTGCAGCGGGAAGAGATAGCCGTCGCGCCAGTACTGATCTGTCTGGGCTTGCGTCAGTCGGCCCTGTTCCAGTGGCAAGGGGTGGGGCATCTGATCCTCCGGGTCGTGTGGTTGAATGATCGCGCTGGTGCGGGCGGGCTTCTGTTCTGTTTGCGACATCAATCTGCGTGCCGCAAAACGGCGCGTCGGTCCGTTGGTGCCGGCGATCATGTTATGACAGGTCTCAGCACTGGACAAGCGGGTCACCACCGCTACTGTCCCAATGACAGAGGTCGGTATGCAAGGAGGCATCGCATGGAAAAATTTGGCAAATCACAGCCCGTAAAGCGGGTTGAGGATGTTCGTTTTCTCACAGGTGAAGGTCGCTATGTAGATGATATCGCACCTGAGGGTGCGCTCTTTGCTTTTGTGTTTCGCGCGCCTGTGGCCCATGCGGTGATCACCGGTCTGGATGTAGCGGAGGCGCGCACCGCGCCAGGCGTGCACGCGGTGCTGACGGCGGATGATCTGAAGGCTGCCGGGATTACCAAATCGATGTCCGCCCAGACGGTCAAGAACCTCGATGGCAGCATGGGTGCGGCCCCCCGCAGACCGATCCTCGCAGAGGAGCGTTTGCGTTTTGTGGGCGAGCCTGTGTCGTTCATCGTGGCGGAGACGCTCGACCAGGCGCGCGATGCGGCGGAATTGATAGACCTGTCCTATGATGAGTTGCCCGCCAAGATGGATATTCAGGCCGGTGGCGCGCCATTGCACGCCGAGGCCCCTGACAACGTGGCCTTTGACTGGGGCATGGGAGATGAGGCCGCCACGGACGCCGCATTTGCCGCCGCTGCGCACACGGTATCGCTGGAGGTGCCAGACAATCGCATCATCGTCAATTCGCTTGAGCCGCGCGGATGTTATGCCGAATGGAAGGGCGAGCGGGTCCATGTTTCTGTGGGCGGGCAGGGCGTCTGGGCGCAGAAATCAGAGATCGCGGAATTGCTGAACATCGACGCAGAACGCGTGCGGGTCACCAACCCGGATACGGGCGGTGGGTTCGGGATGAAGGGGTTCCCCTATCCGGAATATGCGCTGGCCGCCCATGCCGCCAAAACTGTCGGCAAGCCCGTGCGCTGGATGTCGGAGCGTACCGAGGCGATGTTGACAGATAACGCCGGGCGCGATCTGACGAGCTTTGCCGAATTTGCCTTTGATGAAAACCACAAGATCATCGGATATCGCGTGCATACGCGCTGCAACCTTGGCGCTTACAACAGCATGTATGCGCAGTTCATCCAGAGCCAGCTGTTCAGCCGGGTGCTGATGGGGGTCTATGATGTGCAGGCCACATGGCTGCGGGTCGAGGGGATTTACACCAACACGACCTATGTGGACGCCTATCGTGGCGCAGGGCGACCCGAGGCGATTTACGTGCTGGAGCGGTTGATTGACCGCGCGGCCCGGACCCTCGGTGTGGACCCGCTGGAATTGCGGCGGATCAATTTCATCAAGCCTGATCAGTTCCCCTATCAGAACTCGACCGGTGAATTGTATGACGTCGGCGATTTCGACAAAGTGCTGCGCCGCGCTGAACTTGAGGCCGATCTTGCGGGCTTTGCGGCACGCAAAGAAGCCGACGCGGGCCGGGGTCTGCTGCGCGGACTGGGGCTGTGTTACTATATTGAAAGTATTTTGGGTGATCCTAGTGAAGGCGCAAAGATTGCGTTCAATGAGGATGGCACCGTGAGCATCTATGTCGGCACACAAAGCACAGGACAGGGGCATGAAACCGTCTATGCCCAGTTTCTGAGTGATCAGACCGGGATACCGGCGGATCAGATTTTTGTCGTGCAGGGCGACAGTGATCAGATTGCGCAGGGCGGCGGCACTGGCGGGTCACGCTCCGTCACCGTGCAGAATACGGCGACGCTGGCCACGGTTGAGGTCATGACCACGGCATTCACGGCCTTTCTGGCCGATGAAATGGGCGTGCCAGCATCTGAGATCAGTTTTGACGATGAACGCTTCCGCGCGGATGGCAGCAATATGACGCCGACCATGTTGGAAGTGGCCGAACTGGCCCGTGAAAAGGGCCGCGATGATCTGTTGAGTCACGCGGCACGCGCGACCCTGCCTGCGCGCAGTTTCCCCAATGGCTGCCATGTGTCCGAGGTTGTGATTGACCCCGATACCGGCGTTGTCAGCGTCGATCGCTATACGGTGGTTGATGATTTTGGAAATCTTATCAACCCGATGCTGGCCGAAGGACAGGTGCATGGCGGTGTCGCACAGGGCATCGGGCAGGCGATCAGCGAACATGTGGTTTTTGATGAGCAGGGCCAGTTGCTGACCGCGAGTTTCATGGATTACGCGATGCCGCGGGCGGATGGTGTGCCCAACATCAGCTTTACCTCTGAACCCGTGCCCTCAACGGCGAATATCATGGGGATGAAGGGGTGTGGAGAGGCCGGCACGGTTGGTGCCCTCGCCGCTGTGGCGAATGCAGTTCAGGATGCGCTTTGGGAGCATGGCGTGCGGCAGGCGGATATGCCGTTCACACCGCTGAAGGTTTGGGAGTTGTTAAACAGTGAGGCTATCGCGGCCGAATAGAAAAACGTGGCACTGGCTGCGCCGGGCGATCTGGCGGCGGCCAGCGCAGGATTTTGGGCCCCGCCGCGGGCCGGTCACGCATGTTATTATTCTCGACGGCACGATGTCGTCGCTCAATCCCGGTCAGGAGACGAACGCCGGGATCGCCTATCATCTGTGCCGCGAGATGGGCGCGCAACTGTCGATTTATTATGAACCCGGCCTGCAATGGACTGACTGGCGGTCCGCGCGCGATGTGATGATCGGGCGCGGGATCAATCGGCAGATCAGGCGCGCCTATGGCTACCTAGCATCGCGCTACAGGCCGGGGGATCGCATTTTCCTCATGGGATATTCGCGCGGGGCCTATGCGGTGCGCAGCCTTGCGGGTGTCATTGACATGATGGGGCTGTTGCGCGCTCAGGTCGCGACGGAGCGGAACATTCGTGATGTTTACCGCCATTATCAAGGCAACCCGGAGAGCGACGTGGCACGCGCCTTTTCCCGGGCAAAATGTTTGCAGAACGTCGAGATTGAAATGATTGGTGTGTGGGACACGGTCAAGGCGCTGGGCCTGAATATGCCCGTGCTGTGGCGGTTGAGCGAAAAGGCGCATGCGTTTCACAGCGATGCGCTGAGCCATAATGTCAAGGCGGGGTTTCACGCGGTGGCGCTGGATGAAACCCGCGCGGCCTATGCGCCGGTGATGTGGAACACGCCCGATGGTTTCGAGGGCCGGGTGGAGCAGCTTTGGTTTCCCGGAACCCATGGCGATATCGGCGGGCAGCTGGGCGGGTTCGAGGACGCGCGGCCCCTGTCCAACATCCCGTTGGTCTGGATGCTGGAGCGCGCGCAGCTGGCCGGGTTGCCGCTGCCCGAGGGCTGGGCCAGGCGGTTTCCCTGTGATCCGAACGCCCCGATGCTGGGCACCTTTCGCGGGCGCGGCAAGTGGTTCGTGACGCGCCGTGCGCGTGTGGCGCTGACGGACTCCTCCGAGCGGATGCATGACAGCGTGCATTTGCGCGCGGCCGCGCGTCCCGCACCCCGGCGCAGAATGGCGTTTGGCAGGGCAGTCTAGCATCAGCGTGCGCGGCTATTCGAGCGACCCGGCTTGCAATTCATTGGGAGTAATGATGCGCGGCCACCATCTGCCGCGGCAGATATGCATGAGATCCTGAAGCGTCATGCGAAAAACCTGAATCACGTAACGCTGCCTGAAATCAAAGATTTCAACGCGTTACGTGATACTTGATGTCTCAGGTATTTCGTCAGACGCTTTAAAACGCCGTTGCGGCATTTTTCAAGACGTCGCTCGGCACACCAAATACACCGCGACTGGTCGAAATGCCGCTGCCCCCGACGCAGTAGTCGGCCCTGTCGTAGGATTTGAAATCGTCGATGGAACGATCTGACATCAGCGCGTCAGACACGTTGACCGCCGTCTGAGATCCGCCGCCCCGCCTGATGCGTTCCGCTGAAAGCAGTTCTTTTTCCTCCGCATCGAACCTCTGCGCGGTGTCGCGCCACGCACCGATGGGCGTCAAACGCACCATCGAGACCACGGTGCTGCCTTCCCTTAAGTGGGTCGCTGTCAAATTGATGGTGGCTCTGTGGTGTTTCAGATCGATGAACGCGGTCGTCGCATAGAATGACCAGCCCATTTCGCAAGCTTGCGCCGAAGATCGCGTTTCGATGATCTTGCAGTCTGAGACGGTTATTCTCTTGGTGTCCCAGCTGGATTTCAAGTTTGGATCCTTCGCCGAAAGGGCGCGCTGCACTTCAGCTTCTGCGGCAGCAAGGTTGTAGGTTTTGAAATCCGGCAATTTTACCATGGATTCGACCGTCGCTATTAAAAACGCCCCCAAAACAAAGGCAACTGCGACGAGCACGTATTTAAATGTTGTCCATCTACTCGGTATATCGTCTTTAGCCCGGTTTCATAATGATGCAGGTCGTTGATCCGGTTGCGTAGAGCTTGCCATCCTCGGCGCCGCGAATTTCGCCATGTGCCACGCTGGTGGTGCGGCCTGCGTGATCCACCACGGCATCGCAATGGACGAACATGCCGAGGGGAATGGCGCGGGTGATATTCACCTTATACTCCAGCGTCGTATAGACCGAACCCTGCGGCACTTTGGTCATCACAGCGCAGCCCAGTGCCGAATCGAGCAAGGCCCCATACCAGCCGCCATGGACGGCACCGCTGGGGTTCATGGCGCTGAATTCCGGGGTGCCGCAAAAGCGCACGCGGCCCTCTTCGACCTCAAGCAGGTTGAAATTGAGTGTCGCCGCAATGGGAGCGCCTGCGATCTCTCCTTTGAGCACGCGCTGCATGAAGGTCAGCCCCGACATGCCAAGGATTTCAGAGCGGGGCAGCAAATCGTCAGGGGTTTGGGCAGCGTAGGGCATCTGGTTCTCCGCAATAAGTGTTGTTGAGACACTAAGCGGCTGGTGCGCGGCTTCAAGGTTTACGCGACGTCCATAACACCTGTGACGGCCTGTGTGACACCCAATGCATGACATATTTCGCGCGTCAGTTCCGGGCGGTTGAGGGTATAGAAATGCAAACTGTCGACGCCTTCGTCCACCAGATCCGAGCAGAGTTCGGTGCATAACGCACGGGCCAGCAGGTCGTGTCGGTCATCCCGCAGGGCCGCGTCAAACGCCTGATCGAGCCACGCGGGGATGGATGTCCCGCAGCGCTGCGCGAATTTGCGGGCGTTCGTCCAGTTGGTGATGGGCAGGATGCCGGGTGTGATTGGGACGGAGATGCCCGCGCGCGCGCAATCGTCGCGAAACCGCAGAAAGGTATCCGCCTCAAAGAAGAACTGCGTGATCGCCTCGCAAGCGCCTGCGTCAACCTTGGCCTTGAGCCAGTCGATATTGGCCTGCTGGCTTGCCGCTTCGGGGTGTTTTTCTGGGTATGCACCGACGCGCAGCGTGAATTGACCGCTGCGTGACAGGGCCTCTATCAACTCAACCGAGTTGGCGAACCCGTCCGGATGCGGGGTGAAGCCAGTGCTGCCGTCGGGTGCATCGCCGCGCAGGGCAACGATATCCGTGATCCCGGCCTGGGCGAAGCGTTGCGCGATGGCGAGGGTTTCGGCCTTTGATGCGCCCACGCAGGTCAGATGCGCGGCGACCGGCAGTCCGGATGATTTGTGCAACGTATAGGCCGCATCATGGGTCAGATCGCGTGTCGTGCCGCCCGCGCCGTAGGTGACTGAGAAAAAGCGTGGGGCCAAAGGCGCAAGCGCCTGCGCGGTATCCCAAAGCTTGAAAGACGCATCAATGGAGCGGGGCGGGAAGACTTCGAATGAAACGGCTGGGATGGGCATCAATGTATCCTCGGATTTTTCATGACTTGTGCCACAGAATTAAAAATGAGACAAATTCATAACTTTCATCTTTAACATGAGTTCTGTATGCATATTGAGTTTCGCCATCTGCGCACGATTGAAGCGATCCATGAGGCGGGGGGGTTGGCGCATGCGGCGGACCAGTTGCATATCACGCAATCCGCCTTGAGCCATCAAATCAAGGGCTTGGAGGATCAGGCGGGGGTTGAGCTTTTCGTGCGCCGGTCCAAACCGCTCAAGCTGTCTCCGGCGGGGATGCGTTTGCTGAAACTCGCGCGGCAGGTTTTGCCGCAGGTCAAGGCATTGCAGGATGAATTCACCGGCTTGCGCGCGGGCAGCACGGGGCGGATGCATATCGCCATTGAATGCCACGCCTGTTTTGAGTGGCTGTTTCCCGTGCTGGAACAGTTTCGCAAAGCCTGGGGGGAGGTCGACGTGGACATCCGCCCCGGTTTGGCCTTTGACGCGCTGCCCGCGCTGCTGAAGGAGGAAGTCGATCTGGTGGTGTCGTCTGACCCCGAGGATCTGCCCGGTGTGGAATTTGTCGAACTCTTTGATTATGCACCGGTTTTCGTGGCGGCCAGCACCCATGCCCTGGCCCAGAAACCCTATATCGAGGCGGGCGACTTTCGTGGCGAGACCCTGATCACCTATCCGGTGGAGCGTTCGCGTCTGGACGTGTTCAGCCAGCTGCTGATCCCGGCCAAGGTCGAACCTGCGGCGATCCGGCAGGTGGAACTGACGGCCGTTATTCTGCTGTTGGTGGCGTCCAACCGGGGAGTGGCGGTCTTGCCCGATTGGGTGGTGCGCGAGGTGAAGTATTCATCCGACTACGTCACGCGCCCCCTGACGGCCCAAGGGATCACGCGGCGTCTTTATGCGGCTGTGCGCAGTGATGATCTGGACAAGCCGTTCATGCAGCATTTGCTGGATCTCGCAGGGGCAGAGGCGCGGAAATTGCAGTCGGCGTAAGTATAGCGTGATGGACCCGCCCCATGCCCTTGTCACAAATGTGCACAAGGGTGTGGGGCGGGTATCTGGTCGCCTGTTGGGTCTGATGACAGACCAGAACCATCACGTAACGCTGCCTGAAATCAAAGATTTCAATGCGTTACGTGATGCTTGATGTTTCAGATATTTCGTCAGACGCTCTAGTTGATGTCGGAAATCAGGTCCGGGTTCACGACGAGGTTGCGCACGCCGTGAGCTTCGCCCTCACTGAAAATATTGTCGGACAGCCATGTCTCGACGCTGGTGATGGAGACCTTCATCACCTCAGGTCGCACGCTCCATGAGACCTGCAGGGGCGATCCTTGTTCGTTGAAAGAGGGGCCGGTTGTCGATCCGTTGTAGGCGATCGGGGTGCCGGTGTCGGTGGGAATGTTGACCGCCTGATAAAGGCCATCGACCTGTTCCACTTGGGTCAGGGTCACGAAATCTGCCGCTTCCGGATCGTTGACGAGCACATAGACCTGCGCCTCGACACGCAGCTGGGGGTTGCCGATGGACTCGGCAAGACAAGCGCCCAGCGTTGGGCCCGGCGCGACCTGCGCGGTGGTGTGCACGTAATGCAGTTCGATTGTGTCACCCGGTGCCAGATCGCCGTATTTTCCTGCGCCGATTGTGCGTCCCAAGGGTGTAAGCTCAGCCTCGGACAGGGTGCCATTGTATCTGAACCCCGTTCCTGCGCCCGCCCCATCGCCGTTCCCGGCAAATGCCGTGAATTCGCCGCCACGGTGTTCGGCGTTTTCGTGAAAGTGGATGTTGCACAGGTTCATTTGCGTAAATGCGGGGGCCGTGCCGAAGGCGCGCGCGTTGTTGCCGCTCAGCGTTTCGAGGTCACGCGGGGATTGTGGCCCAAAACCGGCGCCTTGCGTATTTTTGGCCAAGGCCGCCCGTTGTGCGGCGATGACATCATCCCCGACAGCGCCGTGTCCGTCCGCAAGGGTGGATCCGGCGGTGAGCATCAAGACGCCAAAGGCACCGAAGCAAATTCTGGTAGATTTCATATGTCGCGTTTCCCTGTTTTGACATTAAAAAAGGCAGCGTAAACCCGCTGCCTTGCACGTCATAGATGTGCGCGCGGGTGGCTTTATTCAAGATCGCTTTGGTGTGTTTCGTCGGGTGGTAACCGGTCCGGATATCAGGCCGTCACATGGGCTGACCGGTCAGCGGGCCAACCGTGCGGCCCGTCCGCCGCGACGTTTGGTGAGCAGCCCTTGTCTGCTTGGCAATTCGTCCATCACCATGCGCCGCGCGTCGGGTGAGAGTTTGGACCACATCGTGATTTCATCGATGGAGCGCAGGCAGCCCGTGCACAGGCGTGCCTCGGGGTGGATCACGCAGATTTTGATGCAGGGGCTTTCGACTTCGTCCCGCTTCCAGATGTCACTCATTTTTGATCCTGTTCTGCGCGTATCACGCGGATGCGGTCCAACGCGCCTTGCAGGATATACCCTGCGGCGACGTGGTCAATGACCTCTGCGCGACGTTTTCGAGACGTATCCGCCTCAAGCAGGGCGCGTTCGGCAGCCACGGTGGACAGGCGCTCATCCCAAAAGGTGATGGGCAGGTCCGACCCGATGGTTTTTTCCAGATTGCGGGCAAAGGCGCGGGTGGATTGGCAGCGCGGCCCTTCCGAGCCGTCCATATTGCGCGGCAGACCCAGCACAAGCCCGCCAAGCCGCCGTTCGGAAGCGATTTTCACCAGACGGGCGGCGTCCAGCGTGAACTTACGCCGTTTGATGGTTTCCAAAGGCGTGGCCACCGACAGGAACGTATCGCTTACGGCGACACCGATGGTCTGGGTGCCCAGATCAAGGCCCATGAGGCTGCGCATCGGCGCAAGTGCCGCGAGAAAGTCAGCGGTATCTTCAAGGATCATTCGGCCACTTGCGCCCGTTGTCCGGCGCGCAGCAGCAGATCAAGCGCGCGGGTGTCATCGGCAAAGACCTGAATGGCGTTTTCATAGACGCTGCGCGCCGCCCCCGTCTGGCCCAAGACGCCAAGTGCGGTGATCAGCTGTGCCCAATCCTGCACCGGGCCGCCCTCGGTACCAAGCCGGTCTGAAAGGCCCTGCACCATACTCTCGATCATCTCGAGGCGTTCGGACGGGCTCATCTCACCTGCGGCCTCGATGTCGGCAGCGCTCGGGCCGCCGGGAGCGTCAAGACCGGGGCCGATTTCGGGCAGTTGGTAGTTGACGCCAGCCCGGAACGCGAGGTCTTCGATCTGGGCGAGGACAGGTTCGATCCAGGCGGCCTCGCGCGGGCCTTCGCGCAACAGCTGGTCCCAGATGCGGAACGCATTGTCGGGCCGTCCGGTTTGCGCCAGCATCAGGCCGATATAATAGCGCGCCGCCCCATTGGTGGGGTCCAGAGCAAGCACCTGACTCAGCACGCTTTCCGCCTCCGGAGAGACATAGCCACCCGCTGCCAGCACCAGCATATCAGCGTAGTTCGCGTAGTCTTCACTGGTGGCGTCATCGCCGCGCAGCCGCAGAATTTCTCCCTGCGCGCGGGCGGCGGCGCGGAAATTGCCGAGGTTCCCCTCGTTTTGCGCCAGAAGGGTCAGACCCTGAATATCTTCGGGGCGCGCCGCCACGGCTTCGCGCAGCCGTTCCACCAGCGCGACGTAATCGGGGCTGATGTCCGGCGGGGCCACATAGGCGGGCAGGCTGTCTTCGGCTTCTTGCTGGCTGGGGCGATTTTCGCGGGCTTCTTCGGCCAGAACGATGCGATCCTTGAGCGCCAGATCGCCGTAGCCCGGCGCGCCGATGGTCATGTACAGCCACAGGCTGCCACCGATCAGAACCACCGCCAGAATGGCCCCGACAAGACTTGGTGCGCCTTTGTTTGCGTCCGCTTCAAGCGCATCGGTTTGCAAGGCGGCATCAGCCGCGAGGATGCGGCGCGAAATCTCGGCACGGACCCGGTCTGCATCTGCGGGATCCACGACGCCACGCGCCAGATCCTTGTCCACTTCGCGCAACTGATCGCGGTAAACGCGCAGGTCATAAGCCGCCGCTGGTTCGGTTGCGCCGCGTTTTGGCGCGCGCAGGGCAAGGATCAACAAAAGGGCCACAACAATCGCCAGTCCAGCAGAGATAATCCAGAACGTCATAAAGCCCTCTTGCAGCATTGAAGTACTCATGTAGCGATCAAATGGGCCGCGCAAAAGGGGCAAACGATCAAGAGCAGAGGTGTTACATGCGAGATGATGTCGCGCGTGGCCGGTTTACGCATGAAGGCGGTGGGCAGAGCCTTCAGGTCCACCATCCGCTTCTGGCGTACTGCGCGTTTATTCAAGGACTGATCAAGGGTATATTACGCCGCGATGACATACCACGCGCGCCTGCCCCTGCCACCCGCACGGCATGCGTTAGCGTTTTGATAACGTGCGTCTGGCCATCGCGCATGATGAGGGGGGCAGGTACCTGCGACGTGATGACCGTGCGGGCGCGCACCGGAGTTCTGATGGTGCCGAGCTTTTTTTCGCAAATGACTTTCAGCGCTTATTTTGACGCGCCATCCGACTTTTTGTTCTCGCCTGCGGCAGAGCCGAATGCGATCAGATTGCTGACATCTACTTCACGTCCGCCACGCGCTGCTTTGCGTTTGGCGATGCCGCGCCGTTCCAGCACGAGTAAGACGATGGCAATCGCGCCGATGCTGCCAAATCCGAGTACTGCCAACATTTGTTCGCTCATGAAGTTTCTCCGTTCTCTCAGTTCACATTTAGTATAGCGCAAGTTCCCGGACGGGCCAAATGCGCGGTGCTCAGCCGATGGGGTTGGGGCGCAAAGGCTGTCACCCGCCGAAAGCTGTCGGGGATTTCCGCTTATATTGCAGCGCGCCGTGTACCCGTCATCATGAAATTCTCAGAAAAGGAGAGAAGATCATGTCAGACTACTCACAGCACAACCAAGGCATCGGTGGCAAAGGTATTGTTGTCGGATTGCTTCTCATCGGGCTCTTTGTTGCAGGACTTGCGTTTCTCGGCGCAAACGGTTCGGAAGTTGAACCGGGCACAGCCGTCATAGACCCCGCCAATCCGGTAGCTGAGCCTGAACCGGCACCGGCCATCACTGAATAACACCAGAACATCAGGGGCAGACAAATGGGGGCGGGTGTCTTATGGCATCCGCCCCTTTTGCCCGAAATCCAATGCGACCTGGACCGGTTTGTCGCGATTGGCCCCATTTGCAGTGGGACATGTCTTGGTGCCCGCCAATGATAGGCGCCGGACGTGCGTCAATTTCTTCCACCGGTCGTCCAAAGCCTTTTCGGCAGGTCATTTGTTCAGCGTAGCTACGCGCGAGGTTGAAACCACTCTTTGAGCAAACAGAATTTCCCTATCGAACTTTTCGTCTATCTGGCCCAATTGAAACGAGTGGCGCTAGGGCGGTACCTGTTTCTACCTTTTCTTTACGTCAGCTTTCTTCTAACCTCGAGCGTGAGAATTCTATTAAAACAGGTCAATGTAATGAAGAAATTTTTGGTTACCACAGCTGCACTTGCAGCCTTTGCATCCCCGGCCGTGGCACTGGAGTATGTGTGTGACGTTCGAGGGAATGGCGAAGGGTTTGTAAGTAGTGTTGTGGCCCTGCAATTTGAGCCGGGGGCTGGCACCGCTATGGTCTACGACGCTGTCATCGACGCCGTGCACGGCGAACCAATCGAGGTCGACCTGAAAGACCGTGGAAGGGGCAGATATCGCATGACCTACCGCGTCAGTAATATTCCCGCGAGACCACGACCGTTGACTATCCTCTACACGATTAATCTGGATGCCGAAAAGAACACGGTTGTCATTCGGGGGACCATGCCCGGATATTCCAACTTGGTCGGAGGCAAAGGCACCTGCAAGAAACGTTGAGCGGCTGCAGGATCGCTTTTGTCTATATGCTTGGAACTTTTTGCGCGCCCTGATACTTGAACTGCGAGCGTGTAGCGCTTCATTGCACTACACACCGCATTGAATAACCTAGAGGGGGCCCGACAATGGCTTTTGAACTTCCTGATCTTCCTTACGCGCACGATGCTCTGGCTGGCAAAGGCATGTCTGCTGAAACGTTGGAGTACCACCACGACCTGCACCACAACGCCTATGTGACCAATGGCAACAAGGCGATTGAAGGCACCGAATGGGCAGGTAAGTCCATGGAAGACATCATCACGGGCACCTATGACGCCTCTTCCGTGGCGCAGAGTGGCATCTTCAACAACATCAGCCAGTTGTGGAACCACAATCAGTTCTGGGAAATGATGGGCCCGGGTGAGAGCAAGATGCCCGGTGAACTGGAAAAAGCGCTGACCGAGAGTTTCGGGTCTGTTGATGCCTTCAAGGAACAGTTTTCCGTCGCAGGTGCAGGCCAGTTCGGGTCAGGCTGGTGCTGGTTGGTGAAAAACGCTGACGGTTCGCTGTCGGTGACCAAGACGGAAAACGGCGTGAACCCGCTGTGTTTTGGACAGACTGCATTGCTCGGATGCGATGTGTGGGAGCATTCATACTACATTGATTTCCGTAACAAGCGCCCTGCTTATCTGACGAACTTCCTCGACAACCTTGTCAATTGGGAGAACGTCGCGTCCCGCATGTAATCATGTGACTGACGACGATTTAAAGCCCCGTGTCATCCCTGATGGCGCGGGGCTTTTTTTGTACCGTGCGACTGCCAGCGCAGCGCAGTCTACGCCAGCGCGCGGCGCAGCTCTTTTCGGCAGGCTTCGGGATCGGGGACGGTGGTGTAATACCCATGCAGCGTTTCATCGGCAAAGCCATGGGCGGTCACATGGTTCAGGAGCGACACCAGAGGGTCCCAGTATCCATTTGTATTCAAGAGAAAGATCGGCTTTTGATGCAAGCCGAGTTGCCGCCATGTCAGGGCTTCGAACATCTCATCCAACGATCCCGCACCACCGGGCAGCACCACCACGGCATCGCAATTCATGAACATGACTTTCTTGCGCTCATGCATGGTTTCGGTGATCACATAGGTCGTCAGGTCGGTCTTCCCGATCTCCCAATCCACCAGAAGTTGCGGGATTACACCAAAGGTGTCAGCGCCCGCCGCCTGTGCCGCGCGCGCCACCGCGCCCATCAGTCCGACGTCGCCTGCGCCATAGACCAGACGCCATCCTTCTTCGGCGATCATTTGGCCCATGTTTTGCGCATCGCGCATGAAGTCGGGGTCGGTTCCGGGGCGGGATCCACAATAGACACAGACGGATTTTGGGGGCATCGGCGTGACTTTCTTGTTTCAAATCGCGGATTTATGACTGCATTCGTTTTGACCAGTGATAGGGCAGTTGTTATGTAGGCTCAACGTCTGCAACGCATTTCTGCGCGTGAACCCGAAAAGTAGAGATCAAAATGAACGATAATGGGTCTGCCAACCCATCCAGAAGCACAGGTCTGCTGACGGCGGGCCTTGTGATTGCGGGGCTGATTGCGGCTGCCGCTTTCCTGTCGCTGCGCGATTCCGGTCGCCTGAGTGAAGAGGCCGTGGCGGTTCTTGAGGCCTCCGAGAGAGCAGGGGCCAACACGGTCGTGACACCAGGGGAACCCGCCGGTGAGCGCCAGGGTGTGCCAGATGCCGCTGCCAGTGGGACGGACCCTGCGACGGCTGACGAGACGGTTGCGCCTGCCGAGACTGCCGAAACAGTCACCGCGACCGTCCCCACGATTGACGAAGTGAGGGTGGATACGGGCGGCACGATGGTGATCGCCGGGCGTGCAGAGCCGGGTGCCGACGTCGATGTGCTGGTGGATGGAGAGGTGGTCACCTCGGCGCAGGCCGATGCCAGCGGTGCCTTTGCCGCGGTCGGTTCCGTTTCTGCGAATGAGAGCGCCCGCAGCCTGACCCTGCGCAGTGGAACTGGCGATAGTGCCGTCGCATCAGCGGATGAGATCATTCTCACCCCCATCGCCCCGCGTTCCACAGCGCCCGCAGACACGCAGGCACAGCAGCCCGAAGCAGAGACAACTCCGGCACAACCGGATATCGCGATTGCGTCAACGGGTGCAAGCGACGACGCGGGGGCATTTGCTGAACCCGCAGCCCGTAGTGATGCGTCTGCGGATGCGACCCCCGAAGAGGCGCAGGAAACGGCCGCGAGCGCTGCACCAGCGCCCGATGCCACGCAAAGCGGTGCCGAGGTTGCGCAGTCAGCGGATGTTGGAGGTCTGGCGGATGCGCCGCGCGCCAGTGATGACGTGAGCGATGCACCGCGCGGGACAGACGTCGCGGTTTTGCGTTCAGATGAGCAGGGGGTTTCCCGCGTTCAGACGGCACCGGTGTCGCGGGTCATGCTCGATACGATCAGCTATTCTGACGACGGTGCCGTGCAGCTTGGCGGGCGCGCTGGCGCCGATGCTGTCGAAGTGCGCGCTTATCTCGACAACAGGGCAGTGGCGCGCATGAGTGTAGACCCTGATGGTCTGTGGCGCGGTGTCATCATAGATGTCGCGGCGGGTGTCTACAGGTTGCGCGTTGATGCGCTCGGACAGGATGGCGCGGTGACAAGCCGGCTGGAAACGCCGTTCAAGCGCGAAGCCCCGGCGGTTCTGGCGGCGGCCACGCAAGCCGCAACCGGGTCGATTCAGGCGATCACAGTTCAGGCGGGTGACACACTTTGGGCCATTGCACGCGACAGATATGGCGAAGGCCTGCTCTATGTGCAGGTCTTTGAGGCAAATCGCGGTGAAATTCGCGACCCTGATCTGATCTATCCGGGGCAGGTATTCGACCTTCCTGCAGACTAATTGGGGCGGCGTACTGGCCAAGCTGTGTCCGGTGTCTTAGGTAACGGCTTCTAAGACGTGACAGGACCTTACATGCCAAGTGATACCGCCGCCGATCAGACCACTGACAGCGCCGAGCAGAACATCGAAGAAACAGAACGCCGGTCGGGTTGGCGTACCATTCGAAAGGTGGCCCCATACCTGTGGCCGCAGGATCAGGCTTGGGTCCGTCATCGGGTGCTGATGGCGCTTGCGCTGTTGATTTTGGCCAAGCTGGTTTCGGTGGCGACGCCGTTTTTCTACAAGGGCGCGGTCGATGCGCTGGCCGAAGAGGGCGTGCCGCTTTTCGCCCTTGGCGCCATCGGTATGACCGTGGCCTATGGCATGGCGCGTCTGATGACGGTGGGCCTGCAACAGCTGCGTGATGCGGTGTTTGCCAAGGTCGGGCAACGCGCGCTGCGCATGCTGGCGCTTGAGACCTTCAACCACATTCACCGCCTGTCCATGCGCTATCATATCACCCGCAAGACCGGGGGCTTGAGCCGGATTATTGAGCGCGGTGTCAAGGGCGTTGATTTCCTTTTGCGATTCCTGCTGTTTTCCATCGGGCCGCTGATCTTTGAACTGATCCTCGTGGGGATCATCTTTGCGCTCTATTTTGATTTTTACTACCTGCTGGTCGTGGCCGTCGTGATTGTTTTGTACGTCTGGTTCACTTTTGCGGTGACGGAATGGCGCGTCAAACTGCGCCGTGAGATGAACAATCAGGACACGGATGCCAATCAAAAGGCCATCGACAGCCTGCTGAATTTTGAAACCGTCAAATACTTCGTTGCCGAAAAACGAGAAGCGCAGCGCTATGATATGGCGATGGAAAAATATGAGGATGCCGCGATCAAAACCGCGTTGAGCCTCACGTTCCTGAACTTTGGGCAGTCCTTGCTGATCACGTCAGGCTTGATTGCGGTGATGGTCATGGCGGCGATCGGGGTGCAGAACGGGACGCTGACGGTGGGCGATTTCGTGATGGTCAACGCCTATATGTTGCAGATCACTATCCCGCTGAATTTTCTGGGCACGGTGTACCGCGAAATCCGGCAGGCGTTGGTGGATATGGGCGAGATGTTTGATCTGCTGGAGCAACCGGCAGAAGTGGTCGACGCCCCCGATGCCAAGTCCCTGCGGGTCGAAGGCGGACGTATTGAGCTGGATGACGTGCACTTTGGTTACAGTACGGATCGCGCCATCCTGAAGGGGGTTTCGATCATGGCGGACCCCGGTCAGATGGTGGCGATCTGCGGCTCGACCGGGTCGGGCAAATCCACCATCGGGCGGCTGCTGTTTCGGTTTTACGATGTGACCAGTGGCGCGTTGCGCATTGACGGTCAGGACGTGCGCGATGTGACCATGGAAAGCCTGCACCGCGCGATTGGCGTCGTGCCGCAGGACACGGTGCTGTTCAATGATACCATCCGCTACAACATCGCCTACGGTAAGGACGGCGCAACCCAGGCGGAGATTGTGGCGGCTGCACAGGCCGCGCAGATCCACGATTTCATCATGTCCTTGCCTGAGGGTTACGAAACGGCTGTTGGCGAACGCGGACTGAAGCTGTCGGGCGGGGAAAAGCAGCGGGTCGGCATTGCGCGCACGTTGCTCAAGGACCCACCCATCCTGTTGCTGGACGAGGCGACATCGGCATTGGATTCTGAAACCGAAGCCGACATTCAAGACGCGCTGATGCAAGCTGGCCGTGGGCGCACCGTGATTACAATCGCGCACCGGCTCAGCACAATCGCCGAGGCGGATCAGATCATCGTGTTGGAAAAAGGCGTGGTTGTCGAACGTGGCACGCATGACGCGCTGTTGGCGCGCGAGGGCCGATATGCGCAACTGTGGCGTCGCCAGCAGTCTGAAGAAGAGGTTTGAACGCGGTTACTCAGGCTTTTTGTCGCGCGCGGCTTTTTCTTCGCGGGTCAGCTTCTGGTTCCATACATTTTTGCTTAGCCCCAACTCGCTGGGCGGCGGTTTGGTTTTGCCGACACTGATTTTTCCGCCCTTGTTCAGAAATTCCTGAATGAGCGCGTCATCGGTGGTTTTCTTTGGAACAGTTTTCATTTCTTACACCTACCGCCTGCATCTGCTTTAGGCAACGACGGGTTTGCCAAATCATGCGCGCAGACTGTGTTTGACCAATTGCCGCCAACGGGCCTAAGCTGGACAACCGACATCAAGGGGACAGCGCGTGGCAATCGAGACCTATCTTCTCTATCTCACCGCGGTGGCCATTTTCTTTGCGACGCCGCCCGATACGAGCCAGCTTTTGATCATTTCGAACAGCATCCGCTATGGTGTGAGGCGCAGCCTGTTCACGATTGCGGGCGATTTGACGGCCAATTGCCTGCAAATGACCGCTGCCGCCTTTGGGCTGGCGGCGATTATCGCGACATCGGCAAGTGCTTTTACGTGGATCAAATGGGCCGGGGTGGCCTATCTTGCTTGGATCGGTGTGCAGTTGATCCTGTCCAAGGCGCAAGTGCCTGAGGTCGAGGCCAATACCACGGGCCAGTCTTTCCGACTGTTTCGGCAAGGGTTTTTCACCTCCATGGCCAATCCGTTTGCGGTGGTGTTTTTCGGGGCCTTGTTCCCGCAATTCATCGATCCCACGATGCCGGTCCTGCCGCAGCTTTTCATACTGGGCGCGACTTATATCATTGTCGATGGCTCGATTTTACTTCTTTGGGGCTGGACGGGCGCACGTGCGATGCGCAGGCTCAAGCGCGTGTCTTTTCAACGGGTGAACAGGCTTTGTGGGGGGCTGATGATCGCAGCGGCGAGCCTGCTTGCGACCCGCGATTTGAACCCGCAGCCTTGAAGGCTGCAGGCTGAAAACCATGCGTTTTTCTATTCGGCGGCGATGGCCTTTGACGTCAGCTTGTCCAGCGCGCCGGTCATCATCTGGATGTATTTCGCATCCGCAGGCAGGCCGTGGGTCGCGGCGAGGGTGGCCGGATCGTGATAGACCACATGCACGACACCTGCGTCATCCTCATAGGCCAGAACCCGCAGGGGCAGATCAAGCCCAGCCGTCGCACCGCCCTGCATTGCGGGCGTGCCCAGTTTGGGGTTGCCAAAGATCAGCAGTTGCGAAGGCGCAAGCTCCAGATCGACGGATGCAGCACCGGCAGCGTGGTCCACGCGCGCGAAAACCGTCGCCCCGGCCCCGGTGACAGCCGCCTCAAGGCGGTCCATTGTGAAACCCACGGCATGGGGGCTGGTCTTTTCGATCAGATCGGACGCAAAAGCGCTGGTTGCGCTGACGATCGTGATCAGTCCGGCGATGGCGGCAGTGTTCGGCATTGGTATTCTCCTTTGATATTCGCGCGCAAGCTAGCACGGCGCTGGCAAGATGTCCGTCACAGTGCTGTGAGGTGCCTCACTCGGCGGCTTTCAGCGTTGCGTCCGAGGGGCGGAGGGCAGGCGTGTCATCCCAGATCAGCTCGGTGTTTGAGACGCGGTTGGCATCGCGTTCCAATGCCCAGTCGCGTGCCGCCCGTGAGGCGCGCCCCAGTGACAGCTTGGCCAGCAACGTGGCGACCCAGCGCACATAGGTCGTGGCCCAGACGCGGATGGCCAGCATCGACGGTGTCACCACCAGCGTCAGCACCGTCGCAATGCCGAGGCCAAAGACCACCGCCGTGGCGAGTTGCTTCCACCACAGCGCTGTCGGGCTGTTAACTGTGTACCCACCATCGGCAAAGTTCAGGCTGAGCCCGAGCATCATCGGCGCAAGACCTGCCATTGTGGTGATCGTGGTCAGCAATACGGGGCGAATGCGGGCTTGGGCGGTGCGAATGATCGCCTCGATCCGGGGCATGTACTGGCTGTATTCCTGATAGGTGTCGATCAGGATGATGTTGTTGTTCACCACAATGCCTGCCAGCGCCACGATCCCCGTACCGGTCATGATGATGGAGAACGTCTGATCCATCACCAGCATCCCGATCAACACGCCCGTGGTCGACAAAACCACGGCCACAAGCACGAGGACGGCGTTGTAAAAGCTGTTGAACTGGGCCAGCAGGATGATGAACATCAAACCGAGCGCGGCGGAAAAGGCGGTTTGCAGGAACGCCGCACTTTCGGCCTGTTCTTCCTGATCGCCGGTCCATTCCCATTCAACACCATCAGGCAGGGGATTGGTGTCAAGCCACGCCGTCAGAACCGCGATACGTTCGTTTGCATTCACGGGCACCAGCCTGAAGCGCCCCTCGTCCAACCCGGACTGCAGCGCGTCGCTCTCGATATCAGCCCGAAATGTCCAGCTGTAGCCTGTGCCGTCCGGTCCGGTGACATCCGCCACAGCGCCGGCTGGACGCAGCATGGCGAGGGTAAGCTCGCCGCCTGTGCCATCGGGATCGCCCACCACCTTAACCAGCCCCGGTGCCACATCCGCCTTCACATCAAAGTACCGCTTTTGAGCGATCCGGTTGATTTCGGCCAGTTTTGGCACCGGCGTGCGGGTGATGAAGTTGCTGAGCGGGACCAGCCCATCGGTGGTGCGCACTTTGAGCGTGTCGAGGGTGGACAGGAAGCGATCCTCAGCCGGGAGGCGGACGCGGATGTCGATTTCTTCGTCCGAACTGTCGATGCGCATGGTGTCAAGCAGCAGACCCCGTGTCACAAGCTGCACCATCGCGCCCACGATCTGCACGTCAGCGCCGTAGCGGCCCGCTTTTTCCACATCTACGTCGATTTGCCAATCGATGCCGGGCAGGGGGAGCGTGTCTTCGATCAGGGTCAGGCCGGGGGTGGCGTCGAACTGTGTGCGCGCGACTTTCGTGGCCTCTGTCAGGGTGTCAAAGCTGTCTGCCTTGAGGCGCAGATGGACGGGTTTGCCCGATGCGGGGCCTTGCGCCACTTCGAGGATTTCGGTTTTGATGCCGGGCAGTTGCGCTAATTGCTCGCTGAGTTCGGCAATCACGATATTGCCGTCAAGTTCTGGCCGGTCTGCGCGATCACCCCAGGGGATCGTCTCAAACTGAACCTGCCCGATCATGTCGTTCGGGGAGGCGGCACCGGAGGTATCCGTGTTCAACCCGCCTTCGCCTGCGAAAGAAAACGCGTTCATGACGCCGGGATGGGCCAGCACAATGGTTTCGGCGTCTTTGACCAGCACGTCTTTTTCCTCAAGCGACAGGTTGCCGCGCGCCAGCACATAGACAATGCCCTGTTCGGGTTCGGATTCCACAAAGAATTCAACGCCGTTGTTGTTGTTTGTGAAGTAGATCAGAACCGTGCCGACAAAGACGAAAACCGCCCCCGCCATCACCAGCGGCATGGCCGGGTTCCCGACGATTGCCGCCATCACATGGCCAAAGCCGGAGCGGCGATAGCCTGCGGTGATCTGCTTAGGCTCGGCGCTGAAGAGCCGCGCCGCCAGCCAGCGGCCCGCGCGTCCCATGCGCGTCAACAGCGCGAAGGTTGAGACCAGCAGCACCAGAAAACCGCCGATGGCAATGGCCACACAGGCCGCTGCCGCCACAAGCAACAAGAAGACCACAAAGAAGGTCGGGATCACGGAGCCGAGCAGGTTCAGCCCTTCCATCGCCGCAAACCGTGCGCTGATACCGTCAAACACCGGCGACAGCCCGGCCAACGTCGTCAGCATGAGGGCGGCAATCGGGAAAAGTGCGAGATGCAAATACCACACAAGGCCCGCAACCTCTTGCATGTACTGCGAAATCCAGCGTTCAAGCCGACCCGTAACGCCGCCCATGACCGGCAGATAGATCAGTGCCACGACCAGCGAGGCCGAAAGCACAAAGATCAGTGTGACGGGCAGCATCCCCATGAATTCGCCCGGCACGCCGGGCCAGAAGAGCATCGGCAAAAAGGCACAGAGCGTTGTGGCGGTGGAGGACACGATGGGCCAGAACATCCGTTTGGCCGCCTCCACATAGGCCTGCATGGGCCCCACGCCTTCTTGCTGGCGCTTGTCGGCATATTCAACGACCACGATGGCGCCATCCACCAGCATCCCCACCGCAAGGATCAGTCCGAACATCACGATGTTCGAGATGGAGATGCCCATCACGGCGAGAAAGGCGAAACACAACAGGAAAGACGTGGGGATCGCAAAACCCACCAGCAGGGAGGCGCGTATGCCAAGGGCCGCCAGAGAGACGATCATCACCAGCGCAATCGCCGTAAACACGGAGCCCTGAAGCTGCTGCACCATGCTGTCCACGATGCGTGACTGGTCGTTTGACGTACCCACATGCACCGCCGAGCGCAGCCCCTCCGGCCAGCGTTCGCTTTTCTCGGCCACGAGATCTTTGACCAGTGCGGCGGTGTCGATCAGGTTGAAGCCTTTGCGTTTGACCACCTGCAAGGCGACCGTGGTTTCCCGGTCAAAGCGCGCGGTCCCTGAGCGGTCTTCGAAGGTGAGGTTGATCTGTGCGAGATCGCCCAGCGTCACGACGCGGTCGCCATTGGTCTTGACCGGCAGGTTGTAGACATCGCGTGGCTCATCGAACGACGAGGGGATTTTGACGGCGAATGTGCCTTGGGCCGAATCCACCTCACCGGCGGCAATCAGCTGGTTGTTGTTCTGTACGGTCGAGATCAGCTCACTGGCGGTGACGTTGTAGGCCTCAAGGCGCAGCGGGTCGATCAGCACCTCCAGCATCTCATCGCGCGACCCGGCGATACCTGCCTCCAGCACCGCATCCAGCGTTTCAATATCGTCCTGCAAGTCCTTGGCAATGCGCACCATTGTGCGTTCCGGCACGGGGCCCGACAGGTTCACGATGATGATCGGAAATTCGGAAAAGTTGATTTCATTGATCGAATATTGCTCTGCCCCATCGGGGAATTTCGCCTCGGCCTTGCCCATGGCGTCGCGCACATCGGCGAGGATTTTCGTCTTGTCCCAGCCAAATTCGAACTCAAGCGCCACGCCCGCGTAGTTTTCGGCGGCGGTGCCGCTCATGTCTTTCAGCCCGTCAAGGTCGGCAAGCTCCGTCTCCATCGGCTTGACCAGCAAGGTTTCGCTGTCTGCGGCGGAGATGCCGGGAAAGGGCACCGAGACGAAGAGGGCCGGTATCTCGATGTCCGGCTCACCTTCTTTCGGCAGCGTGGTGTAGGAGTAGGCGCCGACAACAATGCTCAGCAGGATAAACGCCACGATCATGCGTGCGCGCCCTGCGGCCCAGTCGACGACGCCGGTCATTGCACAAGATCCCGGTAGGTGGGGGCAACGCGCACGCCCGCAATCACATATTCCTGACCCAGAACGATCACATTAACGCTGTCCGCCAACCCGGTCAGCCAGACGCCTTGTGCAGTATCGCGCAGCAGTTGCACGGCATGAAATTCGACGATGGCGTTTTCGTCGATGCTGCGAATGCCCAGCACACCGTCATCGTTCAATGTCAGGGCGGATTGTGGCAGCAGGTGGGCCGTGGCACCTTCGCCCGCGACCATAATCTCTGCGGTCTGACCGTCCGAGATGTTCATGCCGGTGTTCGCAACCTCGATCTCAACGAGGAAGGTGCGCGTTGTCTCATCTGCGGCGCGCGACAGAAATGTCACCTGACCGGTGATGTTGTCTTGACCGGTGGCGAGCGTCGCGCGGGCTGACGCGCCGACCTTGACCCGCGCCACCTCGGTTTCCGGCACGAAAGCCACCAGCTTGACGGGATTAAGCTGTATCACCGTCGCGCACAGATCACCGGCTTGCAAAAGGGTGCCGAGTTCTGCGGTATCGCTTTCCAAAATACCCGAGAAGGGCGCGCGGATCATGAGGCGTTCCAATTCTTTTTCGGCCGTTGCAACACCGGCTTGCGCGCCTTCGATTCCGGCCTGTGCCGCTTGCACACCGGCACGTGCAGATTCAACCGACGCCAAAGCGGTTGCGACATTGGCCTCCGCATTTGCCACGCGCGTTGTTGAGGCAAACCCGCCTGCGCTGAGCTTGGTCGAAGCATTTTCATTGATGCGCGCCTCGGCCAGTTGGGCAATCGCCTGATCGAGGCGTGCCTTGGCTTCAGGCGCACGGGCGCGGGCCTCGTTCAGTTGCGCATTGGCCTGTGCCAATGCCGTCCCACGGGTGGATTCGTCGAGCCGACACAAAAGCTGCCCCTCATCCACATTTTCACCTTTGCGCAGAGGCTCCGAAACGACGGTGGCGGATGTTTCCGATTTGACGTCCACAACCCGAGCAGCGCGGGTTTCTCCGCGCAGTGAAACGGCTGTGTCGATTTCCTGCGCTATGGATTTTTGCACGACCACCTTGACCAGATCACTGGCCGCCGCGTTTTCCTCAGCACCCGTGTCCTGCGAATCGTCAGTGTCTTCCGCTGACGCATCCTGCCCGAACAAAGCAAGCAAAGCACCGCGATCAACGATGGCAAAGTACAAAGCTGCCGCCACTGCAATCGCTGCAATGATGGAAAAAATACGCATGAAAACTGCCTCGTTATGAACTTCCAGCCGTCAATGCGCCGCATCGGGTATATTCTGTGACGTTTGAAAACTGGTTTTTGCGCTAAACCGATCAGTTCAGTTTAAAGATTTTTCCGACTGAGTGCAATGGCGCGCGCGGATAGAAAGTGCAGGGTCTTGGCTTGCCCGTCCGGTCACTGTAAGAGGAGCGACAAGCGAGCTTTGGCGGGGCAATATGAGCGACACAGACAGTTTCATCGATGAAGTCAACGACGAGGTCCGTCGCGACAAGTTTTACCTGATGCTGCGCCGTTATGGCTGGGTTGCGGCCTTGGTCGTGGTTTTGATCGTTGGTGGCGCTGCATGGAGCGAGTACCGAAAAGCGCAGACGCGTGCTGAGGCCGAACGTCTGGGCGATCAGATTTTGAACGCTTTGTCGTTGGGCGAACCCGCGACGCGTCAGGCTGGCCTTGACACCATTAATGCCGAAACACCCACGGCCAAAGCCGTTGTGCGCCTTCTGGCAGCCGCCGAGGCGCAGCAGGCCGGTGAGACCGACACAGCCTTGCAAGCGCTTGAGCAAGTGGCCGTAGACGGTGATGTGCCTGAAATCTACCGTCAGATTGCAGCCTTTAAATCGATTGTCCTGCAGGCCGACACGATGGATCCGTCAGAGCGTCGCCAGCAACTGGAAGCGCTGGCCGTACCCGGTGCGCCGCTGTCGTTTCTGGCACAGGAACAGATTGCGCTGATGGAGGTCGCAGCTGGCAACACGGATGCCGCCCTCGCACAGTATCAGTCCATACTGCAGGCAGCGGGCGTGAGCGCGGACTTGCAACAACGCGCCTTACAGGTGATTGTGGCGCTCGGTGGGACGCCCGAGCTGGATAACCTTCCTGATTTGGGGAACTGAACCGGCATGGCGCGCAGCTTGGGGATAGCCGCGCGCAGACTGCAGCGGGTAAATGGGGCGGAATGAAGTTTATGTTTTTTGCAACCCAAAAGCGTCTTTTTCGACCTTTGTCTGTGTTACTCGTTGCAACGGTTTTCCTCTCCGCCTGTGCGGAGGATGACTTCATATTGCCCGGCAAACGCGAAAGCGTCGACTCAGTGCTGAACGGGGTGGATGCGTCTGAGACCCTCGCGATTCAGAATGAGGCGCGTGCCATCTCTCTGCAGGCGGTGCAATCAAATGCCAGTTGGCCCCAGGCGATGGGTAGCCCGGAATTCCGTACGGCGCATCCCGCATTGGCGTCGCAGATCACCGAGATCTGGTCGGCGGATATCGGGGCCGGCGATGGGCGCAAACAGAGAATTGTCGCAACGCCGGTTGTGGGCGGTGGGCTGATTTACACCCTTGATGCCGAGGCGCTGGTCACGGCGACATCCCCATCGGGACAAACGGTCTGGCAGTCAGATGTGCGCCCCGCAAGGGATCGCAGCGGACAGGCAACAGGCGGTGGTCTGGCCTTTGACAGCGGGCGCGTTTTCGTGTCGCTTGGATATGGCAACTTGGTCTCTCTTGATGCGGCAACCGGTGCCGAGCTTTGGCGTCAGCGCCTCGACGGAACTGCCTCCGGGACGCCCACGGTATTCGACGGTATCGTCTATCTGACCGCTGGTGATGATCGCGGCTGGGCTGTGACGGCGGATGAGGGGCGGCTTTTGTGGCAACTCACGGCCTCGCCGGATGTTACCAATGTGCTGGGTGCACCGGCCCCTGCCGTGGCAGGTGATCTCGCCGTGTTTGCCTTCGGCTCCGGCGAGGTTCAGGCCGTGTTCCGTCGTGGCGGTTTGCGGCGTTGGGATGCGTCCGTGCGCGGCGAGCGGCTCGGCACTGCACTTGGGAACATTGGCGATGTAACAGCGCCCCCGATGATCGTAGGAAACCGCGTTTATGTGGGCAACCAGTCGGGACGTCTTGTGGCACTTACGCTTGATGCCGGTGCGCGGGTGTGGACGGCCAACGAGGGGGCTGCGGGTAATATCGTGGCTGCGGGCGACAGTATTTTTGTCCTGTCTGATCTGAATGAATTGCTGCGCCTTGATGCCTCTGACGGCAGCCGGATCTGGGGCGTGCCCCTGTCGCGTTTTGTAAAAGACAGGCCAAGGAAACGTGCAGAAATATATACCCACCATGGGCCGATATTGGCCGGTGGGCGGCTCTATGTTGCCTCTAATGACGGGTTCCTGCGCAGCTTTGATCCGGCCAGCGGGGCCTTGGTGAACAGCATTGAGATCGCGGGCGGTGCGACGACCAGCCCGGTGGTTGCGGGCGGCGTTCTTTATGTCGTGTCGTCAAATGGCCGATTGCATGCTTTCCGTTGACGCGGCTTTGGGGTAAAGCGCAGGATAATCCCTGACATCCGGAGCTTTTGCCATGTCTTTCACGCTCGCCATCGTAGGGCGGCCCAATGTGGGCAAATCCACGCTGTTCAACCGTTTGGTGGGCAAGCGCCTTGCCCTCGTGGACGATCAGCCCGGCGTCACGCGAGACCTGCGCGAAGGGGCGGCGCGGCTGGCGGACCTGCGGTTCACGGTGATCGACACAGCCGGGCTTGAGGATGTGACCGACGACAGCCTGCAGGGCCGGATGCGTCGCCTGACCGAGCGCGCGGTTGATATGGCAGACATCTGCCTGTTCATGGTGGATGCGCGGGTCGGCATTACGCCGACCGATCTGGTCTTTGCCGATATTCTGCGCAAACGCGCGGGGCACGTCATTCTGGCGGCCAATAAATCCGAAGGTGCGGCGGCGGATGCCGGGGTGATTGAGGCCTATAGCCTCGGTCTGGGGGAGCCGATCCGCCTGTCTGCGGAACATGGTGAGGGGTTGAATGATCTCTATACCCATCTGATGCCATTGGCGGACGCCTATGCCGAGCGGGCTGCCGAAGATGCGCCGGAGATTGATGTCACCCTTGACGAAGACAGTGGCGACATGGAGGCAGCCATCCGCATGCCGACCGCCAATAAGCCGTTGCAGGTCGCGGTTGTGGGGCGGCCAAACTCGGGCAAATCCACGCTGGTCAATCAGATACTGGGCGAGGATCGTCTGCTGACCGGTCCCGAAGCCGGGATAACGCGCGATGCTATTTCCCTGCGTATGGATTGGGTCGGACCTGAGGGGGACGTCATCCCCATGCGGATATTCGACACGGCGGGCATGCGTAAAAAGGCCAAGGTGCAGGAAAAGCTGGAAAAACTTTCGGTCGGTGATGGTCTGCGTGCTGTGAAGTTTGCAGAAGTGGTCGTCGTGCTGCTGGATGCCGCGATCCCCTTTGAGCAGCAGGATTTGCGTATTGCTGATCTGGCGGAGCGCGAGGGGCGCGCCGTCGTTGTCGCTGTGAACAAATGGGACATTGAGGAAAACAAACAAGCCAAGCTGAAAGACCTGCGCGAAAGTTTTGAGCGGCTTTTGCCACAACTGCGCGGTGCACCCCTGGTCACGGTCTCGGCGCGGACCGGGCGGGGGCTTGATCGGCTGCACACGGCAATCCTGCGCGCCTATGAGGTCTGGAATCGCCGCGTGACCACTGCGCAGCTGAACCGCTGGCTCGCGGGTATGTTGGAGGCGCATCCACCGCCCGCACCGCAAGGCAAACGGATCAAGCTGCGGTATATGACGCAGGCCAAAACCCGCCCGCCGGGGTTTGTCGTGATGTGTTCGCACCCTGATAAAGTACCCGAAAGCTACAGCCGGTATCTGGTCAATGGATTGCGGGTTGACTTTGATATGCCCGGCGCACCGATCCGTTTGTGGATGCGCGGTCAGAACGACTCCAACCCCTATAAAGGGCGCAAGAAAGCGCCGCCCTCAAAGCTGCGCAAACACACGGACGGGCGGCGTAAGGACTAGGTTTGCGCGGCGTTTCCAGCGCGCCATGCTTTCCAGACCGGCAGGATCAGGGCCAAGGCACCCCCACCGGCAAGTGCTGCAACGGTCGGGTAGGTGGTCATATTCTGCACAACGATTGCGACCAGTGCCCAGATGACGGCGATGCCATAGCTCGGGGCGCGTCGCAGCTGATTTTGCACGGCTGAGGCAATAAGTAACGCCATGAATATAAACACAAATGCAGCCGTCTCATCGCCAAGGTATCCATAGCCCGCTGCAACCAGCCCCAGGGCGACACAGCTCGCAGCACTCAGCCAGCCCGCATAAAGGCCGACCGGCCCCAGCGCCCAGCCCCGATCATCGCGTGGCGCGCGAAACAGCGCGATCAGCGCGGGGATCAGCATGGCCCAGATCAGAATGGCGGCCCAGACCGGGCTGACAACAGCCACCGGCAACCAGATCGACCCGACCGCCAGAGACACACAGAGCGGGGCGCGCATGGCGTGCCACGTTGGGTCCTCGCGTCGTTTCCACAGGCCAAACCCCATCCCCAGCAGCAACCACAGATAAATGATGCCCCAGATCGCAAAGGCATAGCCTGCGGGCTGCACCGGCGGGTCCATTTGCGGAATGGGAAACTGGTCTGCGTCAAAACCGCCAAAGTCAGGCACCCAGAGGGTGGACCCTGCAAAGGTCAGGCAGAGCAGCACAGCAAGAAAGGCAATTGGTTTTGTCATCATTCATCCCTTTGCACGCGAAAACGCCCCACTGAGATTAAAGCAGCGCGCGGTGGCGTAACCGGCCCCCAGCGTTTCGAGGGTAGGTCTAGAGCTTTCATGAGGAGAAGCAAATGGCCGTGATTGCGATATTCTGCGATGGCACATGGAGCACGCTGGAGAGCGGCGCACGCACGCATGTGGCGCGACTGGCCGGGGCCTGCGCCGACTCCAAAACGCAAAAGATCATCTATGTCCCCGGCGTCGGCACCGGCACCGGCATGGTGAGCGGGCTGGGGCGATGGCTTTCCAAGGTGGGGGGCGGGTTTTTCGGCTGGGGTCTGAACCGCAATATCAAGATCGCCTATCTCGCCCTGTGTGAGGTTTATCAACCGGGTGACAAGATCATGATATTCGGGTTTTCGCGTGGGGCATATACCGCGCGATCCTTGGTCGGGATGATCCGAAAATGCGGTATCTTATCCGATCCGACGCCGGAAAACCTGGCGTCTGCCTTTCGGCTCTACCGCTCACGGGGGCCACGCAATGCGCCTGATATGCCTCATGTGCGGGCCAAACGGCGGCGGTTGTCGCCTGATTACGCGACCAGTGCGGTCGATGTGATTGAACGTGCCGATCACAGCTATCTGGTGCGCATCACATACCTTGGGGTGTGGGACACAGTGGGGGCGCTGGGGATTCCGAGTATGGTTCTGGGCCGTCTCGCCACCTTGTGGAATAAGCGCCATGCGTTTCATGACACGTCGCTGTCGCATCTCGTGGAACAGGCCCGTCATGCGCTGGCCTTGGACGAAAAACGCAGGCTGTTCACACCAAGCCTGTGGGATAACCTTGACCCGTCAGAGGCAGGTCCGGGGCTCAATCGCGGTGATCAGAGTGATACGCGCCGCTATCAACAGGTTTGGTTTGCGGGCAATCACAGCATTGTTGGAGGCTCGGTTGCACCGCAAGGTCTCGCGGCTGCATCGCTGGGTTGGATATTTAAGGCGGCATCCGGCGCGGGATTGGAGCTGAAGCCGGGGCATCAAATTCCGGACGCTGCGATTGACGCGGTCGCCGTGGCGCCGGACGTGTACCGCCTGAACCGGTTGTACCATCTGTTCCCCTGGCTTGTTGCATGGCGAGCGGGGCCGTGTGATGCCGGCAACCTGCACCCGACCGTCAGGCTGCGCGCTGTTTTGATGCGGTCCTACCGGCCAAAATCATTGCGCACGGCGCTGCCAAGGCTTTTTCGCAAGGTCTGAATCCGATTGCGCTTGTGAGGCATAGGGCTTGCACGGTAGGAACTGCGCCAGTCACAGACAAGGCGCAGGCATGGCACACCAAACCGAAGACGAAGTTCTGGCACGTGTTGCACCCTCCATGGGGCGACGTATTCTCGGGATCGGCATGCTGTCTTTTCTGGCGGTCCTCGTGATTTACGTGGCCATCGTTTCGCCGCCATCGTTGGGGTGGCAGGTGTTTTTGATCGCGCTTGGTGCGGGCTCGCTCACGGTTGCGAATGCGATGCGCAAATCGACCCGGCAAACGCTTGAATTGACGCGCACCGAACTGCGCGATGATGCGGGCACCGTGTTGGTTCGCATCGAAGATATAGCATCAATCGACCGGGGGGCTTTTGCCTTCAAGCCGTCAAACGGGTTTTTACTGCGGTTGACAAAACCGCATACGCGCGACTGGCGGCCCGGTCTTTGGTGGCGCTCTGCGACGCGTGTCGGCGTCGGGGGGATGACCCCGATGCGTGCGACAAAATACATGGGCGAAATCATTGCGATCATGTTGGCCGAGCGCGAACAGAAAGACTGACGCCGATTACCCGGTGGTCACGGGAGGGATTCACGTCCCTTTAAACCGTCATCCTGTATATCTTGATGATGCCTAAAAAACTGGCAATTCCACCAGTGCGGGCATAGTGTCGCAGACATGTGACCGTCGGCGCATGTCCGTATTGCAGTTCAACAGGAGAACGAACGTGAATAACCCCGCCTCAGAGCCAAGCTTTCGCGAAAGCGTCGACCAGATGTTCAACCGGGCTGTCAGCCTCATGGATTTATCGCCCGGATTGGAAGAAAAGATCAGGGTATGCAACGCGACCTACACGGTGCGTTTTGGCGTGCGGCTGCGGGGCGAGATCAAGACCTTTACTGGCTATCGCTCAGTTCATTCCGAACATATGGAGCCTGTCAAAGGCGGCATCCGGTTTTCCCTTGGGGTGAACCAGGATGAAGTCGAAGCGTTGGCCGCATTGATGACCTATAAATGTGCCTTGGTCGAAGCGCCCTTTGGTGGTTCAAAAGGGGGACTTTGTGTCGATCCGCGCGAGTATGATCCGCATGAGATGGAGTTGATCACCCGCCGCTTTGCCTATGAGTTGATCAAACGCGATCTGATCAATCCCAGCCAGAACGTCCCGGCACCGGATATGGGAACGGGCGAACGGGAAATGGCGTGGATTGCGGATCAGTACAAACGGATGAATACGACAGATATCAATGGCAACGCCTGTGTGACCGGCAAGCCGTTGAATGCGGGGGGGATTTCCGGCCGGGTGGAGGCAACGGGGCGCGGCGTGCAATATGCCCTGCGTGAGTTTTTCCGCGACGGTGAAGGGATGAAGAAAGCCGGGCTGAAGGGATCGCTTGATGGCAAGCGCGTGATCGTTCAGGGGCTTGGCAATGTGGGCTATCACGCCGCCAAATTTCTGAACGAAGAAGACGGTTGCGACATCGTCGGGATCATCGAACATGATGGTGCGCTTTATAACCCCAAGGGTCTCGACGTTGACAAGATACGTGCATGGATTTCCAAACACGGCGGAATTGCGGGATATTCGGACCGCCATCAGGTCGCGGATGGCAACAAGGTCCTTGAGGAGCCCTGCGATATTCTGATCCCGGCCGCGCTCGAAGGGGTCATTAACCTTGAAAATGCCAAACGCATTCAGGCGCCGCTGATCATCGAGGCGGCAAATGGACCGGTCACAGCGGGCGCCGATGAAATTCTGCGCGAGAGAGGCACTGTCATCATCCCGGATATGTATGCCAATGCAGGCGGCGTGACCGTCAGTTATTTTGAGTGGGTCAAGAACCTCAGCCATATTCGATTTGGCAGAATGCAGCGGCGTCAGGAAGAATCGCGCCACCAGCTGTTGATCAACGAGTTGGAGCGTTTGTCGAGGGACAAGGAACTGAATTGGGAACTAAGCCCGAATTTCAAGGACAAGTATCTGCGCGGCGCGGATGAGCTTGAATTGGTGCGTTCCGGTCTCGATGACACGATGCGCATTGCCTATCAATCCATGGCGCAGGTCTGGCATGAGCGCGATGATGTGGAGGATTTGCGTACGGCGGCCTATCTGGTCTCGATCGGAAAAGTGGCTGCGAGCTATCAGGCCAAAGGTCTGTAGGACATCAGGCGTCTGGCTCAACGTCCAGAGCATTCCAGCCAGACGCCACCAACCCATCTAGCTTTGTCCATTGTGCTGGTCCTTTCAGGGCTAGACTATAGTCTTTGGCCGTGTGTTAGACCGCCCTCGCCGGGCTTGATCTCGATTGATACCCGTAGTTTTCAGGCTGAAATACGCGCGATATAGGTGTGATTTACCTCGTGTTCTCAATGATCCAAGGTTTTAGTGATCGTGATCCCTGTCAGCGCCTGGGTTTGCAAAAAGCGACATGTCACGTCGTGTTCTTTCTATTACCAACCTTCTTGCGTTGTTAATCTGCCAGTGCAGCCTGTCCGCTTCAGGCGCAGATACAGAGGTTTTGATGCGTTTTTCCGGTCTGCGTGTCCTGCGCGAAGGGCTAACAGGGAATAAGGGCTGGGCGCCGCACTGGCGCGACCCTGAGCCCAAGGCGGAATATGACGCTGTCATTATCGGGGGCGGCGGGCACGGTCTGTCCACCGCATTCTATCTGGCCAAGAACCACGGCATGACCAACATCGCCGTGCTGGAAAAAGGCTATATTGGCGGGGGAAACATCGGGCGCAATACCACCATTGTACGCGCCAATTACTACTTGCCCGGCAATCAGGAATTCTACAGCCATTCGCTCAAACTCTGGGAGGGGCTGGAGCAGGATCTGAACTATAATGTCATGTTTTCCCAGCGTGGCATCATCAACCTGTTTCATTCCGATGGGCAGCGCGATGCTTTCGTGCGGCGCGGCAATGCGATGCGCGCGCAGGGCGATGATGCCATCCTGCTGGATCGCGAAGGGGTGCGCGCGCATCTGCCTTATCTGGATTTTGATAACAGCCGCTTTCCGATTTATGGCGGGCTTTTGCACGCCCGTGGGGGCACTGCGCGCCATGATGCGGTTGCATGGGGCTATGCGCGCGGTGCGGACGAAAGAGGCGTCAATCTGCTGCAGAACTGCGAAGTCACGGGTATTGACATTGAAAACGGCGCGGTGCGCGGGGTGCAGACATCGCGCGGTGTGATCCGCGCCAAGAAGGTCGCCATCGTGACCGCCGGACGTTCTGGTCAGGTGGCCGCAATGGCTGGTATGCGACTGCCGATCGAAAGTCATGTGTTGCAGGCTTTTGTGACGGAAGGGCTGAAACCCTGCATTGACCATGTGATCAGCTTTGGGATGGGGCATTTCTATATCAGCCAGTCCGACAAGGGCGGGCTGGTTTTTGGCGGCGATCTTGATTTCTACGCCTCCTATGCGCAGCGCGGCAATCTGCCCATGGCGGAACACGTGATGGAGGCGGGCATGACCCTTATGCCGATGATCGGCAAGGCAAAGGTGTTGCGGTCGTGGGGGGGGATCATGGATATGACACCAGACGGCTCACCCATTATCGATACGACGGATACCGCCGGGCTCTTTGTCAATTGCGGCTGGTGTTATGGCGGATTCAAGGCGGTGCCAGCGTCTGGATTCGCGCTGGCGCATCTGATGGCGACGGGCGCGCCGCATGAGACCGCGGCAGGCTTTCGCCTTGACCGGTTTCGCACCGGGCGCGGATTGATGGATGAAGAGGGCACGGGCGCCCAGCATAATCTGCACTGATGAACGAGGCTGGATGGATGCATATGAAAGGTCGTGAAAGATGAGGCTGACCTGTCCGCTGTGCGGCCCGCGAGATCGGCGGGAGTTTTATTATCAGGGGGCGGCGCGTGCCTTGGACCGGCCCGCGCCGGATGCGGGTGCCCACGTTTGGGACGATTACGTACATCTGCGCGACAACCCGGCAGGCGAAACCAGAGACCTGTGGCATCACGAAGCAGGCTGTGGCGCATGGCTGGTCGTGACGCGCAATACAGTGACACATGACGTGACGGACGTGCGCCTCGCCCGCGATGAAAGAGCAACGCCGTGAGGATTGCGGGAAAAGGGCTGATCGACTGCAGCACAAAGATACGGTTTCAGTTCGACGGTGTTGGACATACCGGTTTTGCGGGCGATACGGTGGCATCTGCGCTATTGGCCAAGGGCCAGCGGTTGATGGCGCGCTCCTTCAAGTATCACCGCCCGCGCGGCGTGATGACAGCCGGGAGCGAAGAGCCAAACGCGCTGGTCACCGTGGCGCAAGGTGCTGCGCAGGACCCCAATGTGCGCGCGACCGTGCAAGAGATTTACCAAGGCCTGCAGGTGCATAGCCAGAACGCATGGCCGTCGCTGTCTTTCGATGCGATGGCGATCAACGACTATTTGTCGCCGTTTCTGGGGGCTGGGTTTTACTATAAAACCTTCATGTGGCCGCAGAGCTTTTGGGAGAAAATTTACGAGCCGGTCATCCGAAAGGCTGCTGGGTTGGGCGGGTTGAGCGGTTTGCCCGCCGAAGAGCGTTACGAAAAGACTTTTGCCTTTTGCGATGTCCTTGTGATCGGGGCTGGGCCAACAGGGTTGATGGCGGCGCTGAGCGCAGGTCGGGCAGGGGCAGATGTGATCCTCGCTGACGAAGACAGCCTGCCGGGCGGGCGGCTGAATGCTGAAACCCATACGGTTGACGGGATGCCGGGCCATGCTTGGGCGGCGGCGATCTGTGCTGAATTGGGCAGTATGCCCAATGTGCGCGTCATGACCCGCACAACTGTGACCGGGGCCTATGATCAGGGGACCTATGCCGCTCTAGAACGCTGGCCCGGTGCGCCGATGAACGGACATCCGCGCGAGACATTCTGGCGCATCGCAGCGCGCCGCACCATTCTTGCAGCAGGTGCGCTTGAGCGGCAGATCGCCTTTGCCAATAATGACCGCCCCGGCATCATGACGGCCAGTGCCGTGCGCGCCTATCTTAACCGCTGGGGGGTCGCGGCGGGAAAACGCGTTGTGGTGTTTGGCAATAACGATGATGCGCATCGCACGGCGTTTGATTTGTCTCATGCCGGGATCGAAATCGCGGCGCTGGTGGATGCGCGGGAGGATGCAGACGTCGGCACGGCGGACTTCCCGGTAATTACAGGCGCGGTGGTCGAAGATACCAGCGGCCGACTGGGCCTCAAATCCATCAATGTCAGAACGCGCGGTGGCGTTCGGCATATCGATGCGGATTGTCTGGCGGTTTCGGGGGGGTGGAACCCGACGGTGCATTTGACATGTCATATGAATGGCCGCCCGACATGGGCTCCTGACATCGCCAGCTTTGTCCCAACGCCGGGTGCTGTTCCCGGATTGGTGGCGGCGGGCGCTTGTGCCGGCACTTTTGGCACGGCAGGGTGCCTCGCGTCGGGCGCGCAAGCTGCCGCTGAGGTCTGCAAAGCCTTGGGGCTTAAGGTCAAAACAGCAGATATCCCACCCGCAGAAGATGCCGCATATGAGATTAAACCGCTCTGGGCGGTGCCCGGTACAGGGCGGGCGTGGCTTGATTATCAAAACGATGTTTCAGTTAAGGATATCAAACAGGCGGCAACGGAAAACTTCCGGTCTGTTGAGCATATGAAACGCTATACCACGCAAGGGATGGCAACCGATCAGGGCAAGAATTCCAACGTCAGCGCCCTTGCCGTGCTGGCGGATGCGACCGGTCGCGGTATCCCTGAGACCGGCACCACGACGTTTCGACCACCCTATAGTCCCGTCGCCATTGCCGCGATGGGGGCCGGGGGGCGTGGCATGGGCTTTGCGCCGCGCCGGTTTACCACGTCGCATGCGGCAAGCGTGGCGCGCGGCGCCCCGATGATCGAAGCGGGTCTTTGGTACAGACCAAGCTATTTTCCCGCAGCGGGAGAGGCCACATGGCGCGAAGCCTGCGACCGCGAAGTACAGATGGTGCGCGATCACGTTGGCGTCTGCGATGTCTCGACCCTTGGCAAGATCGACATTCAGGGGCCAGATGCGGGCCGCTTCTTGGATTTTGTCTACACCAACACGTTTTCCACGCTTAAAGTGGGGCGCGTGCGGTACGGCCTGATGCTGCGTGAAGATGGCCATGTGATGGATGATGGCACGACCGCACGACTGGCAGAGACGCATTTTCTGATGACAACAACGACGGCGGCGGCAGGTCCGGTCATGCGGCACCTCGAATTCGTGCATCAGGCCCTGCAGCCTGAACTTGATGTGCGCTTTACCTCTGTGACCGAGCAGTGGGCGCAATTCGCCGTTGCGGGTCCGAAGTCGCGCGATTTGCTCAATGGCGTTTTGTCTGAGCCGATAGACAACGCGGGCTGGCCGTTCATGTCCTGCGGCCCGGTCCGCATCGGGGATGTGGCGGCGCGGCTGTTCCGGATATCTTTTTCGGGGGAGCATGCCTATGAGATCGCCGTTCCTGCCCGCTTTGGGGCCAGCCTGTTTGAGGTGCTGGTTGCACGGGCGCAGGACATGCAGGGCGGTGCCTATGGTATGGAGGCGCTGAACGTCCTGCGTATCGAAAAAGGACATATCACCCACGCGGAAATCCACGGGGCAACAACGGCCTTTGACATTGGGTTTGAGCGGATGATCAGCGCGAAGAAAGATTGCATCGGCAAGACCATGGCCGCCCGGCCCGGTTTGGTGGGAGCGCAGCGCAGCCAGCTTGTCGGTGTCAAACCCGTTCACCCGGCGGATGATCTGACGGCGGGTGCGCATCTTTTTGCACGCGCATCAGCGGCCACGCGAGAAAACGACGAAGGCTATATGACCTCCGTCGCCTATTCGCCCGCGATGGGTCACCCGATCGGCCTTGGGTTCTTGGCCAATGGCCGCGCGCGTCACGGCGAAATTGTGCGCATGGTCGATGCTTTGCGCGCCAAGGATCTTTTGGTTGAGATCTGCGCGCCGGTTTTCATTGATCCGGAAGGAGGGCGCTTACGTGGTTGAACTAAAGGTACAATCGCCGTGTTTCGACATGCTGCCTCTCAAGGTTGGGCATCTCGCGCTTGCCGAAATCAACCCAGGTGTGCTAACGTCCGTAACCCCGTTTGCCGGTCAGCAGGATGCCGTCTCTGACGCACTGACGCAGGCGTATGGTCTGGCGTTTCCGGCCCCCAATCGCATGTCAGCTGCGGCCAAGGCCCGTGCGATCTGGTTTGGACTGGACGCAGCCCTTTTGATTGGTCCGCCTGCTCCGTCCGGGTTGGATCGCATCGCGGGGATTACCGATCAGTCCGACGCGTGGGTTTGCGTTGACCTGTCTGGCCCCGGACACGAAGATGCACTGGCACGGCTTGTGCCGGTTGATATGCGCATCCAGAATTTTCCTGTGGGTCAGACGGTGCGCACTCTTTTGGGCCATATGAACGCCTCTATTACGCGCACAGCACAGGACGCGGTGCTGATCCTCGTTTTCAGATCCATGGCCGTCTCACTGGTGCATGACCTCAAAGAAGCTATGGAAGCCTGCGCGGCGCGCGGTTAACATGACAGGCGTCACATTAAAGGAGTTCGAAAATGTTGCGTCTTACACTAGCTGCCCTTTTGGCCTGCACTGCGGTTCCTGCTCTGGCGGATGTGGACAAAACGGAATCCTGCGGTTTTCAGGCGCAGGTCGTTTCGGCGGTCCAGCAAGCGCGGTTGGATAAGGTCAAGGAACGCAATGTGGAAAAAACGATTCTCGCTGCAGATCCGACGTGGCCTGCGAATTACAGCAATGCGATCCCGCTCATCACGCCTTGGGTTTACGAATTGCCGATGAAACAAGTGCGCGACAATGATCTGAGCGAAATCTGGAACCAGAATTGCCTCGGTCAGTGAATGGTCTTGTGGGGTTTTGCGCTGCGTAATGCCGCGACGCTGACTCCGCTGGACTCTCTGCGTGGCTGGCCTGATAATTGAGTCATGAGCCTGCCGCCCGGATTTTTAGATGAATTGCGTACCAGATTGAGCCTCACACAGGTGGTTGGGCGCAAAGTCATGTGGGATGCGCGCAAATCCAATCAGGGCAAAGGTGACATGTGGGCGCCATGCCCTTTCCACCAGGAAAAATCCGCATCGTTTCATGTAGATGACCGAAAAGGGTTTTACTACTGTTTCGGGTGCCACGCGAAAGGGGACGCGATCTCTTTTGTGCGCGAAACCGAAAACGTCGGCTTTATGGAAGCGGTGGAAATTCTGGCGGGCGAGGCCGGAATGCCGATGCCGGAACGAGACCCGGAGGCGCAGCAAAAAGCGGATCGCCGCACGCAGTTGGCCGAGGTCATGGAACTGGCGGTCAACTATTTCCGGCTGCAGCTGAACACCGGTGCTGCCGCTGAGGCGCGCAGCTATCTGGAGCGTCGCGGTCTGAGGTCAGAGACACTGGAGCGATGGGAAATCGGTTATGCGCCGGATCAGTGGCAAGGCCTTTGGGATCACCTGAAAGCCAAGAATGTTGAGGATGAACTGATCCTTGCAGCAGGGTTGGCCAAGCCTTCCACCAAAGGTGGCAAACCCTATGACACGTTCCGTGGGCGCATCATGTACCCCATTCGCGATGCACGCGGGCGGGCGATTGCGTTCGGCGGTCGGGCGATGGATCCGAATGATAACGCCAAATATCTCAACTCGCCCGAGACTGAGCTTTTTGACAAGGGCCGCAGCCTTTATAATCAAAAAGAGGCACGCACCGCTGCGGGCAAAGGCCAGCCCCTGATCGTGGCGGAGGGGTATATGGATGTCATTGCCCTTGATTCTGCCGGGTTTAACGCCTCAGTCGCGCCTTTGGGAACAGCCATCACCGAAAGTCAGTTGCAGATGCTGTGGCGCATATCACCCGAGCCGATTGTCGCGCTGGATGGCGATGCTGCGGGGTTAGGGGCGGCGATGCGGTTGATTGATCTCGCCCTGCCTTTGCTTGAAGCGGGGCGGTCCTTGCGATTTGCGATTATGCCGGCTGGGAAGGACCCGGATGATTTGCTGCGTGAACAAGGGGTTGCGGCGCTGCAAAAGCTACTCGATGAGGCCATGCCGATGGTCCAACTTTTGTGGCAACGTGAGACAGAGGGTGGTGTCTTTGACAGCCCAGAGCGCAAAGCGGCCCTTGAAAAAGCCCTGCGTGACAAAGTGATGCTTATCAGGGATCCGTCGATCCAAAGCCATTATGCTCAGGCATTGAAAGATATGCAGTGGCAATTGTTTCGCCCACAGCGGAAAAATAATCCGGTCTGGCAAAAAAACAGGCGGCAATGGGGGAGCTCCCCTGCCACGCCGCTAACCTCGACCAAAGCCTCTGCACTGGCCAGCGCACAGACGATTGACGTGACCGAAGCCCTGCGTGAGGCGGTTTTGCTTGCTGCTTTCGCGACGTGCCCCTCGGTCATCGAAGACTTTGAAAGTGATCTGGAACGTATGAACTGCACGGACCGCACCCATCAAGCGTTGCGGGACCTTCTTTTGCGCAACATGTCTGCTACGGAATCCGAAATCCGTGCCTTAGTTTCTGAAACTCTTGGGCCGAACACCCTTGAAAATCTATTGGCTCAGAGCCATGTCGCTATCGTGCCGTGCATCCGAACGCCCGGCGATGCGGAAAAGGTCCGGATGACGGTTGCGGAAGAGTTCGCAAAGTTGAGCGCAACCCGTGGATTAAACGCAGAAATCGCAGAGGCGTCGGAAGACATGAGTGGTTTGGCGGATGAAGGGCTGACCTGGCGGCTGTCGCAAGCGGCCAAAGCAGCTGAAAATGCCCTGAAAAGTGTTCATGAGGACCGGGCAGAATACGAAACAGGTGCAAATGGGGCGCGAATCAGTCGGGATGAAAGAAACACTCTGGACGCCCTGCTGGAGTCGATTAAATCCCAAAAACCGCATGGTTAACCATATTTGAAGAGTAAAGCGTGAAATAGTGGTGCTTAACGGGTGGTCGAATCACCCAAAACGCTAGATGATTCCCTTATGATTCGGGCAAGCGAATCAACATATTCTGTGAGGAGCAGCGCATGGCCGCCAAAGATACCAACGACGACGCAAAGCCAGACGATCAGGATGCGGGACATTCGCTTGATATGAGCCAGACTGCGGTCAAGAAGATGATCGCTGAGGCGCGCGAGAAAGGCTACATCACCTACGACCAGCTCAACACTGTGCTGCCGCCCGATCAGGTGAACTCCGAACAGATCGAAGATGTGATGTCGATGCTGTCTGAAATGGGCATCAACATCATCGAAGACGAAGACGCCGAAGAAGAAGAAGCCAAAGGCTCGACCGAGCTGGCGACCACTGAAGGCACCCGCGAAGTCACGCTTGGGTCCGGCACGAGCGAGAAACTGGACCGCACGGATGATCCGGTGCGCATGTACCTGCGCGAAATGGGGTCGGTTGAACTGCTGAGTCGCGAAGGCGAAATCGCGATTGCCAAGCGGATCGAAGCTGGTCGGAATACAATGATTTCAGGGCTTTGTGAAAGCCCGCTGACCTTTCAGGCGATTACGATCTGGCGCGACGAACTCTTGTCTGAGGACATTCTGCTGCGCGATGTGATCGACCTCGAAGCGACATTTGGCAACCAGTTGGACGAAGACGTCAGTGTTGGCGAGCCGGTTGTCGCGACAGAAGGGGCGGCCCCTCAAAAAGAAGAGGCGAGCCCGGAGCTTGATGCCGATGGCAATCCGATTGCCAATGACGACGACGATGATGAAGACGAACAGGCCAACATGAGCCTCGCGGCAATGGAGGCGGCGTTGAAGCCGCAGGTGCTTGAGGCGCTCGACATCATTGCCGACGACTATACCAAGTTGAGCGAGATGCAGGATAGCCGGATTTCGGCGACATTGAATGAAGACGGCAGCTTTAACGCAGGCGATGAGGCTTTGTATCAAAAGCTGCGCTCAGAGATTGTTCTGTTGGTCAACGAATTGCACCTGCACAACAACCGTATCGAAGCGCTTATCGACCAGCTTTACGGCATTAACCGTCGGATCATGCAAATCGACTCTGCGATGGTGAAACTGGCGGATCAGGCCCGTATCAACCGGCGCGAGTTCGTCGACGAATACCGTGGGTATGAGCTTGATCCCAATTGGATGGAGCGGATGGCCGAAAAATCCGGTCGCGGCTGGCAGATGTTCATCGAACGCTCCAGCGACAAGGTCGAAGAGCTGCGCACGGATATGGCCCAGGTTGGTCAGTATGTGGGCCTTGATATCTCCGAATTCCGCCGGATCGTGCAGCAGGTGCAAAAGGGCGAGAAAGAAGCGCGTCAGGCCAAGAAAGAAATGGTCGAAGCCAACCTGCGGCTCGTCATTTCCATTGCCAAAAAATACACGAACCGCGGCTTGCAATTCCTTGATCTTATTCAGGAAGGCAACATCGGCCTGATGAAAGCCGTTGATAAATTCGAATATCGGCGCGGCTACAAGTTCTCGACCTATGCCACATGGTGGATTCGTCAGGCGATCACACGCTCGATTGCGGATCAGGCGCGGACAATCCGTATTCCTGTGCATATGATCGAGACGATCAACAAACTGGTGCGCACGGGTCGCCAGATGCTGCATGAGATCGGGCGTGAACCGACACCGGAGGAATTGGCCGAGAAGCTGCAGATGCCGCTTGAGAAAGTGCGCAAGGTGATGAAAATCGCCAAGGAACCGATTTCCCTTGAGACGCCGATTGGCGATGAGGAAGACAGCCAGCTTGGTGACTTCATTGAAGACAAGAATGCCGTTCTGCCTTTGGACAGCGCCATTCAGGAAAACCTCAAGGAAACTACCACCCGCGTGCTTGCATCCCTTACCCCGCGCGAGGAACGCGTGCTGCGCATGCGCTTCGGCATCGGCATGAACACCGACCACACGCTCGAAGAGGTCGGCCAGCAGTTCAGCGTGACCCGCGAACGCATCCGCCAGATCGAGGCGAAGGCGCTGCGGAAGTTGAAACACCCGAGCCGAAGCCGCAAGCTGCGGAGTTTCTTGGATCAGTAGCGATCACCCAGAACTCGATGAAAACTCGCCGGATGTTCGTGTTGTCCGGTGGGCTTGGAGAAGTGCATCTTGGCTGTATGTACTAGGCTTTGCGGGCTTCGTTACGGTTTATCTCTTCCCAAGAATACAGTTCGTCGCATCCAATGAATGGTTAGCTGCGATCTGATGGGTCACTGGTCCCTTACTATTCATGATTGGCGGCCTGCAAATTCTAGCGCTCTTTCATGATCCAACGCAATACGATGAATTTCAAGCACGCCGATGGAAACGAAAGAAAAAGAGTAGTGACCCGCCTTCGGTCACTGGGAAGCCGTTTTTGTTAGCGTTCGCTTACGTTGCTGGTCCATTTTGTCTTAGGGTTTTTTACCTTTTCATTTTCATTATTTGGCTACCCATCCTTACGACCCTGGTTTCCCGAGATGCTGTTTCCCATAACTTCAAAGTATTGGAACTGAGCGAAGGCGGGTCAAAACATCCGGACACTATCAGATTCGAAGGTCATGCTTGGATGATCGGAGGGCTGCATCATCCGCCAACCGCAGTCTGGGATGCAGTAGAAATCGGTGACACGATCCGCCTTTCTGGCACAGGCAACCGGTGGGGCGTTTTCTACGACGAGATCGAGTTGATCAAACAGCAATGACACAGTTCGCCGTTATCAGTCTTTTCCCTGCACCGCCGCCACGTTAAGCTTGGGCAAAGCCAAAAGGGGAGCGCGCATGTCATTTCTCAAAAAACTATTCGGCGGTAGCGGTGGCGGTGGGTCTGAGGCCAAAGCCCCGACTGAAACCCATGAGGGCTTTCTGATCACGGCCACACCAATGGCCGAAGGCCCGTCCTATCGCGTCTGCGCAACCATAGAAAAAGAAATCGACGGTGAGACGTGCAGCCATAAGCTGATCCGTTCAGATATGATTCAGGGGCTGGAAGACGCACAGGCGGCTAGTTTTCGCAAAGCGAAACAAGTCATCGACGAGCAGGGCGAGCGAATTTTTCGGTCTTAGAAACGCTCTGACGATTGGCCTTTCTGTGACAGATGTGTAGCGTCAGCACAGAAATTGGAATGGGTTAAATCGTGATGCTTCGCGCTATTCTGACAGGGCTATGCTGTGTATTTTTTTCCGTGCCCGCTGGGGCACAGCCCTACCGTGCGATAAACTGGCTGTATGTCGTCCCGGTGAGCCAGAACAGCTTTGAGGTCATCGATGACGGCAGGTCAAGCGCCAAGGACTTTTGGTGCGCGGGTTCGGACTATGCCCGCGCGTTTGGCTTGGATGGCGTGCGAAAGCGGCTTTATATCCTTGATCCCCTTGGAGATTCTAAAACAACGGCCGGTGCCAAGGGCGTGATGTTTACGGTCAGCCCGGATGACGCGATGAAGAACACGCCATCCTCCTATTCCGTTTCCGTAAAACGCGGCAACGAAAACCTTGCGATCAGCCATGCGTATAACTTCTGCGACACTTTGTTGGACGGTGTCTTCGGTCGCTTCTGAGAAACCTATTCTTTCCCACCGAACAGGACATGAAAAGCGCGATGAAAACACAGTTTGAATTTCAAACAGACGGGCCCGGGCTTTACGAATTTACCGATCAGGTCGCTGCATGGCTCCGGCCCCGCGGTGATGGTCTGTTAACGTTGCTCGTGCAGCACACATCGGCCTCGCTGTTGATACAGGAGAACGCAGATCCGGACGTGCAAACCGATTTGCAGGCCTTTTTCAACCGATTGGTGCCACCTGCGGATGACGCAAAGATGTCCTACCTGATCCATACGGTCGAAGGCCCGGATGATATGCCTGCCCACATCAAGGCGGCGATCATGCCGGTGAGCCTGTCTATTCCGGTCTCGGCGGGGCGGCTTCAACTGGGCACTTGGCAGGGGATTTATCTGGTGGAACACCGCTGCCGTCCGCATCGCAGACGGGTGGTCGCGCACTTTAATGCTGACCGATAAGACACGGTTTTTGCCACAACATGTGGGATGATAATTCGCCTCTACCCAAAACTTAGGCGTTCGCCTATACTTGTGGATAAGTGGGGCGGTGATCCCACAACAAGAGGCAGAGACTGGAATAAGGGGGACGGCCGATGCGCTGCCCGTTTTGCGGAAATATTGATACTCAGGTAAAAGACAGCCGTCCTGCGGAGGACCATGTCTCCATAAGGCGACGCCGGTTTTG
The DNA here is from genome assembly GCF_019654895.1 of Roseobacter sp. OBYS 0001. Classification (NCBI taxonomy): domain Bacteria; kingdom Pseudomonadati; phylum Pseudomonadota; class Alphaproteobacteria; order Rhodobacterales; family Roseobacteraceae; genus Roseobacter; species Roseobacter sp. OBYS 0001. Next base: position 400,394 of record NZ_BPES01000003.1, read on the forward strand.
CCCGGCCTGTGGCGGGCGGTTTACCACCTATGAACGTGTGCAGCTGCGCGATCTGGTGGTCATCAAATCTACCGGCAAACGCGAAGATTTTGACCGTGATAAACTTGAGCGGTCCATCCGGATTTCGATGCAGAAACGGCCCATTGATCCTGAGCGTATCGACCAAATGATCTCGGGTATTGTGCGCCGGTTGGAAAGCATGGGCGAGACCGATATCGGCTCCAAACAAATCGGTGAGATCGTGATGGAAGCGCTCGCGCGGATCGATACCGTTGCCTATGTGCGCTTTGCCAGTGTGTACAAGAACTTTCAGGCGGCAGATGACTTTGACAAATTTGTCAGCGAATTGCGCCCGGACGTTCCCGGCGACGAGTGACCGAGGCGTCCCGCTACATGGCGCTGGCCCTGTCGTTGGGGCGGCGGGGGTTGGGCCGTGTTTGGCCGAACCCGGCTGTGGGCTGTGTGATTGTTAAAGAGGGCCGGATTGTCGGGCGCGGCTGGACCCAACCGGGGGGCCGCCCGCATGCCGAGACGCAGGCACTGGCGCAAGCCGGGGCGCAGGCGCGCGGTGCCGATGTCTATGTGACGCTGGAGCCTTGCGCGCATCACGGCAAGACCCCACCCTGCGCAGCGGCGTTGGTCAAGGCGGGCGTTGCGCGGGTTTTCGCGGCCACCGGGGACCCTGACTCAAGGGTGCACGGTGCTGGTTTTCGCGCCTTGGAACAGGCGGGCATCCATGTTCAGTCCGGCATTTTGGAAGCGCAGGCGCGCCGGGACAACGCGGGCTTTTTTGCGCGCGTGGAACTGGATCGCCCTTTCATGACGCTCAAGCTTGCAGGCAGCTTTGACGGGCGCATTGCAACCGGCACAGGCGAGAGCAAGTGGATCACAGGCCCGCAGGCGCGCCGCGTGGTGCATGCATTGCGTGCGCGGCATGATGCGGTGATGGTGGGCGCGGGTACGGCGCGCAAGGATGACCCGGCGCTGACCGTCCGGGACCTCGGCACCACGTGGCAACCCGCGCGTGTTGTGATCAGCCGCAGGCTCGATGTGTCGCTGATGGGGGTCTTGGCCCGCACGGCGTCTGAGGTGCCGGTGATCTTATGTCATGGCAAGGACGCCGATCCGCAGTTGATCCGAACCTGGCAGGATTTGGGGGCAGTTCTGTTGCCCTGCGCGGCGCGGGGTGGGCAATTGGACCCTGCGGATGTGATGCGCCAACTGGCCGGGCATGGTCTGACGCGGATCTTTTGCGAAGGGGGCAGCGCCTTGGCGGCGTCCCTGTTCGAGGCCGACCTCGTGGATGAGTTGATCGGCTTCACCGCAGGTCTGGCGATCGGGGCAGAGGGGTTGCCGTCGATTGGCGCTTTGGGGCTGAGCAATTTGTCGCGCGCGCCGCGATATGGCCTGCGCAGCACGCAGCGCATCGGTTCAGACATCATGCATATCTGGGAGCGCGCGCAGCCTGATTGACACGCGTCGCGATGAACGGTTCTGCCACGCTTTGCGTGGTGCATCAACGGCAGCCATAAGGCCATGACGCGCTGCAGGGGCTTGTCAGCTTTGGGTCTCCCCGCTACGTCATCACAAACACCAGCACGGCGGAGCTTTCATGTTTACGGGAATCATTACCGACATCGGCACAATCATCGACCTCAAACAGGAGGGCGATCTGCGGGCGCGCATTCGCACGGGTTATGATACGTCCGGCATTGATATGGGGGCCTCCATCGCGTCGGATGGTGTCTGCCTGACCGTGGTTGATCTCGGGCCGGATTGGTATGATGTGCAGATCAGCGCCGAGACCGTGAGCAAGACGAACCTCACCCATTGGGCGGTCGGCGGTCACGTCAATCTCGAACGTGCCTTGCGTGTGGGGGATGAGTTGGGCGGTCATATCGTGTCGGGGCATGTGGACGGTGTTGCCGAAGTCGTCGCGGTGATGGATGAGGGCGATAGCACGCGGGTGACATTGCGCGCACCTGAGGCACTGGCACGGTTCATCGCACCGAAAGGGTCGGTGGCCCTCAACGGGACCTCTTTAACGGTGAACGAGGTCGACGGCAGGGACTTCGGAATCAACTTCATCCCCCATACGAAAGAAGTTACGACATGGGGTGGGGTCAGCGTTGGGGACGCCGTGAACCTCGAAATCGACACGCTGGCCCGTTACGTCGCGCGCCTTGCGGAAATGCCTGCGCATTGAACCGGGGGCGGCTGGTCAAGCCTTCTGGCTTGGTCTATGAGCCTCTCCCAGACAAAGAGGCGTTCTTGCTATGACATTTGAAACATCCGGCCCAATTGAGCGTGAGTTGCGCGACAGCATCTCACCCATCGAAGCGATCATTGAGGATGCGCGTCACGGTCGGATGTTCATTCTGGTCGATCATGAAGACCGTGAGAATGAAGGCGATCTGGTGATCCCTGCGCAATTTGCGGATGCACAGGTGATCAACTTCATGGCCACCCATGGCCGTGGGCTGATTTGTCTGCCGATGACGTCCGAGCGTATCGATACCTTGGGTCTGCCGATGATGGCGGTCAACAATTCGTCGCGCCATGAGACGGCTTTTACCGTATCGATCGAGGCGCGCGAAGGTGTCAGCACCGGCATTTCGGCCCCAGACCGGGCGCTGACGGTCGCCATCGCCATTGATGAGGACAAGGGTCAGGCAGATATTGCAACGCCGGGTCATATCTTTCCGTTGCGTGCACGTGCGGGCGGGGTGCTGGCGCGGGCCGGGCATACCGAAGCCGCGGTTGATATCAGCCGCTTGGCCGGGCTGCATCCCTCTGGCGTGATCTGCGAGATCATGAAGCCGGATGGCGAAATGGCGCGTTTGCCCGATCTTGTGAGCTTTGCGCAGGAACACGACCTGAAGATCGGCACGATCAGCGATCTGATCGCCTATCGCCACAAGCACGACAACTTGCTGCGCCTGCGGGATGAGCGGATGGTCAGTTCCGTTTTTGGCGGTGAGTGGTGTATGCGGATTTTCTCGGATGAGATGACCGGCACCGATCATGTCATGCTGTCCAAGGGTGATATTTCGACACCGGAACCGGTGCTGGTGCGCACCCATGCTCTGAACGCGCTGGAAGACGTTCTGGGCCTTGGTCCCAGCCCGGCGGATGAGCTGCCCCGCGCCATGCAGATCATCGCTGAGGAAGGGCGTGGTGCGGTCTTGCTGTTTCGCGAACCGCACCCGAAACTGCGTCTGGACGACGATGACGAGGATGGGCCCCGCACGATCAAACGCACAGGGGTCGGCGCGCAGATCATGTCGACCATGGGGCTGCACGAACTTATCCTGCTGACCGACAGCCCGCAGACGAAATACCTCGGGCTTGAAGCGTATAACCTTTCCATCATCGGCACCCGTCCGATTACAAAGGACTGAACCATGGCTGCTCAAGAACAGCATTACGTCTTGCCGCGTCCGACATTCGAAAAGCCGGTGAAGATTCTGATCGTGGTCGCACCCTATTACAAGGACATCGCGGATAGCCTGGTGGCAGGGGCCAAAGCCGAGATTGAAGCGGCTGGCGGGTCTTGGGAAGTGGCGGAAATGCCCGGCGCGCTTGAGGTGCCGACGGCAATTGGCATGGCGGACCGGCGCAGCAATTTCGATGGCTATGTGGCTTTGGGTTGTGTGATCCGTGGCGAGACAACCCATTATGAGACGGTGTGCAATGACAGCAGCCGTGCGTTGCAGCTTTTGGGGCTGCAGGGGCTGTGCATTGGCAATGGCATCCTGACAGTTGAAACGCGCGCGCAGGCCGAAGCACGCGCAGATGTCTCCGGTCAAAACAAAGGTGGCGGGGCGGCTGCTGCGGCGTTGCATCTGATCGCACTGGCGCGTAAGTGGTCCTCCGAGAGCAAGGGCATTGGCTTCAAGCCGCTGGGGCAAACGATCCAAATGGCCGGCGATATAGACGGAACTGACACGGTATGAGCGCGTTTCACGGTAACCTGTCGGGCAATCAGCGCCGCAAAATGAAATCTGCCGCGCGCCTTTATGCGGTGCAGGCGCTGTTTCAGATGGAGCATTCAGGCCAGACCATTGAAATCGTGCGGCGGGAATTTCTCGAGCACCGCTTCGGTGAGACATACGACGGGCAAGAGATGTTGGATGGTGATGTCGACCTGTTTGATACGGTCATCGAGGGGGCAGTGAACTTTCAGGCCCCGATAGATCAGATGACCGACCGTGCATTGGTGGCCAAATGGCCTTTGGGGCGCATTGATCCGACCTTGCGCGCCCTGTTTCGCGCGGCTGGCGCCGAATTGAATGGTAAAGACACGCCGCCAAAGGTTGTGATTTCCGAGTATGTCGATGTTGCGCGCGCATTTTTTGAGGACGGAAAAGAGCCGAAACTGGTCAACGGTGTGCTGGATCACATGGCACGCGAGGCCCGACCCGACGCCTTTTGAGGCTTGCCGGGGCCGTCTAGGGGGCTACGTTTCTGCTCTGAAGGAGCGACAGTCATGCCACGTGTTTTCAAACTCTACCTGATGAGTGCCCTGAACGGCTTTGGCATTTCGCTGGCCTTTGTGGCGTTGATCCTTGCCTTCAATGTTGCAAACCTGCGCCATCTGGTCGGCACATCCGATATCGGTGTTTTGGCCACCGTTGCGTTCTGGATCCTGAATGGAATCGTCTTTTCCGGCGTTCAATTTGCCTGGGCATTGTCGCAGATGGTGCGCGTTGATCCATCCGAACTGGATGAAAGCAGCCGCTAGATCACTCTTTTGTGGCGAAATATTAAGAAATACTGCCTAAGATCGCTTTAATCGCCATATCCTGTGGCCTAGGCACTGGACATTTTTTTTCCAAATGCCATCTTATGATCAAAGGAGAGCAGTAATGTTTGACGCCATCATATCGTTCTTTCGGTCTTTGTTTGCACAACCTCAACAACAGGAACTTCTTATTCCTGTGCGCGTGGAGCGTAAAAAGGACCAACTGCGCCGCCGTTGATTTCTGTTTGTCGGTTGATTGATGCGGGTGTGACGGGCCCGCAGTAACCGTTTTGGTTTTATATTCCCGAGGACCTGTATGTACAGGTGGGCGCCAGGTAACCAGGCCAAGGCCAGGACAGAGCCAGCTCCCTCGGATTTGCTTAAGGCCACTGGAACGTAACCAGTCACGAGAGAAGCAGCACCCGTCACACCTTACCATCTAGGCCGGGCTTGCCCCGAGAACAAGGGCAAGCGGCGCATTACGCGATATTACTGTTGCGCGGTGTTCTTATTTTGTTCATATTTCCGGTATGGATGTCGAAAACACATGTGTTTTATCGCGTGGGCAGCTGCTGGCGCGCGGCGTGTCGCGTCTACTGGCAAGCCACGGACTGGTCACGATTGAAGAACTCGTACCGTCGCGCGGCCTGCGCGTCGACGTCATGGCGCTTGGCGGAAAAAGCGAGATCTGGATTGTGGAGTGTAAATCCAGCCGCGCCGATTTCCTTTCGGATCACAAATGGCAAGGATACCTCGCGTGGTGTGATCGTTTTTTCTGGGCGGTAGACACAGATTTTCCGACCGAGCTTCTGCCCGATACATCCGGTCTGATCATTGCGGACCCTTATGGCGGAGAAATCATGCGCATGGGTCCTGAACACAAGCTGGTACCAGCACGACGAAAACAGCTTGTTCAGAAATTTGCGACAACCGCAGCGCGCCGGCTGCATAATTTACGCGATCCGGACATGCAATTGGCGGGGCCCTGATCGCTGCGGGCTTACTTCACCGCCCGCGCCCGGTTGGCGGCAGCCACGATTTCCTCAGCAATTTCTTCGGCGTCATCTGGCGTAAAATCCATTGGAATCTCAGCGCCATCAGCTTCCACGAAGATGCGCACCATGCCTTGATTTGTCGGGCCGATTTGCAGGTTCGCCTCAATGTCCCGTTCGGTATCAATGCCCATCGCAGCCTCCTTTACATATTGCGGCATGGCTAGCGCGTACAGCCTTGCAACGCAAGTATAGGGGGTGTCATCTGGGGATATGAAAAACCTGATTCTCAGAAAAGTCAGGCCGGAAGACCGGGAATGGCTGGTGGCTGAACACCGTACGATCTACGCGCAGACGGACGGATTTGACGACAGCTTTGGTGATTTGGTCCAGCAGGTGCTGGACGATTTTCTGGCAAGCCATGACCCGCGATATGAGCGGGGGTGGATTGCAGAAGAGAACGGATTGCGGCTGGGCTCGATTTTTTGCGTGCGTTTGGATGAGGAGACGGCGCAACTGCGCTTGTTCCTGCTGGTTCCGGAGGCACGCGGCAAGGGGCTGGGCCTGCGCATGTTGCGTCATTGCATGCAATTCGCACAAGAGCATGGCTATTCAGGTATGCGGCTTTGGACCCACCAAAGCCATAAAGCCGCCTGCGCTTTGTACAAAGCACAGGGATGGCAGTGCATTGAGACCAAACCAGTGCGATCGTTCGGGCAGGAATTGATCGTTGAGACTTACACCTACCCCTTTTAACCCTCTTGCAATTCGCAGGCGCGGCAGCTAAATCCAGCGCAGTGCCGCCTTAGCTCAGTTGGTTAGAGCGCCTGATTGTGGATCAGGAGGTCCCCCGTTCAAGCCGGGGAGGTGGTACCACCTTAAACCGCTTCATGTGACCGAACGATTATTATCGTTTTCGTGTGCGGAATACCCAACCGTACCGCCCGATCTTGCGCAACGCCGGGCAAAGTGTATTCCTTCGGCGTATGAAGATGATCGGTCCTAATCTCGCGCTGGCCAGCCATGCGGCACTGCGATTGCGCCATCAGGCATCTGTAGATGCGGTCCGCCAAATTGCGGATGATCTTGGTATGCCGGATCCCTTGACGGCAAAACGTACCGAAGTGATCACCACACATCAGGAAGCTGCATTCGTCGAGGAGGCAAGCCGTGTTGTGCGTGATATCGATTTCGGATTTTCTTGTGGCCTGACCTATGGCTCCGCCGGGACTTTGCCGGCATATCTTGCCGAACACTCAAGCACGCTCCGGCAAGGGCTGAACCTCGCAATAGATCATTTGCACACAGTCAGACCCGGGATGGATTTCGTGCTGGATGAAAGCGGAAACTCAGCAAACCTCAGGCTTGTGCTCTCCGATGCCAAGCTTTTGGAGTTCCCGCGTCACACGGAAATGATCTACGCAGGTGTCACGGCGCAAATCCGCGCTTTCACTAAGCGCGCATTCTATCCGGATACGATCAGCTTTTCTTATCACAGGCCGCCCATCGGGTCGGAGGTGCGATCTCGCATGGGGTGTGTGGTGGAGTTTGGTGCCGATCATATCGAGATGTCGATGTCGCCTGCGATTCTGGACGCGTGTATGGTGTCCAACGATGAAGTGCTGCTTGCCTTACTGCTGGATCAGGCGAAAGCGATCGAGGCGCAGGTTTCGCACCCTGAAGCAAGCACCGCAGAGAAAGTCGAAGTGTTGATTGAGGCGGGGCTGGCAAAGGAAGTGCCCAAGATCAGCGATATCGCAAATGCGCTGGGTCTGTCCGAGCGTACGCTGGCGCGCCGGTTGAACGAGGCCGAAACAAGTTATTCGGGCATATTGAACCACGTTCGTTTGCGGGTCGCCGCGCGTGAATTGCGCGAGAGTACGTCGCAGATCGGTGAGATCAGCTGGCGGCTCGGATATGGTTCTTCCGCGTCTTTCTCGACAGCCTTCAAGCGCGAAACGGGATTGTCACCCAGAGAGTACCGTCAAACAAGCAGCTGAGCGGCAGGCCTCAGTCAATTGTAACGGTTTGCTTAAGCGCACCGGTGATCCGATCATAAATCAAGATGCGATTGTCATCCGTCACAATTGCGTACCAGTCGGGACCTTGTGTGAAAGACACGGCCTGTGCCCCGTCCGGCAAAGACACGTTCTGAGGTAAAACCGGCGGTACATCATAGAAGCGGATGACAATCAGCCCAACGATCAGTAGAACGCCTGCAATCATCGTGGCGGTCAATACCGTCACCAAACGCCGCAAAAACTTGAGGTTTGCGGGTTCTTCAGGCTCCCTGTCGGGGGTGAGTTCAGGGGTCATCATGTCCGTGCGTCAAATCCAATTCGTGATCGACGAAGCGCCGCCACTGCGTCTTGATAAAGCGCTGGCGCGCGATGTGCCAGTGGAGGCGGCACTTTCGCGCACAAGACTTGCACGTTTGATTGATGAGGGCGGCGTCTGGGTCGATGGTGTTGTCCAGCACAACCCCAAGGCGCGTATTGAGGCGGGTGCTCAGGTTACCATCCATGTGCAGGAAGCGCAGGACAGTCATATTTTGCCCGAAGACATACCGCTCGACATTATCCACGAGGATGCCGATCTGATTGTCGTCAACAAGCCCGCTGGGATGGTCGTCCACCCCGCACCGGGCACTCCGTCTGGCACGTTGGTAAATGCACTGCTGGCCCATTGTGGGGACGACCTATCCGGTGTCGGCGGTCTCAAGCGCCCCGGTATCGTGCACCGGATCGACAAAGATACCAGCGGTCTCTTGGTAGTTGCGAAATCCGATGCCGCGCATCACGGGCTGGCGGCGCAGTTCCAAGCCCATACGGTCGAGCGGTATTACAACTGTCTCGTCTACGGGGCACCCGACGCAAATGATCCACGCCTGCGTGGGGTCAAAGGGGCACGGTTCGAGGCCGGGAACATCCTGAAAATGACAACACAACTGGCGCGCCATAAAACCGATCGGCAACGACAGGCAGTTTTATTTCAGGGCGGACGGCATGCGGTAACACGCGCGCGCAGCGTTGAGAGATATGGCACGCCGCCCGTGCTCACTTTGATGGAGTGTTGGCTGGAGACAGGGCGTACGCATCAGATCAGAGTTCATATGGCGCATGCGGGCCATGCATTGGTGGGCGATCCGACCTACGGCGGTAAACGCAAACTGCCAGCCAAATCGCTCCCCGATGCGACGCTGGAGGCGGTGAAGTGTTTCAAAAGGCAGGCCCTGCATGCAGAGGTTCTTGGCTTTGAGCACCCTGTTTCGGGGGAACACCTTCGGTTTGAGGCGGCTTTGCCCGATGATATGGCCCAATTGCTGGGTATCTTGCGCGCTCACTGACATGAAAAGCAAACCCGCGTGAACGCCGCTTTTGCCAAGTTTTAACTGTCGCGATTTATGCGTAGACTGACGAAACGAAGTTGTTTTTCGTTAAGGTTTTCTGCCGATCGAGACTTGAACCGATCAGTTTAGATACCATATTTATGTTAAGACAATAAACATCGGGGGGCTTTAAATGGCCAACTACGCAAATCTGCCGGCGCCAACGCCGGAAGGCGGCTTGAACCGCTACATGCAGGAAATTCGCAAGTTCCCGCTGCTTGAGCCGCAAGAAGAATACATGCTGGCAAAGCGATGGGTCGAAGAACAGGATACGGAGGCGGCCCATAAAATGGTCACATCCCACCTGCGTCTGGCCGCGAAAATCGCAATGGGCTACCGTGGCTATGGGTTGCCGCAGGCCGAAGTGATTTCCGAGGCGAATGTCGGCCTGATGCAGGCGGTGAAACGGTTTGACCCCGAAAAAGGTTTCCGGCTGGCCACATATGCGATGTGGTGGATCCGCGCGTCCATTCAGGAATACATCTTGCGGTCCTGGTCGCTGGTGAAACTGGGCACGACCTCAGGTCAAAAGAAGCTATTTTTCAATCTGCGCAAAGCCAAAAACAAGATCGGCGCGTTGGAAGAAGGCGACTTGCACCCGGATAACGTTGCGCGCATCGCAAAGGACCTTGGTGTAACCGAGACCGAAGTGATTTCGATGAACCGGCGCATGTCGGGGGGCGATGCCTCTCTCAATGCGACTGTCGGGTCCGAGGGCGAGGGGACGATGCAGTGGCAGGATTGGCTCGAAGACGAGGGTGCCGATCAGGCCGGTGATTATGAGGCGCGTGATGAGCTGGAAGCACGGCGCGAGCTGTTGGCGGACGCGATGAGTGTTCTGAATGACCGTGAAAAAGACATTCTGCAACAGCGCAGGCTGTCAGAGAAAACGGTGACGCTCGAAGACCTCAGTGCCGAATATAACGTCAGCCGCGAACGTATCCGTCAGATTGAAGTGCGCGCGTTTGAAAAGCTGCAAAAGAAGATGCGTGATCTGGCCAAGGAAAAGGGCATGCCGGTTTCGGCCTGATCATGTGAAAACGTTAGGGAACCGGCGCATACGACGCCAGTTTCCGCATGAACCCTGCGGTGCCCGGGTCACCACGCCGAAAGATCAGCCGGGAAAATCAATCACCTGCCTTGCACGCCCGGTTCCTGATTGCAGGAACCGGGCGTGAAGCATTGGGTCGTTACTCTTCCATCGCTTCCAGTTCGTCGATGAATCCTGAAATCATGCTCAACCCCTTGTCCCAGAACGCAGGGTCCGAGGCATCGAGGCCGAAAGGCGCCAGCAATTCCTTGTGGTGTTTTGAGCCGCCAGCCTTCAGCATGTCGAAGTATTTTTCCTCAAACCCTTCGGTGCCTTCCGCGTAAACGGAATAGAGCGCATTCACGAGCCCGTCGCCAAAGGCGTAGGCATAGACGTAGAACGGCGAATGCACGAAATGCGGGATATAGGCCCAAAAGGTTTCGTACCCATCCATAAACTCAAACGCCGGTCCAAGGCTTTCGCCCTGCACGGACATCCACAACGCGTTGATGTCATCGGGGGTCAACTCGCCGCCGCGCCGCGCATCATGCAGTTTGCATTCGAAATCGTAAAACGCGATCTGGCGCACGACCGTGTTGATCATATCCTCGACTTTTCCCGCCAGCAGGACTTTGCGTTCTGCGTCGTCCTTGGCTCCGTCCAGCATTTTGCGGAAGGTGAGCATTTCGCCAAACACGCTGGCCGTTTCCGCCAGCGTGAGCGGCGTGGAAGACAGCATCTCCCCTTGTCCGGCGGCCAGAACCTGATGGACACCGTGCCCTAGCTCATGCGCGAGTGTCATCACATCGCGCGGTTTGCCGAGGTAGTTCAGCATGACATAAGGGTGCACATCGGTGACCGTCGGATGCGCAAAAGCACCCGGTGCCTTGCCGGGTTTGACACCCGCGTCGATCCAGCCCTTGCTGAAAAACGGTGCCGCGATCTCGCCCATGCGCGGATCAAACGCGGTATAGGCATCCATCACCATGCTTTGTGCCTGATCCCAGCCAACAATGCGGTTGTCCTCAAGCGGCAGCGGCGCGTTGCGATCCCAGACCTGCATCTTGTCGAGGCCCAGCCATTTGCGCTTGAGCTCGTAATAGCGGTGGCTGAGTTTGGGATAGGATTTCACCACTGCGTTGCGCAACGCTTCGACCACTTCGGGTTCAACCTGATTGCTCAGATGGCGGCCTTGCTGTGGGCTTTCCATGCCGCGCCAGCGGTCTACGATCTCTTTTTCCTTGGCCTGCGTGTTGTGCACGCGGGCAAAGGTTTTGACGTTCGCGCCGAAGACATCCGCCAGCTCGCGCGCGGCGGCTTCGCGTTTGGGCCGCTCAGGGTCGGTCAGCAGATTCAGTGCGCCCTCAATGTTCAACGCCTCGCCGTCGACTTCGAATTCCAGCCCGGCAATGGTTTCATCAAACAGCCGCTCCCAGGCATCGCCCACCACGCCCAGATCATGCAGGAACTTTTCCAACTCATCGCTGAGTTGATAGGGCTTCATCGCGCGGATGCGGTCAAAGATGGGTTTATAGCGCGCAAGATCGCCGTTTTGCGCATAAAGACGGTCAAGGTGATCATCCGCAAGCCGGTTGATTTCCAGCGTGAAGAACACCAGCGGCGTGGTGAAATTGGTGATCTTTTCCTGCAGGTCGGACATGAATTTGGCCCGTCCGGCATCCGTGGTCAGCTGGTAATACCGCAGCCCGGCGTAGGACATGATACGCCCGGCGATCTGGCTGATTTTTTCGTTGCGCAACACGCACTCCAGAAAGCCAGCAGCGTCGAGGCTTTCCAGATTGCCTTCGTAATCGGCGGCAAAGCTGGCACAGGCCTGTTCCAGCCAGTCGAGATCGCGTTTCAGCTCGGGCGCATCCTCGCCGGTATAGAGATCATCGAGATTCCACTCGGGCAGATCGCCCAGCGGATCAGCCGCGCCTGAAGCATTTGCATCGCGCACCGGAAAGGGAAGTTGAAACATGAGAGACCTCGTTTTGAATTCCTGTAATACCTAGGCTGCAGCAGGGCAGGGTACAAGCAAACAGATGCGATTATCTGCGGGTACACACAGCCACGCAACCTCACGAAAAATATAGAAACGTGGCGCGAATTCGGTAAACTATGGTCGGGAAAAACAAAAGGCAGGACCGTTCCGGTACCTGTTTTATAACAGAAGGGAGAAACACTCATGAGTAATCAACCGATTGCGATCGCCGCCGGGGGTATGGTCATTGGCGTATTGCTTGCCGTGGCGATCAGTGGCTCGCGCGTGGATACGAAAATATCCGGCGCGCTGCAGCGTGCTGAAGGAACCACCAGCAGCGCCGTGACGGATGCAACAGAGGCCATGTCCGCCCAGCTCGCTGAGCTTGAGGCGCGCCTGAGCGATGGCGCAGCGGCAGCCTCTGAGGAAGCAGAGGCCCGGTTTGCCGCGCTCGAAGAAAGCTTTGGGGCGCAATTGGCTGCCCTGTCCGAATCCGCGGCAGCACAGGCCGGTGCGTTCGAAGCAGCGCTGGCCGATTTGGCAGCGGCGGCTGTGGCCCCTGTCGCCGCACCCGAGGCCGACACACAAATGCCCAGCCTGAACGCCATAGGCGTGGGGCAGACGGCAGTCTTTGCCGAAGGCGCGGTCAGGGCCTTTGTGTCTTCCTTTGACGCTGAGGCGAATTACGCCAAGCTGAGCGTTAACGGAGAGATGGTAACGCTGGATGCCGGGGCATCGACTTCCGTATCCCTCGAAAGTGGCGACTGCGCGGTGTCGGTGGTTGGGTTAAGTGACGCGGGCGTTGAGGTCGGCTCGGATTGTGGCATGTCCGAGATGGCAGCCGCTGACGTGCCGCCAGCCCCCGAAGAGGGCTATACACCAGGTTCCGTTGCGCTTTTGTCTGATGGCGCTTTGCGGGTCTTCGTGTCCAGCCTTGCACAGGATGGCAAGTCGGCGCGGATCGCGGTCAATGGGATCGACACGCAAGTGGTTAATTCCGGCGCCTCGATTGAAGTCGCGGCAGGCGATCAGACCTGCAATGTGACCGTCACCGGCGTTGGCAACGGCATGGTCGGGCTGGAGGGTGCCTGCAACTAAAGCGTCATGCGAAAAACCTGAATCACGTAACGCTGCCTGAAATCAAAGATTTCAACGCGTTACGTGATACTTGATGTTTCGGGTATTTCGTCAGACGCACTAGGGCTCAGCCATATAGTTCAAGCATCTGCTTGAGGTCATCCAGCGTGTTGGCCTCTTGCAGGGGCTTATCCTGTCGCCACCGCGCCATGCGCGGGAAGCGCAGCGCCACGCCGGATTTATGGCGCGGGCTGGCCTGAATACCCTCAAAGGCGATTTCAAAGACATGGTGCGGCGTCACTTGTCGCACCGGGCCAAAACGCTGGAGCGTGTTTTTACGCACCCATGCGGTAATGGCGCGGAATTCGGCATCCGTCAGACCGGAATAGGCTTTGGTGAATGGCACGAGGTCATTGCCATGGCGCACGGCAAAGGTGAAATCGGTAAAGAGGTTCGCGCGTCGCCCATGTCCGGCCTGCGCATAGATCATCACGGCATCAATGGTCAGCGGATCAAGTTTCCATTTCCACCAGTCCCCCTTTTTGCGTCCCACGAGATAGGGGCTGTCGGCGCGTTTCAGCATCACCCCTTCGGCCTGTGCATCGCGCGCAGCACCGCGATGTTGCGCGAGACTGTCCCAGTCTTGAAATGAGAGCTGGGGGGATAGTTTTATCGGCGCTGTTGCGGGCAGGGCCGTGCAGGCGTCTTGCAGGATCGCGCGCCGTTCTGCGAAGGGACGTTGGCGGATATCCGTGCCCTGCCATTCCAGCACATCATAGGCGTGGAGCACGACGGGCGCTTCAGCGAGCAGCTTTTTCGGCACCGTTTTGCGCCCGATCCGTTTTTGCAGCGCATTGAAACTGGACGGCGCTTCGGCACCTTCCTCCCAGACCAGCAATTCGCCATCCAGCACGGTGCCTGCCGGGAAAAAGTCGACCGCCTGCGCCAGTTCGGGAAAGCGGTCCGTCATCAACTCCTCGCCGCGCGACCACACGAAGTACTGCCCGTCGCGCAGGATCAGCTGACCGCGAATGCCGTCCCATTTCCATTCCGCGACCCATTCCGACGGTGCGCCGAGGTCTTCAACCGGCCCCTCCAACCCATAGGACAAATAGAAAGGGTAGGGACGCGAGGCATCCGCCATCGGGTCGTCTGCCTCGATCAGGGCGTCCCACGTGGTGTCATCCGGATGCCAGTTGCCCATCAGGCGATGCGCCAGCTCGGTTTCAGGCTTGCCCGTGGCCTTTGAGAGCGCGCGCGTCATCAGCTTTTGACTGATCCCAACGCGAAAACCGCCGGTGATCAGCTTGTTGAACACAAAACGCTCTGTGCCGCCAAGCTCTGCCCATGCATCGCGCACGAAGGCTTTGCGCTGTGCGTCGTCTGCCTCTGACAGAGCGCGTAATGCGGTGATCCAATCAGATAGGGATGTGTCGTTCGTGCTGGTCGTGTCGGGTAAAACCAGGGCGATCGTTTCGGCAAGATCGCCGACGATCGGATAACTTTCCTCGAAAAGCCACAAGGGGATGTCGGCCATTTCAGCCGCCCATTCGCGCAGCTTGGTGGTGGTGACCGCCCGTTTCGGTCTGCGACCTGAAAAGATGGCGATTGTCCACAACCGGTCCTCTTTCGGGGCCTTGGCAAAATATGCCGCCAGTGCCGCCGTTTTGACGGTGGTCTTGGTGCTTTGGTCAATCGCATTGAAAAGCGCTGCAAACTCTTTCACGATTCTGCCTCGCTTTCGTCGCTCTCACCGCCAAACTCGGTTGGAACCACCTGCGCATGCCATCCGTTTTCGCTGAGATAGCGCGCGAAAACATCCGTATAGCCGTGCGTGACATAGATGTTTTCAGCCCCTGTGGCCTTGATCGCACTCAACAGCCCGTCCCAATCGGCATGATCCGAGATGACAAAACCGCGATCCCCGGACCGGCGGCGGCGCACGCCGCGCAACTGCATCCACCCGCTCGCAAAAGCGCTTTCACTGGGGCCAAACCGCTTGGCCCATGTGCTGCCCAAAGCTGACGGCGGGGCCACGACCAGCGCGCCGCGGTTCGCCTTGGGGTCTGTGTCTTTCGTCAGTTGGGTTGTCTGCGGTAGCACGATGCCCTGTCCGCGCAGAACCGCGTTCGTTGCCTCAACCGCGCCATGGGTCAGGATCGGGCCGATGGAAGGGTCCAGCATGCGCAACAGCCGCTGCGCCTTGCCAAGCGCATAGGCCCCCAGAAAAGCGGTCTTGCCCGCGGCGGCGCATCCTTGCCACCATGCATTGATGTCCTGCGCGATATCGGGCTGGGGCCGCCAGCGAAAAACCGGCAGGCCAAAGGTCGATTCCGTGATAAAATGGTGACAGCGCTGCGGCTCGAACGGTTCGGACAAACCGTCATCTTCAATCTTGTAATCGCCGGATGCGACCCAGATTTCGCCCGCGACGCTGACTTTGATCTGCGCGGAACCGGGAACGTGGCCTGCGGGATGAAAGGATACCTCGGCCGCGCCGATTTGCTGCACCTCACCGTAGCGGATACTCTGACAGGTGATGTCACTGAGCCGGTGTTTCATGACCGGAAGCGCCTGCTCGGTCGCCAGATAGTGGCGATGACCACTGCGCGCGTGATCTGCATGGCCATGCGTGATGAGCGCACGCTCAACCGGTCGCCATGGATCGATATAGAAATCCCCTGCTGCGCAGTAGATACCCCTGTCGGTAAAGGAAAGAACCGGTGTGTTGGACATGGGTTTAACCTAGCGACAGATTGCCCAATGCCCAGCGATTAAACACCGCCCTCTTCCAGAAACAGGTCAACCATCTGGTCAAACAAACCGGCGGTCACCTGCGGGCCTTCCATGAGAACTTCATGCTCGGCATCCGGTACGATCTCAAGATGTCCGCGCTTCCAACTTTGCATCCGGGTATGAATGGCAGAAATGTCGACGATGCGTTCGTTGCTGCCCATCAAGGTAAGGCAGGGCACGTTCGGCGCTGCCCGGCTCGACAAATGGCGCGTTTCCAGCAGTGCCTCACGCAGCCAGACGTAACTTGGGCCACCCAGTGTCAGTTCGGGGTGGGTTAAAAGCTGCTGTCGCATGATTTCAAATTGCGCCGGATCGCGGGTCAGCACGTTGTCTTCGAACCCGTCGGTCAGCACGTGGTGTTCCATCTTCGTCCCCGGTGGCAGCCTGTGGCCCTGACCGATGCGTGGCATGGTATGGCTGAGAACCCACGCGGCAGGCTTGAGGTGGGGCGCGATCTTGATGCCCCACATCGGGCCGCTGAACACGACAGCACGCACGGCCAGCCCTTCCATCGCGGCGCGCAACCCAATCGCTCCGCCCATAGAATGCGCAAGCAGGAAAAATGGACGCGGCAATTCCAGTTCGCGTGCCGCCCGCATCATGGCGGCGACATCCTTCTGGTAATCGGAAAAATGATCCACGTGACCAATTACCGGATCATCGAGCAGCCGGTCCGCGAGGCCCTGTCCACGCCAGTCTACCGAAATGCTCGCCAGACCGCGTTCGCCGAGCGCCTTGGCAATCTGTCCGTATTTTTCGATGTATTCAGTCCGCCCCGGAAAAATCAGCACAGTGCCTTTGGCCGCGTGTATGGGCCAATGACCCACACGGATACGGACATCATCAGATGTCGTCACCCAATACGCCGCAGCGTCTTCGGGGCCATGCGCTATGTCGCCATAATACGGGGCGGGATGAAGTGTCATCAGCCCAAAGCAGCCGCGAGTTGCATCGCCATTGCCATATCACCGTCGACGGTCAGCTTGCCGGTCATGAAAGCCCCGGTCGGGTCTGTTTCACCGGCGAGGATTGACTGAAATGTGTCTGCATCGGCGGTGAGCGTCACATCCGTGTCCTCATCGCCCGCGCGTGCGCCCGATCCATCGACAATGATGGCACCTTCACCGGTGATGTCGAACTTTGCGGTGCCGGTAAACTCGGAACCTGCCAGTTTTTCATTCAGCCGCTCAACGGCACCGTTCACAATATCGCTCATTTTCAAGACCCTTTTGCCTTATCTGCCCACAAGCTCTGGAATTGGCCTGCATGGCTGTTACATTGTCCCACGTTATGGCTACGCACGCACAGATTCTCAAATTGATCGTTACGGCACTTTTTGTCGTCCCTTTGTTTTTAGCACCAGCTAAGGCACAGACCAGCGAAACCGACCTTTTGCAGCAATTACAGACCGCGCCGGAATCGGATGCGAACCGTTTGGAACGTGAACTTGCGCTGATATGGGATCAATCCGGGTCGGCTGCGATGGACTTATTGCTTAAACGGGGCCGCGAGGCTTTGGAAGCCGAAGATAACGCCCGCGCGGTGGAGCATTTGTCGGCACTGACCGATCATGCACCTGAATTTGCCGAAGGTTGGCACGCCCGCGCAACAGCCCTTTATCGCGCTGGACTATATGGCCCGGCCCTTGATGCACTGCATAAGGCGCTTTTGCTAAACCCAAATAACTTCAACGCAATATTTGGCCTTGGGGTCATGTTGCGTGAATTCGGCGATCTTGAGCGGTCGGCAACCGCTTTTGATCGCGTGCTCGAATTGAACCCGCATCACGAACGCGCGAAAGCAGCGAAAGAACAATTGGCCGTGCAGGGACTGGGGCAGACACTCTAGTCAAGTTTGAGCAAGGGAAACGCCGTGACAGGTGACAAAAGGGTCGTGGCCGTTTTAGGCCCGACCAATACAGGCAAAACGACATATGCGATCGAGCGTATGTTGGGCCACAGAACTGGTGTCATCGGATTGCCGCTCAGACTGCTGGCCCGCGAGGTCTATGATCGCTGCGTTGCTGCGCGCGGGCCGTCAGTCGTAGCATTGGTCACCGGAGAAGAGCGCATCGTGCCCCCGCGGGCGCAATATTGGGTTTGCACAGTCGAAGCCATGCCCGACGGCATGGGGTGCGATTTTCTTGCCGTTGATGAAATCCAACTATGCGCCGACCCGGAGCGGGGGCATGTTTTTACCGACCGGTTGCTGCGCGCGCGGGGTCTGCATGAAACGCTGTTTTTGGGTGCTGATACGATGCGCGGGCCGATCCGCGCACTCGTGCCCAACGCGGACTTTATCCAGCGCGAACGCATGTCGACGTTAACATATATCGGTCCGAAAAAGATAAGCAGGATGAAGCCCCGCAGTGCAATCGTCGGGTTTTCGGTTGAGAATGTATATGCCATCGCGGAACTGATCCGCCGCCAGAAAGGTGGGGCAGCCGTGGTCATGGGCGCGCTGAGCCCGCGCACGCGCAATGCGCAGGTGGACATGTACCAAAATGGTGAGGTCGATTATCTGGTGGCCACAGATGCCATCGGGATGGGTCTGAACCTCGACGTGGATCATGTTGCGTTTTCCTCATTGGCGAAATTCGATGGTCGCAGGATGCGGCCACTTGCGCCGAATGAATTGGCTCAGATTGCCGGACGGGCCGGGCGTGGCATGAAAAACGGCACCTTCGGTGTGACGGGTGATGCCTCGCCACTCGATGATGGGGTGGCGCAGGCGATTACCGATCACCGATTTACCCCGCTGAAAAAGCTGAACTGGCGCAACCATGCTTTGCAATTCGGCTCAATCGACAGGTTGATCCAGACGCTCGAAGCATCGCCTGACGACGAAATCCTTGTCAAAGCGCGCGAGGCGGACGATCTGAGCGCGCTCAAAAGCCTCGGGCAGAGTGCCGAGATCATGGCGCGTTGTACGGACGGACCGTCGGTTAGGTTGCTTTGGGATGTGTGCCGAATCCCAGACTTTCGCGGCATCAGCAGCGCCGAACATGCCTCCCTTCTGGAGCAGATTTTTGGCTATCTGCACCAATTGGGTAAGATTCCGGACGATTGGATGGCGCGCCAGATCGAACGGATCGACCGAACGGACGGTGATATCGATGCTTTATCCAAAAGATTGGCGTATATTCGCACATGGACCTATGTCGCACAGCGCAAAGGCTGGACAGATGACGAAAGCCATTGGCGCGACGCGGCGCGTTCTGTAGAAGACAGGTTGTCGGATGCGCTGCACGAGCGTCTGACCCAAAGATTTGTAGACCGGCGCACATCCGTGCTC
Source organism: Roseobacter sp. OBYS 0001 (assembly GCF_019654895.1). Taxonomy (NCBI): domain Bacteria; kingdom Pseudomonadati; phylum Pseudomonadota; class Alphaproteobacteria; order Rhodobacterales; family Roseobacteraceae; genus Roseobacter; species Roseobacter sp. OBYS 0001. Next base: position 419,699 of record NZ_BPES01000003.1, read on the forward strand.
TTGCGCCGGCTCGGCCAGAAGGAAGCCATGGTGGCAGAAGTATCGAATACCGGCGAAGTAACTGTTGAAGGCGAATACGTAGGGAAACTGGAAGGTTTCCGGTTCAGCCAGGACAAAGGCACAACCGGTGCTGAAGCAAAGACAATTAAAACAGCCGCCTTGCAGGCCTTGGCCCCGCAGTTCCATCTGCGCGCGGATCGGTTCTACAACGCGCCCGACACGGAAATAGACTTCACCGAACAGGGTGGTCTGATGTGGGGCAAGGATGCGGTCGGCAAGCTGGTCGCCGGGTCTGATGCGCTGAAACCGCAAGTCGATGTGTTCGTGGATGATGTCGCGGGACCGGAGGTGGCGCAAAAGGTACAACGACGCCTGCAGCATTTTGTGGACCGTAAGATTGCCGCCTTGTTTGAGCCGCTGATGAACCTCAGCCGGGATGAGACCCTTTCGGGTTTGGCACGTGGTTTTGCGTTTCAGATGGTCGAAGCCCTTGGTGTTTTGCCCCGCGGTCAGGTCGCGGACGACGTCAAGGCCTTGGATCAGGATGCCCGCGGCGCGCTGCGCAAACACGGTATTCGGTTTGGTCAGTTCACGATTTTTCTGCCTTTGCTGTTGAAGCCTGCGCCAACGCGCTTGCGCCTGGTGTTGTGGTCTTTGTCCAAAGGCATTGATGCGTTTCCCGAAGCACCACCGCCGGGGCTTGTTACAATTCCCATCGACAAAGACGCACCAGAGGGTGCTGACACGATGTCTGGCTACAGAAACGCAGGTGAGCGGGCGATTCGCATTGATATGCTTGAGCGGCTTGCAGATATGCTGCGCGCGGAAAACACCCGGTCGGGTTTTGAAGCCAAAGCAGATATGCTGTCGATCACCGGTATGACGCTGGAACAGTTTGCCGATCTGATGCAGGGCCTTGGATACAAGGCTGAAAAAGGCGAGCGACCCAAAGTAAAAGCGGCGACCGAGGTCGTGGCACCGCAAGCTGATGAGACGTCCGAGCCGGATGAAGCAGGTGTGCCAGAGGCGCCGGCCGAAGATAGCCCGGTCACCAAGGCAGAGGGTGAAGAGGCCGTCGCACCGGCGACTGAACCTGCCGAGACGAAAGAGCCGGAAGCCGTCGCGGAGGTTGAGACAGAGGTATTTTACACCTTTACATGGGGTCGTGCGCCGCGGGCACAGGTTCCCCAAAACAGGCGCGCTGGTGCGGGTGCACAAAACAAAGGCAAGCCGGGGCGCAAAGGCAAACGGGGCGCGCCGCAGGGTGACAAACCAAAAGCAGGTCAAAACTTCTCTGCGCGTCCTCCAAAACCTGAGAAAAAGATCGACCCAGACAACCCGTTTGCAGCCGCACTTATGGGGCTTAAGGACAACAAATAAGTGGCTGACAAGCTGCGGATAGATAAATGGTTGTGGCACGGGCGGTTTTTCAAAACCCGCTCGCTTGCCGCAGCGATGGTTGCTTCCGGTGTGGTGCGGGTGAACGGCACGCGCACGCAAAAACGCAGCCATATGGTCGTTCCGGGCGACGTTCTGACCTTTCCGCAGGGCGACGATATCCGCGTGATCCGGATTGAAGCATTGGGCTCACGTCGCGGTCCTGCGCCTGAGGCACAGGCGCTTTACACTGACCTGTCACCGCCAGAGCGCAAAGGGCGGGACGTTACACCGAACAACCCAGCTTTTGAGGGAAAAGGTCGTCCCACAAAGAAGGATCGTCGCACCCTTGATCTTTCTCGTGCTCGGTCTCTTGAATGATTCTAATCTGTCATTTAGCAAGCGGTTAGCTATTCTATTCGGAAAGAGGGTCCATGACCTATATCGTGAACGACAGCTGCATTTCGTGCAAGTACACCGACTGCGTCGAGGTGTGCCCGGTTGACTGTTTTTACGAAGGTGAAAACATGCTCGTTATTCATCCCGATGAATGTATCGACTGCGGTGTGTGTGAGCCCGAATGTCCAGCGGACGCGATACGTCCTGACACCGAACCGGATATGGAGAAATGGGTCGAGTTTAACCGCAAATACTCGGAACTCTGGCCGGTGATTATCACTAAGAAAGATCCGCTGCCGACCGCAGAAGAGCGCGATGGTGAGACCGGAAAGCTCGAAAAATACTTCTCCGAAAACCCGGGCGAGGGCGGCTGATTCGCCGGTTTTCGTCGGTATCCGGACGCAACAGTTTCATTTTATTACAAGAATTCTTAAATGACGCTACGGCAGCTTTCGTTGTGGTGAATTTTGTGGTATAGGTTGTTGGTAAACTAACGACGGAACCGCCTTCCGCCCTGTCTCTCTGTGGGACATGGATTTGAAATAATCGGCATAAACGCACTGGATCGCGCAGCATCGCTGCTTCGGCCCTCGTGTGGTTTTGACTGTCGAAAGAGGGGCGCACGCCGTCAGCTGAGGAATAGTGAATGACAAAATCGAAGAAACTTGATTTCCGCCCGAATGAATTCGTCGTCTACCCAGCCCACGGTGTGGGCCAGATACTCTCGATTGAAGAGCAGGAAGTCGCGGGTATCTCCCTTGAGCTTTTTGTGATTTCTTTTGAGAAAGACAAGATGACGCTGCGGGTGCCGACGCATAAGGCGACGGAAATCGGCATGCGCGCGCTAAGCAGCCCGGATGTGATCTCGCATGCGATGCGGACGCTCAAGGGCAAGGCCAAGGTCAAACGCGCCATGTGGTCGCGCCGTGCACAGGAATACGAGCAAAAGATCAATTCCGGTGATCTGATTGCCATCGCCGAAGTGGTGCGCGATTTACATCGCACCGACGATCAACGCGAACAGAGCTATTCCGAGCGCCAGCTTTACGAAGCAGCGCTTGAGCGTCTGACCCGTGAGGTTGCAGCCGTGAGCGGTGGTGATGAGCTTGCCGCCTCTAAACAGGTCGGTGACGTTTTGGAAAGCCGCGTCGCTGCCTGAGTTGCATCCGATCTAGTGATAGAAAACCGCGCCCTCACCGGCGCGGTTTTTTTACGACAGCGCCATGATAAAAGTCAGCAAGATCAGCAGTTCGGCGACCAGCTGCGTCGCCCCCAGAACATCGCCTGTTTGACCACCGATTTTATGATGTGCGAGTTTCGCGGCTGCCAGCACAACGCCCACAACGACCAACAGTGCCGTCAGGATCACAGGCCCCATCAAAACCGCACCAACCGATACTGCGATGAACAGGCCTAACAGCACAACGCGCAAGGCGGGTCGCCCAACGCTGTGTGATAATCCATCCCCGCGTGCATGTGGTACATAAAGCATCATCACGGGCATCGCAGCGCGTGACAAACAGGCGGCAGCGACGACAGGCGCGATCCCTGTGGGCAGGAGAACGGCCAGAGCAGCCCACCGCAGCCCGCTTGTGACGATCAATGACAGGGTGCCATAGGTTCCGATCTGGCTGTCTTTCATGATCTCCAGACGACGGTCGCGATCAAACCCGCCCCAGAAGCCGTCCGCCGTGTCGGCGAGGCCATCTTCGTGCATCCCGCCGGTCGTCAGCATCAAGGCTGCGAGTGTCAGACCTGCTGCAATGCCTGCAGGCATGCCCAGAAATAGCGCCGCCGCGCCAACGCCGCCCGCGATCATTCCAAGCGTTGCCCCGACAAGCGGATAGGCCCAGACGCTGCGCGCGCCCCGCTCAAATGCAGCGGTTGGCAGGGCGGGCATGGGCAGACGCGTCAGCAGGCAAAAAGCAACCCCGATGTCGCGCATGAAAGACGGGATCATGTCGGATTTCATGCGCCTGCGGCCTCTTCACATCTTGCTGGTTGCGTCCCTTGGGGTAAAGAGGACGCGACAATCATGCAACGGGGTTCTGAAATGACGGCTGCTTTTTCCACACTTGATGAGGTCCGTGATATCCTCCGCGCGCTCCCCGAAAGCGACGCCAAGAGTTTTGATGCAGCGGCTGCGCGCAACGTTCAATTGACCAAGCCCCCCGGTGCCTTGGGTCGTTTGGAAGATCTGGCGATCTGGTATGCCGGCTGGCGCGGTGTCGCGACGCCCAAGATCGAGGCTCCGCAGATCATTGTTTTTGCTGGCAACCACGGCATCGCGGCACAAGGTGTGTCGGCCTTTCCGGCGGAAGTGACGGCACAGATGGTGCTGAATTTCCAGCATGGTGGGGCGGCGATCAACCAGTTGGCGGCGACATTCGGCGCTAAGTTGGATGTGCACGCGCTGACACTTGAGCAACCCACGGCGGATTTCACCCAAGCCCCGGCGATGTCCGAGGCTGAGGTGATCGACGCGCTGCGGACGGGTTGGCAGGCGGTTGATGAGACGGCCGATGTGTTGATCGTCGGTGAGATGGGGATCGGCAACACGACTTGTGCGGCCGCCCTTGCAGCGGCCTGTTTTGGCGGCGCGCCTGCCGACTGGGTGGGGCGCGGCACGGGGGTCGATGACGCGGGTTTGGCCATCAAGCAACGGGTTGTGGCCGAAGGTCTGGCGCGGCATGCAACGGCGCATGACGGTCTGGAGAAGCTGCGCTGTCTGGGCGGGCGCGAAGTCGCCGCGATGGCGGGGGCCATCCTGCGGGCGCGTCTGTTGCGTATACCTGTGCTGCTCGATGGTTTCATTTGCTGCGCGGCGGCGGGCAGTCTGATGCATACGGCACCGGATGCGCTGGCGCATTGTGTGGCGGGTCATTTGAGCGCTGAGGGATCACATGACCGGCTGTTGCATGCGCTTGGGAAAGAACCGCTGCTGTCGTTAGGCTTGCGCCTTGGAGAGGCGTCCGGTGCGGCGTTATCCTTGGGGGTATTGCAGGGGGCCGTTGCCTGTCTCAGCGGCATGGCAACATTTGCCGAAGCAGGCGTCGCCGCCGGTTGAGCCGTGCCGTCGGCTCACCCGTCGGTGTCTTTTGCGGAAATTGAGCGGCTCAATATGGCAGTTTCCAGCTCTTTTTGCAGCTCTTTGGCGCGCGCGACATAGGCTGGATTTTGGCTGGCAGGTCGCGATGGGTCCCACAGATCGGCCAATTGCCGTATCGTTTTACGGTCATGATGGTAAAATACACGCTCGGCTTCTGCGGCTTCAAACTCGCTTAAGCCCACGTTTTCCAAGACATACCGACCCGCCCGGAGCGAGCTGTCAAACATCTCGCGCACAATATCGCTCGCCCCGGCCTGAAACAGGCGATAGACAAACGTGCGGTCACGGGCCCGCGCGATGATATGCAAATCCGGCCTGATGCTGCGTGCATATTTGACCAGTTTTATCGCGGCTTCAGGGCTGTCCATCGCCACAACCAACACCTTGGCATTTTCGATCCCGGCAGCGCGCAGAATATCGGGTCGGGTGGGATCTCCTAGAAACCCTTTGTATCCAAAGCGGCGCATGACGGCGATGGTTTCCATATCCTGATCCAATACAACGGTTTTGAACCCGTTTGCCTGAACCAGTCGATTGACGATCTGACCAAAGCGTCCAATTCCGGCGATGATGACGGGCCCTTCTTCGTCGATCTCATCGTCGGGAAGCTGCTCGACCTGTTCTTCCATGCGGCGGGAAAGGATATCGTAGATGATAAAGAGCAGTGGCGTGATCAGCATGGAAAGCGCGATGACCAGCAGCAGCGTTTCCGCAATCTCCAGCGGGATAACGTTTTGCTGCACCGAAAAAGACGTCAGTACGAACCCGAATTCGCCCGCCTGCGCCAGCCCGAGGGCAAAGAGCCACTGATCACGTCCCTTGAGCTTGAAGGCCCATCCGAGAGCAAACAAGATCAGGCCTTTTACGATGATGACCAAGAGCGCCATCGAAAGGATGGCGGGCGTATTGTCAAAAAGCAGCGGGAAGTTGATCCCCGCACCTACCGTGATGAAAAATAGCCCCAGCAGCAGACCCTTGAACGGTTCAAGGTCGGTCTCAAGCTCATGGCGAAATTCGGAGTTCGCCAGAACCACGCCCGCCAAAAATGCACCAAGTGCCGGGGACAGTCCCACAAGCGTCATTAGAAATGAAATGCCCACGACAATCAAAAGCGCCAAGGCGGTGTACATTTCGCGCAGGCGCGCGGCGTGAATAAAGCGAAAGAGGGGACGCGTCAGATAGACGCCCGCAAAGATGACGGCGGCAATGGCACCGATCGTCACCAGCGTGACACCCCAGGCGGGCAACCCTTCGACCAGTGACAGGGAATGGTGTGCGTCGCCGGCGGCATGGGTGCCTGCGGTCAGTATGATCGACCCATCCTGCGCGATCTGCACGGGTATCGTGACGACAAGCAATGGCAAGAAAGCCAGCATCGGGATGACCGCAATATCCTGTGCCAGCAGCACGGAAAAGACATTGCGGCCCCCATTTGTCTGCATCAGGCCCTTTTCTGACAGGGTCTGCAGCACAATCGCGGTTGAACTGAGCGACAGGCTTAGCCCGATGGCAAGTGCCACGCCCCACGGCTGGTCATAGGCCATGGCGATCCCCATCAGCGCGAGCGTACTCAGCACCACTTGCAGACCCCCGAGGCCGAGCAACCGGTTGCGCATGTCCCACAGTGCGCGCGGCTCAAGTTCGAGGCCGATCAGAAAGAGCATCACAACGACGCCAAACTCGGCAAAGTGTTGCAAGTCCTGCGTTTCTGCGCCCACCAGCCCAAGGACCGGGCCGATAATAATACCCGCCGCGATGTACCCCAGAACCGAGCCCAACCCCAAGCGTGCTGCAATTGGAACGGCAATCACGGCTGCGGCCAGATAGATGGACGCCTGATAGAGGAAGCCTTCCATTGAGTCTAATTCTCCAGTCGGGTCAGGTTGGCAGCGGACCGTCGATTTTCAATTGATCCATCACGATCTGGCTGTGCACGCGTGAAATGGTAGGGTGAAATAGTAAAACATCCTGTATTAAGCGGTTAAAATCTGGCAAATCGGTGCAGTAGACGCGTAACAGGTAATCTGCATCCCCGGTCATTGTCCACGCATCAATGATCTGCGGGGTCGTGTTGATCAGCCGCGCAAAAGCGTTTGAATGCTCCACGCCATGGCTGGCGAGATGCACTTGCACAAACCCTTGTACCTGCAGCCCAAGCTGCCGCGGATCCAAACGCGCAACATAGGATTTGATGTAGCCTTCGTTCTCCAGCCGCTGACGGCGTCGGCCTGCCTGACTGTTCGACAGATGCAAAAGGTCACCCAATTGCTGTGCCGTCAACTGCGCGTCGCGTTGCAGGGCGGCCAAAAGTTTCAAGTCAATGCTGTCCAGCATGATGCACGACCTCCGCATGATTTTAAGATGTCATGCGGCATTCCCGCAGAAATAGCGAGTATGTCCCTGATATTTGCGCAATTGTCGCGGCAAGAAACTGCTAATATTAGCCCCTATAGGCGTAATCATGCGCAATATCCGCAAGGAGTACAGGAAATGGGCCCTTTCCCGCACAATGCACCGAAATCACTAATCACGGATGACAATCCGGTTGGCACAGATGGGTTTGAGTTTGTGGAGTTTTCGCACCCCGAACCTGAAGCACTGCGCGCATTATTTGCGCAGATGGGCTATGCGCATGTTGCGACCCACAAAACGCGCCAGATTGAGCTTTGGCAGCAGGGCGACATCACTTATGTGCTGAACGCGGACCCCGAGAGCTTTGCGGCCGGGTTTGTGCAGGATCACGGCCCCTGTGCGCCGTCCATGGGGTGGCGCGTGGCAAATGCGCAGGTCGCGTTTGATCATGCCGTATCAAAAGGGGCTGTGCCGTATGAGGGCAGTGGCAAGGTGCTGGATGTGCCCGCGATCATTGGGATCGGCGGGTCGCTGTTGTATTTTGTCGACCAATATCATGACACCAGCCCCTATAACGCAGAATATGACTGGCTGCAGGCTTCAAAACCTGCGGGTGTCGGGTTCTATTATCTCGATCACCTGACGCATAATGTGCATAGGGGCAATATGGACAAATGGTTCCGCTTTTACGGCGATCTGTTCAATTTCCGCGAAGTCCGGTTCTTTGATATTGCAGGGAAATATACCGGCCTGCTGAGCCGGGCCCTGACATCCCCTTGCGGGCGCATCCGCATTCCGATCAATGAAGATCGGGGGGAGATCGGGCAGATTGTCTCCTACCTCAAAAAGTACAAAGGTGAGGGCATTCAGCACATCGCAGTTGGCGCGCGCGATATCTATGACAGCACCGATGCGATTGCCGCGCGCGGTGTGAAATTCATGCCCGGACCCCCCGATAGCTATTACGCCCTGAGCCACGAGCGCGTCGTCGGCCATGATGAGCCGATTGATCGGATGAAGGCGCATGGCATCCTGATTGATGGCGAAGGGGTCGTTGATGGCAATGAAACCAAGATCCTGCTTCAGATATTCTCCAAAACCGTGATCGGCCCGATCTTTTTCGAGTTCATTCAGCGCAAGGGCGATGATGGGTTCGGCGAGGGCAATTTCAAAGCCCTCTTTGAAAGCATCGAGCAAGAGCAGATCGACAGCGGAGAGATCGCCGCAGAATAACGCCCCGTTCTCAGCCGCGCGGCATTTTCAACACGATCGCGCGGCCACTTTTCTGGTATCGCAGCTCCGCATCGCCAATGGCGGATACCCGGCCCCCGTCGATCCGATCGCCGACCTCAACCTTGCGATATCGCCCATTGCTGAGCCGGACAAGCGCCCGTCTGCTGGAGGGTTTGCCATAGACACCGATCAGGTTGACCTTGCGCAGATTGATGGCGTTACGCACGGTGGCCTCTTTGCTGGCCGAAGCGCTGGAGGGAATCTTGGGCGTGACCACGCGGGGGGCGACACTTGCGGCCGATGCAGTTGTGACCGCAGAGGCGCTGGGTGCAGGTGTTGCCCGTTGAATTCTTGCAACGGTGTCGCTGAAATCCTTTGGCCGGACATCCGGTCGTAAGGACGCAGCGATTGCCCTTGCCGTGGCGCCGTCAAAATCGTCGGTGGATTGCGGTGTAATCAGCGCTTGTCCGCCCCCATTGTCCAGTGACACAAGACTCGCAGCCGCAAGCGCGTTTTCCTGTTCAGACTGTGGCCGCAGCCGTGGTCTGTATTCCCCCAGTTCTGAGCGCGTCAGACCGCTATAGGTTGCGCGTTCCGAGGATTCGATCAGATCAGCAGGGCGTACCTGTGGCCGGAAACTGGCCAGCCGCAGTCTTGTTGCGAGGTCTTCGCCCGGGTCTTCAACGCGCAACAAATTGGGTGGCTGTCGCACCGGGGGAGTTCCCTCAAAAATCCGTATCCCATCGGGGTTCAGGCTGCCTTCCGGTGTTGCAATCACCATGCCAGTGTCATCCAGCTCGAATACCGTACCGGCAGGCGCAGGCGAGGCGGGCGCAAGAAAACTCTGATCGCTGATCGATCCGGTAACAGCGGGCAGCGCAACCGCGTCGAAGTTCGGATTTATCGGGTCTATGCTGGTGATGTAGAGGTCTTCCAGACCGACGAGTGGCGGTGGGCTTGGCACTTCGGGCGCGAGGGGCCAGATGCCGCTGACTGCATAGTCCGCGCGCAGTTCATCCTCCGTTGGGGCAGGGGGCGGGGACAATTCAGTTTGATCGGCGCCCCGCAACGCATCCAAAACGGCAGCATCTTCGTCCGTCAGATCGCGATTGAGCGATGCGAGGCTCACACCGTCTGGCTTTTCCTCGAGCTTTTGTGCGGCAAGGGGCGCTTCATCCACGAGGGGTGCTGTAAACTGCGCGGTGGGCTTGGGGGTCGACAGGCGTGCAATCAGGCTGTTGAAGCCGGTGCCAAACGCACCGCTGGCAAAGGCAGTGACACCAGCGAAAAGCACAATAAAAACAGCAACCAAAAGGCTAATTGACCCAAAACGGTTCGATAAGCTGTTGCTGTTTCTTGCGCCAAATACCGTCAAACGCTCAGCTTCGTTGTTTGGTTTTGTCACCGTTGGCGTCAGCGCAGGAGCCTTGGGGCGAGGTGGAACACGCGCCGGCTGTTCGGGCGGTGCTGCGTCAAAAGGTGCAGGCGGCTCGGCAAAACCGGGCGCCTCACTGGCAGGTGGTTGGACAAAACCGGCCGTCACACTCGGGTCAGGCGGATCCGTGCGAAAGGTCGGCACGGTGCGACGGCTCACAAAGCTGGGTCCCGGTTTCGACCTATCAATGACGTCCGGCGTCGTCGGCATGGCTTCCAGACCGGTTTGCGGCGCTGTTTCCACGATGTGGATGATCGCTTCGTTGCGCGCGACGTCTTCTCCCGGTTCCAGAAGCCTGTGTGCGGCGTCGGTCATGCCGAAAAACGGCTCTTGCTTAAAGCTGTCGGCAACCGGAATGGCCACAAAGCTGACCGGCGGGAAACCATGCTCGAGCGCGAAAGCTTCGGCCTCTTTCAGGGTTTCCCCGGCGACTGCGGCGACCTGAGAAGTCGCGCCGTCGGTCTCAATGTCAAAGACGAGCTCAGACACCTCATAAGGGGTTGCCCCTTCCAGTGCCAACCGCGCTGCCGCATGTCGATCCGCGTCATCCAGCCCGGCGGTTTCAACAGTCAAATATCGTATCTGATCGTTGGGAATAACCAGTTTGCAATACACCTCGCCAGTGATCAGTGCCTTGGCCTTGCGTTGCAATCCTGTCAGATCTTCGGCAAGGCTCTCGGATGCCGGGTCAGCCTTACCAATAATCCGCCAGCCCGCTGCCGTGCGATGAAGCAGAAGGATACCGTCGTGGGACAGGGACAAGGCAAAGTTCGGTCTCATGGCGTGCTTGTTACCTGAAAAAGATTACGACCAATAGCGAATAGCCGGTGCGCGACATGATAAAGCAGGTCTTTGCCGAGGGAAAGGAAAACGGTGCATGCTCTTGTCTTATGGCCTCAGCATGGTCATGTTTTTTGCGTGGATCAATGGAGAATCTGGATGAAAAATCTGATCGTGGCGCTTGTGTTCGTGCTGGGAACGGTCCCGGCGGTTTGGGCTGACGCTGATCGCGTTATCACCACGACGGGACAAGGCGTCGTTGAAGCGGTGCCTGACATGGCAACCATAAATCTGGGCGTCACCAACGAAGCACGTCTCGCAGGGGATGCATTGCGATTGACGTCGGATGCGGTTGCGGGTGTTCTTGCGCAGCTTAACGAGGCGGGTATCGCACCGCGTGATATGCAAACGCAGGGTGTGTCGTTGCAACCCGTGTGGAACCGTCGCAACCCGGAAAATGAGACGCCCCGTATTACTGGCTTCGTGGCGCGAAATACGCTGACCATACGCGTGCGGGACCTCGATACACTTGGCGGCATTCTGGATCGCGTGGTTCAGGACGGGGCCAACACATTCAACGGATTGCAATTTTCCATACAGGACCCGGAGCCCGCCATTGCTGCGGCGCGTCAGGATGCCGTCAAGGATGCCATCGCCAAGGCCGAGCAATTGGCTGAGGCGGCTGGTGTCGCGTTGGGACCTGTGCAGTCCATATCGGAAAGCGGTGGCGGTGGCCGACCAGTGATGATGGAGATGGCCTCCGCGCGGATGGCATCGGATGTGCCTGTCGCTGCAGGAGAGGTGAGCCTGACAGCCCGGGTGTCCATGGTTTTTGAGATACTGGACTGAACGTAGTTTGGTGATATGCAAAAGGGCGGCACGTGGCCGCCCTTCGCTGTTCAAAATACTGGTTTTCAGCTCGTTGCTTTGGAGAGCGCCTGATCAAGATCGGCGATCAGATCTTCCGAACTTTCGGTCCCGATTGAAATCCGGACGACGCCGGGTCCGGCCCCTGCCGCCTCTTGCTGCTCTTGGGTCAGCTGGCGGTGCGTTGTTGAGGCAGAGTGTGTCACGATCGATCTCGTATCACCCAAGTTTGCCACGTGACTGAAGACTTCGAGTGCGTTCACGAATTTAATGCAGGCATCATAGCCGCCCTTGATCGCGAATGTGAAAAGGCCACCAGCCCCCTTCGGACAGATTTTTTTCACGCGGTCGTGGTAAGGGGACGAGGGCAGACCGGCATAGGTCACGTAGTCGACCCGCGGGTCTTTTTCCAACCACTGTGTGATGATCTCTGCGTTTTCCACGTGGCGGTCCATGCGCAGTGACAAGGTTTCCGTTCCCATCAATGTGTAATGCGCCGCCTGCGGGTTCATGGTCATCCCGAGGTCGCGCAGACCGATGGCAATCGAGTGGAAGGTGAACGCCAAAGGCCCGAAAGTTTCATGAAACTTCAGCCCGTGGTACGCCGGTTCCGGTGCGCTCAGCGACGGGAATTTGTCATTTGCAGACCAGTCGAACTTGCCTGAATCCACGATGCACCCGCCTGTGACAGTGCCGTTGCCGGTCAGGTATTTGGTGGTGGAGTGCACAACCAATGTGGCGCCATGTTCAATCGGGCGACACAGGTATGGCGTGGCCGAGGTGTTGTCGACAATCAGCGGAATGCCCGCCGCGTCAGAGATTTTGGAAATGGCGTCGAGGTCGGTGATATATCCGCCCGGATTGGCGATCGCCTCGCAGAAAACCGCGCGCGTGTCGTCGTTGATTGCGGCCTTCACGGCATCAAGGTCGTCGAAATCGACAAAGGTACACTCCCATCCGAAACGCTTGATCGTATGGCCAAACTGCGTAACGGTTCCGCCGTAAAGGCGGGTTGATGCCACGACATTTTTACCCGGCCCCATCAAGGGGAACAGTGCCATGATCTGTGCGGCATGACCCGAAGAGCAGCAGGCCGCGCCGACACCACCTTCAAGCGTCGCGATCCTTTCCTGCAGCACGGATACCGTGGGGTTGGTCAGCCGCGAATAGATAAAGCCGACTTCCTGCAGGTTGAACAGTGCCGCCGCGTGGTCGGTGTCGCGAAAGACATAGCCCGTTGTTTGATAAATAGGGGTCTGGCGTGCACCTGTTGCGGGGTCCGGGCGTGCGCCGGCATGAATTTGTAACGTGTCAAAGCCGTAGCTCGGACCTTTCGGGTCTGTCATTCTGGGTTCTCCTGAAGGCTTGATTTGTCACATGGTTAGGCCAAGCCGCGCAGGGGTACAAGAGTGCAGCGACATGCCCGGTGCATCCAGAAACCGTACGCAACTCACTGGCGAAGGCTTCTGTTATGCGCTGACACGAGGTGCCGTGACCCCTGCGGCATAGGCATTCCGGATCAAGGCCGAGCCAGCAGCATGTTGAGGGCGGTCAAAACATGATTGCCACAGGGGCTTCGCATTTTGTGGCAGGTCGCTTAAGACATGAATTCGGCTTTTTACCCACCACACCAAAGGTCCACTCATGCCCACGCTGCCAGATTTCCGCCTTGAGACCCATTTCGCCAAATGGGAGTTTACTGCGCAATACCACCTGACAGCTTCCGACGCGGAAAGCATCTCTTTGCGTGACCTTCTTGCTATGGCCTCGGATGAGGATCGTGCTGCGTTCGAAGAGATGTGGCTCGGATATACCGAAACCTTTGGCGCTCCGGATTTGCGCGCCCGGATTGCGCAGACCTATGAACAACAGTCGGCAGATAACATCCTGTGTTTTGCAGGTGCCAGTGAGGGTATTTTTGCCGCCAATTCCGTGCTGCTCGACAAGGACAGCCACGCCATTGTCGTGACCCCGAATTATCAGTCTCACGAGACGCTGCCGGTCACGATCTGCAGTGCCACCGGGGTCCCGCTTGACCCCGATGATGGCTGGTCATTGGACATCGACCGGGTGGCCGCTGCGATCCAACCAAACACCCGGCTTTTGACAATGAACTTTCCCCACAACCCAACGGGCGCGATCCTGTCACGGGATCGTTATGATGCGCTGATCGCGCTGTGTCGCAAACACGGCATTTACATTTTGCATGATGAAATTTTCCATGGACTGGGGCCCAGTGGCACGCAGTTTTTGCCCTTTGTCGCGGATGTCTACGAACGCGGACTGTCTTTGAACGTGATGTCAAAATCATATGGCTTGCCGGGGTTGCGTATCGGCTGGATTGCATCGCAGGACCGCGACGTACTGGCGCATATGGAACGGCTGAAGCACTATCTTTCGATCTGTAATTCAGGCCCCAGCGAAAGACTTGCGATGATCGCGCTGGCGAACCGGCGCGCGTTGCTGGCGCGGAACTGTGCCATAGTTGATGAAAACCTGCCGAAATGGGATGCATTTTTCGCGCGATACCCGGACCTGTTTGACTGGCAGCACCCGGATGGTTCCTGCATGGCGTACCCGCGCTACAAGGGAGCAGGTGGGGTCGACGCCTTTGCCCGCGATCTGGTGGAGCAAAGCGGTGTTCTTGTCCTGCCGAGTTCAATCTATGCATCCGACATCGGCCCTGTGCCGAGCGACCGGTTTCGCATCGGGTTGGGCCGTCGCGGCTTGGACGAAGGACTGGCGGCGTTTGAGGCCTATCTCAACCGCAACGACGGGCCCTCATTGCTGACGGACGATTGACGTTCTGAGAAGCGGCCAGTTACGCACTCTCCAAGCTGGCATATGCGTTACTTGTAGTTCCCTGACCGAAAAGCTGAGAGAATGATCGCTCTTAAAGCGTCATGCGAAAAACCTGAATCACATAACGCTGCCTGAAATCAAAGATTTCAACGCGTTACATGATACCCGATGTTTCAGGTATTTCGTCAGACGCTCTAGTCGCTGTTCTTTTTTGATTTGGCGATGTCTTCCAAAGCATCGGCTATTCGGGCTTGTTAATTTGCTTTTCTCTTGCTCGAGCGCATAATTAGCCAGATTGGCAATATGATGATTAACAGGATCAATAGGAGCCCAGGCAGGCCGATGTTGTTGAGCATGTAAAACGGTCTTCAATATATCTACGACGACCTTTGTCAACACCGCGCGAAAAGTATCAACCGATAACCGTGTTTTGAGAAGAACCGCTTGCAGAAATTTCCAGTACTTGAGCGCGGAACAAAAACAGAATATCCAGACGCGGCTGGTCACGATTCCCAAAAACCTGCTAAGTACTTAAAATTAAATGGAGGCGAGTAGGAGAATCGAACTCCTGTACACGGATTTGCAATCCGCTGCGTAACCACTCCGCCAACTCGCCGAAGCCCTTGTTTCATTAGCCTCTGAGTTTTCGGAGCGCAAGCGGTTATCACATGGGTTATCATGTTCTTGTTCTTTACCCGTTCTTTTCATAGCGCACTCCAGAGTCTGCGTTTTTCGTGCGCCGTCTTGGCTCGTGTTATTTGCCGCGCGATACCGGCATACTTAATGACCATGGCTTTCGAACTGTGCCCGCTGAAAGCCATGATTTCATCATCGGTGCACTTTGACCAAGCTAACTCCATGACGCCGCGATACCGAAGCGCGTGCATGTCGTGCGCCTCTAGGCCCAGCCGCTTGCGTTCATCTCCAAAAATGCGAGCCATTCGCCGGTAATTCATCGGCTGACCATCCTGTTTGGTAAGAATGTGCCGTGAAGGGTGGGGCGCTGCTCCTATTGTCTTTTTGGCGGTCGAGAGCGCCGCAAGCAATTGGGGTGTGCATGGAGAAGCCATAGCGGCTTTCCTGATTTGTTCTGGCGCAGTCTGAGGGCCTCGCCATCGAAGTCACCCCAAACAAAGTCGACCAAATCCCCGGGGCGCTGGACACTACCAACGCCAAGTTCAAAGATCAGGCGCGGAATCGGCTCGCCATACTCTCGGATCGTTTGCACCGCCTGATCTGTCCACGGCACATGAGGCTTTTGGCGTTCCTTAGGCACTCGCAGTTTCTCGATCCCCGCGGCTGGGTTGTCAGTCATCCACCTTCTACGGACGACGACTTTGAAGATCATGGATATTGCCACGGGCAGATAGTTCGCGAATCGGACACGGTGTTTGTTCGCATCCATCGCGGCGTAGATGTCCGCCTGCGTCAGTCGTGTTACATCGCTTTTGCCGATCTTTTCTTCGATGTATGCCAGCACGGGTTCGAGGTCAGCGCGGTATCTCGGCGAAATGTCGGCCCAGCGATCAGATTCGCGCAGTAATTCGATCGCGGCAGACCAAGACCTCTTAGCCTCTGCGCGCTTGCCGGTCAGTATCTCCCAATAAATGCGATCACCCTCGGCAGTGTCAGGCTCATGCCAATTACCGTTCTGATCGCGGATCGGGAAAACCTTACCCTTGATCCGAACGTTGGGCTTATCGTGCCGATTTCGCCAGAGATACTTTTTCACCACTGCACGTCTCCGACGCCCTCGATCGCTTCACCAGTAACCACACGACAAAGCTCGCCTGTATCCCAGCGCTCAAACTCACCGATGGCTTTGGGCTTAGGAAGCTGACCGCCCTCCACAAGAGCGCGAAACTGTGCTGGCTTGAGATCGAATAACTGGGCCGCTTGACGCTCACCCACGAAAATTGGGAGAGGGGCGCGTTTCATTGAACGGCTTCCCCGCAAAACTCAGAGAAAGGCACGTCCAAGTTATCAGCCAGGTTGCGGCAAACGTCGCTCACATTGAGGAGAATCCTTGGCGTTCCATCGACGGGTTCTCCGACGCTCAAGGCAACCGAGTTCAGGCTGTCGAAGGTCCTGCCGTCGATTTTGTAAGCCGGATCGTCAGAAAAGTAAGTGAAGCAATCATCACCGGGCATTCCGTTTGCGCCGGGCGCAACGATAAGCCAAGTGCACCCAATCGAGAATAGCCGACCGGGTGAACGATCGCTTTCAGCCTTGAATTGCGGGATGACAGCTTTGTTGTCCGGTTTACCCCACAGCGTCGCACTTTGGCCTAGGAACGCAAATCGAAAAGCAATTGAATAAGAGGCCTCGACACGAAGACCGGCCTCGATCAATCGCTCTGCGATTGCTAGCTGAACCGCACCGCCAAGCGGCATCGCCAGTCCTTTCCCCGGACCGCGACCGATCGCTCTGATTTTCGCCTCAGGATCGTCCGGCGAGCTCCCAAAAACATGCCCTTCTCTTCGGCGAATTTTCACCGCTTCTTCGGCAGCACCTGCGGCGTCACAGGCTTTACGAAAGGAAAATTCCAAATCACTCACGAGTTCGTCTCCATTAAGAAAAAGCATAACTTGCAGAGTGAGACACTACCACAGTTACTTTCCTGTTGCGGGTTCGGAAGATTTGGGCGTTCGCTGCCGTTAAGGCAACCCTAACGCCTCGTTGTCAAATTGCCCTCCTCACGGCGGCGGATGTACCGCCAATACGAAGAAAGTTTAGGCCAGCGCTCGTCGCTGACGAATGCTCAGTCTGAACTGCCGGTACGACATTGAGAAAACAACTTTCCAAAAAACAGCGTTCACCGACTTACTGCTTCGCGGCCTACTCCAAGGTCCAACCCAATAAGTAGCTATTAGGAGCCACTTACGCTAGAGTTCTACGTGCTAGCTTTCTCACCAATGCGAAGTAAGACCAAGGGTTGCTCAACATCATGCTTCAACAACGAAGCGATACGCTCTATGGTAGAGGAGCGTTAGAAGTGCCCGGCAGTAAAAGCAGGTTATTCAAAGTGTTACAAGACGAAATTGAGATTGCTCAGCGAAGTGTGCGCACAGACGCATATCAAATGTCGATAGGCGAGTTAGTCAGCATGTATGATGAGGGCGAAATAATAATTGCCCCGGAATTTCAGCGGCTTTTCCGATGGGAAATTGGTCAAAAGTCCAAACTGATAGAGTCTCTACTGCTTGGCATCCCGCTTCCTTCAATCTTTGTCTATGAACTCGAAGACGGGAAATGGGAGTTGGTTGACGGTCTGCAACGACTATCGTCAATACTCGAGTTTATGGGGAAGTTGAAAAACTCGGATGGGACCGTTTGTGCGCCTTCGGTCCTTGAGGCGACCAAATACCTTCCCTCTCTTCACAACTCAGTATGGGCAAAGAGTGACCGGATCGACGGAACGCCGCAGGAAGAACAGGCGGAAATGGATCGCAGTCTGCAACTCACTATCCGCCGCTCGCGAATTAGCGTCGAAATATTGAAGCGCCCAAGTGACAGCATGACAAAGTTTGATCTGTTTCAGCGGCTAAACGCAGGCGGCACGGTCGCCAATCAGCAGGAGATACGCAATTGCATCATTCTGATGATTAACGATGAGTACTACCGAGCTATCAAGGCTGCCGCTGAAACGGAAAATTTCAAAGTTTTGACCGCGCAAACCGAGTCCCAAATGGAGAAACAGCGGCACATAGAAATGGCGGTACGTTTCCTTGTCCACACCTTCGTGGCTTACGATAGCAATTTAGATGTAGGAGAATTCATCGATGATGGCATTGTTGAGCTTGCAAGTACGGGCGATATTGCCACTACGATTTCGGCCATAAATTCAACTTTTGACCTTCTGTACCAAGCCGCCGGGCAAGATGCGCTACGGCGTTTTCAAGAAGGAAATTATTCTGGCCGTGTAGGTTTGGTTGGCCTCGAGGCGATCGCGGTTGGTGTTGCAAAAAACCTTGCTGCAATTCAAAAACTCGATAATCCAGTCGAATTTGTGAAGTTGAAAACACAAGAATTCTGGTCGCAAGATGAAGTAGCGGAATTTGTATCACCCGGTATGAGGGGAACAACAAGAATTCAACGCACGGTTCCATTCGGAGAACGATGGTTTAAACCATGAGCAAACCGTACACAGAAGACGATTTTACTCACCTGCTGACTACTGATCGAACTTGGCGGATCAAGGAGATATCGGATTTAAAATCAGCAATACGCAATGCAGATGCAGCACTGGAGAAAGTTTTGCTGAGGGCACTAGTAACCATTTCATATGCGCATTGGGAAGGGCATGTTAAGAATGCTGCCCGCCTGTACCTGACACATATTGCACTAAGAAAATTTCCGTTTTCTAAATTAGATAATCAGTTTTTAAAAAACTATTTCCTACCACGATTGACTGCCCTGTCTACCAACAGGACCAGTTTGGCTGCCAGATGTGAATTGCTTGAAGATGTATTAGCAGCGTCCGAACAGCAGTTTTCTCGTTTCAACCCTGACTTGGTAAACGCAAGATCAAATTTAAATGCCGAAGTACTTCGCGAGATCTGTATAGTCTGCGGCATCCCTTTTGAGCCTTTCGAAACACATGAGAGTTTCATAGATACTATCCTGTTGAAGCGGCGAAATTCCATCGCGCACGGTGAAGAAACCTTCATCGAAAAAACCGATTTAGATGATCTTTCAACGAAAACGATTTCTTTAATGCGGATGTTTGGCGATGGCTTGGACAATAAGGTTCAACTCAAAACTTATAGAGCTGCATAGCCGGAGTTTACTCGAAGTGGCACATTGGCTGTCTAAGTGCAGCCAAGAAATGCATTTCTTTCATATTGAACTTCGCGCTTGGGATTATTTTGAGCGTTCTGAACGAAAAATAGGAGTTTTATGTTCCACGGCATTTTCCGCTCGACCTATGGCTTCCTCTATTTCATTTAATCGTTGTAACTCTATCTCCATCCGCTCGAAAGCGGGGACAAAATCGATTCCATACCTCGCAACCAGCTTCGCTGATACTTGGTACGCCTTGACAAGGTCCGTTTTACTGATTGTCCGAAGATTGCTCATTGTACGTGTCCTTTTCATCTTGGTGCAGATTTCGACATTGAAGGCACGGCCCGCGAGGGCCGCGCCGGTTGGTTAGGCGATAATGTCGGTCACAGCCGCAAAGGACTGAGCGTTGCGCAAGGCAATGTCCCATTCGCTGTGTGCCGTGATCCGAACGTTGCCGCGATCGCTTTCGGTCTTGTCGTCCACGATAACGTCGATCCCGCCCCATTGGCCAATCAGAAGTTCGGACCATGCGCCGAAGATAAGAGCCGACAGGTTTGTACCCGCGCCCAGCGTGAAGTTGGATGGCACAAGCGACGTAAAGGCGGCTGTGTGCCCTGCAATCGACAAGCTTGACCCGGACGTCGTCAGGATCGCAGAGTCGCCACCGGAGAACTTTGGCGTGCTAAGCAGCTTGGCCTTCACTTTCGGATTCGACAGGAAGGCGAGGCTTTGCATTGGTGCGCCTGCGTCCTCAACCTGAGCCATCAGATCGGTGACGTGCGCCCAGTCGATCGTCCGGCCGTCTGCGCCGTCAGCGGGCAGTGTGCCGATCCCGGTTGTGTTGAGAATGCCTTCCGGTTCCAGCGCCGACCCGACCCCGGCGATTGCCGCGCGATCGACTGCAATCGCGATTTCGCGACGCAGATCGTTTTGCAGCACGGCATCGAGGGCGGGAAGTGACTGCTTGATCTGACGGCGGCTCATGCGTGTCCGAGCGCTCAACTGCTTAAGCGACAGGCTCACGCTGTCAAAGCCGGGTGTGCTTTCGGTCGCGGCCGCGTCTTCGGCGATCCATTCTGCCGAAGTGCCCGCAGGCATCCGGGGGATCGAGACGTTCTCGCGCAGACCGGGCAGAACCCGCGCGCCAAGTTGCATCACCTGCACTTCCGGACGAAGAGCGTCGATGAATTGGCTTGCCATGTGTTCGGTGCCGATGAGAGCGCCAGCATTGCCGGTCGTGAGCAAATCGCGCCCGGCGAGGGCAACTGCCGGGACGTAAATGCCCGTTGGTGAGCGTCCGGAGGATCGTGCCAGTTCTTCGGCGCACTCGCGCTCAAAACCGGCTTCTTTCCAGTTCCCGCTCAACTCCGCCGCGATCGCACGGGTCAGGGAGTACGAACGGTCCTGACTACGGCGCAGAACGCCCAACGTAGAGCGGACATTGGATGGCTCAGCGGAATTTGAGTTGTCGAGATAATCCATGACCTGAGACCGGAACTTGTCGATCGAGGTTCCTTCCGCGATTGCATGCGAAACGGTCGATTGGTCCAATTCGAACCGCTGGCCAATTATTGTAATCTCTGAGGCGCGGGCGCGTTCTTGGGCGATTGTATTGTGGGCTTGATCGCCCGAGTTTTCGGCAGTGATGGGAGACGTCATGTCTCTTTCCTTTCGTTGATGTTGGTTTGAGATCGCAGGCGGCATCGACCTGCCAACGCCGACCAGGGCGTCCGCAGGAACCGCAACAAGCGAGATTTCGTAAGGCATCCAGCGGACCCTTACGGTAGGCAGTCCATCCCGGTCATCAACGCGGGCATGTTCAAGCACCCGGTATCCCACCGAGACGCTCTTGACTTCACCGGCCCGTACTCGAGCCAGCATTTCGGACCCTTCGGCGGTATCGGCAAAGCGAACCAACGCCTGCCCCTTACCGCTTTCGATCCAAGCACGTTCCACAGACCCGATCATCGCGTCGAGATCGTGTCTGTGGTCTTTGAGAAGTGGCGCACTTCCCGCCGCCAAGCGGGTCATGTCCACCTCCCCCGGGCCATGGCCGAGGATTTCCCAGCCCGCCCCAAAGTCAAAGACCCGCATCACGGGTTCTTCGGATGAGAACGACAACTTCACCAGCCGGTCGTCCTTTGTCGCGGCCGAGATATCGACCACAACGGCGCGGGTCAGTTCCGCGCCATTCTCGAAGGTGTTCTCATGCGTCATGACGAACGCCCTCAGAGGTCGCCTCGATCAGATCGTTGATCCGAGGCTCGATCATTGATGCAAGTGTTGCGATCAAAGATGGGTTAAAGCACAGGACGTTTGCGCCTTCGGCCTGTGCCTTTCGAGCGAAAACTTCCAGCTTGTCGCCGTGATCGGTGACAATGCCGCGGATCTCGCCGTCGGCGATCTTGTAGAAAACCAGCGCATCAGGACCGCGTGTGAGAGCCGCCTCGATCTTGTCTGGGGCCTCGGCCAGCGCTTTGAAGGCAATCGCGTCGGGCGTTTCAGCGACCTTCAGTTCGCGTATCAGGAGCGCGAGAGAAGCCGCGACGACATGCATCCGGTTTTGTTTGGTTGC
The DNA here is from genome assembly GCF_019654895.1 of Roseobacter sp. OBYS 0001. Lineage (NCBI taxonomy): Bacteria > Pseudomonadati > Pseudomonadota > Alphaproteobacteria > Rhodobacterales > Roseobacteraceae > Roseobacter > Roseobacter sp. OBYS 0001. Next base: position 441,413 of record NZ_BPES01000003.1, read on the forward strand.
CTGCCCGATCAAGGCAGTTGGAGAATGAAAATCCTTCATTCGGTTAATCCTTTTGGTTGGGAGGGACCGCCGCAGTCGCAGGCTTGTGGCGGAGAACGTGTGGTCAGTGTCAATCATGGCGGCGGCTAGCCCGCGCACCTGCGACGACCACCGCAGACGACAACAACCACAAGCCAAACCCGAAGTTTGGCGATTGGCCGAAGTAATCTGCGAAACGGGGCGCGAATTACCCGTGTAATCAAGGCGCGGGAAAGGACCCACGATCGAAAACTGAGGTGCATCGCAGTGATCTTGAAAACTGTGTGCCCATTGTCTTGCCTGCTCACCGCCGAGGACGGCGGGCGATGCCAACCCTTTCAAAGGGGTGGACACACGTTCATGTGTGTTCACACCCTTAGGGGTATAAGGGGTGTGTGTGGCTAGGGGGGATGAAGTGGGGGTGAAGGGGGTTTGAAGAGGTGTGAAATTCATAGTGAAACCTCCAAGAAACTGACGCGCCGAGAGGGCGGCCCCTCGGTTTCAATACGGACTTTCCCGGCTTGCAGAAGGCGCTCCATTGCACCCGTCATTGCGCGCTTGGTTATGCCCTCGCTGCCGGGGTGAGCGGCGAATACCTTTGGCGCGTAAGTCGTCCCACCGCTGGCGTTTACCCGCCGTCCTTGCTGAACGAACTCACGTAGAAGGTTCAGAAACACGCGCTCGGCGGTGGCATTACCAGCGGCCCTGTCCAGCCCGCCAGCGGGCGCATCTGGCATGAATGCCCCGTCCTGCCAGCGCAGAAGGAATTCATCGCCTGTGCGGGCGTAATTCGCCTTCTTGGTGGACAGGCGACGGGCGTCCGGGTCTGGCTCGTATCCATCTTCTGAAATCCGTTCGAGGTAGAGGCGCGAGCGGACTGAGGCGTTCCAAGCGGTCGAACCCGACAGGCCCGATCCGCTCGAAATCCCGGTCAACGACGGGTGCGCCAGAAGCATGACGGCCGTGTTGTGAGTGATTGCCAAGTGCCGCAACATGCCGATGAATTGTCTGGCGTGGGCGCGGTTGTTTTCTTCACCAGCCGTCAGGTCTGCCAGCGTGTCGAGAACGATCAGCGACGGCCGCTCAGTTGCCATCCATTGGTCGAGGGCGGCGTAAAGCGGCGTTGGCGTAAGAGTATTCGTGCCGCGGTTCAGGACCGCCAAGAGCGCGTCTTCGCCCGCAAGCGAGCGATAGCTTAGATCATGCAGGCCGTCGATCGCGACACCTTTAGCCCGGCAGATCGCATCAAGCCGTCGGTGCAATTCGTCCTTGTCGTCTTCGGCCGAGAGGTATGCGGCGGGGCCGCAATCCTCGATCGACCTGCCAACCCACGGGACGCCCGCGACAGTCGCGACGGCGAGGCCAAGGGCAAGTGTGCTTTTGCCGGTGCCACCGTCACCACCCAGCATGGTCACTGTGCCACCCGGAACGAGTCCAGGTACAAGCCACTCCCGAGGTGGGATCGGTTGATCCGCGAGGCCAGCCGCGCGCGCAAAAAGCGATCGAGGGTCGATCGGCGCAGCTTCTGGTGATCCGGGACGAATGAAAGCGTTCATTCGTCCCCCGATCCGCGTGGCGCGGCGGTGAAGGGCGAAACAAGCCAGCGATCCTCGCCGTCCGCGAAAATCGCGTCGATCTTGCGACGCCGGACTTGCGCCAGTTCAACAGCAGCCGGGATTAGCGACGGCTCGATCCGCCGTAGCGATGCACAAGCCCTAAGCAAACGGCCCCGCCATGACCTCGTTACCCGGTTGTCAGCGGTTTGAAAGCACCCAAAGGCCGAAAGTATTTCGATCTCGTCAAGCGTTAGAAGCGAAAGCCCCTCGGCCGCGCGCTCGACCTCTCGACGATCACGATCGGGAAATTCGGGCGCGTGCGTATCAACGCGCTCAAAAGAAACGAAAAAGCGCTGGACTGCGTTATTCGAAAAGGAAGACGGATTTGCGCTTGGCAGGTTCTCAGGTTCACATTGCGTTCCTGATTTGTCTTGATAACTTTTCGAGGCTAAGTTTTTGTTTTCGCTCGAAATGCAACCGGCTTTGCAATCCGCTGCGTAACCACTCCGCCAACTCGCCATCAAGCACTCTAGGCATATGTACTTCGAATCCGAGCGTCAAGCGACATTCCTCAGCTTTTGGCCATTTCATTCTGCTTTCACTTTAGGCTTATCGCTAATGGACTCTCACACCTGCCACTGCTTTTTGAATTGGCCGGTGAGCCTTTAAGTGTAATCCGCTGGGAACAAAGATCGACGATCTGATTCCGCGTTGCCTGTTAAGAAGTTTTGGAAGGCTCCAGATCTGAACATTGGCACTAGAATCAAAGTGTTTATGTTACATGGGTATAATATCAAAATATGGGCTGGACACCTTCTTACCAAACTCCTAGAACGCTGGCACCTCGTCAGTGAACTGACTTATATTGCCCGGGTAGCTCAGGGGTAGAGCAGTGGATTGAAAATCCTCGTGTCGGTGGTTCGATTCCGCCCCCGGGCACCATTTAACAAAATAATATCAGCTACTTAAGCGGCTTTAAGTTTAAGTTGCACATTTAGAGATTTGTGCTGGGTGCCATATGGGTGCAGTTTAATTTGGTCAGTTCACTCCCCCAAATCGACTTTTGGCCAAAGGCTGAAAAGTATGAGTTCGTTGAACTTACGAGACTACTTGCCCCGAATGGTATGATCGGCTCTATGTTGGCGCTGTTTCAACTTCGCTTGTTGGGGGGCGTTTCAACGTTTAGGTTCGAGAACGCATCTGAGGCTATTTGCGACTTATGCCGAACATGGGCGCGCACAATAGCTTTCCTCACACGTTCTTTCATTTGCTCTTTGAAGTTGCGAGCTTGCGGCAGGATGCGGTCCCCTTTCGGGCCAAATGTTTGCGCGGCACGTTTCAGGTAACTGTAGAAGGTCCAACTTTTGTAGTCGTCGGTCAGTTCACCCTTCTTCACGCGGCTAAATTTCTGACTGAAAAGCGAGTAGTTGAAGCTTCCGATCAGTGTTGCACTGCTTGCCGTCGGATTGGAGAGGACATGCATGGTCCCGTCACGCTTTGCTGCGACCGACACCTTTCTATAGAGGCGAGAAATGGTGCTTTCTCTAACATAGACTTTCCTGCCATCGTACCTAAAGCCAAGGTACTCCAACCCATTCTTGCCCTGCGGGCCGGTTAGGTGCTCAAAGGACAGATCTTCTCCCGAGCCCGTGAATTTGACGATGCATGTTTTGGCCGCTTTTATCTCGAGCGCTTCCCCGTGTTTCTTGATCTCATCTGTCGCAAACGCCGTCGCTGTCGCAGCCTCTGTATCGCCGCCTGGGATGATCAGCAAAATGTCGTCTGAATAGCGCATGTATTTGCCCCCGCGCTCACGTGCGTACTGGTCCAGCTTTGCGTCAAAGTCGATGAGGTAGAAGTTGGCAATAAGGTCAGAAATTGGAGCGCCTTGCGGGACGCCGTGCGGAAGCGCGTTCTTTTGGATTAGGGAGGGTTTGGTTGGGTCGCCGCCGCAAATCTGGGCACGAAAGTCCTCCGGAGAGCATAGCTGCTTGGGCATCTCACGGTAGGCCGGTATTAGAACTCGGCGTAATGCGTGCGAGAGCGTTCTTCGGCGCGCTCAGAGAGCCATTGTTCGAGTTCGTTCAGCAACCATGCGACGCTTGTTCCAGCAAGGCGGACACGGCGCGGAAATCGTCCCCGTGCTTCCCAGCGCAATAGCGTGCTGTTGCTTACGATAATACCAAGGCGCTTGAGGTCAGCGCGTGTTGCAAGGGCCTTTTGGCCATCTAAAATATCCATTTTCTTTCCTTCTACATGTTTGCGTTTGTGAAGGAGCGCTCCGACAAGAATGAAGATGACGCGGATTGGGACGCATTGCGAGCTAAGGTCCTGAAGGTCTCAACTCGATTTGAAGTGGGGTTTTCAAAAGGCTTACATGTTCGCCTGCATTGGCCCATCTAGCTGCTCATGCTGCCCTGTGGTTTCGAGAAAAATGCGACGCACAAAATCTGGGATCGCACCCGTTGCCACCTTGATTTCCTTGTCCCAATTTCCTCTTGATAGCTTGAGGTCTGGGTAGCACTCGCGCAATTCAGACAAACAGACGTGGACAATGTAATACCTGATCTCGTGGGTGTGCGTTACTTTACCTGCCCTTTCGCCAGTGATTTCATCTGCAAATTCGGCCTGTAAACGTGTGGCCCTATTCTTCAATTCCGCGAGGTTGGAGAGAAGCGCTTCGTCAGCAACAGATTCGACTTCGCCATACCGTTCCCAATGTGCGAAATGCGGAACGTTTTCATCGGCCAGAGCAGCCTCTAGCGTCTCAATAGGGTTAATGATCTGCCGTTGGAGCCACGTCTTTCGCTGCGTAAGGGACATATCGAAAGGAGCCAATCGAAACCCATTAGGTGAAGTCTCCACGCCACGGCGAATTTTCAGGCATTCTACCCGCAGCCGATTCCAGAAATTAGAAAAGATTTCGTCATCAACAACGCTCAAGATACCTAAGATTTCTTTTCTACATTGGTCGCCGAAAGCTTCTGCACGATCTTCGTCAGTTCGATTGACCGTGGATTGATCGTTTCAAAAGGCGCTATTTTCTCTGCGAGCGCATCCAGTAAGCGACCATCTTCACGTTCGTAACTGAACGTCTCGATTAAAGTAGTTTCGTGCTCAGCGTGGACATCGCGCTTCCACTCCATACCAGCGAGGTATTCTTCACGGTCAACGAACGGCGCGGTCGTGAAACGATAGGTTCCGTCTGCAAGTTTCGAACGCCGAACGCCGAAGTGCTCAACGTACACCCCGCTATTAGTTAGGCGAAAATCAGGACAGTAATCGCGGTACCCGCCTTCAGAAACCTTGTGCTCGTAGTCGGGTTCATACTCGTATTCGATGCCATTCTCGTATAGCCAATTGGCAATCATCAATTCTTCAAAGCTTTTGACCTGTTCGCCCTGAAGGGTGCGCAGATCAAGCTTTTCGATGTAAGTGTAGTAGCTGTGCTTCTTTTTGAAATCCCATTCGCTTTTCTCATCGAGACGGGCGTATGAGAACCAGCCAACGATGGACTTCGATACCTCAGAAGCCGTCTTGACCAAGGCTTTCAGAATATCGCGGATCAAAGCTAAGTCCGGTTGGAAAAGCAGTCTAGGACTTTTGGTATTGCTCGCAAGTTTTTGTACGATTTGCTTTCTATGCAATTTGATTTTTGTCAAACTTACGGCTCTGCATAGATTCCGCTCCGCAGCGCACTATACTAGCTCGTCGATTGCAATATTTCTTGGCGGTTTTCAACTCTCCAAGTTTCTACACTGGCTGATCATAAATCGGCTTCACTGATGAAACATGAATGTACCCTCAAGGCGGCACAGGTCGGCGATGCTGTCTTCACCGCGCAGGCCATCGAGCACGATCCTGATCTTCTCTTCGGATGAAATGTGCTTGGGCGTGGCGCGTTTGATGACATATTTGACGACCTTCTCGCTTGGGTTTTGAGTGTTCCAGTTATCTGTTTCATCTTCCAATCTTCAGTGGTTACGAAGAGCCAAGAACACTCTATTATCAAATACTGCTATTTGAACCCCTAAGCGTTGACGACAGACAGTTAGTGCATTTGAAAGTTGCACAGCTCCCAAAACTTGAGAGATCCTTTAAATGACGAAGTGTTGACTCTGTACAAGCATTGTTGCCGATGCGTGGCTCTCGGCGAAGATGTGACCGGTGAACCGGTCACTCTGTGGTTATGTCCAGAACGTATAAAACAGGGTCTTGTTCGAACTGAGCAGCCCAAACATACGCTTTGGCAACGCCACTTCCTCCGGAAAAGGCTTTCAATCTGATTTCGTGTTTTAAGATCATGCAGGAACCTTCTTTGAATGCAGGGGGAAGAGTAATACCATCCCGGTTTGCAATGCGCTGTATGGCGATGAGGCATAGGTTGTCGAATGTACCATGCATGTGGGCATAAGAGGCATAGCCGTTCCAGGACGCCTCAAGATGCTCTATACTGTCTTGGCCGAAGTAAAAAGTGGCGGCGGCACGGGTTCCATCACTGCTGGCCCATTCGGAGAACCGTTGGGCGACAACTTCAACCATTTTCATTCTGTTAAATATTTCAGACGAGGAAAGCCCGGAAAGTTCCAGGTGCCGAAGACTCGAAAGCGGAGTAAATGTAGGCGACACAAACCCAAGTGCCTCGAGACTGGTGTGCCGACCGCCTAAATTTTTCTGCTGGGCGGCAAGCGTATCCAAAGCATTTGAAAGAGCTACCTTTAACGGTTCGATCGTGCTCCGTTCGGGAAATTCGCGCCAAAAACCAAATGACAGTTCCGCTGCCTTCTTTATATTGCGAGGTGGGGTTCCTCCTTTTGAGGGATCAAATTTTTCGCCGTGGAAATGTTCGTAAACAAAAAGACTGAGTGCGCCTTCCAAGCCCTCTTGAGCAACTCTGTAATCTCTGTACTCTGCGTGAGCAGCGGTCGAGGTACTTCCTGCCATCAGGGCAAGGCCCACCAGAAACTTACGAAAGCTATAAACCAAAACAAAAATCCCTGATAATTGTCTGTGAAATAAATCGCTCGGCAGAACCTCCGCTAGCCAGAAATCCTGTTTCATAGGCTTTTGTCGAACGCCCCCTTCCTAACGAAAAACTAATGTCGTATTCGAAGAAAGGTTCGGTCATCGACAAAATAATATCACGCAACTCTTCCGTGGGCTGATTACTCAGATCCTCTGTAAAGAACACGAAGACATCTTCTTCTTCGATGTATATCAAAGGCGCGTGGAGGTCACTGAACCGCACGAGTCTATCGCCAGCATAGATCACGAATCGAAGCGCGCTCAACGAGACATCTATCCTCTTTTGGTATAAATTCTGCAACGTTGGATCGGTTTTGGATGCCGACCTGAAGCCAAAGAAAATGCTTGTTGTATCTGAGCGCTCGCATAGAATCCGAACTATGATATCCATCTCGTCAGGGCCATTCAGATGATAGGACGCGCGCATTCGGTTCTTGTCATTACTAAAGTTGATCTCGATATCTCTTGAGTTCAGATCTTCAGAGTTCGCCTTCTCCGCCATTAACAGTGTGATCAACGACATGAACAGAAGCCAAATCATATGACGACAGAATTTGCACATTAATTGTTTCCTCTGTGAATTATTCACTTCTTCAGTGAGGAAGACTGTAAGTCAAATGAAAGTTCACTGACCAGCCCCCTGAGCCCGTTTACTGAAACTGAGGTTGATGGTTACCTTTGGTCCGAACCATTGTTGAAAAGACCAAAGTGTATAAAGTCATTGTAGCGAGCTGTGTGCTGAAGCACTTTCAAGACAGCCACCTCTGGTGGCGCAACAGCATCAATATTTATATGAACCAATGTTGTAGCAAGCTGTGTTTTGTAATACAAAACGCTAGGAAAGGGGGTAAATAAATACCGCCGTTTCATCCCCTGCCTACCTCGCCCCGAAGCTCAGATACTTAGCAACCCTTGCGGACGGATATTGTTTGTTTTGGCCATGCTTAGTTCTGACTGCCAAACAAAATTTCGACGAAGATTAAAGCGTGTGTAGCTGTCCAATGAGTTATTCGCTGGGCTCAGTTTTCAGTAGTTCTAACTGGTGCTGGAGCCGCTGCACTTCGCCTTTCAGAATTAAAATCTCTGCCAGAGCACCGTCGTAGTTACGTTGCAGCTGCTCTAGCACAAAAGCCTTGGATTTCAGTTCGTCTTCTGTACTTTGTAAATCGCTTTCCAGCGAAGTAATACTGCCTGCTGCATCCGAATTGATGTCAGAAAAACCCAGCAAGACGAAAGTCAAAACGAAATTGAGCAGAACAGATACGATGAAAGCCAGAGGCAACAGCACCCATAAGCTCCTGCGAGTGCCTTGGTCCTGTTCCACCGCACCGTAATCTTCAGATTGTCGATCCCGCCAGCCCAAGGTTCAGCCCGCCCCGCCGTTTTGTGCGTCTTCTTCCAGAACATTGCGTAGTTCCGCTATTGTATGGGAAGAATTTACAGAACCAACTATCGTCTTCACACTGCTGTCGCGCCAGATCTTGGAGAGATGAGAGCGGAAGTCTTCGAAATGAGCCATAATTTCCGCGCGATCAGTCTCTTCAAGCGGGCGACCCAAGACATATGCATACTTCTGTACTGCATCCACCGCGTTGATAAATAGTATGAAAGATTTTGGACCACCAGATTTCAACTCTCCCTTTATAAGTTCAAGCGAATTTCCTCCCCATGCGATCGTCTGCTGATTTATGCGCATTTGATCTACTTCCTGTCGTTGAATACGGATGGGTTCATCCGCTGATTCAGGGGGGGCTACAACGTCAACGACCAGTATTACTGCCGTGACTGGTTGGCTATGTTTACGTGTAAGTTGATCCATTAAGCCAGTCACCGATCCTGGTCGTTGCCCATTATAGTCAACAGTACTGATAACCAAACCGGAACCTTTTGGGTTTGCAGAACTAACTCCTAATGCCATGGCAAAGGTAGCAAAGTCCGCTTTGCCCGTCTTGATGTCAGATCGCCCTGCCGCTCCATGGCTCATTGCTTTAAGCAATGAAGACTTTCCCGCGCCACCTTCGCCAAGCGTTAACAGCTTGTGACCGCGAAATTTGCCGAAATCTATCAAACCCAACGACCGCGATGCGCTGCGCGGGTTGAGTTTAAAAAGGTTACGTCTGATTTTGAGGTAGAACCACTCAAGTGCTAACGTGATCAAAACACCGACAACAAGAAATATTAAATTAATCGGTGTAAATTGACCAAAATCCAAGCCTCTCAACAATGCGTCGAACCAACTGATAGGTTGCCCCAAGTCCGGGGTTTGAGCGGTTAAAAGTGAAGGGCAGCAGACTGCTAAAGCAATAACTCTGATGAACATATTTATTTCCAAAATCTCTGATAAATATAGTGAATTGGGGCTGATGGCCGCAATGTGCACATAAACCATATCGATCAAAAAAAAATTGAAAAGAAAATTCAGATGAACTGGGAGAATGATCGAAGCTGAGTTTATCAGAGAAACCTCATGCCGATGCCAATCGAACAAGGCAATTCTTCACCGCCCAGCCACTGCATGCCATCCGGTGCTGCGGCCAAAGCCCGGTTCCACTTGTCGTCTCCAAGCGCTCACGACGTCTGCGTTTCTGCTTGCTAAGCCAGACCCGCGTGTTCGCAGGGACAGGGATCATACAGACAAGCCTCGGATCAGCCGGGCCAGTGCTTCGGGATCGTAGCCACCGACAATCCGCAGTTGATGACCTCCCGCGATGTCGATCTCAATCACGCTGTGGCTGGATGTGGCATTGGCCGCACGCGCGGGAACCAGTTCTTCAGTGGCAGGCCGGTCAACAACCTCCACAGGCAAAAAGCACGGCGTCTCAGCAACTTTACCTTCGATGATCTCCGGATCAGGCGCAAACTTGGGATCCCGTAGCCATTTGTGGATCAGGTTGGTGTTCATCGCGTACCGCCGCGCGACCTGCGCTACCGACACCCCCGGCGCGCATGTTTGCGCACAGATCGACACCTTCTCCTCATCCGACCAGAACCGCTTCTTCTGACCCTTCTTGCCCGCCATATCCGTCCTCAAGATGTCCACTATCGTCGGTGGACACTATCAACACACTCCATGAACCGTCAGAGCAGCGAGGCCGGACGCTTACCATTCCTTTGCTATTGCTAGCAATTCATCGACAAGGCCATCGGCGGCTTCTTGCATCCCATCCCACTGCGCTAATCGCGCCTGAAGGCGAACCGATTTTTCGATTGTAGTTCTACTTATACTCGATGCGGGTCGAACAAGAGCTCGCTTTAAGCTGCGTAGTTCGCTTTGGGCGTCCTTATAGTCCTTCTCGATTGAACGCCCGCGCAGTCGCAGTTCTGTCAGGCGTTCCTCCGTGACCTGCTCCCCTGAAAAGTCCGGTGTTTTGAGTTAGCCTGTTCTCCAAGTAAG
>NZ_BPES01000004.1:0-415052 GCF_019654895.1 Roseobacter sp. OBYS 0001
ATCCCGATTATCTGTTCTTCACTGAAACGGCTTCTCTTCATCGTCTGTCTCCTTAGTTGGAGAACAGGCTAACTCAAAACACCGGACTTTTCAGGGGAGCAGGTCACCTTGCGCGAGTACTGTGACTTTGATCCAAGCACATGCTGTCCCGATTTTAACGGCGATTTGTGCGTGGTGTGCGAAGATGTCAGCAAACTTCGCGACATGATCGCTGGCCAAAGCAACTCGGTCCAGATCACCTGGGTCGAAAAATTCTGCCGTCCCTATGAGAGGATTGTGGAGGAGCGCACACCTAATCACCTGATCTAGGACAACACTGTACGGCTTACTTCAACAAGGTTGGGGTCAAAGCGTTCAAGGGAAAGAAAAAATAGTTTTTCGCGGAAAAGCTGTAGGCGTTCACACATGAGTTCTGTGAAGCATTCAGTTTAGCCCACAGCCACCCCCGGTGCGCAGCAAATTCAACGACAACTCCCAGCCTGAAGCGGACCTTGGAAATAGAAGCCCTATGACGGGTCAGCGGACTTTGTTGCCATTGGCTATTGAGGCTTAGTCACAGAACATAAGCAAATTTATCCATCCTGATACAACATCGTAATTACGCCCTGCTCCCACTCAAAATAAACCCACACACCATGGTCTGCTCTTATTTGTACGCGGTCTTCTGAGTTAAGTGCTGCGCCCGTTATCGAGTTGATCGCACCCCTGTCTAATCTGGGATTAGAAAGACCATTCTTAATTCCCTCAATAAAGTGAGCCATATCGAATCGACTTCCAGTAGCTTGAAAATCAACTGTAAAATCGATCAACCCAGCATACTTACATTTCGTCGCGACTGCGTTTGCGGGAAGGCTTCTAGCAACCGGACACGAGTTTGGAAAATTGCTGTATCTCCAGTCTTCGCTAACCAACCAAGCAAGAATACCGATCAGAGCGAACTCAAAGATAACGGCAACAGTTTTCGTTATGCCCCATGACTTTATTCGCATGTGAATTTACTAGAGGTAAGCTGCTGTTTCCACAAGTCGGCGCGATAACCCGTTTTTGGAAAGGTAACTATGGGCTGATTGTGTTGAAAAACTCGAAAATCTGACGGCTGCATTTTCCTGCTAGAATCCACTGCGGTAGCCAAATTGAACCCGAGCGCCCGGTGGAGCCTCTGAGGGCCTCGTACATCGCCGACGCGGGTCATAGGCCGATCCCCAACGAATATTCAGAGAGGCCTTCTATGGGTAATTTTTTTAACCCAATCTCGTAAGAATTGGAGTTTTTCAACAGTATGGGCTCGCAGCCGACATCTGACAGTTTCGGTTGGGTGACGGGTGCCAGCTCCCAAGCGGACCTTGGATTTGTACGTCCATTGACCGGTCAGCGGGACAAAATAACCTTCTGTGACCCTCACAGGGATGGCCGCTTTCGGATTTTACACAACACGGAATTCATCGATTTCTGATGCGAGCTTCATAAGGTCAGCCGCGTAGAAGCCAGCTGCGTTGATGCAATTTGTCTCTATCATTTTTAAACCGTCTTCGGTCCGGCATATGTCGATGACGAAGGCAGGTGAATAATCGGAGTTCAAATCCACCAACTGCTGAGCAAATTCCAGAGCGTCGCCGTCTATTTCATGGCGGTAAACGACACGTGAGCCTTCCTTATATAAGGAATAAGTCACAATTTTTCCGCCAACTGCCCACAGCCGCCATTCCTTGAGAATGCGCACAGGTTTTGTGAGCATTAACTCGGTGTCATGGCGAGGCGATCCATTGGGAATGTCAGCCTCGCAAAGGGACAGCGCTTTTTGCGCCAGCTGTATGATTTCTTTTGCCGACTTCACACTACCTGGCACTTCTTTGCTTTCGTCAACAGGGCGGAAGAACCAATCCTTCACGTCATCAGCCAAGCGTTCAGGAATGTCTCTCAAGGTTATGAACAGGGCATCCGACCCATTGAGCATGAAAGGGTGCCATACTGTTTCATGAACAAATGGGCGTAGCTTGAATATGCCGGGTTTGAGATTTTTCTCATTGGCGTACCGCCACAAGGTATATGATCCAAACATAATAACTTCGTCTGGATCGCCCACAAGCGGCTCGGGGAATAACTCACCTACGAACGGAACGAGCTAGTGCCACGTATAGGACATTTCGAGCCGGTCGAGCGCTTCAGCTAACTTGTGGGTATCCTCAAATTCTTGCAGCGACCATTGCATCAGTTTTGAACCCTTCCAGTGTCAAGTTAGTCCTCAGGCTAAGGACCATCTTTTGGCCAAAGCCTCAATAACAGACATTCGTGCATAGTGCAGCATCGGTCAAAGTGGGCTCGCAGCTCCAAAGCGGAAACGCCTAGTTCAATGGCGCATCAAGCTGAGGTGCCCGTCAGATCAAGTCTGAAGTTTTATAATTAAATCTGCGCTTATTGTGAAAACCATCTCGCTTTTTCACACTGTAAATCAATGCCGACATACTTGGCTCAGCCCAAGAGCACATGCTTTTTCCATTAGCTTATATGCTGCTGCTTGGTCGACAGGTCCGCCTTTCCCTTCGAACATCATGAGGCCCAAATTTCCGCATGCAGGTGCCTCGCCTTTGTCGCAGGCCTTTGCAGAGAGCGCTCTCGCACGTTCAAAATCTTGCGGGACGCCTTGCCCGTTCATGGTCAGTTGCCCCAACGAAGCGCAGCCCGGCGAAGAGTTCAGATCACATGCGTCATGGAATAGTGCTGCTGCCTGTTCAAAGTCCTGATCAACTCCCGTGCCAAATTGGTATATCAGCCCAAGGTTTATGCAGGCGTCTTTCTGGCCCCACTCACATGCAAGCCAGTATAGTTCGACGGCCTTTAAAGCATCTTGCCTTACATGGGTTCCATCAGCATAGTTGGCAGCCAACATGAAACAGGCATCGGCATGCTCATAATCGCAGGACAGGCTATAATACTCCATGGCAAGATCGGGATTCAATTGAACACCCCTACCGTGTTCAATTCTCATACCGAGATTGTAGCATCCCAATCCAGACCCCAGGTCACATCCCTTTTGGGTGTACGCAATCGCTGCCGCCTCGTTCTGTGCTAGACCTTCTCCATGCGTGTTCCTAACACCTAGCATACTGCATGCATGGCCTGAATCTCCGTCACAGGCGATAGTGTAATACTGCGCTGCCAACTCATGGTCTGCTGGGAAAAACTCTTCCGTAACGTATAGTTCCCCGAGGTTCGCGCACCCAAGAGGATCTCCACCAACACAGCCTTCGACGAGAAATTCAAGCGCTTCTTGCGCAGCTTGCGCGGAGTTATCCTGTGTGAGTAACATCAGACCGTACCCGCTACATCCCTCCACGGCACCAAGTTTGCATGCTTTTAAAAATAATGACGCTGCCAGAGGGTTCACGACATCATCGTCTTCGATTCTGTTGTAAAGACCGCCGAGATTCACACAGGCCAGCCCCATATTCTGCGCGCAATGCTCTTCATAAATTGATGCTGCATGCTGCAGATCAAGCGGCACACCGATCCCATTTTCAAAGAGTAAACCACGGTTCATGCATCCGTCGAAGTATCCATCCTCACAAGCCAGAAGAATGAGGCGTGCCGCCTCATTTTCGTTTGGCTCGACGCCTTTGCCGTGAAGATGAAGGGCACCTAGTTGCCCGCAACCCATCGGGACACCAGCATCGCAAGCTTTTTTGTAGAGATCTGCGGCCCGTTCATGGTTTCTTTCAACAACTCGTCCTGATTGAAAAAGCGTCCCAAGATATGCACAGGCCAGCGCATCATCGTTACCACATGCCTCTGACCAAGCGGAAAAAACAGTCGTGGCTTCGGTATTGTCTGTATCCAGAAAGCGAAGTGCACATTGGACGGGTTGCGAAGTGATTTGACATCTATTGATTATATCGATCGCCAGGTTGTTCGGATCATCCTGAACCTCGGTGGTATTGGATAGAACTGGGTCAGAAAGAAAACCGACCAGCGCCAAACCCAGAGCGGCGGGTGTAATAGTCTGGGTCGGGAAACACCAGCGTGTCAAGCAGGCAAATCGGTCAAACTTCTCGAAAAACACGGTGCAAAAATCCTCTAAGGATCGGGTCAAAATCAACTTTGGAAGTAATTTTCTGAGCATACGATCAAATCGAGACGCGTAAAAGAAAATATCTTAATGCTGTCGCTGAAAGTGCCTGAAAATCGGGCCTGTCGCGCGCACATAGCAGGTCGACTTCTGACTGTTTACTTCGCGCTAAACCCAAAGAAACTCCAAGCCGTCATAGAAGCTGCAAAGAAACTGCTCAGTGTCCTTAAAGGTCACGCGAACTCAAAACCCCGACTTCCTTTTTGGCCTCGACTTGTGAGCTAGTTTGAGACTGAAATGCGGGCATGTGGTAAACATGCGCGATGCGCCTTCGTCGGAGCGATGCCGTTTAATTTCGAGCGCTCACTATGGGTCTTTCGTCAAACTTTGCAAAGTGCGCTTTTGCGCAGTCCTGCCTTTCGCGCGAGACGCAGCATCTTGTAAAATTGGGCTCGTTGCCGTCATCGGAGCTGGTGCAGCCTGTGGGGTCCTACGCTGATTTTCTCAATTGAAGACGGCCCGAAGCCGACATTCGCTCGGTGAGAATTGTTGCCCTAAGCTTCCGCAAACCCGCCATTTACTGCCCGCGGGAAAAAGTACCAGTTTCAGTTGCTATGCGAGTAAGTTTTCCTCCATTAGCAATGTGCGCCTGATCTGACAGAAGGTATTTCGCGGCTCTCAGTAGGCGTTCAAGATTGACATCTATGTCGCCATCATCGGTGATGCGACCGAAAGGGCCTTGTTCCAGTCGCCACAACTCTCACTTAATTGAGAACGCCGCGCCAAAGTTAGTCGGCGCGGCGTGGTTTCGTAGATATCCAGAATTACGACAGTTTTCTCTTCCGGCGAGCTACAAATGCCATGCCGCCGAGGGCTGCAACCAGCAAGGGCGCTGCGGCAGGCAACGGAACCGGAGTAGGTGTCACTTCAATACGAAAGCTGCCCAGTACATTGTTGCCCGATGCGCCGGAGGGCACAAATTCGATCAAGCCTCCGGGCGTTTCTGTGCCGATCAAGTTCGCAAGATTCAAACCCGCCGTCGAAGCGACATTGCGCACAACACCATTTTCGTCCGGGCCAACATTGGATTGGCCAGGACCCTGCGCGCTACCGAACACAAATGGCGCGTTCTCCAATACACCAGAACTGTTGGCGACGCTGTTGAGCTCAGTTCCTGCATCGTAGACCGAACTATATAGAACGTCGAATTCCAACACTCCGTTCGTGCCGAGGAATTCACCGGATGCATTTAGAAGCTGAATGCTCAACGGATCGTCATTGCCGATAAAAAAGTCATTTGATGGCAGGATCATGGAAAGAAAGCTGAAGTAAACCGGACCACCGGCCAGCGTGCTGGCATCGAGGTTGAGGGTGGACGTTTCGCCCGGTTCGAACAAAGGCGGTTGTCCTGCTCCGTTAAAGCTACCGCTGGCTCCATCAGTGCCAAGAATTGCACCAGCTACAGCACCAGCGGCCTCCGCGTTCGAAATTGCGCCGCCAACCGCGCCATCTTCCGCCACCGATTCCAGTGCAGCATTTGCCGTTGAGCCTGCGGTAAAAGTGTCGAAATTACCATTATGCAACGCGGTGAAAATCGGAGTGAAGAAAATGTCTCCACCGCTTGCATTATTGGTGAACGAAACATCGATCGAAGTGGCGGAAGCGCCCGTTGCAAACAACGTCGCGGTAGCAGACACCGCAAGCGCTTTCCGAAAATTTACAGTCATAGGTGAAGTTTTCCTGTGCTAAGGTTTACGCGATCCCGACATTGCATTGAGATCTGCGCGAATTACAGCACACTTGCCACATCAACTCAGAATGAAGCTTCTGTTACTTTACGTGAGTAGATGTACTCTGACTTTAAGCACATGAAAAATATAATAAAATGGACGTATTAGACTGATGGGGGCAGCCAAATTCGCAGCAACAAACAAATCGCGGATCAATGCAGATCACGGCGATGGGTTCTTCTTGTGACACCGGCTTACAAAAAAGGTGAGGAGCCATTGGTCAAGGGCGAATGGTTTTAAAAATCGAATTGATCCCCCCCTTTTGAACGGGTCCATCGTTATGTTTAGGAAACACAGGATCACAAATGGCAAACAAGCGAGCCAAGCCCAAAGATAAGGCAGGTTGACGTTCTGATGGGGCAAGGCATGCCGCGTCTGGATGCGATAAGACAAATAGGCGTCGTTGAGCAAACCTATTATCGCTGGCGCAAGCAATATGGCTAAATGGGCACAGAACAACTGAAGGAGTTCAAGCATCTTCAGAAAGAGAATGAGAACCTGAAACTGGCGGTTTCGGATCTGACGCTCGATAAACTCATTCTGACGGAAGCAGCGAGGGGAAACTTCTGAGCCCCGCCGGCCGCCGTGCCTGCATCAAGCATGTGCGCAGCCAGTACAGAGCATCGGAGCGCAGAGCCTGCCGGGTACTGGGGCAACACCAGTCTACACAGAGGCGAGTTCCGAAAGGACGCCCGGACGAGGACAAGCGGGTTGCCGACATGATCGAGCTGGCCCGGCAATATGGTCGCTACGGCTATCGCAGGATCGCTGCTTTGCTCAGAGATGCCGGATGGTCAGTCAGCGACGGACGGGTCGAACGCCTGTGGCGACGGGAGGGGCTGAAAGTGCCACTGAAGCAACCAAAGAAAGGGCGGCTCTGGCTGAACGATGGTTCTTGTGTCCGATTGCGACCGGAGCATCGCAACCACGTATGGTCCTATGACTTCGTGCATTACCGTACCGATGAGGGAAAGGTATTCCGGACACTCAACATTATCGATGAACACAGCCGCGAATGCCTGGCGATCAAGATGAAGCGCAAGTCGAACTCGATCGACGTGATCGACGTGATCGACGCACTGACGGATCTGTTCATTCTTCGTGGAGCGCCCAGTTACATTCGTTCAGACAATGGCCCTGAGTTCGTTGCTCCGACCGTTCAGGATTGGATTGCCGCTGTCGGTGCCAAGACTGCCTACATCAAGCCAGGATCACTTTGGGAGAACGGGTATTGTGAAAGCTTTAATGGTCGCTTCAGGGATGAACTCCTCAACGGCGAAATTTTCTACTCGCTCAGAGAAGCACCAATCATCATTGAAGAATGGACGAAACACTACAACACAAAGAGACCGCACAGTGCATTGGGCTACCGCCCACCCGCGCCAGAAGCCATCGTTCCGATGGACCAAAGGCCAATCATGCACTAACTTTCAAATTGCACCACTCAAGTGGGGCCGGTCAAACGTTCGCATGAATTAAGAAATTGACCAGCCTTACAGGTGTTTTAAGCTAAACAACTGTAAGGCTTTGGTAATTTTGGAGCGGGCGAGGCGATTCGAACGCCCGACCCTAACCTTGGCAAGGTTATGCTCTACCCCTGAGCTACGCCCGCATCCTTGGGTGAGGTTGAGATACATACAGGAGCCATATGCTGCAAGAGGTAAATCGACGATAAGTATATTTTTTTGGCCCCTACGGAAGACGTCTTCGTTCAGGATCAGGATGGTTGTGCGCACGACTCCGACCAAAGGTCTTGCAGAATACGCTTGGCGTCTTCGATATCATCGGCAGCACCGTCAAGGTCCATGACGGTAACGAGGTCGGGGCAAGCTTGCACAATCTGTCCGCTGAGGAAAATCCGCATATCAGGTCGGGCCAGTCGTACAGCGACAATCAACCGTGCCAATGCACCGGCAGAATGTGCGCCACCTGCAGACAGGCCCAGAATGTGATAGGGGCTTTGAGTGATCTGTTGAACAAGCGCTTCATGGGACAGGCCGGTCATGACGTCGATATTCCAGCCTTCGGTGCCAAAAAGGTCCGCCGCCATCTGAACGCCAAGAACATGCGTTTCATTCGGGGTAGTTGCGAAGATTGCTGATTTTACCTCAACAAGGCGATCGGGCACAAACAGATAGCCAAGGTCGCGCATGATTGCGTAGATCCGACTGCTGCCAATCGTGACCTCAAGAAAAGTGACGTGATCATCATCCCACCACTCGCCCAGAACTCCGGCGGCTTCGGCGAGATAGTTCAGATAGACTGCTTCGAGGGTCGCGCCTTCTTCCTGCACATCATGAATGAACGCGGCACCTTCATTCATGTCGTCTGAAATCAGCGCATAGCACAGTTTTTCAACTTTTTCCCGCGTTGGCAGGTTAACTCTGTCGCCGTTTACTTTTCTGAGCGCAGTAACGCGGTTCAATACTTCTGAAACGATATCACCGACATCAGCCTCGGGAAGACGCGCCTTGAGCTGCAAAACATCCGTCTGAACCTGGCGATACAGATTCTCATCTCTCGCCGCGCGCGGGGAATTCTGATCCGACATTTAGTCCCCCCCAAGGCCGTAGTTCAATGCATCCTTCGACAATCATCGTGTGCCTTGGCCATAGCGTACAGACTACCGATGAGCTGTGTCAACAAAAGTTGACATCATAGAAGCGGTTTTTCGCGTGAAAGGCGAATAAACCGTGCGTCTCGCCGGTGTCTTTTGGGGGTTACTCAAATTCGATAAGCAGATCCTTGGCGTCAATTTGCCCGCCGGGGCTGACATGTACGGTTTTGACCGTGGCCGCCTTTTCGGCGTGGATGCCCGTTTCCATTTTCATGGCTTCGATTGTGAGCAACAGATCACCTGCCTTGACCTTGCCCCCTTCCTTGGCTGCAACCGACGCTACAACCCCCGGCATCGGCGCACCAATGTGTTTGGCGTTTCCAGTCTCGGCTTTGGGTCGTTTTTGCGTTGTCGCCGCCACGAGGCGGTTGGGCACCCGGATCACGCGGGGTTGGCCGTTGAGTTCAAAGAATACCCGAACCTCACCGTCTTCGCCGGTGTCGCCGACCGTCTGCAGACGTATTTCAAGCGTCTTGCCGGGGTCGATTTCAGCGCTGATTTCTTCGCCCGGTTCCATGCCGTAAAAGAACGTCTTGGTCGGCAGCGCCCGTACCGGCCCATAGGTCCGGTGACGGCCCATGTAATCGAGGAACACCTTGGGATACATCAGATATCCCGACAGGTCCTCATCATCAACGAGCTTGCCTTCCATCAGATTGGAGGCCTCTGCGCGCAGGGCTTCCAGATCAGCGGGGGGCAGGTGTTTGCCGGGGCGGTCAAGGACGGGCTGCTCGTCCTTGAGCACCTTTTTGACAATGGCTTCCGGAAAACCGCCGGGCGGTTGGCCGAGGTTGCCGCGCATCATATCCACAACACTGTCCGGGAAGGAAACATCCGTGTCCGGGTTTTCCACGTCTGCGCGGCTTAGCCCTTGCGATACCATCATCAGGGCCATGTCGCCCACTACCTTGGAGGATGGCGTCACCTTAACGATATCGCCAAACATCTGGTTCACCTCGGCATAGGTCTGTGCGACCTCATGCCAGCGGTCGGCAAGCCCCAGACTGGCCGCCTGCGCCTTGAGGTTCGTGAACTGACCACCGGGCATTTCATGTAGATAAACCTCGGAGGAGGGGGCCTGCATACCTGTTTCAAAGGCGGCGTAGTGATTGCGCACCTCTTCCCAATAATCAGAGATTTCGCGAATCGCAGACATATCCAGCCCGGTGTCGCGATCGGTGTGTTTCAGCGCCGAAACGACAGACCCCAGCGTCGCTTGTGAGGTGTTGCCCGACAGCGCATCCATTGCGCAGTCCACGGCATCTACGCCAGCCTCGGACGCGGCAAGGATCGTGGCACAGGCAACCCCGGCGGTATCATGCGTATGAAAGTGAATGGGCAGGCCGACTTCGGATTTCAGGGTGCGGACCAACTGGCGCGCGGCGGCGGGTTTGAGCAGGCCCGCCATATCCTTGAGGCCGAGAACATGGGCCCCCGCGTCGCGCAGTTCCTTGCCCATGTCCACATAGTATTTCAGGTTATACTTTGCCCGATCCGGGTCATTGATGTCGCCAGTGTAGCAGATGGACCCTTCGCAAACCTTGCCGTTCTCAATCACGGCATCCATCGCAACGCGCATGTTCTCAACCCAGTTGAGACTGTCGAAAACGCGGAAAACGTCCACCCCTGTGCTGGCGGCAACGCGCACGAATTCTTGCACAACATTATCGGGATAGTTGGTATATCCCACCCCGTTTGAGGCGCGCAGCAGCATCTGGGTCATCAGGTTTGGCATCGCGGCACGCAGATCGCGCAGGCGCTGCCATGGACATTCCTGCAAGAACCGATAGGCCACATCGAACGTCGCGCCCCCCCAGCATTCAACCGAAAAGAGTTGCGGCAGATTGGCCGAATAGCTCGGCGCCACCTTGATCATATCAATGGACCGCATCCGCGTGGCCAGCAGAGACTGGTGCCCGTCGCGCATGGTGGTGTCGGTGATCAAGAGCTGGCGTTGCTGTTTCATCCAGTCCGCAACCCCTTGCGGACCTTTTTGTTCAAGCAGGTTGCGCGTGCCCATCATAGGCTCTGCGCGTTCCTTTGGGGCGCGTGGGTCTTTGACATGGGCTGGCGGGCGCGGATGCGCTTTGGTCTCGGGATGGCCGTTTACCGTGATGTCCGCGATATAGGTCAGCACTTTGGTGCCGCGGTCACGCCGTTTGGAGAACTGGAAAAGCTCAGGCGTCTCGTCAATGAATTTGGTGTGGTATTCATTGTTCAAAAACGTAGGGTGTTTGAGCAGGTTCTCGACAAAGGCGATATTGGTGGACACGCCCCGAATACGGAATTCGCGCAGGGCGCGGTCCATCCGGGCGATGGCCGCGTCCGGTGTTTGCGCCTTGGCGGTGACCTTGACCAGCAGGCTGTCGTAATAGCGCGTGATCACGCCGCCGGAATAGGCGGTGCCGCCATCAAGGCGGATGCCCATGCCCGTTGCCTCGCGAAAGGCAGTGATGCGGCCATAGTCAGGGATGAAGTTATTCTGCGGGTCCTCGGTGGTGATCCGGGTTTGCAGCGCATGGCCGGTCAGTTGGACATCAGATTGCGTCGGCTTGCCCGTCGCCTCGGCAATGGTTTTGCCCTCTGCGATCAGGATCTGAGCCTGCACGATGTCGATGCCTGTCACCTCTTCGGTGACGGTATGTTCAACCTGTACGCGCGGGTTCACCTCGATGAAGTAAAATTTGCCGTCATCCATATCCATCAGGAATTCGACCGTGCCCGCGCACTCGTAATTCACATGTTTGCAAATATCATAGCCCAGTTTGCAAACTTCAGCACGCTGCGCCTCAGTCAGGTATGGCGCAGGCGCGCGCTCAACGACCTTTTGGTTGCGTCGCTGGACCGAGCAATCCCGTTCAAACAGGTGATACATGTCGCCATGTTTGTCGCCCAGAATTTGAACCTCCACGTGGCGCGCCCTGAGGATCATTTTTTCCAGATAGCCCTCACCATTGCCAAAGGCAGCCTCCGCCTCGCGCCGCCCCTCAAGGACCTTTTCTTCCAGCTCGTCCTCTTGCTGGATTGGACGCATGCCGCGCCCCCCGCCGCCCCATGACGCCTTGAGCATCAGCGGATAGCCAACCTGTTTCGCCTCGGCCTTGATCGCCTTCATGTCATCGCCCAGCACTTCGGTGGCGGGGATCACGGGCACGCCTGCTTCAACAGCCACCCGACGGGCAGAGGCCTTGTCCCCAAGCGCACGCATGGTTTCGGCCCGCGGTCCAATAAAGACGATGCCGTTTTGATCGCAGGCATCCACAAAATCGGGGTTTTCCGACAACAGCCCATATCCGGGGTGGATGGCATCCGCGCCCGCTTCCTTGGCGACACGAATGATCTCATCAATGCTGAGATAGGCGGCAACCGGCCCCATGCCTTCGCCGATCCGATAGGCTTCGTCCGCTTTGAAACGATGCAGGCCCAGTTTGTCCTCTTCGGCAAAAACGGCGACGGTTTTCTTGCCCATCTCGTTTGCGGCGCGCATGATGCGGATCGCGATTTCGCCCCGGTTGGCAATGAGGATTTTTTTGAATTCAGGCATGTGACTCTCTTGATTTCAGCGGTGTCGTTACCCTGTCTAGGCGGGTTTGGGTGTATCGTAAACGCGTACTAACGGATGGTTTTCGCGCTGCCGCAGTGCAGCATTTCGCTGACGTAAAGTAAAGCACCAAGAGACCCTCGTCCCTTCAAGCCACAGGTCCGGAGGCGCTCAGATCAAACGGCGACGGCAATTTGCTGATCGTTCGCGCGCCGAGCTGTCCCATATTGGCCTCAATATCCTTGGTCAGAATCTCAATCAGATGATCGACGCCGATCGGTCCAAGGGCGGCCAACGCATAGTGGAACGCCCTTCCCAGCATGACGAAATCTGCACCGCATGCATAGGCGCGCAGAATATCAAGGCCCCCCTCAATGCCGCTGTCAAAAATTAGCGGCAGGTCCGTCGCGGCGCGGATCTCACGCAATGCGTCAATGCTGGCAGGGGCTGCATCAAATTGGCGGCCCGCATGATTTGAGACCCAGATCGCATCAACGCCGCGTGATTTAAGGGGCTGTGCATCCCTGGCGCGCAGCACGCCTTTGAGTACAAAAGCCCCCTCCCAGGCGTCGCGTAACCAACTGACATACTCCCAGTCGGGGGAGGTGCGCAAAAGATATCCGGCGTGTTGTGTGGAAGACAGCGCACTTTCGGTTTTCGGGGTGTATTTCTCAAGCCCGCGCATACGGGGCATGCCGCGTTGTGCCATCCCCCAGGCCCATGCCGGTGTCGTCGCCACCTGTGCCAGCAGGCGCGGTGTCAGGCGGGGGGGCTGTGTCAGGCCAGACCGGGTCTGCCGCTCGCGGCGCGAGGCGACGGGCACATCTACTGTCAGCACCAAGGTGCTGAAACCAGCAGCGCGCGCGCGCTTCAGCATGTCGGTACGAATGGCTTGGTCGCGCGGCGGGTACATCTGAAACCACGCATCCGGACCCAGATGCGGCGCGACGTCTTCGGGGGACTGGCTGGCAACGGTGGACAGCGAATAGGGGATCTGCGCGCGGGCAGCGGCGCGGGCCAGATGCCCTTCGGCATCGGGCCACATCAGCCCGGACATGCCTACCGGGGCGATCCCGAAGGGCAGGGGGCGTTCGACACCAAGGAATTGCGTGCCGAGATCCGGGGTGAATTCGCCATGCAGGATCGAGGGATGCAGGCCGATCCGGTCGAGCGCGCTGCGGTTTCGGCGCTGCGTTGCCTCGGTGCCTGTCGCCGAATCAAGATACTCCCACACGAATTTCGGCATGCGGGTGCGGGCGCGGGTCCGCAGATCAGCAATCGCGGGATAGCGGTTGTGCAGGCTCATGCGCCTATTTGCCTGCCAGATCAGAGGATTGTCCAGAGCGGAAAAGCTGCAGAACAGAGTGTGAACTTCTCTTTATCTCCGGACAACCGCGCGCTAGGGTGCGTTTATGAGCAATTTTGATGACATGGACGCTTTTGAGGGCGCTTCGCTCTCCGCGCAGGCGATGGCCGCGCGCCCGCAGCCCTATCTTGACGGGCTGAACCCCGCGCAACGAGAAGCCGTGGAGCAATTGGACGGACCGGTCCTGATGCTTGCGGGCGCAGGGACGGGCAAGACGCGGGCGCTGACTGCGCGGATCGTGCATCTGCTCAACACAGGGCGCGCACGCCCGAACGAAGTTCTGGCGGTGACCTTCACCAATAAAGCAGCGCGCGAGATGAAAAACCGCGTTGGTGCAATGTTGGGCCAACCGGTCGAAGGCATGCCATGGCTTGGCACCTTTCATGCGATTTGTGTCAAACTGCTGCGCCGCCATGCGGAACTGGTTGGATTGAAGTCGAACTTTACCATCCTTGATACGGACGATCAGTTGCGTCTGCTCAAGCAGTTGGTGTCTGCCGAAGGTGTCGATGACAAACGCTGGCCTGCCCGGCAGCTGGCCAGCATCATAGATGGCTGGAAAAACAGCGCTTTTACCCCTGAAAAGGTGCCGACGGCGGATGCGGGAGCTTATAACCACAAAGGCGTCAAGCTTTACGCACAGTATCAGCGACGCCTGATCGAGCTGAACGCGGTCGATTTCGGCGACCTGCTGCTGCATATGGTGACGATATTTCAGACGCATGACGACGTGCTGAAACAGTATCAGCGCTGGTTCGCCTATATCCTCGTGGATGAGTATCAGGATACGAACGTCGCGCAGTATCTGTGGCTGCGGCTCTTGGCGGCGGGGCATAAGAATATCTGCTGTGTTGGCGATGATGATCAGTCGATCTACGGCTGGCGCGGGGCCGAGGTGGGCAACATCTTGCGGTTCGAAAAAGACTTCCCCGGCGCCCATGTGGTCCGTTTGGAGCAAAATTACCGCTCCACCCCGCATATTCTGGCGGCCGCATCCGGCGTGATAGAAGGCAACGAAGGCCGCCTTGGCAAGACGCTTTTTACCGACGTGACCGAGGGCGAAAAAGTGCGCCTGATCGGGCATTGGGATGGCGAGGAAGAGGCCCGCTGGATCGGGGATGAGATCGAAGCCGCCCAACGGGGCACCCGCGGGCTTGAGAAATTCAGTCTCGATGCGATGGCGATCCTTGTGCGTGCGAGCCACCAGATGCGTGCCTTCGAAGATCGCTTCCTGACCATCGGTCTGCCCTACCGCGTAATCGGTGGCCCGCGCTTTTATGAGCGGATGGAGATCCGCGATGCGATGGCCTATTTCCGCGTCGTCGTCAGCCCGGACAATGATCTGGCGTTTGAGCGGATCGTGAACACGCCCAAACGCGGCCTTGGCGACAAGGCGCAACAGACCATTCAGGTGACAGCGCGCGCAAATGGCGTCTCCCTCTTTGAAGGCGCGCGACTGGCTGTTGCCCAAGGGTTGATCAAAGGCAAGGGCGGCACAGAACTGCGCAAACTGGTTGAGGGGATCGATCGGTGGATCGCGATGCTGCATCAGCGCAAACATGTGGACGGGGATGCGGTCATTGACGACGGGGGCGAGGGCGCGCTTGCGTTCTCTCACATTGAGCTTGCTGAGGTTATCCTCGACGAAAGCGGGTATACGACCCATTGGCAAAACGAAAAAACACCCGAAGCGCCGGGGCGTCTGGAAAACCTCAAGGAACTGGTCAAAGCACTGGAAAACTTCGAAAACCTGCAGGGGTTTCTGGAACATGTCAGCCTGATCATGGACAACGAAAGCGATGATGGCGGCGCTAAAGTGTCGATCATGACGTTGCACGCGGCCAAGGGGTTGGAATTCCCAATGGTATTTCTGCCGGGATGGGAAGACGGGCTTTTCCCCTCGCAACGCTCTATGGATGAAAGCGGGCTTAAGGGCCTCGAAGAGGAGCGCAGGCTGGCCTATGTGGGGATCACACGCGCTGAAGAGGTCTGCACCATATCCTTCGTGTCGAACCGTCGCGTTTTCGGGCAGTGGCAAAACGCTATGCCGTCCCGTTTTATCGACGAGTTGCCGCAAGCGCATGTGGAAGTGCTGACGCCGCCGGGACTTTATGGGGGCGGATACGGGGCAGCCGCGCCGCGCAGCACCTTGCATGATCAGGCGGCGGAGGCGAATGTATATAACTCCCCCGGTTGGCGACGATTGCAGGCGCGCAGTCAGGAGCGTTCTGTTGCTCAGCCACGCGAAACAAAAAACACGGTCATCGACGCATCGGCACTGTCCAGTTTTGTAATCGGAGAGCGCGTTTTTCACCAAAAGTTCGGTTACGGTACCATAGCCGGGATCGAAGGGGATAAGCTGGAGATCGGGTTTGAAAAGGCGGGCACCAAAAAGGTCGTTGCCAAATTTATCACCGCAGCAGATGACATCCCATTTTGACGAAATCGTATCCGTAGATATGCGTTATGGTAGCACCTGGGTGATTGCCGTGAGCCACGAAGAGTTTGCCCGATGATAATCGAAACCCATTATCGTCGGGCTTGAAACGGTACTGCCTATGGGAGCACAAGTACATTATGACGAACCCCCATATTCTCAAAGTAGCCAAACGCAACAACCCTAACGGGCCGGCGCGGCTTGGCCAGCGTTATAGTCATACCGCTTTTCTACCCGAAGCTGGCAATACGGTCATCTGCCATCTCGATACAGACCACCCGGGCCATCGCGCGATACTGCATGCGCGATCAAGAATTCAAGCGCTGCCCGGTGCCAAACGGTTTCTGTTCACGCCAGCTTCCAGCTTGCATATGACCGTGTTTGAAGGTGCCATCGAAACCCGCCGCACCGCAGATGCATGGCCGTCTGGCCTCGATCGGCAGGCGGACATGGACGATGTGACGGCGCATGTGATTGAACGGCTTTCCAACTTTGCGCCACCGCCTGCATTTTCTGTGCGTGTCGGGAAGGTTGTACCCACAGGGCTCGCTCTGAAGGGGGCGACAGTGCGGGACGAAAAGATACTGCGTGCATGGCGTGACGCATTGACCAAACCCTTTGGGCACAGGCACAAAACGCACGACACATATGAATTTCATATGACGTTTGGCTATTGCATTGACTGGCTGAGCGACGACGAAGTGCCGATTTGGGAGAGCGCTTTGAAATCCATCCACGCAGACCTTGTCAAAGAAGCGCCCGTGGTGCCCCTTAAAACCCCCGCCTTCAGCAGGTTTGCGGATATGACGCGGTTTGAAGAACTGTTGGTTTTGCGCGCCTGATCTTGCCCAAACGCGACTACCGTACGGCGTCAACCCCGAGAGGGGATGTTGTCTCTTTTGTGCTTGAAAAGGGACGGTGGCGCCCGGGAGGAGGATAGGCGCCACCGCCTTGTAACAGACCATCCCAGGGAGGAGGAAGGAATGATCTGATCTGGTTCTTACGAACGACCCTGTCGTCGGTAAGCGCATGGGTAAAACCACATGCATTTGTTTGTGAACGGCGACATCTGGGAGGAGGATAGATGCCGCCGCCAACATGCGGGCGTCTCAGGGAGGAGATAAAGCCCGAACGTCAGTAGGCTCGGTGAGCCATTTGTTTCGTTGCAGCCTGCATCGCTATGTCCTTCAGCGCATAGCGGCTCAAGCCAAGGTCTTCGAGTTCACGATCGCTCAGAGCGCGCAGCTCATTCAGCGAGTTGCGATAAATTCTGTAGCGCGCGTGCGTCACGGCTGTCTGTTCCAACCCGTGAGCAACCCACGCCAGCAACCGCTCAAGCGCGCTCGGTGATTTGATGTCGTTGTAATATGTCATTTGCTCGTACTCTCAACTGGTCATGTCTTGCTACCATACTTAGGATAATGCTGCGCTTGCACAATGGTTACCGTCAACATTTCTGCTATGCAGCAATTGCATGGGGGAAGAGGGTGAATGCTGTGCGTGTCGCCCAACTTTTAGGCAATTGAATGCTGCCGGTGGTACTTCGGTTTTCAGTTGCTATATGGAGTGGCGAATATGAGGGGTAATTAGGCATGTCTATCACGAAAGCTGAAATCGAAGCCGCGCTGGATCGTGTCCTGCTGCCGGATGGGCGCAGCCTGATTGCGCATGATTTGATTCGCGCTTTGGCGATTGATGGCAGCACTGTGCGCTTTGTGATCGAAGCGCCAAGCCCCGAGGTTGCCCGTCAGATGGGCCCCCTGCGCGACGCGGCTGAAAAGACCGTGTCCCAATTGCCCGGCGTGCAATCGGCATCCGTCGCACTGACAGCGCATGGTCCTGCAGAGGCGAAACCCGCAGCGCCGAGCCTAAAAATCGGGGGGCACCCCAAACCGCAAGCCGGTCCGACCAAGCCGAGCGGCGTGCAGCGCATTTTGGCCATTGGTTCAGGCAAGGGCGGCGTCGGGAAATCAACGGTGTCCTCTAACCTTGCTGTTGCTCTGGCCAAGGCGGGGCGCAAGGTTGGATTGCTGGATGCGGATATTTATGGCCCCAGCCAGCCGCGCATGATGGGCGTGAACAAGCGGCCCGCCAGCCCGGACGGCAAGACCATCATCCCACTGCACGCCCATGGTGTGACGCTGATGTCGATCGGCTTCATGATGGAAGAGGGCAAGGCGGTTGTCTGGCGGGGTCCCATGTTGATGGGCGCACTGCAGCAAATGTTGGGGCAGGTAGAGTGGGGCGAGCTTGACGTGTTGCTGGTCGATTTGCCGCCCGGTACGGGTGATGTGCAACTGACGCTATGTACAAAGTCGGAACTGACGGGCGCAATTGTCGTGTCGACCCCTCAGGATGTGGCGCTGATCGACGCGCGCAAAGCACTGGATATGTTCGCGACGCTCAAGACACCTGTGCTCGGGTTGATCGAGAACATGTCGATGTTCGTCTGTCCCGACTGCGGATCGGAACACCAGATTTTCGGGCAGGGCGGTGTAGCCGCCGAGGCGGACAAGCTTGGCGTGCCATTGTTGGGTACGCTACCGATTGACCTCGAAACCCGGCTTGCCGGGGATGGTGGCACACCAATTGCGGTGGGAGAAAGTGCCATGGCACAGGCCTATGGCCGTATCGCGGACGGTCTTATCAAAGGCGGTATGGCTTGACCTACGTGAATTTTCGTCGCGCATGCGCCTCCTTGTGCTGACACGGGAAATTATGGGAACTGGCTGAAATGCTGCTGGTTCTGTGATTTGATTCTGGTCGACTGCTATATTCATCCGTGTAAAGGCTGCGAAATATACTCGTTTTCCCAGATTTCACGCGTATCTCTTAGGATTTCCGGGAATTGAGGGGAAATTTCATGATGCGCTATTTCGGACCACATATGGTGTGTCACCTGCAGGGTGATGCCAATATGTATTAGATCATTGCATTTTTCGGAATTCTTGCTAGTGATTGCTCAGCGTGAATTGGCCACAGTTGTGATAAATTTCAAAAAATTCCCTTGCTTCACCATGAATTCCCATACTATACCTGTCCTCACAAGATGAGAACGGGACCGGGGCACCAAACGACCCCACGCAGATAAAAACTCTAGCAGGTTTCATACAGGCATCTCGCTTTCATCACGACAGAGATCCGGCGCGTGAGCGAGCAGACATCCCCCCAGGTGGCGCGCGCAGCTGGACTTCCCCGCACAGCGGGACGAGGGCGGCGGGTTGATCAGTGGCAGCAGATCAACCCGCCGTTTCCATTTCAAGACAGGGGGATAAGCGTCAATCTTAAAGTGACGCATGAGATTGGGATAAGGCAGTGAGCCGCAGGTTCAGAGGCGAGAGCCATCACAAGGTCGATGCAAAGGGGCGGGTGTCTATTCCAGCCTCTTTTCGCCGTGTGATTGAGGCTTGTGACCCGAACTGGACGTCCGGCGCGGCACCTGAGCTTGTCATCGTCTATGGCGATCATCGCCGCAGTTTTCTGGAATGCTACACCATCGAAGCGATGGATGAGGTGGATGCCAAGATCGCCGATCTTGCGCGCGGAACACCCGAACGCAAGATCATGCAACGGCTTTTTCAGGGGCAGTCTGTGACGATTGCGGTGGACGAAACCGGTCGGCTGGTCTTGCCAGCAAAGCTGCGTCAAAAGATTGGCCTCGACAAGGAAGCGTTTTTCATCGCTGCGGGCGATACGTTCCAGATCTGGAATCCAGACACATATGACACAGAAGAAACCGCCAAGACCGAAGCCCTGCTTGACGATCTGCCGGATGATTTCGACCCACTGATTTTGCTGGACGGTGCGCGTCTTGACGATGTGCGCAGCACTGGTGAGCAGGGGGGGTAAGGTATGGCTGCTGCTGCCACAGCTGACACGACACCGCCTCATATCCCTGTTTTGCTGTCTGCCATTCTGGACGCGGTTGCCCCCGTACACGGCGATTGGCTGGATGGCACGTTCGGGGCTGGCGGATACACGCGCGGGCTACTGGAGGCTGGCGCAGATCGTGTGATCGCGGTCGATCGCGATCCGCTGGCCTTTGAAATGGCGGCTGGTTGGGCTGATGCATATGGTGCGCGGCTGGTGCAGCAACTTGGTGTTTTCTCGAAGATGGACACATATGCCGACGCGCTTGACGGTGTGGTGCTCGACCTTGGTGTCTCCTCTATGCAGCTGGATCTGGCGGAGCGCGGGTTTTCCTTCATGCGCGATGGTCCGCTGGACATGCGGATGAGCCAGGAGGGCCCGTCCGCGGCTGATATCGTCAATGAGGCCTCCGCTGAAACCATCGCAAACATCCTGTTCCAATACGGCGAAGAGCGCGCAAGCCGACGGATCGCCAAGGCCATCCTGACCGAGCGCGCCATCGCGCCGATTACGACGACGCTGCATCTTGCCGGAATAATTGAGCGTTGTCTGCCGCGTTCCAAGCCGGGTCAATCGCACGCCGCAACGCGCAGCTTTCAGGCCCTGCGGATTGCAGTAAACGATGAATACGGTGAGTTGTATCAGGGGCTTATGGCCGCTGAACGGGCCTTGAAACCGGGCGGTCAGTTGGCCGTTGTCACGTTTCATTCGGTTGAGGATCGCATGGTAAAGCGGTTTTTGACCGCGCGGGCAGGCGCGGGCGGCAATGCAAACCGTTTCGCACCCGAAGTGCAGCGGGACGCGCCAGCCTTTACGCTCAGGTCGCGCAAGGCGATTGCAGCGGACGCCGCTGAAATCGCCACAAACCCGCGCGCGCGGTCGGCCAAATTGCGCATCGCGGTGCGCACGGATGCGCCAGCGGGTGAGATAGATGCAAAATCGGTCGGCATGCCGGTCGTGAAAGCGGGGAACTGATGCGGACATTCTTGTTTATTGTGACCACCCTCTGCGTTATCGCGCTGGCGTTCTGGGCCTATCGTGAGAACTACGCAACGCAGGCAGCGCTGGCGGAAACACGCGAATTGCGGCAGGATATCCGTGCCGCGCATGAACGCCTGTCGATGCTCAAGGCGGAATGGGCCTATCTGAACCGTCCGGACAGGCTGCGCGATCTGGCCGAGATTAATTTTGACCGCCTTGGTTTGTTGCCGCTGCGCCCTGAACAGTTCGGTCATGTGGATCAGGTCGCTTATCCGCCAGACCCCCTGATTGAGATCAGCGACATCGTTGAACTGGCGAACCTCACAGAGACAGACGCCGAGGTAGGCCAATGATCCGGACACCGCTACGCCCGCTTGCCCGAATACTTGATGCGCGCAGCAAGGGCGAAAACCCCGATGCCATTGAGCGTGAAAATATCCGCATCCGCCACGAACAGATGCGCGATCAGGCGCGCCAGCGTGCCGAGGGGCGGCTATTGGTGTTAGGGCTGTTTTTCGTTGTGGCCTTTGGTGTTGTCGGCCTGCGCATGGGGATGCTGGCCACCTCCGAACCGACCGAGCCGCGCGTCGACGCACCCGGAGCGCAAATTCATGCCGCGCGGGCAGATATCGTGGATCGTCACGGCAACCTCTTGGCGACGAATTTCGAAACCCACGCGCTTTACGCGCAACCGCCGCAAATGATTGACCCCGAGCACGCAGCGCAGGAACTTGCCAAGGTCTTTCCCGATCTGGATGCGGCGGACTTGCTCGAAGACTTCACCGGCAAGCGCAAGTTTTTATGGGTAAAGCGCAAGATCAGCCCCGAGCAGATGCAAGCCGTCCATGAAATTGGCGATCCGGGCCTGCTTTTTGCGACGCGCGACATGCGTCTTTATCCCAACGGTCAACTTGCTGCGCATGTTTTGGGCGGTGCCAGCTTTGGTAAGGAAGGCGTCAGAGCGGCCGAGGTCATCGGGGTCGCAGGGGTCGAGAAATACTTTGACGAGTATCTGCGCGATCCTGCAACGGTCAGCCAACCCTTGCAATTATCGCTTGATCTGACTGTGCAGGCAGCAGCTGAGCGCGTGCTTTATGGTGGCATGAAACTGATGAATGCAAAGGGCGCCACGTCAATTCTGATGGACGTGCACACTGGCGAAGTGATCAGCGTTGTGTCCTTGCCCACCTTTGACCCCAACAACAGGCCGCGCCCCGCGACCTCGGGTGATGCGTCGGACAGCCCGCTTTTCAACCGCTCGGTGCAGGGCGTGTACGAATTGGGATCAACCTTCAAAATATTCACAGTGGCACAGGCGATGGACCTTGGCCTTGTCAATCCTGACAGCATAATCGACACCAAAGGCCCGCTGCGCTGGGGCAAGCACCGTATTCGCGATTTCCGCAATTACGGCGATGAGATGTCGGTCACAAAGGTGATTGTCAAAAGTTCGAACATCGGGACGGCGCGTATCGCGCAAGATATTGGCGTTGCGAGACAAAAGGCCTTTCTCGGCGAACTTGGGATGCTTGAAACCACTGGCTTTGAGATTGTCGAAGCCGCAACCGGCAGACCCCTTTTGCCGCCCAACTGGTCTGAATTGAGCACGATGACGATTTCCTATGGGCATGGCTTGTCCACGTCTCCTATGCATCTGGCGGCGGGCTACGCGGCCATTGCGAATGGCGGCTACCGCGTGCAGCCGACTATTTTGAAAGCGACCAACCCTGAAAAAGGGCCGCGTGTGTTCAGCGAAAGCTCCTCTGCCGCGTCGCGCAAAATGTTGCGTCAGGTTGTCACCGAAGGCACCGCAAGCTTTGGCAATGTGGAAGGTTATGCGGTCGGCGGCAAAACCGGCACAGCGGACAAGCCCGGCAGCCGGGGCGGATATTACGAAGACAAGGTCATCGCCACATTTGCCTCCATTTTCCCGATTGATGACCCGAAGTATGTTCTGATCGTCACCCTTGATGAACCGGTGGAAACCACCAGCGATGAACCACGCAGGACAGCGGGCTGGACGGCCGTACCTGTCGCGGCTGAAATGATCCGCCGCGTCGCACCTTTGCTTGGGCTAAGACCAACCGTTGAACCCTTGGCCACGCGCGATATAACCCTGACCAGTAATTAAACCGCAAAGGCGGGTGCAATGCTCGGGCAGACAAAAACACTTTCCCAACTGGGGCTCACAGCGCGCGATGGGCGGCAGGCGGCGCTGACGGGGCTTGCCGTTGACAGCCGCGATGTGAAAGACGGATATCTTTTTGCGGCTTTGCCCGGGTCGAGGATCCACGGCGCTGAGTTCATCCAATACGCTTTGCGCATGGGCGCGTCAGCCATTCTGACAGATATCGTTGGCGCGCGGTTGGCGGCCACCGAACTGGGCGCAAGCGACGCGGCCCTCGTGATATCCGATGACCCGCGCGAAGCTCTGGCGCGCACGGCAGCTTTATGGTTCGGGGCACAGCCAAAAACCATGATCGCGGTGACAGGGACGAACGGCAAGACATCCGTTGCGACCTTTGTGCGGCAAATCTGGACGCTGCTGGGGCATGAGGCGATCAATTTGGGCACAACGGGCGTCGAAGGCGCATGGAGCGCGCCGCTGGCACACACCACTCCGGAACCGATCACGCTGCACCGCGCGTTGGCTGAGGCCGCGCGCGAGGGTGTGACCCATGCCGCGATGGAGGCCTCAAGCCACGGTCTTGATCAGCGCAGGCTGGACGGTGTGACGCTGGCCGCCGCCGGGTTCACGAATTTCACGCAGGACCATCTGGATTACCACGCCACCTTCGAGGATTATTTTGCCGCCAAGGCGGGTCTGTTTGCGCGCGTACTGCCGGAAGACGCCAAGGCCGTCATCAACATCGACGCGGATCGGGGTGTCGATATGGCTGCGATTGCCGAGGCGCGCAATTGTCCCGTGATCACCGTCGGGCGGGATAGTGGCGATCTGCATCTGGGGAATATTCAGGTCGATGCTACCGGTCAGGTGGTATGCTTCATGCATCATGGCAAGCAATATGTGCGCCGCCTTGGTTTGATCGGGAGCTTTCAGGCCGAAAACGTGATGCTGGCGGCGGCTTTGGTGATCGCCTGCGGGGAAGAACCGCCGCACGTATTTGACACGCTGGAGCATCTGAGCACCGTGCGGGGCCGTATGCAGCTTGCGGGCACGCGCGACAATGGGGCCACGGTCTTTGTCGATTATGCCCATACGCCCGATGCGATTGCCACGGGACTCAAGGCGCTGCGACCGCATGTTGTTGGGCGCCTGATCGCCATTGTCGGGGCAGGCGGGGATCGGGACGCGACCAAACGCCCCCTGATGGGGCAGGCAGCGGCGGAAAATGCGGATGTGGTATTTGTGACAGACGATAATCCGCGCTCCGAGGACCCGGCAAGCATCCGCGTGGCGGTTTTGCTGGGCGCTCCCGAGGCAATTGAGGTCGGTGACCGGGCGGAGGCGATCCTGCGCGGCGTTGACGCACTGGGGCCGGGCGATGCCTTGTTGATCGCAGGCAAAGGACATGAAACCGGGCAGGTTGTGGGCGATGATGTACTGCCCTTTGATGATGCGGAACAGGCAAGCGTGGCGGTCGCTGCTTTGGACGGGAGGCTGGCATGACCCTTTGGACATCCGCAGAGGCGGCAGCGGCCACCGGCGGCACAACAACGCCGGAGTGGCAAGCCACAGGTGTGTCCATTGACACACGCACCTTGCAAGCGGGCGATTTGTTTGTCGCTTTAAGCGATGTGCGGGACGGGCATGATTTTGTGCAACAAGCGCTGGACAAAGGGGCGGCAGCAGCACTGGTCAGCCATGTGCCGCAAGGTGTGCCCGAGGACGCGCCCCTGTTGATGGTCGAGGATGTTCAAAGGGCCCTCGAAGACCTTGGACGGGCGGGCCGCGCCCGCGTGGGCGGCAAAGTGGTCGCGGTGACGGGAAGTGTCGGAAAGACCTCCACCAAGGAAATGCTCCTCGCGATGTTGTCCGATCAAGGCAAAACGCATGCTTCGGTTGCAAGCTACAACAACCATTGGGGGGTGCCGTTGACACTGGCGCGCATGCCGCGTGACACGGAATTCGCGGTGATCGAAATCGGCATGAACCACCCCGGAGAGATCGCACCGCTCGCCAAGATGGCCGCCCCGCATGTGGCGCTGATCACCACGGTCGCGGCGGCGCATCTGGAAGCCTTTGAGGACATTACGGGTATTGCTGTCGAAAAAGCATCCATCTTTGAGGGCGTCGTGCCGAACGGTGTCGCGATCCTGAACGCAGATGTCGACACATCCGCAATTCTGATGGCCAAGGCACAGGACTGCAGGTTGCGCGACATTACGTTTGGCGAACACGGGTATGATTTCAAATTGATGCGCGCGGATTTGCAAGGCGACACGACAGTTGTGCGCGCGCAGATGGGCGATGTGCCGATCCTGTACAAGATCAACTCGCCGGGGCGGCATTTTGCGATGAATGCGCTGGGGGCAGTGGCTGTTATGGCCGCCTTGCGTACGGATGTGGCGCTGGCTTTGGGCTCGCTTGGGCGTTGGACACCCTATAAGGGGCGCGGCCAGCGGGAACGCATTTATCTGGACAGCGTCGATACGCGGCTTTTCGTGGATCTGATTGATGACAGCTACAACGCCAACCCGACCTCAATGGCGGCAGCCCTTGAGGTGCTCGCTGCCGCTAAGGTGACAAACGACATTGGGCGCGTCTCGAAGGGGCGGCGGATTGCCTATCTGGGCGACATGAAAGAGCTTGGACCCGATGAAGTCGCGCTGCATGCGGGCCTTGCGCATTTACCCGCCACAAAAGAAATCGACGTGATCCACTGCATCGGCCCGGTCATGCGTGCGCTCTACGACGCTCTGCCGGAGCCGCAGCGCGGCACGTGGTTTGAAACCGCTGAAGAGGCCGCCACCCGCGTAAAAACACATATCGACAGCGGTGATGTGGTCCTTGCCAAGGGGTCACTGAGCATGAAGCTCGCCTGCGTCGTTGACGCCATCCGCAAAATGGGACATGCCCCGCTCGACGAAGAATAGGAATTCGCGATGCTCTATTGGTTAACGCTGCTGTCGGACGGAGGGGATTTTTTCAACCTCTTTCGCTATATCACATTTCGGGCAGGCGGCGCGTTTCTGACGGCATTGATATTCGGCTTTCTGTTCGGACGCCCCCTGATCAACGTGCTGCGGCGCAGACAGGGCAAGGGCCAGCCTATTCGCGATGATGGTCCCCAGGGCCATTTTGCAAAGGCTGGAACACCAACCATGGGTGGTTTGCTGATCGTGGGGGCATTGCTGACCTCCACGCTGCTCTGGGCGCGGCTGGACAATCCGTTTGTGTGGATTGTGCTTTTTGTAACCATTTCCTTTGCGATCATCGGTTTCATGGACGATTACGCCAAGGTTTCCAAACAAACGACGGCGGGTGTGCCGGGCAGAGTGCGGCTCTTGCTGGGTCTCGTGATCGCGGCCATCGCATCCTATTGGGCGGCGCAATACCACCCCGAGGCCTTGCAGAACCGGCTGGCCCTGCCGGTGTTCAAGGATACGCTGATCAACCTCAGTTACTTTTTTGTGCCGTTTTCGGTGATCGTGATTGTCGGGGCGGCGAATGCGGTCAACCTGACGGACGGGCTGGACGGGCTGGCGATCATGCCGGTCATGATTGCGGCAGGCACGCTTGGCGTGATTGCCTATGCGGTCGGCCGGGTTGATTTCACCGAATACCTTGATGTGCATTACGTGCCGGGAACGGGCGAAATCCTCATCTTTACGGCCGGTATCTTTGGCGGGGGCTTGGGCTTTTTGTGGTACAATGCACCGCCTGCAGCCGTCTTCATGGGCGATACCGGCAGCCTTGCTTTGGGCGGCGCATTGGGCGCAATCGCGGTATCCACCAAACACGAAATCGTTCTGGCCATCGTGGGTGGTCTGTTCGTGATTGAGGCGCTCAGCGTCATCATTCAGGTGCTCTATTTCAAATCTACCGGCAAGCGCGTATTTTTGATGGCCCCGATCCATCACCATTATGAGCAGAAAGGCTGGGCGGAAAGCACCATTGTCATCCGCTTCTGGATCATTTCGCTCATCCTCGCGATCATCGGACTTGCCACGCTGAAAGTGCGTTGATGCTGGGTATCGTGCGGAACAAAATTCTGGACCTGACCCGCAACGGGGCTCTGAAGTGATCCCGGTTCAGGGGCTGAGAGGCGCAAAAGTCGCTGTGCTGGGGCTTGGTCGGACAGGCATGAGTGCCGCGCGTGCCCTGAAAGAAGGGGGCGCGCTGGCGTTGTGCTGGGATGACAACCCGGACGCCCGCGCACGTGCGCAAAACGAGGGCTTTGACTGCACACCGTTTCGTTCGGTGTCTGATTTTGACGACATCGCCCGGCTGATCGTCAGCCCGGGTATTCCGCATCTTTATCCCGCCCCGAACCCTGTTGTTCGTCTCGCGTTGCAGGCAGGGGTGCCGGTGGACAACGACATCGGCCTGTTCTTTCAGTCCTTCGCGACGGAGGATTGGTCCAATTTTGACATCGCCCCCCGCGTTGTGGCCGTTACCGGATCCAACGGAAAATCGACAACATCCGCGCTGATCCACCATATTCTGGAACATGTGGGCCGCCCGGCGACCTTGGCTGGAAACATAGGCCGCGGGGTGCTTGATATTGACCCGCCCCATGATGGCGAAGTCGTGGTTCTGGAACTGTCCAGTTATCAGACGGACCTTGCGCGCAGTCTGACGCCCGATGTGGCGGTGTTTACCAACCTGTCCGAAGATCATCTGGATCGGCACGGGGGTATGGGCGGGTACTTTGCGGCCAAGCGCCGGCTGTTTGCCGAAGGCGGGCCGGACCGTGCGATAATTGGGGTTGACGAGGATGAAGGGCTGTCTCTGGCGGGGCAGCTTGCGGAGGGTCGCGCAGATGATCGTGTTATTCGCATTTCGGTTGCGCAAAAGCTGACCGGACCCGGTTGGCAGGTTTTTGCGCGCAAAGGGTTTTTGTCTGAATACCGCAAGGGCAAGCAGATCGCGTCGATTGATCTGCGGTCTGTGCCGGGCCTGCCGGGCGTTCATAATCACCAGAATGCCTGCGCGGCTTATGGTGTGTGCCGGTCCTTGGGTCTTGCGCCCAAAGTGATCGAGGCGGCGCTGCATTCGTTTCAAGGGCTGCCGCACCGCAGCCAGCTGGTCGGCGAAAAAGACGGTGTGCGCTTTGTGAACGACAGCAAGGCGACAAATGCCGATGCCGCCGCCAAGGCGCTGGCGGCCTTTCCATCCATCCGCTGGATCTGCGGCGGGCTGGAAAAAGATGGCGGGATGGACGCCTTGCGCGACGCGGGCGTTTCAGTGGTCAAAGCCTATGTCATTGGTCGCGAAGCGGCGGCTTTTGCCATGAAGCTCCCGGTTGAGGCCGAGATTTGCACAACGATGGCTCAGGCCGTGGAAAAAGCGGCGCGCGAGGCCGAGGCGGGCGATGTGGTGCTGCTGGCCCCGGCGGCGGCGAGCTTTGATCAATATGACAATTTTGAGCAACGTGGCGACGATTTCACCCAAGAGGTCGCCAAGTACCTTTAACCACCGTTTTCATGCCAACGCGCGGGCGGTCGCCATGGCGGACGACCACGCCCATTGAAAGTTATATCCGCCGAGCCAGCCGGTGACATCCACAGCTTCACCTATGAAAAACAGACCGGGGACCTTCTTGGCCTCCATCGTTTTTGACGACAGATCATCGGTATCGATGCCGCCCAAGGTCACTTCGGCTGTGCGGTAACCTTCCGTGCCGGAGGGGTGCAATGTCCATTTTTCCAGCGCTCCGGTAATGCCGGCGAGTTTCGCATCGGACTGATCCGCGATATTGCCGCTCAGGTCGAGGGTTTGCGCCAGCGTCTCCACCAGCCGCGCGGGCAGGAAATGCGACAGCTCGTTGGTCAGTTTGCGCGCGCCCGACTGGCTGCGTTTTTCTTTCAGGGCCTCAAACAGATTGGTGTCTGGCATCAGATTCACATCAATGGCAGTTCCTTCGCGCCAGTAGGAGGAGGCTTGCAAAACGGCTGGCCCGGATAGCCCGCGGTGGGTGAAAAGAACCGCTTCGTCAAAACTTGTGCCACCTGTGGTGACGCGTGCAGGCGCCGCCACGCCCGCGAGCGGCGCAAATCGTCCCTCGGGAAAGGTGAATGGCACCAGCGCAGGTCGGGTTTCAGTGACGCGCAACCCGAATTGGCGTGCGATATCATAGGCAAGCCCGGTCGCCCCCATCTTGGGAATGGATTTCCCGCCGCTGGCAATCACCAGTGTTTTGCAGTGCACCCGGGTGGTCTGGCCGTCCTTTACGAGGTTGAATTCATAGCCATTGACGGTCTTCGCAAAGTCCTGCGTCTGTGTTTGCAAACGCAAATCAACGCCGTTCTCTTGCATAAGACCGCGCAGCATGGCGATGATCTCTTTCGCAGAGGTGTCACAAAACAACTGGCCCAGTGTTTTTTCGTGCCAGGCGATCCCGTGTTGATCAATCAGATCGATGAAGTCCCACTGCGTGTAACGCGCCAAGGCAGATTTCGCGAAATGTGGATTCTCAGACAGGAACGCGGGCGGGCCGCAGTGCATATTCGTGAAATTGCACCGCCCGCCGCCGGAGATACGGATTTTCTCACCGGGCGCGCGGGCGTGATCCACCAGCAGAATGCGCCCCGGCGCATAGGCGGCGCACATCATGCCGGCGGCACCTGCGCCAATTATTGCCACATCAACTTGCATGGCGGCCAACTGGCCTGAAACGACAGATATTACAAGGCTTGAGGCTAGCTTTGCGGTTCAAATCAGGCTATGCTCTGCGAATAGACCTCGAAAACGGGGCGCATCGGCAGTGAATTACTAAGGCAGACATCCATGACGGAAATGGTCTATGGCGCGGTACCGGTTCGTGATGGCGAACCGATCCTCCCCAAGTGGTGGCGGACAATTGATAAGTGGTCGCTGTCCTGCGTGCTTATCCTCTTTGCCGTGGGCCTTTTGCTGGGGCTTGCAGCCTCGCCGCCGCTCGCAGCCAAAAACGGGTTTGAGCCCTTTCATTATGTGCAGCGACAGGCGTTTTTTGGCACATTTGCGCTGCTGGCAATGATCATCACCTCCATGATGCTGCCGACGCTGGTGCGGCGCTTGGCGGTTATTGGCTTTATTTGCGCCTTCATCGCCTTGGCGTTGTTGCCTTTCTTCGGGACAGATTTCGGCAAAGGGGCTGTGCGCTGGTACGGCTTGGGCTTTGCGTCCTTGCAGCCTTCAGAGTTTTTAAAGCCCGGTTTTGTGGTTGTCACCGCATGGATGATGGCGGCTTCGGCTGATGTGAACGGTCCGCCCGGCAAGACATGGTCGTTTGTTTTATGCGTGACGATCGTACTGATGCTGGCCTTGCAACCTGATTTCGGGCAGGCCTGTCTGGTGCTGTTTGGCTGGGGTGTCATCTATTTTGTTGCGGGTGCGCCGATGCTCTTGCTGGTCGGCATGGCGGCGCTTGTGGTGGCAAGTGGGGCAATTGCCTATTCCAACTCGGAGCACTTTGCCCGGCGCATTGATGGTTTCCTGAGTGCTGAGGTCGACCCGACAACGCAGCTTGGCTACGCCACCAATGCCATTCAGGAAGGTGGCTTTTTCGGTGTCGGTGTGGGCGAGGGGCAAGTGAAATGGTCCCTACCTGATGCGCATACAGATTTTATCATCGCTGTTGCCGCCGAAGAATACGGGCTGATCCTCGTGCTTGTCGTGATCGCGCTTTATGCCTGTGTGGTTGTACGCTCGCTGATGCGTCTGGTGCGTGAGCGTGATCCGTTCATTCGTCTGGCTGGAACCGGTCTTGCCTGCATGCTCGGCGTGCAGGCGATGGTGAATATGGGCGTGGCTGTGCGGCTGTTGCCCGCCAAGGGCATGACGCTGCCCTTTGTCAGTTACGGGGGCTCATCCGTGATTGCATCCGGGATCGCCGTTGGCATGTTGCTGGCCTTTACGCGCACGCGCCCGCAGGGTGAGATCAGCGATCTGTTGTCGCGTGGACGCACCCGATGAGCGCGCCGCTGTTGTTGATCGCTGCCGGGGGCACGGGCGGGCATATGTTTCCCGCGCAGGCCCTGGCTGAGGCGATGTTGAACCGGGGCTGGCGCGTCAAGCTGACCACGGATGCGCGTGGCGCACGCTACACCAGCGGTTTTCCGCATTCGACAGAAATCGAAGAGATCAGCAGCGCGACCTTCGCGCGCGGCGGTATCGCCTCAAAAATCGTCGCTCCATTCAAGATCGGTGCAGGTGTTTTGCGCGCCTTGCTGAGCTTTCGGCGGGATCGACCAGCCGTGGTAGTGGGTTTTGGCGGCTATCCGACAATCCCGGCGCTTGCTGCGGCCTTTGTGATGAAGCTGCCCCGCATGATCCATGAACAGAACGGGATTTTAGGGCGGGTGAATACCGCCTTTGCCAGCCGCGTTGATGCGATTGCCTGCGGTACTTGGCCGACCGATTTACCCGAAGGCATTGAGGGATATCACACCGGCAACCCGGTGCGCAAAGCCATTCTGGAGCGGGCGGAGGCGGGATATATCTGCCCCGGCGATTATCCGATGGAAGTGCTCGTGATCGGCGGCAGTCAGGGTGCGCGCATCCTGAGTGATGTGATCCCCCCAGCCATCGCATCGCTGCCGATGGCGATGCTCAGGAACCTGCGGGTCAGCCATCAGGCGCGCGATGAAGACGAAGAGCGTGTGGCAAAATTCTATGCGGACAATGGCGTGCAGGCCGAGGTGCAGCCATTCTTTCAGGATGTGCCGCGTCGTATGACCGAGGCGCAACTGGTGATCAGTCGTTCCGGGGCTTCCTCTGTCGCGGACCTTTCTGTGATCGGACGGCCGTCCATATTGATCCCCTTTGCCGCAGCCACCGGGGATCATCAAACCGCGAATGCGCGCGGGCTGGTTGAGGCAGGTGGTGCGATCATGGTGCCCGAATCCAAGGCATCCCCAGAGGCACTGGCCACCCAGATACTTTCAGTGCTGGACAATCCGACCGCTGCGATGCAAATGGCGACCGCTGCCGCGCGATTTGGCAGACCTGAGGCCACTGAAATGTTGGCACAAATGGTCGAAGGGCTGGCAGAAAAAGGGCAAGGGACATGAACGCAGCAACAAAACTGCCCGGCGATGTTGGGCTCATTCATTTCGTCGGTATTGGCGGCATCGGTATGTCTGGCATTGCCGAGGTTTTGCTGAACCACGGCTACCGTGTTCAGGGTTCTGATCTGAAACCTACACCCATCACGCGGCGCCTTGAAGAGCTTGGCGCGCGTGTATTCGAAGGCCAGCGGGCCGAAAACATTGAAGACGCCGAAGTTGTGGTCATCTCAAGCGCGATCAAGCCGGGCAATGCGGAGCTCGATGCGGCCCGTGCCAGTGGATTACCCATTGTGCGCCGCGCTGAGATGTTAGCTGAACTCATGCGTTTGAAATCAAATATCGCAGTTGCGGGTACCCATGGCAAAACCACCACGACAACCATGGTGGCGACGCTTCTGGATGCGGGGGAGTTTGATCCGACTGTCGTCAATGGCGGTATAATCCACGCCTATGGCTCAAACGCGCGCAAGGGCGAGGGCGAATGGATGGTGGTCGAAGCCGATGAAAGCGATGGCACGTTCAATCGCTTGCCTGCGACGATTGCGATCGTCACGAATATTGACCCCGAGCATATGGAACACTGGGGGGATTTTGACACGCTGCGCCAAGGTTTTCTCGATTTTGTCTCCAACATCCCATTCTACGGCGTTGCGGTGTGCTGCACAGATCATCCCGAAGTGCAGGCTTTGGTGGGTAAGATCACCGACCGGCGGGTGATCACCTATGGGTTTAACGCGCAGGCCGACGTGCGCGCTGTCAATCTGCGCTATGCGTCAGGTGTCGCGCACTTCGATGTCGCCCTTCAGGCCGAAGGCATCGTGATCGAGGATTGCAGCCTGCCCATGCCGGGGGATCACAACGTCTCCAACGCGCTGTCGGCCATTGCGGTGGCGCGCCATCTGGGCATGAAGGCAGAAGTGATCAAGACGGCCTTGGCCGCGTTCGGCGGCGTTAACCGTCGGTTTACCCGTGTGGGCGAAATTGACGGTGTGACGATTATTGACGACTACGGCCACCACCCCGTTGAAATTGCGGCAGTATTGAAAGCTGCGCGGCAGGCCACGGAGGGTCGCGTGATTGCGGTGCACCAGCCGCATCGGTATTCCCGTCTCTCAAGCCTTTTTGATGATTTCTGCGCCTGTTTCAACGATGCGGATGTGGTCGGTATTGCCGAGGTTTACGCGGCGGGCGAAGACCCCATCCCGGGCGCTGGTCGTGACGATCTGGTGGCAGGGTTGATCCGCCACGGGCATCGACACGCACGCGCCGTGGTCGGCGAAGATGATCTGGAACGTCTGGTGCGCGAACAAACCCGCCCCGGTGATATGGTTGTTTGCCTTGGGGCGGGGACGATCAGCACCTGGGCCAACGGTCTGCCGGCACGATTGCAAAAAGGGGCCGCTTGATGGCGCAGGAGTTTCCTTCATGAGCATTTCTCTGACACTGGCGGCTTTGTGGGCTGTTTTGGCAAACATTCTTGCAATGACGCCCAGTCGGGATCACCACTGGCGCAACGCCTATATGCTGATCGCGGTGGGCATCCCGATCGTGGGCTATGTCACCTCGCAACATGGCCCTTGGGTCGGCATGTTGATCCTTGGTGCAGGCATGTCGGTGCTGAGATGGCCGGTCATTTATTTTGGGCGCTGGATCAAACGCCGCACGTTGCGTTAAACAGCGCACATGAGTGATATGCCAGCAGTCCGGGGCCGCCTGACGCAGGGACGGCCCTTGAGCGATCTGACATGGTTGCGTGTGGGCGGGCCTGCAGATTGGCTGTTTCAGCCCGCGGATATGCAGGATTTGTATGCATTTCTGGTCAGCTTGCCACCGGATGTCGAGGTTTTTCCCATGGGTGTGGGATCAAACCTGATTGTGCGGGACGGCGGATTGCGCTGCGTGGTCATACGCCTTGGGCGGGGGTTCAACCAGATTGAAATTACCGGTTCCCGTGTTGTCGCCGGGGCTGCGGCGCTGGATGCGCATGTGGCGCGCAAAGCGGCGGATGCCGGGCTTGATCTGACGTTCCTGCGCACGATCCCGGGGAGCATTGGCGGGGCTGTGCGTATGAATGCGGGATGTTATGGCAGCTATACAGCTGACGTGCTGGTCGAAGTGCAGGTTGTCAGCCGCACGGGCGAGGTCAGCACCTTGTCGGCCAGTGATCTGCACTTCGGATATCGTCACAGCACGTTGGCCGAGGGGGCCGTTCTGACAAAAGCGATCTTTGATGCCCCGCGCGGCGATCCTGATACGTTACATGCCCGGAT
Organism: Roseobacter sp. OBYS 0001; assembly: GCF_019654895.1. Classification (NCBI taxonomy): domain Bacteria; kingdom Pseudomonadati; phylum Pseudomonadota; class Alphaproteobacteria; order Rhodobacterales; family Roseobacteraceae; genus Roseobacter; species Roseobacter sp. OBYS 0001. Next base: position 34,114 of record NZ_BPES01000004.1, read on the forward strand.
GGCCGACCAACTGGCCAAACGCGATGCGACGCAACCCACCAAAGAGCGAAGTGCGGGGTCGACCTTTCGCAACCCGTCGGGATTTTCATCCACAGGTAGAAGCGACGATGTGCATGACCTCAAGGCGTGGAAAGTGATTGACGATGCAGGAATGCGCGGGGCGCGGCTTGGCGGTGCGCAGATGAGCGAGATGCATTCGAACTTTATGGTTAACACCGGGCGGGCAACCGCCGCCGATCTGGAAGGATTGGGCGAAGAGGTGCGAAAAAAGGTTTACGATTCCAGTGGTATCACGCTAGAATGGGAAATTATGCGGATCGGTGAGAAGTTAAGTCCAGATTAACTCAAATTGAATTAAAATCCGCATGTAAATTGACGGTGAACCGGCGCAAAAGCCGGACAACTAAAAATAAAACGGGCCCTGAACGGGCTCATACCAGAGGCACCAAGGTGGGTCAGTCGAGCAGGACACCCCCGAAAGTGGCAGTATTATTGGGCGGACCTTCGGTTGAACGCGAAGTGTCGCTGTCCAGTGGGCAAGCCTGCGCTGCCGCTTTGCGGGACGAAGGATATGACGTCGTCGAAATTGACGCGGGCCAGGATCTTGGCGCGCGTTTGATCGACGTAGGCCCGGATGCCGTCTTGAATTGCCTGCATGGTCGTTGGGGCGAAGATGGTTGCGTGCAGGGCCTACTGGAGTGGATGGGCGTGCCCTATAGCCACTCCGGTGTTTTGGCCTCCGCCCTCGCGATGGACAAGCAGCGCAGCAAAGAGGCTTTCGTCGCGGCAGGCTTGCCAGTGGTTCCGAGCGTCATCGCCAAGGCGGCCGATGTGCGCATAGGCCATGTGATGCAGCCCCCCTATGTGGTCAAACCCAATAACGAAGGGTCCTCCGTGGGCGTTTACCTTGTTCATGAGGCCGCGAACGGCCCGCCACAGCTCTCGGAGGATATGCCACAAGAGGTCATGGTCGAAGCCTTTGCCCCGGGGCGTGAATTGACCACGACGGTGGTGGGGGATCGCCCGCTGACCGTCACCGACATCGTGACAGACGGCTGGTATGACTATGATGCCAAATACAAACCCGGTGGGTCCCATCACGTTGTGCCTGCGGATATTCCTGCCGATATTTTTGATATGTGCATGGATTATGCCCTGCGCGCGCACCATGCCTTGGGCTGTCGCGGTGTCAGCCGCACGGATTTCCGATGGGATGAAACAAAGGGCGCCGCGGGCCTGATCCTGCTTGAGACAAACACGCAGCCGGGCATGACGGCCACGTCGCTTTCGCCTGAGCAGGCAGCGGCCACGGGCATGCCCTTTGGCAAGCTCTGCGCGTGGATGGTGGAGGACGCCTCATGCGACCGTTGATGCGAAACAGAGCGTCAGAGCGCGGCGTTGATCCGGCCCCTTCGCGGTGGGCATGGCGCATGCAGCGGTTGTTGCTGACGCCTGCGTTTCTGCTTTTCTTGCGTGCCGGTGTGCCCGTTCTGGTGCTTTTTGGTGCGGCGACCTGGTGGCTGTCGGATACAGACCGACGTGCTGCCATCTGGGAAACGGTGGCCGAAGCGCGCGCCAGTTTCGAGACGCGACCAGAGTTCATGGTGCAACTGATGGCCGTTGACGGCGCGACAGACGCGCTGGCCGCAGAAATTCGCAAGGAAGTGCCGCTGGACTTCCCGCTGAGTTCATTTGATCTCAACCTGAGCGATATGCGCGACCGTATCGTAGCACTTGATCCGGTGAAATCCGCCACCGTGCGTATCCGGCCGGGTGGTGTTCTGCATATTGATGTGGAGCCACGTATCCCGGTGGTCATCTGGCGCAATCCGCAGGGCCTCACGGCGGTGGATGTCAACGGAATACACGTGGGTCCGATCGCGCAGCGCATGGACCGGCCTGACCTGCCATTGATTGCTGGAACGGGTGCTACCGAGCATGTCAAAGAGGCCCTGAACCTTTATCGCGCGGCGGGTCCTTTGGGGACGCGTCTGCGGGGGATTGTGCGGGTTGGAGAGCGCAGGTGGGACATCGTGCTTGACCGTGACCAGCGCATCATGCTGCCCAAAGAAGGACCGGTTGAAGCGCTCGACCGTGTGATCGCTCTGGATACTGCGCAAGATATCTTAAGCCGCGATATCAACCGGGTGGATTTACGTCTGGGCGCGCGGCCGACCGTTAAAATGAGTGACTATGCCACCAATGTCTGGTGGGAAATCCGGCAGGTATCAAGGCAATAAATGATGACCGATCTATATGACAGCCAACGACAAATGCGCAACATGCGCCAAGCCGCGATGCAACGCGGTGTGGTGGCCATTCTTGACGTTGGCACCTGCAAAATTACCAGCCTCGTTTTGCGATTTGATGGCGCGCCCCCTCTTGGCGATGAGGGGGAGATCGGCTCGCTGGCCGGGCAGTCCGGGTTTCGGGTGATCGGTGTGGGCACGACGCGCTCGCGCGGGGTGAGGTTCGGTGAGATCAGCGCCATGCCCGAAACAGAAAGAGCTATTCGCACCGCTTTGCAGGGCGCTCAGAAGATGGCGGGGATCCGTGTGGATCATGTGATCGCCTGTTTTGCCGGGGCTGAGCCGCGGTCTTATGGTTTGGACGCGCAGGTGCCGCTGGAAGGTGAGGCGGTCGGTGAAAATGACGTGGCGCGCGTTTTGGCAGCCTGCGATGTGCCGGATTATGGGGCGGGGCGCGAAGTGCTGCATGCGCAGCCGGTGAATTTCGCACTGGATCACCGCTCCGGCCTGCGGGATCCGCGCGGACAGTTGGGCAACAGCCTGTCGGTTGATATGCACATGTTGACGGTGGACGGCGACGCCATTCAACATCTTGCCCATTGTATCAAACGATGTGATCTGGAACTCGCGGGGATTGCCTCTTCGGCGTATGTCAGTGGCATCTCTTCGCTGGTGGAGGATGAGCAGGAACTCGGTGCGGCTTGTATTGATCTGGGCGGGGGCACGACGGGCGTGTCCATCTTTATCAAAAAGCACATGATTTATGCGGATACCGTGCGCATGGGTGGGGATCATATCACCTCGGATATCTCGATGGGGTTGCAAATTCCCATGACGAATGCGGAACGGATCAAGACATTTTACGGCGGTGTCCATGCCACGGGTGTTGATGACCGCGAAATGATCGAAATCGGGGGGGACACGGGCGATTTCGAACACGACAGACGCACGGCAAGCCGCGCAGAAGTGATTGGCATCATGCGCCCGCGCGTCGAAGAAATACTCGAAGAGGTGCGCGCGCGATTGGACGCTGCGGGTTTTGAGCATCTGCCAAGCCAGCAGATCGTGTTGACAGGAGGGGGCAGTCAAATCCCCGGGCTTGATGGTCTGGCCAGCAAAATTCTGGGTCAACAGGTGCGCCTTGGTCGCCCGCTCAGGGTTCATGGTTTGCCGCAAGCCGCCACCGGCCCCGCGTTTTCCTCGGTGGTCGGCCTGTCGCTGTTTGCCGCCCATCCGCAGGATGAATGGTGGGATTTTGACATTCCGACGGACAGCTACCCGCACCGCTCTTTGAAGCGCGCGGTCAAGTGGTTCCGTGACAACTGGTGACAACAACGGCGCAGGGGTCGAATCGACCTGACAGACGCTGAAAACACCCCATAGGCAGACCGAGCAGTCCGCCCGCACAGACGAAAATACCCCGGTGCTTCAAGGGACCGGCGCCAAGGCTTTGCGCGCCGGCCTATGGCAGCACGGCAACTTTTCGCAAGATATTGCCGATCAGGTCAACTCTGAGCGGCCAAAGCACTAAAATTCCCCATATTTTGTGGTGTTTATGCGTTTTTTGCGTGACCCTTTGGCGCACAGGCGGTACACTGCTACGGGATTGGCAGAAAAAAACGCCCGCGAATGCGGGCAGCAGCACAGGCGGATTTGATCATGACACTTACTTTATCGATGCCGGGACAGGCGGAACTCAAACCACGCATTACAGTTTTCGGCGTCGGCGGCGCTGGTGGTAATGCGGTAAACAACATGATCGAAAAAGCGCTCGACGGCGTCGATTTCGTGGTCGCGAACACAGATGCGCAGGCGCTGCAGCAGGCCAAATCAGACAACCGGGTTCAACTGGGCGTCAAGGTGACCGAAGGTCTTGGCGCCGGCGCGCGCGCAACAGTTGGCGCCGCAGCTGCCGAAGAAAGCATTGAAGAGATCGTCGATCATCTGGCGGGTGCGCACATGTGTTTCATCACCGCTGGTATGGGCGGCGGCACCGGGACGGGGGCCGCGCCTATCATCGCGCAGGCCGCGCGCGAACTGGGTGTGCTGACTGTTGGCGTTGTGACCAAACCGTTTCAGTTTGAAGGCGGCAAGCGGATGCGTCAGGCCGAAGACGGCGTTGAGGCGCTGCAAAAGGTCGTGGATACGCTGATCATCATTCCGAACCAGAACCTGTTCCGGCTTGCCAACGAGAAAACAACCTTCACCGAGGCGTTTTCCATGGCGGATGACGTGTTGTACCAAGGCGTCAAGGGTGTCACCGATCTGATGGTGCGCCCTGGCCTGATCAACCTTGATTTCGCGGATGTGCGCGCTGTCATGGATGAAATGGGCAAGGCGATGATGGGCACCGGTGAAGCAGACGGTGAGGATCGCGCCATTCAGGCCGCTGAAAAAGCCATTGCCAACCCGCTGTTGGACGAGATTTCTTTGCGCGGTGCCAAGGGTGTTCTGATCAACATCACCGGTGGTCACGATCTGACGCTGTTCGAACTGGACGAGGCGGCCAACCGCATCCGCGAAGAGGTCGACCCCGATGCAAACATCATCGTTGGCTCGACGCTCGACACGGACATGGGCGGATTGATGCGGGTCAGCGTTGTGGCAACCGGTATCGATGCGGTGGATGTGAACACGGATATTCCAGTGCCGCGCCGCTCCATGTCGCAACCGCTTTCTCCGCCCGTTGTCGTGCAGGAACCACTTGAAGAGACCATGCCAGCGGCAGAAATCCCGCAGGAAGTAGCAGCCAGTGCCGAACACGTGGAAGAGCCTTCCTTGTTCGAAGGCCTTGACGGTGCGGGCGATGCAGCCCCTGCAAGCGACGATGGTTTTTTCGACGTGCAACCGGCGCAGGATGAAGTCAACGATCTGCCGCCGCCTGCGTATCAGCCACATGTACCTGCATTCGAACCGGCACGGGACATGGTCGACACAGCGGCTGACAGTTTCGTGGCACCCCGCGCACCCGCGCCGGGCACGCCGTCACCGGAAGCGATGGCACGCCTGCGCGCAGCGGCGGAAAAATCCGCTCCACGTGGCCAGGTGAGACCACAAGCCGTGGCAGCCGATGCCACGGAAGAGCGCCCTCGGTTCGGGATCAATTCCCTGATCAATCGCATGACCGGGCACGCGGAGGCGGGGCAGCCTGCTGCGCCGCGGCAACAGCCGCAAATGCAGAACCGGGCCGCAGCGCCCGCTGCAGTGCCGCAAGACCACGATGACCCGGATCAGGAACGCATCGAAATTCCCGCGTTTTTGCGCCGTCAAGCCAACTAAACCGATCACGAAATGACGTTAAAGGGCCACCTTAGGGTGGCCTTTTTTCGTTTTATATCATGCACTTAATATTATGATGGCGTGTTTGCGCTCAATTGTAACAGTTGTGTTTCAGACGGTTGCAAAGATTGAGTTGAGCCTTTGCTCGCCAGTCCCTAGTTACCTAAGCAACCGGACAGGAGTCCGCCGTTTTTGGAGGCCACGTGCAAACGACGCTCAAATCATCGATTAGCTTTTTCGGCTATGGTCTGCACTCAGGCCAGCGCGTTAGCATGATTATCCGCCCCGCTTCGGCGGAGCACGGGATCTGGTTTGCGCGTACCGATGTTGCTGTCGGCGATCGGATGATCCCGGCCCGCTGGGATGCGGTGTTGCGCTCACCCCTGTGCACGAAGCTTGAGAACGCAACCGGTCTGCAGGTATCGACCGTTGAGCATGTGATGGCTGCTCTTGCGGGATGTGGTGTGCACAACGCCCTGATCGAAATCGACGGTCCCGAAGTGCCTATTCTTGACGGATCGGCGGCCCCCTTCGTACGCGGGATCATGCAGCGCGGGTTGCGGACATTGAACGCACCGGTACGTGCTTTCGAGGTTCTGAAACAGGTAACCGTCACGGATGGAGTTGCTTCGGCCACTCTCGCGCCTGCTGAAACATTGAAGATCGATTTCGAGATCGATTTCGAAGACGTGGCCATCGGGCACCAAAAGAAATCTCTGGTCATGAACAACGGCAGCTTCGCGCGCGAACTTTGCGACAGCCGTACGTTCTGCCGTCAGGCGGACGTGGATGCGATGCGCGCAAACGGTCTGGCATTGGGCGGCAACTCTGGTGAGAACGCGGTTGTTTTCGAAGGAGATCGCGTGCTGAGCCCGGGTGGTTTGCGTCACAGCGACGAACCTGTGCGCCATAAAATGCTCGACGCTCTGGGCGATCTGGCCTTGGCTGGTGCGCCTTTGATCGGACACTACAAAGGCGTGCGTGCCGGTCATTCCCTGACCAACACACTGTTGCGCACCCTGTTCGCGACGCCGGATGCGGTACGCATGATCGTCTGCGATGAGGCTGCGGCGTCACGCCTGCCGGGATACGGTCTGGTGTGGGATGAAATTCCCGCCGTTGCGTGAATAATTCCACTTGAGGAACGTCCTGTCGGCATCACCCGGTAAATTCTTTGGTAGGTCACACAAGCTTATACGCTTCGTGAACGCAAATGGCATTTTGCCTCCCGAAATTCTATGCTAGGACAAGCGGGCGCGGTGGGTGAAAGTCTGCTGCGGAGGAAGAATCGAAGGTATCTGGGCATGAGTTGGCGAGGATCTGCACAGCGTTTTTCAGCGATTGCGCTCGTGGTTGTCGGCATTGCCGGGTGCACCAGCGATCCCGGTCGTACAACCGGCACCTTCTTCAATCCGCAGGAAGTGCCGCTGGAGGCTTTCGAGGCCGAGCAGATCTTTGAACGCGGCGAATTCGAACTGACCCGTAACCGCCCTGACGATGCTGCCTTCTATTTCGCTGAGATCGAGCGGCTGTACCCCTATTCGGATTGGGCGCGCCGCGCGTTGATCATGCAGGCGTTTTCGTATCATCAAGATCAGGACTATCCCAACAGCAGGTCAGCCGCGCAGCGGTTCATCGACTTTTATCCCGATGATGATGATGCCGCCTATGCGCAGTACCTGCTGGCGCTCAGCTATTACGATCAGATCGACGAAGTCGGGCGCGATCAGGGGCTGACCTTTCAGGCGCTTCAGGCGTTACGCCAAACGATCGAACGCTATCCCGACAGCGAGTACGCACGCGCCTCCATCCTGAAATTCGACCTCGCCTTTGATCACCTTGCGGGTAAGGAAATGGAAATCGGCCGCTACTACCTGCGTCGCGACCATTTTGCCGCTGCGATCAACCGCTTCCGCGTTGTGGTCGAAGACTTTCAAACCACCTCGCACACGCCAGAAGCGCTGCACCGGCTGGTTGAGGCCTATTTGTCACTTGGTCTGACGGATGAGGCGCAAACGGCGGGGGCTATCCTCGGATACAACTATCAATCCACGATTTGGTATCAGGACAGTTTTGCACTGCTGACCGGGCAGGGGTTGCGCCCGGAGGCAACTGGGGACGGATGGCTCGGCCAAGTGTACCGTCAGACCGTACGTGGCGAATGGCTCTGACGCGACCTGCATTACCGAAAAACGGATAGGGCCTATGCTGCGCGGGCTGGATATTCAAAACATGCTGATCATCGACCGGCTTGAGCTTGCCTTCGAGCCGGGTCTGAACGTGCTGACTGGTGAAACCGGTGCGGGCAAGTCCATTTTGTTGGATTCGCTCGGCTTTGTTTTGGGCTGGCGCGGTCGCGCTGATCTGGTGCGTCAGGGGGCGGAGCAGGGGGAGGTGACAGCATGGTTCGACCTGAGCGAGGATCACCCCGCACATGCCATTCTGCAGGAGGCGGGGCTGCCGGACGGTGATGAGCTGTTGTTGCGCCGCATGAACATGCAAGATGGCCGCAAGACCGCTTGGGTCAATGATCGGCGATGTTCGGGCGAGGTACTGCGGGCCTTGTCGGAAACGCTGGTGGAGCTGCATGGGCAGCATGATGACCGTGGGCTGTTGAACCCCCGTGGTCACAAGGCCATTTTGGACGAATTTGGCAAGCTTGATGCGCTGAAATCAAAAGTGCGCAAAGCATGGACCGCAAAAGGAAAAGCAGCAAAGGCACTGGCTGCGGCAGAGGCTGCGATGGCAGCTATTCGCGACGAAGAGGACTTTTTGCGGCACGCGGTGGCAGAACTGGATGCGCTCGCGCCGTTGCCCGGCGAAGAGGCCGAACTGGATCAGCAACGCCGCGCAATGCAGGGTGCTGAGAAGATCCGAAATGATGTGATCCGCGCGCATGAGGTTTTGGGAAATCAGGGGGCAGAGGCCGCTTTTTCGGATGCACTGCGTTGGCTCGATGGCGCGGCGGAGCGTGCAGAGGGCGCTTTGGAGGCACCGATGGCGGCTTTGGCCCGGGCCATGACGGAACTGGACGAGGCAATGGACGGCATCGTCGGCGCAATTGAAGGGTTGACCTTCAATCCTGCCGAGTTGGAAGACACCGAAGAACGCCTTTTCGCCATCCGTGCTTTGGCGCGCAAGTATGATGTTTTGGCGGATGATCTGGCGGAATATGCCAATAGCCTGCGTCAAAAGTTGGACGCATTGGATGCCGGGGATGCGGATTTGTCCGCCTTGCAGATAGCGGCCAGGGAGGCCGAGGACCAGTATGTTGATGCTGCGGCCAAGCTGACGGCGGCGCGGCGCAAAGCGTCGGCTCGACTTGATAAAGCTGTAGCGGGCGAGCTTGCACCTTTGAAAATGGAACGGGCCATCTTTACAACCGGGATCACCGAAGACGCCGCAGGACCTGATGGTGTCGATCTTGTCGCGTTCAGCGTTGCGACCAATCCCGGCGCGCCATCCGGCCCGTTGAACAAGATCGCTTCGGGCGGGGAACTCAGCCGGTTTCTGTTGGCGCTCAAGGTCTGCCTCAGCAAAAGCCAGAGCGGTGTCACGATGATCTTTGATGAAATAGACCGGGGCGTCGGGGGGGCGACAGCAGATGCTGTGGGGCGCAGGCTTGCGGCGATTGCAGATGGTGGGCAGGTTCTGGTCGTGACCCACTCGCCGCAGGTTGCAGCTTTGGGCACGCATCACTGGCGGGTGGAAAAGCATGTCTCGGACGGCATGACGACCTCGACCGTGACCGCTTTGCCGCGCCCTGCGCGTGTCGATGAAATCGCGCGCATGCTCGCCGGAGACACGATCACCGAAGAGGCGCGCGGGGCTGCGCGGGCATTGTTGGCAGGCTGACTGGCACTAAAGGGCTTTCACCTGCGTCTGGCTTGACCTAGACAGGAAAGGCGCAAGGGGCAAAATGAATGTCCGGGGATAAACGATCTTTTTTCAGCCAGCAGGTCGAAAGGCTGAAGACCTTCCTCGGGGAGGCGTATCGATTGTTGCGCCACCGTGGGCCGAGCCAGATACAGTTTTGGTTTATCGCTTTGGCGGTCGGTGTGGCCGCCGGCTTTGCGGCGTTGTTTTTCCGCAAGGGGATCAATGCGTTACAAACCTATCTTTACGGGACCGAAGACGTACGTCTGCTGCACAGCTTTGCGGAATCGCTGCCGTGGTACATGATTTTGATCATCCCGATTGGCGGCGGTTTGGTGGTTGGGGTCATCCTGCATCTCTTTACGAACGATGGCCGTGCCCGTTCGGTTGCGGATGTGATCCACGGGGCCGCGATGAACAATGGTCGGGTGGAAACCAAAGCCGGTCTCGCGTCGGCGCTGGCGTCGATGATCACATTGGGCACGGGCGGCTCAACCGGACGCGAGGGGCCAGTCGTGCATCTGGCGGCAGTGATTTCGACGTGGGTCAACCGCCGTATCCTTGCCGATGGCATCACGGGGCGCGACCTTCTGGGCTGTGCCGTTGCTGCGGCGGTTTCAGCGAGTTTCAATGCGCCCATCGCCGGGGCATTATTCGCGCTTGAGGTTGTGCTGCGCCATTTCGCGGTCCATGCCTTCGCGCCAATTGTGATTGCCAGTGCCGCGGGCACCGTGATCAACCGGCTTGAATTTGGCGGCGTGACCGAATTCACGCTGACGACTGTGAACGAAGTACAATTCTATCAGGAATTACCAGCCTATATCATCCTCGGACTGGTCAGTGGCTTGGTTGCGGTGGCCTTGATGAAGGCTGTGTTCTGGTCCGAAGATGTGGGCAACAAGATACAAGACCGCTTTTCAATCCCGCGATGGCTGCGCCCTGCGATTGCGGGTGCCATGCTCGGGGGCATCGCAATCTACTTTCCCCACATCATCGGCGTTGGCTACGAGACGACTTTTCTCGCACTGGACGGGCAGTTATTGCTCTGGGATGCGATTGTATTTGCCATGCTGAAGACGGCGGCAGTGGCAATCACCATGGCCGGGCGCATGGGGGGCGGAGTCTTCTCGCCTTCGCTGATGATCGGTGCGTTGACGGGGTTGAGCTTTGGTCTGATCGCAACAAGCATCTTCCCGGATGTGTCCGGGTCAATATCCCTTTACGCCTTGGCGGGCATGGGGGCGGTGGCTGCCGCTGTGCTGGGCGCGCCGATATCGACGACACTCATCGTGTTTGAATTGACCGGTGACTGGCAAACAGGTCTTGCGGTGATGGTCGCGGTGTCGCTGTCCACGGCATTGTCGACGCAGCTTGTGGCGCGCAGTTTTTTCCTGTCCCAGCTTGAACGGCGCAACATTCACCTTGCGGCGGGGCCGCAGGCCTATCTGCTGGCTATGTTCCGGGTCAGTGGCCTTGTGCGCGGACGGCGTGATCCGAATGCGGCAGATGAATCCGCCTGCATGTCGATGATCGAAGAAGGCGTCTTTCTCAGCCCGAACGCAACCTTGGAAGCGGCAATGCCACTGTTTGAAGACGGGCGTAGTTTTGTGCCAGTCGCCGCCAAAGCCTCAGGGGAGGGGCCACCAGAGCTGGTGGGGGCCTTGTTCCATGTTGACGCCCTCAAGGTCTATAACCGCGCCCTCGCAGCCACTGCCGCAGAAGAGCACTCCTGACCCTGCTCAGATCTGTTCGACGGTGACATCCCCATCTGTGAAAAATGCCAGATGTCCCTTGATGCGCGATACAGCTTCGGCAGGGGCTTCATAGCTCCACACGACGTCTTTCAGTGTCGTGCTTTTGGTGACGACCGAAAAGTAACTGGCATCGCCCTTATGGGGGCAATGCGTTGATTTTTCTGACGTATCCAGAAAAGCCATCGCAATATCGGTGCGGGGGAAGTAGATGACCGGCGGGTAATCCCCTTCGACCAACTCCAAAGCTTCGCTGCTTTCGCCCAAAACCGCACCGCCTGCACGCACAGACCATGTTCCGTCTGCTTTTCGTATCGTAATATGTTGTGCCATCTTGGTTCCTTCCATGTTGTGCGCCACTCTATTTTCACGCCACATGATTGTAAACGCGGCATCCGTGGAGCGCCTTCAGAGAGGTGCGGTCGCAGCCTCCAGCCATTTCCGCGTATCTGCACTGACCCGTGGGCCGATTTTATCGGCCACATCCGCGTGATAGCTGTTGATCCAGTCGATTTCCGGGCCTGTCATCATCTCCTTGACGATCAGGCGTCGGTCAATCGGCGCATAGGTCAGGGTGCGCCATTGCAGCATCTCGCGTTCCGCATCGCCGTCGGGCAGGGCGGGGGCCTTGATCACAACAATCAGGTTTTCGAGCCGGATGCCGAATGCGCCTTCGCGGTAATAGCCCGGCTCGTTGGACAGGATCATACCGGGTTGCAAGGGCACCGAACTCACCCGGCTCAGCCGCTGTGGCCCCTCATGCACGCTCAGATATGCGCCGACGCCATGGCCCAGCCCGTGGTTGAAATCCTGCCCGGCCAGCCAGAGCGGCACGCGCCCGACCGCTTCAATCTCGCGCCCGGCAAGACCGACGGGCCAGCGCAGGCGGCTCATGGCGATCATGCCCTGCAACACGCGGGTAAAGGCTTCGGCAGCGGCGCGGGGCGGGGCGCCAATGGGGATCGTGCGGGTGATATCAGTGGTGCCGTCAAGGTACTGGCCCCCACTGTCGAGCACGATCAATTCACCCTCCTGCAGCAGGCTGTCGGTCTCTTCGGTGACGCGGTAGTGCATAATGGCCCCGTTTGGCCCGGTGCCTGCGATGGTTTCAAAACTGATGTCCTGCAAGGCATTGTCACTGCGCCGGAGCGTTTCAAGCCGTGTGACCACCTGTGTTTCGGTGATGCTCCCCGGTGCTTGCTGATCCAGCCATGCCAGCAGTTCCACCACAGCCGCACCATCGCGTAAATGGGCCGCCGCCGAACCTTCTATTTCGGCCTCATTCTTGCAGGCTTTGGGCAATGCGCAGGGATCATCCCCCCAGACCACGCGGTCTCCGAGACGTTCCGCCAGATAAAGCGGTACGGTCGCTTTGTGCGCGCGCACCGGCCCTGCAAGATCGTCCAGAAAGCCCGGCAGCCTGTCCGGTGCGTGGATCGTAACGCCGTCCCCGAGATGCGCGCGTACCTCGCTCAATTTGGCCTCGGCGATGAACAGATGCACATGACCATCCGCCATCAATACGCAAAAGCCCTGCGCGATAGGGTTGCGCGCGATATCCGCACCGCGAATGTTCAACAGCCAGCAAAGGGCGTCGGGCAGGGTGATCAGCGCTGCCGCTTCGCCTGCTTCTTTCAGGGTCGCGCCGAGGCGCGCGCATTTATCGGTGTGGCTTTCGCCTGCAAATTCAAGGGGGTGCCCTTTGGCAGGTGCCATCGGCGGCGCGGGTTGGTCATGCCAGATCGCATCCACCAGATTGGCGCAAGGCTGCAAGGTGATACCGCTGTTTTTCAGCGTCTTTTCCAGCGCTTCGATTTCGCCGGGCGTGTGCAGCCATGGGTCGAACCCGACGATACCGCCACTGGGCATCTGCTCTTTCAGCCAGTCGCCCAAGGATACGTCGGGCCAGGGCACGGGCGTGAAGTCTGTCGCGACCTGTGCCTTGACCTGCGTGCGATACCGCCCGTCTATGAACACGCCCGCCACCGGTTGCAAAACCGCGCAGAACCCGGCGGAGCCGGTGAAACCTGTCAGCCATGCAAGCCGTTCGTCATGCGGTGCTACATACTCGCCCTGATGCGCATCTGCCCGAGGCACCAGAAAACCGTCCAACTCGGCCTCTGCCATACGGTCGCGCAGCGCAGCGAGACGCGGGGGGCCCTGTTCCGGGCGGGCTGTGACTTCAAATGACTGAAACATAGCGATGGGTCCCTTTGATTGTGCCGCGATAGAACTGTAGCCGGGTTTAGCCTGCGCGGCGCATGCCCATGACGCGTGCGCGTGCGCGTGGATCACTGTCAAACAGAGCCGCCAGTTGTTCGGTCATCGCCCCGGCAAGCTGGTCGACATCGGTAATGGTGACCGCCCGCTCATAATAGCGGGTGACATCGTGACCGATCCCGATGGCCAAAAGCTCAACCGCTTTGCGCTTTTCGACCAAGGCGATCACGTCGCGCAGGTGTTTTTCCAGATAGTTCGCGGGGTTCACGGACAGCGTGCTGTCATCCACCGGCGCACCATCCGAGATGACCATGAGGATCTTGCGCGCCTCGGCCCGCATCAGCATACGCCGGTGCGCCCATTCAAGCGCTTCACCGTCGATGTTTTCCTTGAGCAACCCTTCTTTCATCATCAGGCCCAGATTGGGACGGGTCCGCCGCCAAGGCGCATCGGCTGATTTATAGATGATGTGGCGCAGATCGTTCAGGCGGCCGGGCTGTTGGGGGCGGCCATCGTTCAGCCAAGCCTCACGGGCCTGTCCGCCTTTCCACGCGCGGGTGGTAAAGCCGAGGATTTCCACCTTGACGTTGCAGCGCTCCAGCGTGCGCGCCAGCACATCTGCACAAATCGCCGCAATCGAAATCGGACGCCCCCGCATGGAGCCGGAGTTGTCCAGCAGCAGCGTCACCACGGTATCGCGAAACTCGGTGTCTTTCTCGACCTTGAAGCTAAGCGGCGTGGTCGGGTTGGCTACCACGCGCGCCAATCGGCCCGCATCCAGCATCCCCTCTTCGAGGTCGAATTCCCATGACCGGTTCTGCTGCGCCTGAAGGCGTCGTTGCAATTTATTCGCAAGGCGGCTCACGGCCCCTTTGAGCGGCTCAAGCTGCTGGTCGAGATAAGCGCGCAGGCGTTCCAGCTCAACCGGTTCGGCGAGGTCTTCGGCGTTGATCTCTTCGTCATGATCCCCGAGGTAGACCATGTAATTCGGATCCGCATCCGACACCGGCTGCGGGGCGGGTGGCTCAAGCGGGGCCTCGCCTTCGGGCATTTCCGCTTCGTCGCCCATCTCCTGATCGGCCATGTCATCCATGGAGACCTGTGCCTGCGCGGCATCCTGCTGATCTTCCTGGCTCTGTTCGGGGGAGGCGTCTGCGTCTTCCTCGTCCTGATCATCCTGCCCGGTGCTGTCGGGTTCGTTCTGATCCTCGCTGCCATCTTCGGCGTCGTCTTCCTGATCCTCGTCCACCTGATCGGGATCATCCCCAAGCTGGTCACCGTAGCCAAGATCAGAGATCATCTGGCGTGCAAACTTGGCAAACGCGGCCTGATCCGCCAACGTCTCATCCAATGCGTCAAGCGTACCGCCCGCCTGCTCTTCGATGAAACCGCGCCACAGATCCATGACGTTTTGCGCCCCGGAAGGCAGATCGCGCCCCGTCGCAAGGTGACGGATCAGATACCCCGCCGCTGTCGCCAGCGGCACATCCGCCGCCTGCGTGACCTGATCATAGCCCTTGCGCATCGCTTCATGCGCGATCTTGGCGTCAATATTGCCCGCTGTGCCCGGCATGTCGCGCGCGCCCACAGCCTCGCAGCGGGCGGTTTCCATCGCCTCGTACAACTCGCGCGCCATTTCGCCCTGCGGCGCATAGCGTGCGTGTGTTTCGCCATTATGATAGCGCCGGTTCAGCGCCAGAGCATCCGCCGTGCCGCGCGCCAACAGAACCTCGGCGCGCGTCATACGACGACTGACCTGCGGCAGACGCATCGCATCCCCGGACAGGCCCGCCGGGTCCACCGAATAGCTGACCGACAGCTCAGGATCATCCGCCATGACCTTCGTCGCCTCGGTCAGTGCCTTTTTAAAGGCATCTGCGGGATTGTCAGAAGGTTTGCTCATACGGTTGTTCCCATCGGATTGGCACGGGGTCTCCGCGCCACGTTCAGCACCTTACCCCAAGCTCAGGCTTGCCGCGCTTTCGGGCAGTTCTTCGTCGAACAGGCGTTGGTAAAACTCGGCCACGGTCTGACGCTCCAGTTCGTCGCATTTGTTCAGGAAGGACAGGCGGAAAGCATAGCCTACGTTGCGGAAAATCTCGGCGTTCTGGGCCCATGCGATCACGGTGCGCGGGGACATCACGGTGGACAGATCACCATTCATGAAGGCGGTCCGTGTGAGGTCCGCAACGGTTACCATCTGTTTGACGGTTTTGCGCCCCTTTTCGGTGTTGTAATGCGGGTTCTTGCTGAGCACGATGGCAGTTTCGGCATCAATGCTGAGATAGTTCAGCGAAGCCACCAGCGACCAGCGGTCCATCTGGCCCTGATTGATCTGCTGTGTGCCGTGATAAAGGCCGGTCGTGTCGCCAAGCCCGACAGTGTTTGCCGTCGCGAAAATGCGGAAATAGGGGTGCGGGGTGATGACCTTGTTCTGATCGAGCAGGGTCAGCTTGCCATCCACTTCCAGCACCCGCTGGATCACGAACATCACATCCGCACGGCCCGCATCATATTCATCGAACACGATGGCGGTCGGATTGCTCAGCGCCCAGGGCAGGATGCCCTCCTGAAAATCGGTGACCTGCTTGCCGTCTTTCAGCTTGATCGCATCCTTGCCGATCAGGTCGATCCGGCTGATGTGGCTGTCGAGGTTCACGCGCACGGCGGGCCAGTTCAGACGCGCGGCCACTTGTTCGATGTGGGTCGATTTACCTGTCCCGTGATACCCTTGGATCATCACCCGCCGATTGTGCGTAAAGCCCGCAAGGATCGCGAGGGTCGTGTCGGGATCGAATTTATAAGTGGAATCAACATCGGGAACGCGGTCGCTGGGTTCCGCAAAACCTTTCACGATCATATCGGAATCGATGCCAAACACGTCGCGGACATTAATGTCTTCGGTGGGCTTTGTATTAATGTCCAGTGCGCCATCGGCCATGAGCTTTGGTCCTTCGAATAACTTGGTTGAGGAGCAGGTGCAAACCTGCGCCATCTCGTGCAACATATTGCAGTGAGGTGCAAGGGAAAGGGGCGTGCCAATTAAGGGCAATGATTACCCGTCAGCTTTTAAAGTTCCTGCTGCCCTTGATCTGATCCCACGCCCAAACGACTTCCTGCAATTGTTCTTCCTGACTGCGATCGCCCCCGTTCATGTCCGGATGCAATACCTTGATGAGCGCTTTATAGGCTTTGCGCACATCCGGCTTGCTCCACGTATCCTTTGCCTCGAGGATCTCCAGCGCACGGCGTTCGGTTGGTGGCAGGCGACGCCCGGCCTGCGCCCCTTTGCCGGGGTTCTGCGTCGCGTTCGACCCCAGCACCTGATGCGGATCCTCAATGCCAAGGCGGGCCCATGCTCGCGCTTCGGGGTCGCCCATCGGTTTTGTGTTGCGTTCCCACACCTTGTCCTTGGACATCTGGGCGTTCATCTCGGCCTCTGTGGTGCCGTCAAAGAAATTCCATTTCAGGTTGTACTCACGGACGTGCGTCTGGCAGAACCAGTAATAGTCATCCAGAACATCAGGCGCTTTGGGCGCGCGGTATTTGCCCGGGTCATTGCAGCCCTCTTTGTCGCAGATGCGTCTTGACGTCTCGGATGCGCCCGACATGCCGCGTCTGCTGCGTGGGTTTTTCTTCTTGGACGAAGAAACGGACATGTCGAATCCGAATGGATCAGGTTTTGTCATCATTGGCACCTATACGAGTCGAGGTTGCATAGTTTAGACTGACTGAAGAAAGATTGAAGGGGGCAGAGAGAAAAAAATGTCGAAACGGCAAGATATTGAGGACAGTTTGCAAAAAGCCTTCGCGCCGCGCGTGCTGGAGGTGGTGGACGATACCGAAAGCCACAGGGGACATGCGGGCTTTACCGAGGGTGTAGAGAGCCATTTCAACGTCATGATCCGGTCTGATCATTTCGCCTCGATGAGCCGCGTCGCGCGACATCGTGCCATCCATAGCGCTCTCGGGCCTGAGCTGATTGCGAAAATTCACGCTTTGGCACTTGATGTAAACGTTTAAGCAGGCGTTTTAACCATCTGATTTGTCTGTTTTTCGCGTCTCTGCCAGTTGTTTCAAAGACGTGGTGACGCCGGAGACATCGCTGAGCTCCTCAACGCCATTGTCACGCAGCATTCGGCTGGCACCGGCGCTTTGCGAAGCGTCGTCTTGTGGTGTCTCTGGTGTCGTTGTCTCTGGCAGAACCTCTACTTCGGGTTCATCCGTGAGGGTTTCTTCAACGGTCTCCGATACTGCGCTCGAGGCCTCCGGTCGACGAAAGATCAGCATGTTTCGCCATTTGGTGGTTGTCGAGGTCAATCCCGCCCGTTCGGTCGAGGGCAGCGTTTCTGCGCGGAGGTATTCCCAACCCTCTGCTGCCATCGTGTTCATCTGCTCTTCGAGCGCATGGCAGAACCGCGCCTCCGCTGTTTTAACACCCTTGGCTTTCAAGCCGCGTGTCGGGGCGGCAACGACCCGGTATTCATATCTTTGCATGCACCCTCCAACGGCTTTATCCCGTTGGTCTATAGCAACGGATTGTGAAGGCGGAAAGTCTCATGCGCAACAGGTGTTGGGCGTGTTGTATTTGCGGGTGCCGCGCAATCGGGACGCGGCGTCGCAATTGCATGTCATCGCGGAATTCCTATCCGCCGGCCGACCCTGTGCGGGCGTGGCAATTTGGCATGGGCGTCATGCAGCTTTTTCAGGTTCGCTAAAATATGGGGCGGCATGGCTGCGACCTTCGGCCCGGACTGATCGACATGCAATGCCATCGCCTCACCCGTGGCGGCGCACCAGCCGTCCTCGTGCCAGATTTCCTGATAGAAGTGAAATCTCTTTTCATCAAAATCGATCAGTTGCAGCGTTACCGTAACAGCATCATTGAGGTGAAGTTCGCGCAGATAGCAGATGTGGAATTCCGCCGTGTAGGTCGTAAACCCGGTTTTCTGATAGTCAGGCCCAAATCCAATTTGCGGATAGATTTCATCGCCAGCCTCGTCAAACAAGACCGCGTAATAGGCCATGTTCATGTGACCGTTATAGTCGATCCATTCGGGGCGCACGCGTGCAACGGAGGATCGGAAGGGAACAGAGAGGGACAATTCAGGCCTCCACAAAAAGATTACGACATTTGCGCTGAGGCGAAAGACTAAGCAAAGCCGAAGCACTGCTCAAAAGGTTTTCGACCTGCGAGGGCTTTGCAATTGAGCGGTGTAAATCGTGACCGTTCAAACCCCGCATGAATGATGAATGTACCACGGGTGTGAGTCCATCGCTCGAATGCCGCGTATTATAATTGGCGTTATATGCTTATGACTTTAAACGCCATTGCTCTTGCCGAAAACCTGTCCGAGGTGGTCATAGATGAAGGTTAGGCGCCCCTTTAGAGCACATCAAAGGGTACCACAGCGATACTCACGGGTGCCGTAGGAGCTGGCTTGAAGATCATACCGGACACTGGGGAAGCACAATGCGCGGTTGTCTCGCCATCGACAACGGACACCGCCAAGGAAGTTGACGATACATCGGACAAAAGAGTTGTGACATATGATTGCAAAGCGCGCCTGACGTCGACGGCGTTAGCCTGCCAGCTTTTTGGCGACCAGTTGGTTGACGGCCTTAGGATTCGCTTTGCCGCCCGTTGCTTTCATCACCTGTCCCACGAACCAGCCGGCAAGTTTCGGGTTTTCGCGCGCCTTGGCCACCTGATCGGGGTTGGCGGCGATGATTTCATCCACGGCGGCTTCGATTGCGCCTGTGTCGGTGACCTGCTTCATGCCTTCGGTTTCGACAATCTCCGCCGGGTCACGCCCGGTGGTATAGCAAATTTCAAAGACATCCTTGGCGATCTTGCCAGATATCGCATCCGAGGCGATCAGATCAATGATGCCACCTAGTTGTGCGGGGCTGACCGGGCTGTCCGTAATGGCGTGGTCTTCTTTCTTGAGACGCCCGAACAGTTCGTTGATCACCCAATTGGCCGCCATCTTGCCATCCCGGCCTGCCGCCACAGCCTCAAAATAGCCCGACGAATCCAGATCGGCGGTCAGCACTGAGGCATCATAGTCCGACAATCCGAAATCATCCCGGAACCGCGCCTTTTTAGCGTCAGGCAATTCGGGCAGGTTGGCGGCGATGTCATCCACCCAAGCTTGTTCGATATCGAGCGGCAACAGGTCGGGGTCGGGGAAATAGCGGTAATCATGCGCTTCTTCCTTGGAGCGCATGGAGCGTGTCTCATTCTTGTCCGGATCATAGAGGCGGGTTTCCTGATCAATCGTTCCACCTGCCTCGACAATCGCGATCTGGCGGCGCGCCTCGACGTCAATGGCCTGCTGTATGAACCGCATTGAGTTCATGTTCTTGATTTCGCAGCGCGTGCCCAGATGGCTGAAATCCTGCGTGGCCTGGTATTTTTCATATTGCCCGGCCCGGCAGATCGACACGTTCACATCGGCGCGCATGGCACCCGATTGCATGTCTCCGTTACAGGTGCCGAGATAGCGCAGGATTTGCCGCAATTTGGCGAGATAGGCCGCAGCCTCTTCGGGCCCGCGGATGTCGGGGCGGGAGACGATCTCCATCAGGGCAACGCCTGTGCGGTTCAGGTCCACAAAGGACATGTTCGGGTCCATATCATGGATGGACTTGCCCGCGTCCTGTTCAAGGTGAATGCGTTCGACACGGACCAAACGCGCGGTGCCGTCGCCCATTTCGACCAGAACTTCGCCTTCGCCCACGATCGGGTGGTACAACTGGCTGATTTGATAGCCCTGCGGCAGATCGGGGTAAAAGTAATTCTTGCGATCAAACGCGCTGTGCAGGTTGATCTCTGCCTTCAGGCCAAGCCCGGTGCGCACGGCCTGCTCAACGCAGAATTCGTTGATCGTGGGCAGCATGCCGGGCATGGCCGCATCGACGAAGGACACGTTGTTGTTCGGCTCGGCTCCGAATTGGGTCGAGGCCGCCGAAAACAGCTTCGCAGCGGAGGTGACCTGCGCATGCACCTCCATACCGATGACCAGTTCCCAGTCATGTTTCGCCCCGGAAATCACCTTGGGTGCGGGGGTCTCATAAGTCAGATCGAGCATCGGCAGTCTCCCTCAGGTCACACGTCATCGACCGAGGGTTTAGGCCAGTGGGCCACCTGCTGCAAGTGTCTGTTGTGTGCGGCTGGGCGCGTCGCATGCCGGGTGTTTTGACAGGGACGGTCCGGCCTAAAAAGCATGAGGCAGCGATTTCCATGCGACGCGGTAGGGCCCGTCTTTGGACTTGGGCAGATCAGCGCGGCTGATCATCCGGGCCTTTGACGAGAAATCATCCGAAATTTTCACAACGATCAAAGTCACAAAGGGTTGCGACAGATCGACCTCCACGTCGTCTGATCGGCTGTGCGGCGCCAGCCAGCTTATTTCCACACCTGTCTGCGCGCAGGTACGGTCTGGCCCCTCCAGCGGAAGGTCACAGAAAATCGCGGCATGTACATGTGCGATGTGCTGGTAGACCGGCAGGTGGTGGCCTGTCATCTCGAAATACCCTTTGGCGGCGCGCAACAGGCTGATGTGAAGCGCCGTGATCTGCGCCAGCTTGTCCTGTGCTGCAGCCGCGCAAGGGCTGTCATCGACCCCCAGAGAGGTACGATGCCATTCTATCCAATCGCCAGTGTCCCAATGGGCGGCGTCGTCAGGTATCTGTCCCATGATGTGTCCTTTCCTGCTTGCTTGTGCAATCTGCGGCGACGGGTCCGTCGACGGTAAACGTGATGTGCTGTCCCTTGGCGATCTCGTGCCGGAACAATTTTGCCAGGGTGCGCAGGGCTGTCTGCCGTCCCTTGGCTGCGAACCAGCGTGATGAGCGCACGCGCGCAGCGTTATCAAATCCGCAGGCGGCGTGCGCCCAGACCATGGGGTGCACTTCTTTCAGATGCTTGCGCACGATCCAATGTGCGCAATCCGCGATCTGTGTACGCACGCCATCCGCCTTGGGGTTGCCGGTCCGCTGTGCGCCAATCGTCTGGGTACAATAGGCCGCCGCCATATTCGCCGTGTGCTGATCGGTCTGACGAGTCAGTATATCTTCGAGGCCCTCGATAAAGAATGTCACATCCAGATTGGCGCAGGCCACCGGATCATCGGTCAGTGTGTCGAACATCACCCAGGTATACCCACCAGCACCCCAGGCATTATGCGTGCGTGCCGCCGTGCGGCGGGCTTCGATCTCGACGTCTTCATGGCTGCCGTACCAGCGCGGCGAAAGATAGGTCCCCAAGGCGCGCATCGACGCCGGGTTCAACGGGTTCAGGTCAATCAGCGTCTCGTAATCCCGCGCCAGACGCGACTGCGGCGATATGCTTTGCGCGTTGAGCATGCACCATGTTGTGTAAAACAGCGGGGAACTCTCGGACAGATGCAGGAATGGCGCGAGAATGGCGCGGGCCCGCTCGAAATGCGTGTCAAAAGCCGGCTGCTTCCGGGGTGATCCGCGGAGTTTGCCTTCGCTTCGGCGACTGGCCCAGCCGATGTCCATATGCGCCTGTGCCACGGTAATGGCCCGGTACGGGTCGCCTGGCGCGTTCGCGATCATCCGTTCCAGCGCGTCGATCCCCTCAAACAGCGGTGCGCCGCGCGGCGGGCAGCCATCCACGAAGGCATGTTCAACAGCCGCCACCACGTCGGCACGCGCGCCGTAGCACAACAATTCTGCCACGGGCATCGCTGCCGGCGTGATTGAACGCGTCAGGTCTGCGACGGCGATTTCCCGGCTCAGTGTTTGCCACTTCTCCTGTCGGGCGAGGAATTGTCCGCGCATCTGGTGAGCATCGCGAATGCGTTCTTCTTCGGTTGGATCAGGGCAGTGAACAGTCAAGGCATCGACCGCATGCTCTGCCGGATCATCCTGCCCGAACAGCGCCGGTGCCGGTGTGGCATGGCGCACCGGTCTGAACAGGTCTTTCAATCCAAGCATTGTCGACAAAACCATCTACCCGCGTCCTCAGCTTCAACAGCCCTTAAACTGCCGTTGGTTTGGGGCCGAAAGAAGGCGCGCGCGCGGAGATATCACGATGATTGACCCCGAAAGGTGAACAATATGCAGGGGTTGTTCCCGGATCACGAACGATGTCAGCGGGTTGACATGGTCTCGCCTTGAATACGCCTGCGGATTGCCGCCGATCTGTTGTGTAGTGTCTTGTCAGGACAACAAAAATGGACGCATATCAGATTATGAAATACGCGATTGTTATAAGTTTGAGTGCTCTTTTGGTGGCAGGGTGTCAGGAAGCAAGCAGTAATGCCGGGGCCTTGTCAGACACGGACTTGCCGCAGATGCGCTGGAGTGCCGCCCCCGGACAGGCAGAATGGAATGAGGCCGCACTTGAGGCCCTTGATGGCCACGGCGCGCCGCTGGTTCAGATGGTGCCGGAAGACATAGAAAAATGGTGCCCGGCCTATCCTGAGGCCGACGAAGCGGGACGCGAAGCCTTCTGGATCGGATTCATGTCCGCACTGGCCAAACACGAAAGCACCTACAAACCCACCGCCGTGAACCCGAATGGCAAGTGGTTCGGGCTGCTCCAGATATCGCCCGCGACCGCGCGCGGATATGACTGTCAGGCAGGTTCGGGCGAGGCACTCAAGGACGGCGGCGCAAACCTCAGTTGCGCAATCCGGATCATGGCGGTGACCGTGCCGCGCGATGGCGTGATTGAGGATTATGACGGGCGATGGCGTGGTGTGGCGGCGGACTGGGGGCCGTTGCGCGTGCCCTCCAAAAAGCGTGACATTGCCGGATGGCTCAACGATCAGCCCTTTTGTCAAAGCGAGTAGATTGCCGCTGGATCAGCCAATCAGCGAAAAATGATGTCGCTCGGTATGGATGCCCCGGGCGTTGAGCACCGCTTCGAGCAATTCGTGATGCGGCGTGCATTCATAGGGCAGTCTGATCTTGCGCCCGCTGGTCAGAACAGCCGTCGCCCGCACTGAAAAATCCAGCCGGGTATCAAGGCGAAAGCGGTCAATCTCGGACCAGTTGATCGCCGCCTGCCTGCGCCCGGTGAACCACGTTATCTGATCGGGGCGAAAATCGAGGCCCGAGGCCGGGTTCGTGTAAAGCTCCCAAAGTGCGGGCAGGGTAAAAGCCGCGACCGCCAGCATCAGCCAGAGCGCGGCATCCACCGTGACACTCAACACGATCAGCACGCTCCATACGCCCGCAACGGTCAAAAGAGCGGCGCGGCTGCGTCCCTGACGTCGAAAGCTGAAATCGTCAGCGTCCACCCGTCACATCCAGCGTGGACCCCGTGACATAGCTCGCCTCGTCAGAACACAGCCACAGGATCGCCTGCGCCACTTCTTCGGCAGAGCCTTTACGCTTCATCGGGACCATATGGGCCAGCTTGTCCGCGCGTCCCGGCTCGCCGCCCTTGGCGTGGATCTCGGTCTCGATCAGGCCGGGGCGGATGGCCATGACGCGGATATTATCGGCGGCAACCTCATCCGACAGCCCCTTGGTAAAGGTGTCGATGGCCGCTTTGGAGGCAGCGTAATCCACGTATTGATTGCCCGACCCCAGACGCGCCGCCGCCGAGGATACATTTACAATTACCCCGCCATCGCCCTGCGCCTGCATCCGCTGCACGGCGGCTTTGGCCACCAGAATGGCCCCGATGACATTGATGTCGAACATGCGGCGCAGACGCTCATAGGTCATGTCGGTGACCTTGGCGGTCTGATCGACCACACCTGCATTGTTGATCAGCGCATCCAGCCGCCCGTAGGTCGCATCAATGCTGGCATAGATCGCATCAATGGCCACCGGGTCAGATACGTCGCCCTTGCACATCAGCACCTCAGAACCTGCGGCGCGGCAGCTTTGGGCCACGGCTTCAGCCCCCGCATCATCCGAGCGATAGTTCAGCGCCAGATCGAAACCGCGCATGGCGGCGATGGTGGCGCAGGCCGCGCCTATTCCGGCTGAGGCTCCGGTGATCAGCATGATAGGTTTCATCGCTCAGCTCCCTCTTATTCTGGTCAGCATTTCAGTGGTGTCACGCGACAGACCGGGCGTGGCGAGGATACGATCGAGGGCTGCCGCGATTTTCTGTTGGCGCGCGTCGTCATAGCGCCGCCATGTCTGAAAAGCCGAGCACATGCGCGCGGTTGTCTGCGGGTTGACCGGGTCAAGCCGGATCAGCCAGTCAGCCAGCAGGCCATAGCTTTGCCCGTCGGCAAAGTGAAAGCCCGCATGATGCGCGGCAAGGCTGCCCATCACGGCGCGGAAGCGATTGGGGTTCTTCCAATTGAAATCCGGATGTTCCGTCAGGCGGGTGGCGGTCGCAGCAGTCTCGTTGGGGTCGGCATGGATCACTTGCATCCCGAACCATTTGTCCATCACGAGACGGTCATGTTTCCATTGTTGCTCAAAGGCCTCAAGCTCATCCGTGCCCTCATTGATGCGCAACAACACGCCAAGCGCTGAAAGCTGTTGGGTCATATTGTCGGCACTGGTGAACTGACCGCGCGCGCGGTCAGGGCCATCGATCAGCGATACCAGCCGCAGGGCTGCATTGGCCAGACTGCGCCGCCCGGATTGATCGGCATTTGGCTCGTAGGGTTCTGTTACCTGATGGGCATCGAAGAGGGCGGGTAATATATCTTGCAACCGCTCCGCCTGTGCGTGGCTCATGGCGCGGCAGGCGTCCCAGATGGCCTGCGGATCAGGCGTTTCGCCCATGTCACAAAGTGATTTGACCAGATCGGATTGCCCCGGCAGGTTGAGCATCAGCGCGCGGTAGGCGGGATCGAGTGTTGCGTCCCCCACGACCGCATGGATGCCATCCAGATAGGCAGGATCGGGTGCGGCATCGTCCGTGATCATCTTGAGCAGGCTGGCGCGCGCAAGACTGCGCCCTGCCTCCCAACGGTTGAACGGGTCCGTGTCATGGGCCAGCAAAAACGCGGTATGTTCGGCTGCGAGTTCACTTTCAAGCACGACGGGGGCCGAAAAACCGCGCAGTACCGAGGGGATGGGCCGTTCCTTAAGCCCTTCAAAGGTGAAGGACTGTGTCGCTTGCGTCATCTCGAGTACCTGACTGGGCACGACTTCCTGCCCTGAAGGGCTAAGCAATCCGGTCAAAATCGGGATGACCTGTGGCTGCGGGTCCGGCGTTGTTTCCGAGGCCGGGAGGTTCTGGGTAAAGGACAGGATATAGGTGCCGTTATACCATGCGTCCTTGACGGTCAGGCGCGGGGTGCCTGCCTGCGAATACCAGCGTTTGAACTGGCCGAGGTCGCGCCCGGTGGTGTCTTCAAACACCTTGAGCCAATCCTCAATGGTGCAGGCCTGACCGTCGTGTCGTCCAAAATAGAGATCCAGCGCCTTGCCATAAGCCTCAGCCCCCACCAGACAGCGCAGCATGCCAATGACCTCAGCGCCTTTTTCATAGACAGTGGCGGTATAGAAGTTGTTGATTTCCTGAAAGCTTTCGGGCCGTACCGGATGAGCGAGAGGGCCCTGATCTTCGGGGAATTGTCGCGCGCGCAGATCAATCACATCCGTGATGCGTTTCACCGGCGCCGAGCGCATGTCAGAGGTGAACTGGCTGTCGCGATAGACCGTCAGCCCTTCCTTGAGGCACAGCTGGAACCAGTCGCGGCAGGTGATGCGATTGCCTGTCCAGTTGTGGAAATACTCATGCGCGATGATCGCCTCAATCCGCAAGAAATTTTCGTCGGTGGAGGTTTCAGGCGAGGCAAGAACGGCTGAGGAATTGAACACGTTCAAGCCCTTGTTTTCCATCGCGCCCATGTTGAAATCATCCACCGCCACGATATTGAACAGATCAAGGTCATATTCACGGCCATAAACCTCTTCGTCCCATGTCATCGAGGCTTTGAGGGCGCGCATGCCAAAGGCGCATTTGCCCTCGTCGCCGGGACGCACATAGAGGTTCAGATCAACGTTGCGGCCCGATGCCGTGACGAAACTGTCCGAATGCGCCACCAGATCACCGGCGACCAGCGCAAAGAGATAGGCGGGTTTGGGCCATGGGTCGTGCCATACGGCATGGCCCTGCGACGTGCTGACCACATTGCCATTGGACAACAGCACCGGATGGGGCCCGTTGATCTCAACGGTGAAGACGCTCATCACATCGGGACGGTCCGGGTAATAGGTGATCTTGCGAAACCCCTGCGCCTCGCATTGCGTGCAATACATGCCATTGGACATGTAAAGCCCTTCGAGGGCGGTGTTGTTTTCGGGGTCAATCTCGACCTCTGCTTCCCACAGAAAGGGCGCGTCAGGCACCGGGCAGGTCAGCCCCTCTGCAGAAACCTCAGGGTGAACAGGGGTTCCATCTATACTTGCCGACACCAATGTGAGGTTCTCACCATCAAGGAACATATCAGAGGGTGCACCGGGCTTTGGCACAAAGGAAATACGGCTTTTGACCCGCGTTTTTGTCGGGTGCAGATCAAAAGTCAGCTCGACTTTCTCAACGTCGAACCCAAATGGCGTATAGTCTTTCAGATAAATCGTGGTGGGGGCTGCGTCGCGCATAGGTCCTGCATCTTTCTGGGAACGATTGGGTTGCGCCAGACGTTAGGTCCACAAGGGCCCGCCGACAAGGTGGGTTTACACAAGAACTTGAAAGGAAGCTCCATGTCAGCGCCTGACGTTAACCTCGAAAAACAAAAACACCGGCATCGCAGAATGGTTTTAGGTATTTGGATTGGTGTGGCTATCGCCGCCTTGGTCGGTATCGCCGCCGTGATCGCCATCTTTGGGTTTGGTGCCGATCTGCAAGCCGCCATCCCACCTGAATCGTAGGGTACTGGATCATGAAAACGCGCCGAAAAAGGGATTTGCCGCAGAAAATCTGCGCCACCTGTGGCAGGCCGTTTGCATGGCGCAAGAAATGGGAAAAAGTGTGGGATGAGGTGCGCTACTGCTCGAAAAAATGCAGTGGGCAGCGCAAGCCCCCTGCAACATGACATATCTTTTTGTTTCCGGACACTGATCCGGTTGCCTCATCGTGGCAAACTGCCTAAAGCGCTTGTGGTGAAAAGACTGCACAAAAGGAAGCGCGCGCATGACCGGATTTCAGACAAAATGTGAACTGCAGGTCGCTGATGTACTTGTCTCTTTCATAGAGGACAGCGCATTGCCGGGTACGGGCATAGAGGTGTCGACCTTCTGGTCCGGATTTTCTGACCTCGTGCATGGGTTCGGCCCCGAAAACCGGGCCTTGCTGGACAAGCGCGCAGAAATCCAATCACAGATAGATGACTGGCATATCGCGCATCGCGACCAACCCCACGATCATGAAGCCTATTCGGCCTTTCTGCGCGAGATCGGATATCTGGTTGAGGACGGTCCCGCCTTTGAAATCGATACGGCCAATGTTGATCCCGAGATTGCCAGCGTTCCGGGTCCACAGCTTGTGGTGCCCATTACCAATGCGCGCTATGCGCTCAATGCGGCCAATGCGCGTTGGGGCAGCTTGTATGACGGATTTTATGGCACCGATGCCATGGGCAGCCCGGCTCCTAAGGGTGGGTATGATCAGGGGCGCGGCGCGCGGGTCGTAGCACGTGCGCGGGTGTTTCTGGACGAGGCGTTTCCGATTATCGGCACCAGCCATGCGGATGCCCGGCGGTATATCGTGCACAAGGGGGCCTTGCTGGTGGATGATCAACCGCTTGTCAGCCCGGAAAAATTCATCGGACACACGGGCCATGCCAAAGCGCCCGACAGCATCGTGCTGTGCAACAACGGCCTGCATGTGAAACTGGTCTTTGACCGCACGCATGCGATTGGCGGGCGCGATCAGGCAGGCCTTGCCGATGTGCAGATGGAAAGTGCGGTGTCCGCGATCATGGATTGCGAAGATTCTGTCGCATGCGTCGATGCCGAGGATAAGGTGGTGGCCTATGCCAACTGGCTTGGTCTGATGAAGGGAGACCTCGAGGACTCCTTTGAAAAAGGTGGGAAGATGCTCACCCGGCGTCTCAACGATGATGTGACGCTGACCGGTCCGCAAGAGCAGGACGTCGTGCTGAAAGGCCGGGCCTTGATGTTGGTGCGAAACGTCGGTCATCTGATGACGAACCCCGCCATTCTTGATCGCGATGGCAATGAGGTCTTTGAGGGCCTGATGGACGCTATGATCACCACGCTGATCGCGATGCATGATCTCAAACGGGCGGGCGGCAATTCTCTGACCGGGTCCGTCTATGTAGTCAAACCCAAGATGCATGGACCCGAAGAGGTCGCCTTTGCGGATCGCACGTTCACGCATGTCGAGAACGTGCTTGGCCTGCCGCAATACACGGTCAAGCTGGGCATTATGGATGAAGAGCGGCGTACGTCCGTGAACCTGAAAGAATGCATTCGCGCCGCCAAATCGCGGGTCGCCTTCATCAATACCGGGTTCCTTGACCGGACGGGCGATGAAATCCACACCTCGATGGAGGCAGGGCCCTTCAGCCGCAAGGACTTCATCAAGCGCAAGGCGTGGATTGGCGCCTATGAAAACCAGAATGTCGATATCGGGCTGGAATGTGGTCTTTCGGGGCGCGCGCAGATCGGCAAGGGAATGTGGGCCATGCCGGACCTTATGGCCGCGATGCTGGAGCAAAAGATCGAACACCCCAAATCGGGTGCAAACTGCGCGTGGGTGCCAAGCCCGACGGCGGCCACGCTGCATGCGCTGCACTATCACAAGGTCGACGTCTTTGCAGTGCAGGAAAAGCTGCGCGCGGGCGGTCGGCGAGCCTATGTCGACACGGTGCTGGATATCCCGCTGGCAACCTATCAGAAATGGACGACCGAGCAGGTGCGCCGCGAGGTTGAAAACAACGCGCAGGGCATTCTGGGCTATGTGGTGCGCTGGGTCGATCAGGGGGTGGGCTGTTCTAAAGTGCCTGATATGAACAACGTTGGTCTGATGGAAGACCGCGCAACCTGCCGCATATCGGCGCAACATATTGCGAACTGGCTGCACCACGGTGTGGTCGATGCGCAGGATGTTATGGCCGCGCTGCGCAAGATGGCAGAGGTGGTGGACGCGCAGAACACCAGCGACCCTGCGTATATGCCCATGGCACCGGGCTATGATGGCATTGCGTTTCAGGCCGCCTGTGATCTGGTGTTCAAGGGCCGTGTTCAGCCCTCGGGCTACACAGAGCCTGTCTTGCATGCACGCCGGCTGGAGTTGAAGGCTCTTGCTCAGGGCTAGGGGTCTGCGAAAAGTCAACAATCACAGTGAGAGTAGCGCGGGCCCTTTTTCATCGTATGGATGAACGAACCCGCGCGTTCTCTTTAACCGGAGCTTTTCAAATAAGCGCATTTTTGGCGCAACCGCGCGACAGCCCCCTGTCGCAATCGGATAAGACTCTGGCCGGGCGAAGGCTGCGTGTGCGAAAATCTGGCAAATGGTATGGTATTTCTAATTCGTGTCATCGGCGTTGCGAACACGGTCTGTTAACCTAGTTTCGTCGAAGGTATAGTATCTGAAAGCTACAAGAGGGATGCAGAATGGCTCGTCCGGTCATCGGAATTATTGGCAACGCTTACATGTTGCATGATGAATACCCCGTGCACGCGGGGGGGACGATGAATTCAGCAGCCATCGCTGAGGTGTCCGAATGTATCCCTTTCATCGTGCCCTCAGACCCAAGCTACGTCAGCGTTCCTGATCTGCTTGAGGTCTGCGACGGCTTTCTGTTCACCGGCGGGCGGCCCAATGTGCACCCTGAGGAATACGGCGAGCCTGAGACCCCCGCACATGGTGAATTTGACCGTGCGCGCGATGCGGTATCGCTTTCCCTGATCCGGGCGTGTGTGGAACGGGGGCAGCCGTTCTTTGGGGTGTGCCGTGGTTTTCAAGAGGTCAATGTGGCCATGGGTGGCACGCTTTATCCTGAAATCCGCGACCTTCCGGGGCGTATGAACCACCGCATGCCGCCGGACGGGACGTTGGAGGAAAAGTTTGAACTGCGCCACGCCGTGCGCTTTTCCGATGCGGGTGTTTTTCACCGTTTGATTGGCGCGCAAGAGGTCATGACCAACACCCTGCACGGGCAGGGGATCAAAACCGAAGGCGACCGGATCGTGATCGATGGCCATGCGCCCGATGGCACGCCCGAAGCGATCTATATTGAGGGCGCGCCGGGGTTTACGCTGTCTGTGCAGTGGCACCCGGAATATAACGCAGCGGCAGATCCCGTTTCGCGCAAGCTGTTCTCGGCCTTCGGGGATGCCGCGCGCATGTGGGCGACACAGGGCAGGGCGCAAGCGGCACGCGTCGCCTGATTGCAAGGCTGCGCCGTTGGGGTCAGGTAGTCTCTTCGGCGCGCGCTGGGCTTTCCGATGTGTTGTTTTAAGCAGCGGTTTGTACGTCGGCACTTTTGACGCAAACGTGGGTGTTTGAAAAAAACACGGCTACATCTGTCCGCCTGCGATTTCGATGGCCTGACCGTTGACGCTTGCTGCTGCTTCGGAAACGAGCCACATCGCAGCCGCGGAGACCTCTTGCGGGCTGATCAGGCGGTTATGGCGGTTCGCAGAGACCATGATCTCGCGTGCCGCTTCGGAACTGACGCCTGCGCGGGTTGCAATCGCCTCCGTGTTGCGCGTTACGATCTCAGTGTCGACATAGGCAGGGCACAGCGCGTTAAACGTAATGGGCTTGGCCAGATAATCTTCGCTCAGGCCGCGGATCAGGCCAATCATGCCATGTTTTGAGGCGGTGTAGCACGATGCGCCCTGTAATCCCCTCAGGCCGGCGACTGAGGATACGGCAATCACCCGTCCCCACTCCGCGCCACGCATGGATGTGAGCGCTTCACGAATGGTCAGAAATGTCCCGTCAAGGTTGGTGGCCATCATGTTGCGCCAAAAGTCCAGATCGGTTTTGTGCAGGGCGCGCCCCTCGGCGATACCGGCATTCGCGACACAAATCTGAACGGGTCCGCGGGCGGCGACGGCGCGTTCTGTCGTGGCGATCACATCAGCTTCCGAACGGACATCCATCGCCATGCCATGCAGCCCGGCCGCGTCGGCCGCAACCGCGTCCAGTACCTCCTGCCTGCGTCCGGTAATGGTCACTTGCGCGCCCGCTGCGGCAAGGTCTTTTGCGATGGCAAGCCCAATGCCTGTGCCACCGCCCGTCACAATCGCATGTGCATTTGCCAGTGTCATGCATGTCCCTCCCTCGGGTTGCCAGCAGTTTAGAGAGGTCATCGCGCAGCGCAAGCGGCAGGTGTGATCATCAACGTGTGACGTTAGCCTGCAAGACGGCGCGGGAACGTGATCTGAGGGTGCGGCGCTGTTACTCACCGTTAAACAGCGGATCAAAAACCCGATGGCGCAAGTCGCAGCGTTGCGGGCCATCGGAAATGAAGTTACGCAAGGGCGTCGTTCGTTTTCATCGGGGGTGATCACTACCCTCAGGGCGATGCGATTGAGACATGAAAACCCGCACAACAGGAGACGTGCAATGAAATGGCTCGACTTGCCGCCGGTCTGGACGCTGGCCTTTGTCACGATTGCCTCGGTTCAGGCGCGCTTTTTTTCGCTGGGGTTGAGCCTTGCGCACCCGGTCACATCGCTGCTGGCAGGCTTGCTCGTCGGGGCGGGGGTGGTCCTGATCCTTCTGGCCGCGATGGAGTTCAAACGTCACAAAACGACCATCGTTCCGCATCAGGCGCCTGCCCAACTGATCCAGACCGGCGTGTTCAAACGCAGCCGAAATCCTATCTATCTGGGGGATGTTATTTTATTCACCGGACTGGTGTTGTGGCTGGACGCGGTCTTGTCCCTCGTGCTGGTCCCCGCGCTTTTCTGGGTGCTTGAGACGCGTTTCATCATTCCCGAAGAGGATAAGTTGCGCCGCACATTCCGGGCAGATTTCGCGCGATATGCCCAGAAAACGCGCCGCTGGCTATGACATACAGGGTGTCTGAGCCAACACAGACTATCTTGCACCTTGTACCTTGGCCCTGTTGACGCTAGTGGACATCGCACTTCTGTGCACCAGATTGCTCAAAAACGTATCAGACGGGGGAGCTAAAATTGAAGATCGGAACACCAAAAGAAATTTTTGAGGGCGAAGCGCGCGTTGCCATGACGCCGGACAGCGCTTTGCAACTGCAAAAACTTGGCCATACTTGCGTGGTGGAAAGCGGCGCGGGCCACAGCGCCGGTTTTTCCGACGCAGATTATGAGGGCGCAGGCGTAGAGGTTGTCAAAACCCCCGCCGCCCTTTGGAAGGCTGCGGACATCGTCGCCAAGGTGCGGGTGCCTTCCGATGCCGAGATGAAACGGCTGCGCGCGGGGCAGACGCTGATTTCCTTCTTCAGCCCTGTCGCGGATGAAGACAAGATGAAGGCCGCCGCAGACAAAGGCGCCACAGTCATCGCAATGGAAATGATCCCCCGGATCAGCCGCGCCCAGAAAATGGATGCGCTAAGCTCCATGGCCAATATCGCAGGCTACCGGGCCGTGATCGAGGCGGGCAACAACTTCGGTCGGTTCTTTACCGGTCAGATCACGGCGGCGGGCAAGGTCCCACCGGCCAAGGTTCTGGTCGTGGGCGCTGGTGTCGCCGGATTGGCCGCGATCGGGACATCTACGTCTCTGGGCGCGATCACCTACGCATTTGACGTGCGTCCCGAAGTCGCCGAACAAGTTCAGTCCATGGGCGCGGAATTCGTCTATCTGGACTTTGAAGAAGAGCAACAGGATGGTGCGGCAACAGGTGGCTATGCCTCTGTGTCCTCGCCAGAGTTCCGCGAGGCACAGCTTGCCAAGTTCCGCGAGTTGGCACCAGAGGTTGATATCGTCATCACCACGGCGCTGATCCCGAACCGCGAAGCACCCGAGCTTTGGACCGAAGACATGGTGAAATCCATGAAGGCAGGGTCGGTTATCGTCGATCTGGCTGCGGAAAAAGGCGGTAACTGCAAACTGACCGTGATGGACGAAAAGATCGTGACCGACAACGGTGTGACGATCATCGGCTACACGGACTTTCCAAGCCGGATGGCCACGCAGGCTTCGACGCTGTACGCGACCAACATTCGCCATTTGATGACGGACCTGACGCCGGAAAAAGACGGTGTCGTCAATCACAACATGGAAGATGACGTGATCCGCGGTGCCACAATTGCGCATGCCAAGGAAGTCACCTTCCCGCCGCCCGCGCCCAAGGTTGCTGCCATCGCGGCAGCCCCCAAGAAAGAAGCGCCCAAGGAACTGACGGCCGAGGAAAAACGCGCCAAGGAAACGGCGGAGTTCAAGACACAAACCCGCAATCAGGTGGCTTTGCTGGCGGTCGGTGCCGCGCTGGTGCTGGCGGTCGGCCTTGTCGCGCCTGCCAGTTTCATGCAGCACTTCATCGTGTTCGTTTTGTCCGTGTTCATCGGTTTCCAGGTGATCTGGGGCGTGGCGCACAGCCTGCACACGCCATTGATGGCGGTGACCAACGCGATTTCGTCGATCATCATTCTGGGGGCGGTTATCCAGATCGGGTCAAGTTCATTCCTGATCACGATCCTTGCGGCGCTGTCGGTCTTTATGGCGTCGATCAACATTTTCGGCGGCTTCCTTGTGACACGGCGCATGCTCGCCATGTTCCAGAAATCGTAAGGGGTAGGGAACAATGGAATTCGGATTTACTATTGCAGCCTATGCGGTTGCGGCTGTTCTCTTCATCCTCAGCCTTGGCGGCCTGAGCGGTCAGGAAAGCGCAAAACGCGCCGTCTGGTACGGCATTGTCGGTATGGCCATCGCGGTTGTCGCGACCTTGATGGGCCCCGGTCAGGGCCTTGGCATCGTTTCAATCGTGCTGATCGCGCTTGGTGCGGCGGTTGGGTATCAGCTGGCCACCAAAGTCCAGATGACGCAGATGCCCGAACTTGTGGCGATCATGCACAGCCTTGTGGGTTTGGCGGCGGTTTTCGTCGGCTTTAATGCCGACATCATGATCAACAACATGAGCGCGCTTTTCGTGGAAAATGGCGGCGTGCTGGGGGCTGTTGGCCCGGATGGCTATACGGCAATTGGCCTGCCCAAGGAAATCTATGACGGTCTGTCGTCCTTCGGGCAGTTGATCGCCAAGAAATCCAATGTTGAGATCAACATCCTCAAGGTTGAACTGGTTCTGGGCATCTGGATCGGCGCGGTCACCTTCACAGGTTCGGTGATTGCCTATGGCAAACTGGCGGGCAAGGTGGACACATCGGCCAAGAAGTTGCCGGGCGGTCATATGCTGAATGCGGGTGCGGCGGCTTTGTCATTGCTCTTTACCGTGATGTATCTCGGTGGCTCGGGCAGCTGGACGTTGGTGCTTTTGACGCTTCTGGCGCTGTTCATCGGCTATCACCTTATCATGGGGATCGGCGGGGCGGACATGCCCGTGGTTGTCTCGATGCTGAACAGCTATTCCGGCTGGGCGGCGGCGGCGATTGGTTTCTCACTTGGCAATGACCTGCTGATCGTGGTGGGCGCACTCGTGGGGTCCTCCGGCGCGATCTTGTCCTACATCATGTGCAAGGCGATGAACCGGTCGTTTGTCAGCGTCATTCTGGGCGGCTTCGGTGGCCCTGCAGGCGAACAGATGGCCGTTGAGGGCGAACAGATCGCAATCGAGGCGGACGGTGTCGCATCAGCGCTCAATGAGGCCGACAGCGTCATCATCATTCCGGGATACGGCATGGCTGTGGCGCAGGCTCAGCAGGGTGTCGCCGAACTCGTGCGTAAACTGCGTGCCAAGGGCAAGACTGTGCGCTTTGCAATTCACCCGGTTGCGGGTCGCTTGCCGGGACACATGAATGTCCTTTTGGCCGAAGCCAAGGTGCCCTATGACATCGTGATGGAAATGGACGAGATCAACGATGATTTCCCGTCCACCGACGTGGCGATTGTAATCGGGTCCAATGACATCGTGAACCCTGCGGCACAGGATGATCCGAACTCTCCCATCGCGGGGATGCCGGTTCTGGAATGCTGGAAGGCGAAACAGGTTTTCGTGTCCAAACGTGGACAGGGGACAGGCTATTCGGGCATTGAAAATCCGTTGTTCTTCAAAGACAACACGCGGATGTTCTATGGCGATGCCAAGGCCAGCCTTGATAAACTCCTGCCGATGATCGACTAAAACCGTCACCCGTCAGGCACTCTTGCGAGTGAGGCGTGGAAGTGAAATAGAAAGAAAGCCCGGTACGCGCGTATCGGGCTTTTTTAGTGGGTTTGGGAAACTGTTGGTCACTGTCCGCACTTGACCGTTCCAATGCGCGGTTTTGGTTCCTGCGCCCTTGATGTACGTCGTATCGCAGGCACGTAGTGCGACATAGCGCAAACGTGCAAGCTGTCGCGGAGCCGGGGAAAATCCTTGTTTGCCAGAAGCACTGGCCGAAAAGCGCGTCCTTTGGCGTGTTGTGGCTAAGTGGTGCTAATACGGTGCTTTTCAGGCTGCGCGGGAGCGGTCTGCGGGTGAGGTTGTGTCGTCTGTATACGATTGCACTCTATTAACGCATTGAAAACTATTCAGAAAATAATTGACATCGGTTGGTTCTACGCTATCCCTCAACCTATACCGGAGATATATTTGATGCCGCCAATCGACGATCACCCGTTACGCTATAAAATGGCGAATGAACTGCATGCGCGGCCGTTTCCGTCGATGGAAGCGCCTTGTTCTGCGGCATATATTGCGATCAAGCAGCCTAACGACGCGGTCAGCCGCGATCGCCAGAAAGACCTTGATCACCTGACCATGCTGCTGGATCGCTATGGTGCGCCTCATCCGCAACCCGGTGCAACGCATTACTACGGTCAGATCGGCAAACACTGGCTCAAGTGGGAGCAGCACACGGAGTTTGTTACGTACACGGTGTTTCGCGAAAGCGCGCCCAAGCGTGCGTTTGACCCGGCAGAATTTGAGGTCTTTCCGGCAGATTGGCTTGAACAGGCGCCCGGGCAACGGGTGACATCTGTGCTGATCGACATTCGGGAGCGCCCGGAAACGGATGCTGAAATCACTGAAAATCTGGATGAATGGTTTGTGACAGAGAGTCTGGCCGCTGCCTGTGTTCTGGATAATTCAGGCGTGGTTGCAGGCGATTTTCGCATAGATCAAAATGGGCATTTGCGGTTCGCAGTCTTTGCCAACACGGGGACCACGGATCGGCGTGTCGGGCGGATCGTCCAGCGGTTGTGTGAGATTGAGACCTATAAATCCATGTCGATGCTGGGGTTCGCGCGGGTGCGGGTGTTGCAACCAAAGCTGAACACGCTCGATACTCAACTCACCAGCCTGATGAGCGCTATGTCGGACGATAAAGCCAGCGCCGAAGATACATTGAACGACCTTCTGTCCATTTCGGCTGAGCTTGAAACATTGTCGGCGCAATCCTCCTTTCGCTTTGGGGCGACCGGGGCCTATGAGGCACTTGTCAATCAGCGTATCGAAGCGCTGCGCGAGGAACGGTTTCAGGGGCGCCAGCATTTCGCCGAGTTCATGATGCGTCGCTATGCGCCGGCCATGCGCACCGTTACGTCGGCACAGGGTCGGCTCGATGCCATGTCGAGCCGGTCTATCCGGGCTTCGAACCTGTTGCGCACGCGGGTGGATGTGGAGCGGTCGGCGCAGAATCAAGCCTTGTTGGAAAGCATGGATCAACGATCGGATCTGCAATTGCGGCTGCAACGCACCGTTGAGGGGCTGTCGGTGGTTGCCATCAGTTATTATGCGGTGTCTCTGGTTGGTTACACTCTGTACCCGATGGCGCAGGCCACGGGTATAACCAAGGGCACGCTGACCGCCTTGGTTACCTTGCCGGTTGTGGCGTTTGTCTGGTGGGCCATCCGCCGTTTACGGGCCAAGGTCGAGTAGATCAGGTGTGTTTTCGGGTGCGACGCAGCGGCGCTCTTTCGGCTACGCGAAAGACGCCCCGCCCGCCGTCCCACAGCATTATCAGCGTCCGCGTATGCGCGGGTCGAGGGCGTCGCGCAGCCCATCGCCCAGATAATTGACGGATAAGACCGTCAGCGAGATCAGTATACCGGGCAGCATCACGCGCTCCGGGAATTCTTCCATCCGTGGGACGGCATCTGACAAGAGCTTGCCCCAGGTCGGGAAGTCTGACGGAAAGCCCACGCCGAGAAAAGACAGCGCGCTTTCGGTTATGATTGCCGTGGCAAGCCCGAGGGTTGCCGAGACCATGATCGGTGAGATCACATTTGGCAGCAGGTGGCGGCGTATGATCAGGAATGGTGTGGTGCCAATGGAGCGGGCGGCGAGCACAAATTCCCGTTCTTTCAGTGCGAGGATTTCGCCCCGCACGATCCGAGCTGTGGGCATCCACGACGTGATCCCGATGACGCCGACGATCAGGATGAACATCCCTCCTTCGGGACCGAAAGCGGCACGCAGCGGTTGACGAAAAAGGGTGACGGCCACCAGCAGCAAGGGCAGGATCGGAAGCGACAGGAAAAGGTCTGTGATGCGCATCAGGATACCATCAAGGCGTTTGAAGTATCCCGAAGTCACCCCGACAGCCGTGCCAATCACCAAAGACAGCACCATCGCAGCCCAGCCGACCGCGAGAGAGGCCTGTCCACCGGCAATCAGCGTGGCCATGATATCCCGGCCCAGATTGTCCGTGCCCAGCGGGCGCGACCATAGCACTTTGGCACCGCCGTCCCACAACGCGGTGTAAATGGGGCGCAGATCCTTGTTACGGATGTCGAGCGCTTTTGCGTCGACCTGCCAGATCAGCGGACCCAAGAGCACAAAAAGCGTGATGAAGGCCAGAAAGCCGCCGCCGATCAACGCGCCCTTATGCTTGCGAAACTGATCCCAGACGTCTTTCCATTGCGAGCGCGGCTCTTTTTGCGGTTCTTTATCCTTGAGCGCGCCGAAGTCTTCTATTTCTGCATTCTGATCAGTCATAGCGGATCCTCGGGTCAAGCACGCCGTAGAGCACGTCTGCGATCAGGTTGAAGAAAACGATCAGGATCGCGAAAATGAACGTTAGCGTCATGACCATCGGCAAATCGTTTGCAAAGAGGGCCGTCAGCAGCAACTGACCGATGCCGTTCACCTTGAACAGGGTTTCGGTGATGATAGCGCCGCCAAAGATGGACGGTACGCCCAAAGCAATCACGGTAATGATTGGGATCATCGAATTGCGCAGGACATGCACCATGACCACGGTGCTTTCCTTGAGGCCCTTGGCGCGGGCGGTGCGCACGTAGTCCTGATTGAGGTTGTCGAGCATTGAGGCCCGCATGAAGCGGCTGATCTGCGCGGTGGTTTGCAGGGCCAGAACCATGACAGGCATGATCATTTGTTGGAGTTGCACCTTGAAGCTGGCCCAGTCCGTGACCTGATGGGTGGTGTCATAGATCGACGGGAACCAGCCGAGATTGACCGAAAAGATCACGATGACCAGAACGCCGGAAAAGAACGGCGGGATTGAAAAACCGATCATCGATACGAATGTGCCGGCCTGATCGAAGAGCGAATACTGTTTGTAGGCAGAGTAAATACCGATTGGCAGGGCAATCAGGATACCCACGATATAAGACATGCCAACCACCCAGAGGGTTTGTGGCAGTCGCTGGATGACAATATCCATCACCGGTGAGCGGGTCTGCCAGGAGATGACGCGCAATTTGCCTTCGGAAAACGACGTGCCAAACCAGTGGTCAATCAGAACCTGCGGTTCGACCCAGAAGAACTGCACCAGCCATTTCCAATATTGCACATGGATCGGCTCACCAAGACCAAGCGCCTCACGCATCAGCTGTTTGACTTCCGGAGGCACCGTCAGGGGCACCTGCGACATCGGATCGCCTGGTGCCAGTTGCAACAGCAGGAAAATAACGATGCTGATGAAAAGCAGCGTTGGAATTGCAAGAACCAGTCGCCTGATGGTGTATGTCAGCATGCCTGCGCTTTCATTGCGTCGTTCTTGTTATCTTTGAGGACCGTCTTGCCGTCTGGCAATTACCCTGTCGCGATTGATCAGCAGGGCAGGCCGGATGGCGCTGCCCTGCTCAATTTCAAGTCACCCGTCGTTGCGGTACCAGTCGGCGATGTTCCATAGCTCGCTGTCCCAATCCGACATCTTGACCCCGCCGAGCGTATTGGCATGCGCTGACGGGCTGCCGCGGTGGATGAGCGGGATGATCGACCAGCTTTGGACAAGCATGTCGTTCATTTTCTTGGCCAGCTCACCGCGTTCGGCGAGATCGGTGGTTGTGGACATCTGTTGCACCAATGCGTCGTATTCCGGATCGCAGAAGCGTTGCATGTTGTTGCCCTGCCACTGTGTCTGCGGGCGCGGGATGTCGGCGCAGACCCAATTGCCCATATAGGCTTCGGGATCGACCCCGGCGAAGTTATTGGTGTACATCTCTACATCTGCATAGAACTTTTGGAACGTATCCGGTGAGCCCGGATCGCCGCCAAAGAAGACTGACCCGTCGATATTGCGCAACTCGGTTTCAACACCGATCTGGCGCCACCAATCCTTGATCAGGGCCTGCGTGTCCTGGCGCACGGCATTGGTCGATGTCTGGAATAGAATGGACAGTTCGACCCCATCTTTGTCGCGCGCACCGTTGCCGTTTGTATCAACCCAGCCGGCCGCATCCAGAATTGCGTTCGCGCCGTCAATGTCCTGTACGAGGCAGGCATCATTCGCGGTTGACGCATAAAGTTCGGGGGCGGGCAGAACGTTGCAGGTCGGCTGGCCGCCCGCACCATAGCCGATCTCATCGATCAGATCGCGGTCGATCGCCATCGAAAGCGCTTGTCCCACGGCAGGGTCAGTCAGGAAGGGGTGCGGGTTTTCGCCGTTCATAAAGACCGAGCGTTTGTCCGGGCCAAGCGATGGGTCGGCATTCGTTTGGTTGATCATCAACCGCTCGACTGACGTGCCATAGGCTGTGATCACTGTGCCTTTGCCAGCCTCTTCCATGCGTGACAAGACATCGGGTGCAAGCTGCAGGTTCCAGGCATAGTCAAATTCGCCTGTTTCCAGAACCGAGCGCGCAGCGGCTGCGGCATCGCCGCCACCCTTCAATGTGACTCGCGCAAAAGCGGGTTTGTTCGCGTCGCGATAGTTTTCATTCGCAACATAGATGATTACGTCGTTCGGGCGGAATTCCTCCACCACGAAAGGGCCTGTGCCGATCGGGCCGAAATTGGCTTCGGTGCACTCCGGTGCACGCGCGCCAAGACAGTCCTGAAACTGCGCTTTTTGCAGGATCGGGGCCTCAGCACCGACAAAGGCTGTGTATGGAAAAGGTTTGGGGCTGTCGAAGCTGATTTTCACGCCGCGCTCGCCCACGGCTTCCACTGAACTGATGCCGTCGAAATAGCTCAGCGATGCGCAGCCACTTTCAGGATGGGTGCAGTACTCATGTGTGAACAGAATGTCATCGGCCGTAACTGCGGTGCCGTCAGACCAAACAAGACCCTCGCGCAGCGTCCAAGTTATTGAGGTCTGATCAGCCGCCACGCCACCATTCTCAACCGTCGGGATTTCTTCGGCAAGCCAGGGGACCATCTCGCCCGCTTCGTTGAACCGCGCCAGGGATTCCAGAACAAGGCTTGCCGCTTCGTTTTCCTTTGTACCACCGGACAGGAAAGGGTTGAGCGTTGAGGGGGCCTGCCAATAAATAATGTTCAGTTGGCCATCGCGTCCCCGCTCGCCCTCATGTCCAACCGCAAGGACGGCAGGAGCAAAGCTGGCGGTCGCTATTGCGCCCATCAGTAATGTTCTCAGTTTCATAATAATCTCCAAATTGGACACCGAAATGCCGGTTCTTCCCATGCGTTCTAAACGCCTTTTTGTTGAGCGGCAGGGTGGAACCGGTTCTGCACGGCGCGCAACCGCCGGCCATTTTAAACAGGCTCCACTGAGCGCTTACGAGCATCACAGCATGTTTTTGAGAAAATGCAAGGGTTCTGATACCGCAAACAGTCCAAACGACCGTGTTAGGTTTGACAGTTGTCCATTCTTGGTCGTAGCGTCGTGTGACACTCACCAGAGGCGCATATGCTAGATCACGAACCGCAAGGCCAGGACATTCATCCGATCGCGCAGATCAAAGGTCTCAGGGTCGAATTTCAGACCAAAGACGGCCCGGTCCTCGGGGTCGAAGATGTGTCATTTGACATCAATCCGGGTGAGACCGTCTGCGTGGTGGGGGAAAGCGGGTCGGGCAAATCCGTGTCGTCGCTGTCGCTGATGCGACTGGTAGAATTCGGTGGCGGTAAAATCACCGGGGGTCAGCTTCTTTTTGACCGGGCGGAAGCGGCGGATGTGGATCTTGCAGACACAGAAGCGGAGTTAATGCGCAGCATTCGCGGCAACGAAATCGGGATGATTTTTCAGGAGCCGATGACGGCACTTAATCCGGTCTTTACTATCGGGCGGCAATTGACCGAAGGGCTGCGGCTGCACAAAAAACTCAGCAAGTCCGAGGCGGAGGCCCGCGCGCTGGAATTGCTGCGCGAAGTTCGGATACCCGAACCCGAGCGGCGCCTGACACAATATCCGCACGAGTTGTCGGGGGGCATGCGGCAGCGGGTGGTGATCGCCATGGCGCTGGCCTGCAAGCCCCGGCTTTTGATTGCGGATGAGCCGACAACAGCGCTGGACGTCACCATTCAGGCGGAAATTCTGGCGCTCATCGATCGGCTCAAGCGTGAAACGGGCACGGCGGTGATGTTCATCACCCATGATATGGCGGTGGTGGCGCAGATGGCGGACCGCGTGGTTGTGATGTTTCGCGGCAACAAGGTCGAGGAAGGCCCGGTCGAAACCATCTTCGAAAATCCGCAACACCCCTACACCAAGGCTTTGCTGGCGGCCGTGCCCAAATTGGGTGAAATGACGGGTAAGGAATTCCCCGAACCGATGAAGCTTCTGGGCCGCGAGGGCGCGCAGATCGCGCCGATCCCCGGCACCAATGAGGTCTTGCTGAGCGTCAAAAACCTGACGACGCGCTTTCCGGTCAAGGGCGGGTTTTTCCGCCGGACGGTGGCAAATGTCCATGCGGTTGAAGACTTATCGTTCAGCATAAACAAGGGTCAGACGCTGAGCCTTGTGGGCGAATCCGGCTGTGGCAAATCAACCGCAGGGCGGTCGATCCTGCGGCTTGTCGATCCGATGGCGGGTGAAATCATGCTGGGCGACAAGGACATCATGGCATTGGGCCCAAAAGGTTTGCGCGAGGCGCGTCTTGACATGCAGATGATCTTTCAGGACCCGTTTGCCTCGCTCAACCCGCAGATGCAGCTTGCCGATCAGGTGGCTGAGCCGATCCATAACTACGCCACGCTCAAAGGGCAGGCCGTCGCGGACCGGGTCGCGATGCTGTTTGACCGGGTGGAATTGCCACGCAGTTTCATGCGCCGCTTTCCACATGAGCTGTCAGGCGGGCAACGGCAACGGGTGGCGATTGCGCGCGCGCTGGCCCTGAACCCCAAGCTGATCATCGCGGACGAAGCGGTTTCCGCGCTGGATGTGTCGGTGCAGGCGCAGGTGCTGAACCTGATGATGGAACTGCAATCCGAGATGGGGATTTCGTTCCTGTTCATCAGTCACGACATGGCCGTGGTTGAGCGTGTCAGCCATCATGTCGGTGTCATGTACCTGGGCCGCATTGTGGAACTTGGGCCGCGTGCCAGTGTCTTTGAAAACCCGCAACATGCCTATACGCAGGCGCTGATGAAAGCGGTCCCGATTGCGGATCCACGTCAGCGAAAAGACGAGAAAGATTTGAATTTCAAACCGATACCGTCGCCAATCCATCCTGTCAGTTATGAGGCGCAGCCCTCGGTTTACCGCGAGGTGGCACCGGGTCACATGATCCTTGAAACCGATAGTGGCTATTAGGCCTGCGTCGATGACATCAGCCCCGGTTAAACAAAAGGTGGCGCTGGTCACGGGTGGCGCGCGTGGTATCGGGCGCGGCATTTCTGAGAATTTGATGCGCGATCACCACGTCGCGATCCTGCACAACACAACGGTGCCGGACTGGATCCCGGACACCGTGCTGGCCGTGCAAGGAGATCTGACGGATCCCGCCTTTGCACAGGTTGCGGTTGACGCGGTTCTGGCGCGATTTGGCCGAATAGATGTGATCGTGAACAATGCAGGAACGATCGTTTCATCCCCTCTTGAGACGTTCGATCCGGCCGCATACCGCACCATTTTTGATGTCAACACACTGGCGCCGCATGCGCTTTTGTCAGCGGCATTGCCGCATCTTCAGCCGGGTGCGTCGGTCATTAACATCTCATCCGTCAACGCGGAATACCCACCGCTCGGGGCCAGTCTGTATGGTGCCAGCAAGGCAGCACTTGAACTTTGGACGCGGGGCGTTGCAAAGGAACTTGGGCCGCGCGGCATCCGCGTGAATGCCGTTGCGCCGGGGGCGATTGACACGGATGAGACACCGCGCGAAGAGACGCTGAGACAGGCCTTTATCGATCTGACCGCGTTGGGACGGCTCGGCACACCGCAGGACATCGCAGCGGCGGTCCGGTTTTTGGCAAGCGATGAGGCCGCTTTTATCACAGGTAGCGTGCTTGTGGTGTCTGGAGGATACCGACTATGACGAAACGCCTTTCACCGCTGGAATTGATGCAGCAGCTTGTCGCTTTTCCAACGGTGAGCAGAGACACGAACATCCCGTTGATCGACTGGGTGGCCGACTATCTGGCCAGCCATGACATTCAAAGCCACCGCTATGTCGACCCAGAACAGCCGAAACACGCGCTTTTTGCGCATGTCGGTCCCTGGCAGGAGGGGGCGATTGTGCTGTCGGGGCATACGGATGTTGTCCCCGTTGACGGCCAGCCCTGGGACAGCGATCCGTTCGAGGTGATGGAAAAGGACGGCAAGTATTTTGGCCGCGGCACCTGCGACATGAAGGGTTTTGACGCGCTGGC
The DNA here is from genome assembly GCF_019654895.1 of Roseobacter sp. OBYS 0001. Taxonomy (NCBI): domain Bacteria; kingdom Pseudomonadati; phylum Pseudomonadota; class Alphaproteobacteria; order Rhodobacterales; family Roseobacteraceae; genus Roseobacter; species Roseobacter sp. OBYS 0001. The sequence goes on from NZ_BPES01000004.1 coordinate 78,468, forward strand.
CATCTGGGCACTGGTCGAGGCACAGCATGTCGGTGTGAAACGGCCCCTGCAGATTGCGCTGAGTTTTGACGAAGAGATCGGCTGCACCGGCGCACCCCCTATGATCAACGCGATGCAGCCCGTCCTGCCAAAGGGTGCGGCCGTCATCGTCGGAGAACCCTCGATGATGCAGGCTGTGTCTGGCCACAAGGGCGGCAGTGGCTTTGACACGCATATTCGCGGCTTTGAAGTGCATAGCTCGTTGATGGATCGTGGTGTGAATGCGATCATGTTCGGGGCCAAACTGATCGAGTGGGCCAATCTCACGAATGCTGCAAACCGCGACGCGGTTCCGGGCACTTTGGCGCAGGCGTTTGATCCACCCTATACCACGCTGCATGTGGGGCAGATCAGTGGCGGAACAGCGCATAATATCACCGCCAAGGATTGCTATTTTGCCATGGATTTCAGGGTGGTGCCGGGTGAAACGAAAGCGGAGTGGGAGGCGCGCTACCGCGAAGTTGTCGCCGATGTGGAGCAGCAAATGCAGGCCATCGTGCCGGAAACGTTTATCCAGCTGAGCGAACGGTTCAATGTACCAGCCCTCAGCCCCGAGGATGAAGGCGAGGCCGAAACACTGGTGCGCAGCCTGACCGGTGACAACGCAAGCCATGTTGTCAGCTACGCAACAGAGGCGGGACAGTTTCAGGAGGCCGGATACTCGGCGATCATCTGCGGGCCGGGCGATATTGCGCAGGCGCACCAACCCAACGAGTATATCACCAAAGCACAGTTTGAGGCCGGTCATGGCTTCATGCGGCGGCTGGTTGAACGGCTTTGCACGTAAGGACGGGGACGCGTGATGACCGCGGTATTTCCAATCACAGCGGCGACGCCTGTGACATTTGCTGGTGCTCTGCCTGACACGGCCGACGTTGTGGTCATCGGCGGTGGCGTGATCGGCGTGTGCACCGCGCTTTTTCTGGCGCGCGAAGGGCACCGCGTGGTGCTGCTGGAAAAGGGGCGCATCAGTGCGGAGCAGTCCAGCAGAAACTGGGGTTGGATCCGTCAGCAAGGGCGTGACCCGGACGAATTACCGATCATGAAAGAAGCCAACCAGCTGTGGCGTCAGCTGGCCGCTGAGACGAACGTCGACATCGGTCTGACCCAAGGTGGCGTCACCTATCTGGCCTCGGATGCTGCGGCGATGGCACGCTATGAGGCATGGCAAAAGATCGCATCCGATCAAGACGTGGACACGCGCATCTTGTCGCAAAAGCAAACGGATAGCCTTATCCCCAACATGTCCCGGCGGTATGCAGGTGCACTCTATACGCCCTCTGACATGCGTGCGGAGCCGTGGGTCGCGGTTCCGGCACTGGCGGGCATTGCCGTGCGCGATGGCGCGCAGATCATTGAGAACTGCGCCGTTCGCTGTCTGGATATCGAGACGGGCCGGATCAAGGGGGTTCTGACCGAGAAAGGGCGCATTGAAACGTCACAGGTTGTGCTGGCGGGTGGCGCCTGGTCATCGCTGTTTCTGGCAAATCACGGGATCAAACTGCCACAGTTATCGGTCCGCGCAACGGTTGCTGCCACAACACGGCTTCCGGTGGTTTTTCAGGGTGGGGCGGCAGATGATAAAGTCGCATTTCGTCTGCGAAAAGATGGGGGCTATACGCTTGCCCCGGGCGGATTTCATGAACTGTTCGTAGGACCAAGCGCTTTTCGATCATTGCCGAAATTCCTGACGCAGTTGCGCGCCGACCCCTTTGGCACCCGGTTTTTACCCGCTGCTCCCAAAGGCTACCCGGATGCATGGGGAACAGCGCGCCGGTGGGATGCGGATATGGTCTCGCCCTTTGAAGACATGAGAATTCTCAATCCGCGCCCGAATGCGGGTAAGGTGCAAACCATAACAGACGAATTTTCAAGACTTTTCCCTGACCTGCCGGACTTCAGGGTGTCTTGTGCCTGGGCGGGTATGATCGACACGATGCCCGATCTTGTGCCCGTTATTGATAGGGTGGCTGCACTGCCCGGATTGACCATTGGCACTGGCATGAGCGGGCACGGCTTTGGCATTGGCCCCGCCATCGGGCGCATTCTGGCGCGTTTGGCCACAGGAAGGGAAAGCGGGCATGCGTTGACGCGATTTCGGTTCTCTCGTTTCACGGATGGCAGTGCGATGGATCTCGGCCCCGCACTTTGAACGGTCGACCGCTTGCAGCTTCGACGCGGCGCCCTATGATGCCATATCGGAATGCAGGCACCGCTCATCGCACTTGCCCCACTCAGACATAGCTGCCAATGACGCTGGCACACATTGCCCCTATCGCCTTGCAGGAGAGACTTCTGATGCCCATCAAGAACCGATTTTCCGAACTTCAGCCTGAAATCGCGGCATGGCGTCAGGATTTGCATGCGCATCCCGAGCTGCTTTTTGATACGCATCGCACGGCGGGACTGGTGGCTGAAAGGCTTGCGGCCTTCGGGTGTGACGAGGTTGTGACCGGTATCGGGCGCACGGGTGTCGTTGGTGTGATCAAGGGTCGCTCTGATACATCGGGCCATGTGGTCGGGCTGCGCGCGGATATGGATGCCCTGCCGATCCCCGAAGAAACGGGTGTTGATTATGCCTCCACCGTGCCGGGAAAGATGCACGCCTGTGGGCACGACGGTCATACGGCGATGTTGCTGGGGGCGGCGAAATACCTGTGCGAAACACGTAATTTCGATGGCACTGCCGTTGTGATCTTTCAGCCCGCCGAAGAGGGCGGCGGCGGCGGTCGCGAGATGTGCGAAGATGGCCTGATGAACCGTTTCGGTATTCAGGAAGTCTATGGCATGCACAACTGGCCCGGGATTGAGACGGGCAAGTTTGCCATCCGCCCGGGCGCGTTTTTCGCTGCCACCGATATTTTCGAGATTGAGATCGAGGGCAAAGGCGGGCATGCCGCTTTCCCGCATCAGACGATTGATCCCACGGTGATCGCCAGTCACATCGTTCTGGCGGGGCAATCCATCGCCAGTCGGAGCGCGGACCCGGTCGAGCAGGTGGTCATGTCGATCACGTCCTTTGAGACCTCATCGCATGCCTACAATGTCATCCCGCAAACGGTGAAGCTGAAAGGCACGGCGCGTACCATGAGCACTGCCATGCGTGATCTTGTCGAAGAGCGGCTGACGAAAATCGTCGAAGGGACGGCGGAGAATTTTGGCGCGACGGGCCGCATCAATTATATGCGCAACTATCCCGTGACGGTGAACCATCCGGCGCAAACCGAGTTTGCCGCCGAAGTGGCCACCAAAGTTGCGGGCGATTGTGCAGACGCTGAATTGGTAATGGGGGGCGAGGATTTCGCCTTTATGCTCGAAGAGCGCCCCGGTGCCTATATCCTGATGGGCAATGGCGCGAGCGCGCGGCTGCATCATCCCGAATATAATTTCGACGACGACGCCATTCCCGCCGGGTGCAGCTGGTGGGCCGAAATCGTGGAACAACGCATGCCAGCGGCCTAGTCAGCGGCTTTGGGTCACGCGCGGCCGAGCAGGTGGTGATAGATCCTGAGAATGGACGCGGCCTCTTTTTCAATTGAAAAATTGGTGACGGCGTTTTCACGCGCGGCTTTGGCGAAATCGGCGCGCATCTCGTCATCGATCAGCAACCGCCGCAGGTTGGTTGTGATGGCGCTGACGTCATCAACGTCGACAAGATTGCCGGTTACGCCGTCCTTGATCAGCTCTTCGAATGCGCCGACGCGTGTGGCAACCACGGGCGCGCCACAGGCCATCGCTTCAAGCGGCGTCAGCCCAAATCCCTCCCAACGCTGCGGTGCGATGTATAGGTCCAGCGCCTGAAAATGCAGGGATAGCTGGTCAATCGGCACCTCATCGCGAAACAGAATCCGATCCGACAGCCCTGCAGCGGCGACTTCGTCCTTGAGGTCTTGCAGATAGGTTTTGTGTTCATCGGTGGCACGACCCATCATCAGTGCCTTGCCGTGCGGCACCTCAGAAAAGACGCTGATCATTGCTTTGACAAAAAGGTCATTGCCCTTTTGGTGACGAATACGGCCAAAACAGCCGACGAGGGGACCCTCTGGCGGCAGATCGAGTGAAGCGCGCAGGCTTTCGCGGTCTTCAACGGGGCTGAACAGGGCGCAATCGATGCCATGGTGAATCACCGTTGCCTCGCGTTCGAGGTAACCTGCGGACTTGGCGGACGTGGCGATCACCGCGTCCATCTGGCGAATGAGCCAGCGGGTAAAGCCCGTATGGCGGCGCTGCGCGGCGGAGGTGAAAAGCAGTTTCAGCCGCTTCCCCGCAAGATATTTCAACGCCAGCCCGGCCACCATTTCAACATTGCGTCGCGCATGCCAGACACGTGCCCCAGAGGGGCCGGAACGGGGCAAGCGCAGCAGCCCGAGAGGGGGCAGGTTCGGCACTTCGTCGGGCAAGTCAGGGCCAGAGGCAACAATTGCGATATCACGCGCCTGTAATGGCACAAGACGGATCACGGTTGACGTCACGCCCGAGTGACGCCGTTTGAAATTGGGCGCAATCACCTCGATCTCTTTGAGCGGTGGGATCTGGGCAGGGGGCATCAGCGCACCTCGTCTTGCAGATGAAGCGCACGGATCAGCCGCGTGGCAATCGTGCTGGTCTGGGATGACTTTCCACGCACATAATCGCGCGCGGCACGGCCCGTCGCTTCCATCAATGCGGTATCATTGAGCATCTTGTCGACCGCTTCGGCCAATTCCGCATCATCATTGACGAAGCGGACGACACCGGCTTGCGTCATCTCGGCATATGTTTCGCTGAAATTGAAAACCTCGGGTCCGGAGATGACACCGGAACCGCTCAGCGTGACCTCAAACGGGTTATGCCCGCCGATGGGTTTCAGCGATCCACCAAGAAAAATCGCGTTGGATAAAGCGTACCAATTGCCCAATTCGCCCAGAGTATCGGCGAGGTAGACGTCCCGGTTGCCCGGCAACTCGCCTTTGGACCGAATGCGGGCACTCAATCCCTGATCCTCGATCAACTGCGCGACGTCTTTGCTGCGCTCGGGGTGGCGCGGTGCCAGCAGCAACAGCAGATCCGGGTTATCCAGCAACAGCCGGGCATGCGCGCGCAGCACGATTTCCTCTTCGCCCTTGTGGGTTGAAGCGGCAACCCAAACACGTCTGCCTTTCAGGCTGGTGCGAATTTTCGCAAGCGTTTCAGGGTTTTGCTGCAAGGGGGCAGCCAGCGATTTCAGGTTGATGCCGCGCGCCACCCGATCGGCAGGGGCGTGCATATCCACCATCGCTTGCGCCATTTCGTCGTTCTGGGTCAAAATCAGATCGAACGTGCCCAGAACAAAAGCCGCGGTTTTGGGTCGCCGCTTCCATGCCTTTTGTGAGGTCTCACTCAGGCGGGCGTTCACAAGGATCATTTTCGCGCCGCTGTCCCGCGTCAGCCGCAGCATTTGCGGCCACAGCTCGCTTTCCACGAAAACCACGCAATCAGGGCGCCAGTGACGGATGAACCGACGCAAAGGACCGGGCGCATCAAGGGGGGCAAACTGGTGCACCGTGCGCGGGGGCAGGTGGTTCGCCACCATCTTGGCCGATGTGGCCGTGCCAGAGGTGATCAGAAAATTGGCGCGGGGCATTTGCCGCCCCATTTCGGCAATCAAAGACAGGACAGACATGCTTTCGCCAACCGAGGCTGCGTGAAACCAGATCAGCGGGCCCGACCCTTCGCGCATGGCGGTGGCATGCCCGAGTTTTTCGTGCGCACGCACAATGGGCACGCCCGCTGCGCGCAGCTTTCGGGTTTCGATCCAGGCAAAAAATGGGACCAGAACCGCGGTGGCACCCACATACAGATGGTAAAGCAAAGGGGGGCGCATGGCGCAGGTCAGCCGCCGGTGTGGCTCATGTGTCGCGGCATCTGGCCGTCAAGGCGCTGACGCGAGTAGTCAAAGTCATGGCCCTTGGGCTTGCGCGCGATCGCGGCCCGAATTGCCTCTTGCAGCGGGGCGTCATCCTCAGGACAGGCACGTAGCGGTGCACGCAGATCTGCGGCATCTTCTTGCCCCAGACACATGAACAGCTCACCGGTACAGGTCAGACGCACACGGTTGCAGCTTTCGCAGAAATTGTGGCTGAGCGGGGTGATGAACCCGATTTTCTGACCCGTTTCCTCCAGCCTGACATAACGTGCTGGGCCACCTGTCCGTTCGGCCAAGTCCGTTACGGTGTAATGCTCGGCGTAGCGTGCGCGCACGTCTTTGAGGGACCAATACTGGTCCAGACGGTCCTCGTTGCCAATGTCACCCATTGGCATCACTTCAATCCAAGTCAAATCAACGCCCCGCTCTGCGCACCATTCGGTAATCGTTGGCAGTTCGTCTTCGTTGAAGTTCTTCAATGCCACTGCGTTCAGTTTAACGCGCATGCCCGCTGCTTGGGCCGCATCGATGCCCCGCAGCACCTGCGGCAAGCGGCCCCAGCGCGTAATATCCGCGAATTTCTGTTCATCCAGGGTATCGAGTGAGACATTGACCCGCCGCACGCCCGCCGCATAAAGGTCGTCTGCAAAGCGTTCGAGTTGGCTGCCGTTTGTCGTCAGGGTCAGTTCTTTCAGCGTACCGGCTTCAAGGTGTCGCGACATGCGTTGGAAAAAGGTCATAATACCCTTGCGCACCAACGGCTCGCCCCCGGTGATCCGCAATTTTTCCACGCCGAGCCCCACAAATGCCGAGCACATGCGATCAAGCTCTTCGAGTGTAAGAAGCTCTTTCTTGGGCAAAAAAGTCATGTTTTCCGACATGCAATAAACACAGCGGAAATCGCACCGGTCTGTCACGGAAACACGCAGATAGGTAATGGCGCGGGCGAAGGGATCAATCAGCGGAGCATTCATACATTAACAAGTAATGATCTCGGCGCTTCGCGGCAAGCAGATAACGTCACAAGAGTAGTGCGACAACGTTGCGGGTGCCTCGTCAGAAACGGTTTATCCCTTGGCCGGTGCCAGAATGAACGTGGGATCATCGTCAATCGTGGTTTGATTGCGCGTTTCCCAATATTCTGAAATGCCGTCGGGGCCTTTGTCCTCTGCCCAGTTGGCCAACACGTCGCGCTCGCCCGCGTAGTCCATGAATGGCACCGCGTAACCGCAACTGGTTTGCACCATATCAATCGTGACGTCGTAGATCTGGCGCGCTGCGATGGACAGTGGAAATTCGGCGTTCAATGCGTCAAAATCCGTGTCGCGTGGGTGCAGGGTACGTGCACTTCCGTACGTCCTTAGGATCATGGGTTTTTTCTCAAAACCACACCACATCAAGGTCATGCGATTGATTTGTGCAAGATGCCCTGCAGTCTCATTTCCGGACCCGGTGAGGTTGCGCCAGATGATGCGGTTTGGCCCCAGAACGCGCAGACTGTCCATGCCTTTCGGTGAAACATTCACCCGACCGGCGGGGCCTGCCGTGGCGCAGAAAAAGATATGCTGCATCTCGATGAAACGCGTCAGGGTATCGTTGAGTTCTTCATATTGCGTGGCCACCGGTTTCTCCGTGTATCAGATTTGAATAATGGAAAGGGCTTCCCGTCTTGAGCTCTTCCTAGCCTGTATTGACGCATATAGCATGTTTTTTTGTCGAAGAACCGGTCGCTCGTACAGTCGGCTCAGCGATTAGCATAGCCTTCCAGCGCCCATTGTTTCAGATCCGCGTCAGGCTGCGCAGGCGGTCATTGGGGGGAGCGGGCAGACCTCAAAATTGAGCTATTTTAGATGGTTGGGGCATGCGCGACTGCTTGTCTATTCTACCGTTACGGATTTTGCCAGATTGCGCGGTTGGTCAACATCTGTGCCTTTGGCCACGGCGGTATGATACGCGAGCAATTGCGCAGGTATCGCGTAAAGGATCGGCGTCAAAACGGATGAAACCTGGGGCATTTCAATGGTTGCGAAAGCCTCTTGTCCGAACTCCGCGATCCCGGTCGCGTCCGAGACGAGGATGACCCGCCCTTTGCGCGCCATCACTTCCTGCATGTTGCTGACTGTCTTTTCAAAAAGGGCATCGCGGGGCGCCATGACCACCACCGGCACATGTTTGTCGATCAGAGCTATAGGGCCATGTTTTAATTCACCTGCTGCATAAGCTTCGGCATGTATATAGCTGATTTCCTTTAATTTTAAAGCGCCTTCTAAAGCGAGAGGATACATCAGGCCGCGCCCCAGAAACAGCACATCGCGCGCCTCGGCCAGCTTGATCGCGGCTTGGTGCATTTCCGCGTTTGCGCCAAGCGCGGTACTGACGATATTGGGCAGATCGCGCAGGTCCGACAGATGTTGCGCGAGTGTGTCAGCGTCGATCTCGCCCCGGTCCTGTGCGGCACGCAACACCAGCAGAAACAGGACCGTCAGTTGGCACGTAAACGCCTTGGTGGAAGCGACGCCAACTTCCACACCGGCATGGATTGGCAGTACCAGATCGCTTTCCCGCGCAATGGAGCTTTCGGGGACGTTGATCACGGACAGGATCGTATCGCTTTTGCCTGCGCAATAGCGCAGGGCGGCCAGCGTATCGGCAGTTTCACCGGACTGACTGACGAACAACGCAGCCGAGCGCGCCGGGATCGGCGGCTCGCGGTAGCGAAACTCCGAGGCTACATCAACTTCGACCGGGATACGCGCAATTTGCTCAAACCAGTATTTTGCGGTCAGGCAGGCGTAATAGGCCGTGCCACAGGCCACCATGGTCAAGCGGTCGATGGCGGTGAAATCAATATCGGGTTTGGGTAGATTAATCTGCCCATCGCTGGTCACATAGTGCCCCAATGCCTGCGCGATAACAGCAGGCTGTTCGGCGATTTCCTTGGCCATGAAGTGTTTGTGACCGGCCTTGTCGATGCGGGTATTGTCGATCTGGATGGTCTTGACGGCGCGCGTTACGGGGTTTCCTTCAGCGTCGGTGATCTGCAGGCTGGTGCGTGTGACGACAGCGCGATCGCCTTCTTCGAGATAGGTGATTTCATTCGTCATGGGGGCGAGGGCGATCGCATCGGAGCCGACAAACATCTCGCCTTTGCCATGTCCGATCGCGAGCGGCGAGCCTTTGCGCGCGGCGACAATCAGATCGTCTTCACCATCAAAAAGGAAAGCCAGTGCAAAGGCCCCGCGCAGTTTATCCAGCGCTTGGAAAGCTGCATTTACAGGGCTTTGACCCTTGGACATGAAGTGTTGTGTCAGCAGTGCGACGGTTTCTGTGTCTGTTTCCGTGACAAATTGAACGCCGTTTTCAGCCAACTCTTCACGCAGTTCGCGGAAATTCTCGATAATACCATTGTGCACAACAGCCACAGGCCCCGCCTGATGGGGGTGGGCGTTCGTTACGGTCGGCGCGCCGTGGGTGGCCCAGCGGGTATGGCCAATGCCCGACTTTCCGACGAGCGGCTCATGTACCAGCAAATCTGACAGGTTCACCAATTTGCCAACCGCGCGCCGCCGCTCCAGATGCCCCGCGTTAACGGTTGCGATGCCCGCGCTGTCATAGCCGCGATATTCCAACCTTTTGAGCGCGTCGACAAGGATTGGCGCTGCTTCATGGTTACTTAGTACGCCAATGATACCACACATAGTCAGCTGCCTCTCTGTTGCTTGGCCTTTTTAACCTTCAACAAGTTAATCAGTTTTGTAGCCATACCGGGTTTTTCGATTTGCGGGGCGCGCGAAAGAGCCAGCGCTTCTGGCTCCACATCGGACGTGATTACCGACCCGCTGCCCGTCATGGCGTGATCGCCGATCTGCACAGGGGCAACCAGCATCGTGTTCGAGCCGATAAAGACGTGGTTGCCGATCTCTGTGTGGTGTTTCAACACACCGTCGTAGTTACAGGTGATCGTGCCGGCGCCCACGTTTGTGTGTTCGCCCAAAGTCGCATCGCCGATGTAACTTAGGTGATTGATTTTCGTGCCGGTTCCGATGCGGGCGTTCTTGACCTCAACGAAGTTGCCGACGCGCACGTTCTCGCTCAGTTCCGCGCCGGGGCGCAGGCGCGCGTAAGGGCCGACGATGCTGCCCCGCGCCACATGGCAGCCTTCGAGGTGCGAAAATGCGCGGATGGTTGCGCCAGACTCGACGGTCACGCCAGGGCCAAAGACGACATTCGGCTCAATAATCGTGTCGCGTCCCACCACCGTGTCGAAGGCGAAATGAACGGTTTCGGGGGCGGGCAGGGTCACGCCATTTTCAAAGGCGTCCGCGCGGGCGCGGTTTTGAAATGCAGCCTCTGCCGCCGATAGTTCCGCGCGCGAATTGATGCCCAGCGTCTCGCTTTCGTCGCATGTGACAACGGCTGTTTTCAGCCCGCGCGACCGGGCGATGCCAACGATATCGGGCAAATAGAATTCGCCGGCAGCATTGTCATTGTCCACCGCTTGCAGCAAATCAAACAAGAGCGTTCCATTGCAGGCCACAACGCCGCTGTTGCACAGGGTGATTTTGCGCTCTGCCTCACTGGCATCCTTGAACTCCACAATGCGATCCAGCTGCGTGCCATCCATGACAAGCCGCCCATAGCGTGCAGGATCTGCTGCCTCGAACCCCAGAACGACCACGTCTGAGGAGCGTTGTGCGTCACAAATGGCCGATAGGGTCTCGGGGCTGACGAAGGGCGTGTCCCCAAAGAGAACGATCACCGTGCCGTCAAATCCTTTGAGCACTTCCTGTGCCTGTTTCGCGGCGTGCCCGGTTCCGAGCTGTTCGTTTTGCTCGACAATAATGGCGGAGGCGTCATGCGACAGCGCCGCTTTCCGGACAAGTTCCGCGACGTGACCGGCGACAATCACCGTATGACTTGGCCCTAGACTGGCCCCTGATTGCATGGCGTGAACAAGCAGCGGCGCGCCCGCAAGCGGGTGCAGGACCTTGGGCAGGTCCGAATTCATGCGCGTGCCTTTGCCCGCTGCAAGGATGACCAGAGCTGTTTTCATGCGAATTCTCTTTGTGTTCTGTTGCCGGTCTGTTTATCCGCTAAATCGCGCGGCGCAAGCCACGGGGGGATCAAAGAAGATTGCGGCTTGCAATAAAGCTGCGCGCTTTCTTGCGATAATAGAGGTAAGTTAACAAATGAAGACCGTCATTTTCGACCTGGATGGCACGCTTGCTGACACCAGTGGTGATCTGATCGCAGCGGCCAATACCTGTTTTCGCGACATGGGCGCGGGTGATCTGCTGAAACCTGACGTTGATCAGGGAACGGCTCTGCGCGGTGGCCGGGCAATGCTGCGCCTTGGCATGGCGCGTTTGGGTCGGCCCGAGGATGAGGCAACGATTGACCGTTATTACCCAGTATTGCTTGAGGCATATGGCGCGCAGATTGACCAGTTCACGACGGTCTATCCCGGGGCGATGGATGCAATCGAAGTGCTAAAGCTGCGTGGGTATGGTGTTGGCATCTGTACCAACAAGCCGGAAGGGCTGGCGCAGATATTGCTGCAGAACCTCGGTATTCGGGACAACTTTGCCTCGCTTGTAGGGGCGGATACGCTGCCTGTGCGCAAGCCCGACCCCGAACCGCTTTTTGAAGCGGCACGGCGCGCGGGGGGCGATCCGCGCCGCTGTGTGCTGATTGGCGATTCCGATACCGACCGAAATACAGCGCGCGCGGCGGGGGTGCCAAGTGTGTTGGTCACTTTTGGCCCTGCGGGGGGGGATATGGCTGCGCTTGAGCCTGAGGCGCTGCTGGAACATTATGATGCGTTGCCCGATATGGTGGACAGGCTTCTGTCTTGACGCGCGGGGGCGCAGAGGCCACTGTTTTTGCAAGGGAGACCAAGGCAATGAGCGAAAAATTCACCGGCAGCTTTACCCAGCAGGACCCAATTCCCGAAGCGGGTATCGAGGCCGCCCTGGCGGTGCTGCGGCATGGTCGATTGCACCGCTATAACACAGCCGAGGGTGAAATATGTGAAACGGCGCTGCTGGAGCAGGAATTTGCGGCTTGTGTCGGTGCGAAATACTGTTTGGCCGTGGCATCAGGTGGGTACGCCATGGGCACTGCCCTGCGCGCCCTTGGGGTCAAGCCGGGTGACAAGGTACTGTCAAATGCTTTTACGCTGGCGCCCGTGCCCGGTGCGATTGCCTCGGTTGGCGCAGAGCCGGTATTTGTCGGTGTGACCGAGAGCCTGACCATCGACCTTGAGGATTTGCAGACCAAAATCGGGCAGGCGGATGTTCTGCTGCTCAGCCATATGCGCGGGCACATCTGCGACATGGATCTGTTGATGGCGATTTGTGACGGGGCAGGCGTAAAAGTGATCGAGGATTGCGCCCACACGATGGGCGCGGCGTGGAAAGAGGTGCCATCGGGCCGGTTTGGGGCCGTGGGCTGCTATTCCTGTCAGACGTATAAACATGTGAACTCCGGTGAGGGTGGGTTTCTGGTCACGGATGATCCAGAGATCGCGGCGCGGGCGGTGATGATGTCGGGCAGCTATATGCTCTATGAACGCCATCTGGCGGCGCCACCCAAGGAAGCCTTTGAAACGATCCGCTATGAGACGCCGAATATCTCGGGGCGCATGGACAACCTGCGTGCGGCGATCCTGCGCCCGCAGGTGGCCGATCTTGATGCCCAATGCCGGCGCTGGAACGAACGGTATTACACGCTGGAGAAGGGTTTGCGCGATACGCCGGGTCTGCAGGTGATCGAACGCCCTGCGCAGGAGAAGATTGTCGGATCTTCCATCCAGTTCCTGTTGCGCAATTGGCCTGCGGATGCGGTGCGCGACGTCGTGGCGCGCTGCGCGGCGCGCGGGGTTGAGTTGAAGTGGTTCGGCGCACCCGAACCTGTCGCCTTTACCAGCCGCTATGACAGTTGGCGCTATGCGAAACCTGCGGCAATGCCTGCGACGGACCTGATATTGGCGGGTGTTGTCGACATGCGGGTGCCGCTCACGTTCTCGCTGGAGGACTGTGCGCTTATTGCTGAGATTATTCGCGCTGAAGTCGGGTTGGTCTATCAAAAGGCTGCGTGATCCAGCGGCGCAGGCGGCTGCGCCGCCTGCATTCTTTTCTATTTGGTTTTGGGCGTGGGCCCAAAACGGCCAGTCGCGAGGGCTGCGGTCTAAAGAGGTGTGTCGCTTGACCGAAAAACAGGCCAAGACTACGGTGCGGCGTGACACTTAAAAATGCCGAGCAGTCGGTTTTTCGGAAGGCTTATGTGATGTTTAATGCAGCGATGCAGTTTGATCTGGGCGAGGATGCAAATGCGTTGCGCGACATGGTGCACCGCTGGGCGCAGGAGCGCGTGGCGCCACTGGCTGCTGAGATTGATGAAAAGAACGATTTTCCCGCTGATTTGTGGCGCGAGATGGGCGATCTGGGCCTTTTAGGGATCACGGTAGATGAGCAGTTCGGCGGCGCGGGAATGACCTATCTGGCGCATACGATTGCCATTGAGGAAATCGCGCGGGCCAGTGCGTCCGTGTCGCTCTCTTATGGGGCGCATTCAAACCTGTGCGTCAATCAGATCAACCTGAACGGGACCGCTGCGCAAAAAGAGAAATACCTGCCCAAGCTGATTTCCGGCGCGCATGTGGGCGCTTTGGCCATGTCAGAGGCCGGGGCGGGGTCTGATGTCGTATCGATGAAATTGCGTGCAGAAAAACGCAACGATCATTATCGCCTGAACGGCAACAAATACTGGATCACCAATGGTCCCGAGGCCTCCACCCTAGTGGTCTATGCCAAGACCGATCCTGACGCTGGGGCGCATGGCATCACGGCCTTCATTGTTGAAAAGGAGATGGCCGGTTTTTCTACATCCCCGCATTTTGACAAGCTGGGCATGCGGGGATCGAACACGGCCGAGTTGATCTTTGACGATGTGGAAGTTCCGTTTGAGAACGTGCTGGGCGAAGAGGGTCGCGGGGTCGCGGTTCTCATGTCGGGGCTGGATTACGAGCGCGTGGTTCTGGCAGGGATCGGGACGGGCATCATGGCGGCATGCATGGATGTCGTAATGCCCTATCTGGCCGAGCGCAAACAGTTCGGCAAGCCGGTCGGGAGCTTTCAGCTGATGCAGGGCAAGATTGCGGATATGTATACGGCGATGAACTCCGCGCGCGCCTACGTCTACGAGGTCGCAAAAGCCTGCGATCGGGGGGATGTGACGCGGCAGGATGCGGCTGCCTGCTGCCTTTATGCCTCCGAAGAGGCGATGAAACAGGCCCATCAGGCGGTGCAGGCCATGGGCGGTGCGGGGTTTCTGGCCGACAGCCCGGCGGCACGGTTGTTCCGCGATGCCAAGCTGATGGAAATTGGCGCAGGAACCTCTGAAATCCGCCGTATGCTGGTGGGGCGCGAACTGATGGCGGCGATGGCCTGATCCGGTGGTAACGACCGGGTCAGGCAGTACTGTCGCGCAGCAGTTTTCAGAACCTGTGCACGTAGGAGACACCGACCAGCACGGGGTCAATCTCGGCGGTGCCTATTTTGCTGCCGTTGAGCTCTGCGTCGGCGTCGATGTCAAACCAGCGTACGTTCAGCCGGATCGCACCGGCGTCGCTGATCATGTAGTCGAGACCGGCCTGCAGGGAAAAGCCAAAGGAGTTATCAAGCTCAAGGTCGCCCAGCCCGGAGTCCTCTTCGAAAAAGACCGTGTAGTTCAGACCCGCACCCACATAGGGTTTCCATGCGCTGTTGGTGGGGAAGTGGTAGTTCAGCGACAGGGTGGGCGGCAGGTGTTTGGTGCTGCCCGCGTCACCGATACCGTCAATGGAGATGTCGTGTTTGAACGGCGTTGCGACAAGCAATTCAAGCCCGATGTTGTTTGCGATGAAATATTCGACGGTAAAGATGGGACGGGTGTCATCACCTATGTCGGCCTCTCCCCCGGCGAGGGTGCCGTTGCCGGATTTCGGGTTGACGTTGCCAAAGCCGAACGCAACGGTCCAATCCCCTTGCGATTGCGCAACGACCGGTCCCGCCACAATGGCGAGCGCGCTGGAGAGAAGGATGGCTTTGAGAGTGTGTGTCATGGTTTTGCGTGCCTTTCAGAGTTTAGCGTGGCCCCTATGGCATCAGCGAACAGCCCCTTCATTGACATGGGTCAAACCAATGTGCCGCCTGTGGGTTTTAGCGTTGAAACGGGCGCGGTATAATGC
This sequence comes from Roseobacter sp. OBYS 0001, assembly GCF_019654895.1. NCBI lineage: Bacteria > Pseudomonadati > Pseudomonadota > Alphaproteobacteria > Rhodobacterales > Roseobacteraceae > Roseobacter > Roseobacter sp. OBYS 0001. The sequence goes on from NZ_BPES01000004.1 coordinate 93,620, forward strand.
CGCGCTGGGTGTGGTTTGTTCCTTTCGGGGCTTTGGTGCTGGCGCTGGCTGTTTGGGGGTTTCGTCTTGGCTGGATACGCGCCACACTCACGGAGACGCATGTTATCGAAACCTATGCGGCGCGCTATCTCGAAAGGGGCGGTGAGGGCGCGCGGATCACGGATTGTTCGGCGCAGCCGGGCCGGGTTGCCCCGGTTTGGATCGTCGTAAGCTGCACGGGGCCGGATAGGGTGCGTTTTGACTTTCCCGTTGATCGGATGGGGCGTTTGTTGAAACTGGCGCCTGATCCTCAACGGCTGGAAGCGCCGGAGACATGAAAGACCGAAGTCGGGGATCGAAACATGCGAAAGCAAAGGACTTGAGATGAAATTGGTGTCGCAGGCTGTTTCAGGCTCTGACGTTTTCAAGACAAACCGGGCCGCGCATCTTGAGGCGTTGGAAGCGGTTTCTGCTGTCGCACAGGCGGCGGCACGCGGGGGCACGGACGCGGCGCGTGCGCGTCATGTCTCGCGCGGAAAGATGTTGCCGCGTGACCGGGTTGCGGGTCTGCTTGATCCGGGCAGTGCCTTTCTCGAGATCGGCGCAACAGCGGCGCATGGGCTTTATGATGGCGCAGCGCCTGCGGCGGGGGTGATCGCGGGCATCGGGCAGGTATCCGGGCAGCAGGTTATGATTCTGTGCAACGATGCGACGGTCAAAGGGGGAACCTATTATCCCCTGAGTGTCAAAAAGCACCTGCGCGCCCAGGAAATCGCCGCCGAGAACCATCTGCCCTGCATCTACCTTGTCGACAGCGGCGGGGCCAATCTGCCAAATCAGGACGAGGTCTTTCCGGACCGGGACCACTTTGGCCGCATCTTTTACAATCAGGCGCGGATGTCTGCGGCAGGCATCGCACAGATCGCCGTGGTCATGGGGTCCTGCACGGCAGGCGGTGCCTATGTGCCGGCGATGTCGGATGTCACAATCATCGTCAAGGATCAGGGGACTATTTTTCTGGCCGGCCCACCGCTCGTAAAAGCCGCCACAGGCGAAGTGGTGAGCGCCGAAGACCTTGGTGGCGGCGATGTGCACACGCGGTTGTCGGGCGTTGCCGATTATCTGGCGGAGGATGACGCCCATGCGCTTGCATTGGCGCGCCGCGCCGTGGGCGCGCTGAACCGGACCCGACCGGCGAGCGTTGATTGGGCCACGCCAGAGCCCCCCGCCTATGATCCCGAAGAGATTCTTGGCGTTGTGCCTGCCGATTTGCGCACGCCCTATGACATACGCGAGGTCATCGCGCGGCTGGTGGATGGCTCACGGTTTGACGAGTTCAAGGCGCGCTTTGGTGAAACACTTGTGACCGGCTTTGCGCATCTGGACGGATGCCCGATCGGGATCATCGCCAACAACGGGGTGCTGTTTTCGGAATCGGCCCAAAAGGGCGCGCACTTCATTGAGCTGTGCACACAGCGCGGTATTCCTCTGGTATTTTTGCAAAATATCACCGGGTTCATGGTCGGGCGGCAGTATGAAAACGAAGGGATTGCGCGGCACGGGGCGAAAATGGTCGCGGCTGTGGCCTGTGCCAATGTGCCAAAGATCACCATGCTGGTTGGTGGTTCGTTCGGGGCGGGCAACTACGGCATGGCCGGGCGGGCCTATTCGCCGCGGTTTCTGTGGACCTGGCCCAACAGCCGTATTTCGGTCATGGGCGGGGCGCAGGCTGCGGGGGTGCTTGCCACCGTCAAACGCGACGCCATTGAACGGGCGGGCGGGTCGTGGTCGCCCGAGGAGGAAGCCGCCTTCAAACAGCCCACCATTGATATGTTTGAGGAACAAAGCCATCCGCTTTATGCCTCAGCGCGGCTCTGGGATGACGGGATCATTGATCCGCGCAAAAGCCGTGAGGTGCTGAGCCTGTCTTTGTCTGCCGCGCTCAACGCCCCTATCGAGGAGACACGCTTTGGCGTTTTCAGAATGTAGCCGGAGGGCTAGGCGCGCGGCAATGGCGTCACGCTCGGTGGTGCGCGGTCCGGATGCGGCAGATAGAAAGGGACGATGTGTTTAACTGCATTTTGGTGGCCAATCGGGGTGAAATTGCCTGCCGGGTGATCGAGACGGCGCAGGCCCTTGGGGTGCGCTGCATCGCCGTGTATTCGGACGTGGATGCAGGCGCAAAACACGTGGCAATGGCGGATGCTGCAGTGCGGATCGGCGGTCCCGCACCTGCCGACAGTTACCTGCGCGCCGATGCCATTATCGCAGCCGCCCGCGCCACCGGTGCAGAGGCGATCCACCCCGGCTATGGGTTTCTGAGCGAAAACCCCGAGTTTGTCGAACAGGTCGACGCGGCAGGCTTGGTATTTATCGGCCCTTCGGCGCAGGCGATCCGGGCGATGGGCCTCAAGGACGCGGCCAAGGCCCTGATGATTGAAGCGGGTGTGCCCGTCGTGCCGGGGTATCACGGCGCGGATCAGGCGGACGCACAGTTGCAGCAGCAGGCTGATAAGATCGGCTATCCGGTCTTGATCAAAGCCGTTGCAGGGGGCGGCGGCAAAGGCATGCGTCTGGTCAGCGCCGCGTCAGAATTTACCGAAGCACTGGCGGCAGCGCGTTCCGAGGCACAGGCTGCATTCGGCAATTCTGATGTTCTGATCGAAAAGTTCATTCCGCAGCCGCGCCATATCGAGGTGCAGGTTTTCGGCGATGGCACTGATGTCGTGCACCTGTTTGAACGGGACTGTTCGTTGCAGCGCCGCCATCAGAAAGTGATCGAAGAAGCCCCCGCACCCGGCATGACCCCGGAGGTCAGAGAGGCCATGGGTCGCGCCGCCGTGCGCGCCGCCAAAGCAATCGGCTACAAAGGGGCCGGAACGGTGGAGTTCATCGTTGACGGCACGGGCGATCTGCGCCCCGATGGTTTTTATTTTATGGAGATGAACACCCGCCTGCAGGTCGAACACCCCGTCACCGAGGCCATCACGGGCGTGGATCTGGTCGAATGGCAATTGCGCGTGGCGGCGGGGGAACCCTTGCCCTGCGATCAGGATGGTTTGGCAATCACCGGACATGCCTTCGAGGCGCGTCTTTATGCCGAAGATGTGCGCGCCGGGTTCCTGCCTGCCACCGGAACGCTGCATCATCTGGTTTTTCCGGCGATTGCGCGGGCAGACAGCGGGGTGCGCGCAGGCGACGCGATCAGCCCCTATTACGACCCGATGATTGCCAAGCTGATCGTCGCTGGCCCCACCCGCGCCATTGCGCTGGCGCGGTTGCGTCGGGCATTAAAAGACACTCAGGTGGCGGGCAGCGTGACCAATCTGGAATTTCTGGGCGCATTGGCGGCCCATGAGGGGTTCGCCGCAGGGGCATTCGACACGGGCCTGATCGAGCGTGATTTTGCGACACTCACACCTGCTGCCGACCCACAGATCGTTCATATGGTGGCGGCGGCGATGCAGGTTGCGGGGTTGGACAAACCGGCTGCGATGGCAGGCTTTGCCCTCTGGGTGCAGTTTGCGCATCAGGTGCGGCTGGGCTGGCAGGATCAGGAACATCTGCTGTCCGTTGAGGTGCTGGATCAGCACAGCCAGCGCTGGACCCACGGCGACCAAAGCGTCACCGCGACGCGACATGCGGGCCAGTGGTCGATTGATGGCGCACCCCTGCCGCTCTGTCACATGTCTGCAGGGCAGGTCACGGTTTTTGATCACTACGGTCTGGTTTTTGACATCCATGATCCGTTGCTGGCGGGCGCGACCGAAAGCGGCAGCGGTAATCTGATCGAAGCGCCAATGCCGGGTCTGGTAAAGATGTTGGCGGCGGTGCCGGGACAGACCGTTGCACGGGGGGATCGGCTGGCCGTGCTGGAAGCGATGAAGATGGAGCACGCGCTGCTGGCTGCGCGCGACGGCATCATCGCCGAAGTGCTGGCGCAGGAAGGTGATCAGGTCAGCGCGGGTGCTGCCCTCATCCGACTTGAGGAGGAGCAGGCATGATCACGCTGCATCACTGCCCCCAGACGCGGTCCATGCGCACGCTGTGGCTGCTGAACGAACTTGAGATCCCATTTCAGCTGCGCAGCTATCCGTTCGATCGCAGTCTGCGCAGCCCTGAGTTCTTGAGCCTGTCGCCCGCAGGACGCGTGCCCGCCCTTGAGGTGGATGGCGAACGCATGTTCGAAACCGGGGCGATTACGGAATACCTGTGCGAACGCTACAGCCCGGACCGGCTGGGGCGCAGCACCGCAAGCCCGGACCGGATGTCATGGCTTGTCTGGCTGCATTTTGCGGAAACGCTCAGCCAGCATGTCGTGGCGCTGACGCAGCAGCATGTGATGCTTTATGAGGACCACATGCGTAGCCCGATCGTGATGAAACTGGAGGCCGCGCGCATTGGCAAGTGCTTTGAGGCCATTGAGGCACGCCTGTCGACGCCCATCGAAAGCCGCGACTATTTGTTGACCTCTGGTTTTTCCGCTGCAGACATTTCAGTGGGGCAGGCGGTCTATATGGCGTCGCATTTTGTGCGTTTGGAGGGCTACCCCGCGCTGCATGCGTGGTACGAACGGATCACGGCGCGCGACAGCTTCGAGGCGGCGTTGCCAAATGGCGGCGGTATTTATTCGCAAGACTTTTATGCGCCTTGGCCGCTAGAGTGAGGCAAAACCCTTAACAGGAGCGTCAGGGATGAGTTTGGGAAACTGTGAGATATACGAAGTGGGCCCGCGCGACGGGTTGCAAAACGAAAAACGCGAGATACCAGTACGCGATAAAATCGCGCTCATCGACTGCCTGAGCCGCGCGGGGTTCAACCGGATCGAAATTGCAAGCTTTGTCTCCCCCAAGCTGGTGCCGCAGATGGCAGGGTCTGGCGAGGTGCTGGCCGGTATCTCAAGGGCGGCGGGGGTGCGTTACGCGGCACTTGCGCCAAACATGCAGGGATACAAGGACGCCTGCCGCGCCGGGGCAGATGAAATCGCGATTTTTGCCTCAGCCTCCGAGGGGTTTTCCAAAGCCAACATCAACGCCAGCATTGCCGAAAGTCTTGAGCGTTTTGCGCCCATCCTAGAAGAGGCGCGTCACATTGATCTGCCCGTGCGCGGCTATGTGTCCTGCGTGGTGGCGTGCCCTTATGACGGGGCCGTGGCTCCGGCGCAGGTGGCTGAGGTGGCGGACAAGCTGTTTGCGATGGGCTGTTATGAGGTCAGCCTTGGCGACACAATCGGCGCAGGCACGCCGGACAGTGTTGCGCGCATGTTGCTTGCGGTGCGTGATGTGGTGCCGGTCGGTCGGCTGGCCGGGCATTTTCATGACACAAATGGCCGCGCGATCGAGAACATCGACGCCTCTCTCAGCCTTGGGGTGCGCGTCTTTGATGCCGCTGTGGGCGGTTTGGGCGGATGCCCCTTCGCGCCGGGAGCCTCCGGGAATGTGGCGACTGAAACTCTGGCACGCCATCTCGCGGCTCTGGGGTATGAAACCGGTCTTGATCCCGAAGTGATCGCGGAGGCTGCGGCTTTGGCTCAAGCCATGCGCACGCAGCCTGAACCCGCGCATTAGGTCGGTCCAGTGTTTGATACCATTGCGGTTGATACAGATGCGCGCGGCGTCGCCACCCTGAGCCTCAACCGTCCGGAAAAGCACAATGCGATGTCCGGGCAGATGCTGGAGGAACTGACATCTGCCGCAAAACGGCTCGCGTCAGACAGCGATGTCCGGGTCGTTGTCTTGACCGGAGCAGGCAAGAGTTTTTGCGCGGGTGGTGATCTGGGGTGGATGCGCGACCAGATGACGATGGACCGCGCCACCCGCAATGAAGAGGCGCGCAAGCTGGCGATTATGCTGGATGCGCTCAACAGCCTGCCCAAACCACTGATCGGGGCGCTGCAGGGGAATGCCTTTGGCGGTGGCGTTGGGCTGGCTTGCGTGTGTGACGTCGCGGTCGGGGTCGACACGATCAAGCTGGGGCTGACGGAAACGCGCCTGGGCCTGATCCCTGCCACCATCGGACCCTATGTGATCGGACGGATGGGCGAGGGCTGTGCGCGGCGTGTCTTTATGTCTGGCCGTATCTTTGACGCAGCGGAGGCTGTATCTTTGGGCATTTTGGCGCGCGTCGTGCCGCAAGCCGCCTTTGCCCAAGCGGTTGAAGAGGAAGTCACGCCCTATCTGTCTTGCGCGCCCGGTGCCGTGGCGGCGGCCAAAAAGCTGGCACGGGAATTGGGCGCTGCGGTGTCCCCGGAACAGATTGAACACTCGATTGAAGCCTTGGCCGATCAGTGGGAAGGGGCGGAAGCCGCTGAAGGTATCGCGGCTTTCTTTGATAAGCGCAAAGCCTCTTGGGTGCAGTGACAGACCTGCGGGCTGTTTGAAAACAAGATCAAGACCGCAGGGGTAAACCTGCGGTCTGTTCCAGTGCCGCGATCAGGGCAGCAGCACTTTGTCGATCACATGGATCACACCGTTTGACGCTTTGATGTCCGCCGCGGTCACATTTGCGCCGCCGACAACAACACCATCGCCGGTTCCGTCAACGGTCAACAACGCGCCGTTAACGGTTGCCACATCCGTGCTTGCGCCACTCACGTCGGCAGCCATCACAGCGCCGGGGATCACATGGTATGTCAGAATTCCGACCAGTTTGTCTTTGTTTTCCGGCAGCAGCAGGTCCTCAACGGTCCCAGCGGGCAGGGCTGCAAAGGCTGCATCGGTTGGTGCGAAAACAGTGAACGGACCTTCGCTGCGCAGTGTATCCTCAAGGCCAGCTGCCTGAACCGCAGCGACCAGCGTGTTAAAGTTGCCGTTGGATGCCGCGACATCGACGATGTCATCGCCACCTGTCAGTGTTGCACAGGCAGAGATGGTGGTCAGGGCGGTAACGGCAAGGGCCGCTTTGAGAGTGGAGCGTCTGTTCATGGTGTTTTCCTTGTCTTTGGGTGCGCTGCGCGTGCGACACTGGTGTGTATTCAGGTTGTGCGCGCGTTGTGACGCACCAACCTGAACAGATAGTTGGATCACTCGTTTGTGATTTCAAATGGAACGGCGGATACATGCTCATCCCCGTGCGATGCGGCAAATGGGTGCAGCCTGTTCCAAAAGCGGCGCGGGGCGTTTCGCGTGTGTTGACCAACCCATATACTGCGCGTACACAGACACCGCAGAAGACCAAGAAAGGATCAACACCTTGGACGACATGTTACGCGAATACTTGCCGATTCTCGTGTTTCTGGCGGTTGCCATCGGTCTTGGTCTTGTGCTGATCCTCGCTGCTGTTGTGTTGGCGGTACGCAATCCGGACCCCGAAAAAGTGTCCGCCTATGAATGCGGCTTCAACGCTTTTGATGATGCACGCATGAAGTTCGATGTGCGGTTCTACCTCGTGTCGATCCTTTTCATCATCTTTGACCTCGAAATTGCCTTCCTGTTTCCATGGGCCGTGGCGTTCAAGGACATCAGCATGGTGGGGTTCTGGTCTATGATGGTCTTTCTGGGCGTCCTGACGATTGGCTTCGCCTATGAATGGAAAAAAGGCGCGCTTGAGTGGCAGTAACCGTCCAAGGCGGGTAGGGCTATATACCATCGTCGACCCTGTAGGTTCAGACCGCGCAGAGAAAACCGTTTTTGGCTGGAATCTATCGCGGATGCGCGTCCATTTAGCGAAAATGACACGTATCGATGTGCAGCTTTGCATCAGACTTTTGCCCATCAAACAGGGCACGCGAAAAAACATCGTATTTTTGAGAGGTTATTCATGACTGAGCCATGCTGTCGCGTTGATCTTGTAAACGCGCTGGGGTATGGCTTTGCCAACTGCGGATATTCCCCGTCGTGCGAAGCTTTATGAATGAGTTCGGAGGTCTATCAGGATGAGTGTGGCAACGAATGTGAACGTGGCTGGCGCCGACCGTGAGGTCGCAACGCAAGAGCTGAACCGTGAGCTGCAGGACAAGGGTTTTCTGCTGACCTCTACAGAAGACATTATCAACTGGGCGCGGACCGGGTCGCTGCACTGGATGACCTTCGGTCTTGCCTGTTGCGCGGTCGAGATGATGCACACGGCTATGCCGCGCTATGACATGGAACGGTTTGGTACGGCACCTCGCGCCAGTCCACGCCAGTCCGACCTGATGATCGTCGCGGGAACACTGACCAATAAAATGGCACCCGCGCTGCGCAAAGTATACGATCAGATGCCGGAACCAAGGTATGTGATTTCGATGGGGTCCTGCGCGAATGGTGGGGGATATTACCACTATTCCTATAGCGTCGTGCGGGGCTGTGACCGCATTGTGCCGGTCGATATCTACGTGCCAGGCTGCCCGCCAACGGCCGAGGCGCTGCTTTATGGTATAATGCAACTCCAGCGTAAAATACGACGGACCGGGACCATCGTCCGGTAAAAATCGGAGCGGTGCGATCTGGGGAACGAAAGAGGATACCGATGTCAGAGCCTTTGCAGGAATTGGGAAACTACATCGCGACAAAACGCACGGACTGCGTCTTGGCATGGGATGTTACGCATGGTGAATTGAACGTTGATGTGACGCCGTCCAATATCGTGGGACTTGTTGAGTTTCTCAAGACGGACGCCACATGTCGTTTTTCGAGCTTGGTCGATATCACAGCAGTGGATTATACCGGGCGCGCCAAGCGCTACGATGTCGTTTATCACTTGCTGTCGATGTATCAAAACCACCGTGTTCGGCTGCGGGTGAGTATCCGCGATGATCAGATGATGCCGTCGGTTATATCCGTGCATCCATCAGCGAACTGGTTTGAGCGCGAAGTTTTTGACATGTTCGGCATCCTGTTCAGCGGCCATCCGGATCTGCGCCGCATCCTCACGGATTACGGGTTTCGCGGGCATCCGCTGCGCAAGGACTTCCCGACGACGGGATATACCGAAGTGCGCTATGATGAGGCGCAAAAGCGCGTGGTTTATGAGCCCGTCAGCCTTGTGCAAGAATACCGCCAGTTCGACTTCATGTCGCCTTGGGAGGGTGCAGAATACATCCTGCCGGGAGATGAAAAGCAGGAGGCCAAGTAATGGGTGGCATCTGGTGGCTGATCCTGTCGGCGGCAACGGCCATTCCGATGATCAAGCTGCTGCCGTTTTTTGGCATCAACAAATACTGGGCCGCGGCCTGCCTGATCCCGCTGGGTACGATTGCCCTTCTGTGGTGGATGGGCCTGAAGCTGCAAGAGCTGGAGAAGCGGTGATGTGGTTTGAGATCATCAATACATTTATCGCAGCTGCTGGACTGGGTTTGGCCTCGGTGCCTTTTTTTAGAAATGCTGTGGGGTTCGAATCTCCAAATCCGCACCAACTTGCATTGAACTTTCAATGGCTAACGCTGAACTTGCGTAATGACAAAGGTCGGAATTACGCACGAAATGGAGGGCTTTCCTGATGGACGGCACCAAAGGCTTTGACGACGCTCTCACAGGCGAGCAGAAAATCCGTAACTTCAACATCAACTTTGGCCCGCAGCACCCGGCGGCACATGGCGTGTTGCGGCTTGTGCTGGAGCTGGACGGTGAGATCGTGGAGCGATGCGATCCGCACATCGGCTTGCTGCACCGGGGCACCGAAAAGCTGATGGAAAGCCGCACGTATCTGCAGAACCTGCCATATTTCGACCGGCTGGACTATGTGGCACCGATGAACCAAGAGCACGCATGGTGTCTTGCCATCGAAAAGCTCACAGGTGTCGAGGTGCCGCGCCGCGCGTCCCTGATCCGCGTGTTGTTCTGCGAAATCGGCCGCATTCTGAACCATATCCTGAACATCACCACGCAGGCGATGGATGTGGGCGCGCTGACCCCGCCGCTTTGGGGCTTTGAAGAGCGCGAGAAGCTGATGGTGTTTTATGAGCGGGCCAGTGGCGCGCGTCTGCACGCAGCCTATTTCCGCCCCGGTGGGGTGCATCAGGATCTCCCGCCGGAGTTGGTCGACGACATTGAAACATGGGCGCATGAGTTCCCGCGTGTCATCGCCGACATCGATGGCTTGCTGACGGAAAACCGGATCTTCAAACAGCGCAATGCCGACATCGGTGTCGTGACCGAAGAAGATATTCTTGAATATGGCTTTTCAGGTGTCATGGTGCGCGGGTCCGGTCTGGCATGGGATTTACGCCGTGCGCAGCCCTATGAATGCTATGACGAATTCGATTTCCAGATACCCGTGGGCAAAAACGGCGACTGCTATGATCGCTACCTCTGCCGTATGGAAGAGATGCGTCAGTCGTTGCTGATCATCCATCAGGCGGTTGAAAAACTGCGCGCACCCGAGGGGCAGGGCGACGTTCTGGCCCGCGGCAAGATCACACCGCCATCCCGTTCCGATATGAAGACGTCGATGGAAAGCCTGATCCACCACTTCAAGCTTTATACCGAAGGGTTCCACGTGCCTGCGGGCGAGGTCTATGCCTGTGTCGAGGCCCCCAAGGGCGAGTTTGGCGTCTACCTCGTGGCCGATGGCACCAATAAACCCTACCGCGCCAAAATCCGCGCGCCCGGGTTCCTGCACCTGCAGGCGATGGACCACATGTCGCGCGGCCACCAGTTGGCGGACGTGGCGGCGATCATCGGCACCATGGACGTGGTGTTCGGGGAGATCGACCGGTGAGTGCTTTCTCACAAAGTGAGGCCTTTAGTTTCAAAGGCGCTGCATGCGTTTTTGCTTACGCACCGCTGGCGCAACCCAATCTGATTTAACGGATATTTCTAATGCTGCGTAGACTACATCCCGACCAACCCGAAACCTTCGCCTTCACGACAGAGAATCAGGCGTGGGCCGAAGGGCAGATCACGAAATACCCCGAAGGGCGTCAGGCCTCGGCGATTATTCCGCTTTTGTGGCGTGCGCAGGAGCAGGAAGGGTGGCTCTCTAAACCTGCGATTGAACATGTTTCCGACATGCTCGGCCTCAGCTATATTCGCGGTCTGGAAGTTGCGACTTTCTACTTCATGTTCCAGCTGCAGCCCGTGGGGGCGATTGCGCATATTCAGGTCTGCGGCACCACGTCCTGCATGATCTGCGGGGCCGAAGACTTGATATCGGTCTGTCAGGAAAAGATCGCACGTGAGCCGCATCAACTCTCGGAAGATGGCAATTTCTCGTGGGAAGAAGTCGAATGCCTTGGCTCCTGTTCCAACGCGCCGATGGCTCAGATTGGCAAGGATTACTACGAAGATCTGACCGCAGCACGGATGGGAGAGATCATTGATGAATTGGCGGCTGGGAAAGTACCTGTGCCGGGTCCACAGAACGGTCGCTATGCCGCTGAGCCTCTTAAGGGACTGACTTCGTTGACAGAATATGACAGCGGAAAGACGCAGTATAACGCGTCCGTGCAATTGGCTGTTGATCTGGGCGACACGGTAAAACGCATTGATGGCACAGAGGTGCCGCTGACGACACCGTGGCAAGGTGCGAATGAAAACGCCGCGCCCAAACCAAAAGCAAAGAAAAAAACCACGCCTGCGCAAGCGAAAGGGGACGCACCAATCAAAGGTGTGCCGCCAGGCCTGTTAAAGACCGCGCGCAGTGGCGGTGGAGATGATCTCAAGCGGATCAAGGGCGTGGGCCCCAAGCTTGAATCCATGCTGAACGACATCGGTATCTTCCATTTTGACCAGATTGCCAGCTGGTCCTCGGAAGAGGTCGCATGGGCGGACGAGAGCTTTGTCGGCTTCAAGGGACGGGTCAGTCGGGACGACTGGGTATCGCAGGCCAAGCTGCTTGCAGAGGGCAAAGAAACAGAATTTTCCCAACGCGCCGAAAAAGACGGTATTTATAAAAAGTGATTGCGTAAATAACCGAAAGAGAGGCCTTCATGGAAAGCAATAAAGGAATGGTTGGAATGGTGTTGGGGAGCTGGCTTGTGGCTTTCGCGGGCGGTACGCTTGCGGGGACATTGGCGTGGGTGCTCTTTGGCTGGAGCTTTTTACAAGGTGCTTTCCTGGGCGCTGTCGTGTTTCTTGTGGTGGGCGTGCTTGTCAGCTGGGTCATGACCCGGCCGTTGCCAAGACCCGGTGAAGTCAAGATCAACCCTCCGACGCCTGCTGCCAAGGCCTCTGCCACAAAAGCGGCGCCGATCAACGTTGCACCAGCGCCGACAGCGGCACAGGTAAAACCCACAGCACGCCTTGCCGGAGAAGAAGAGCTTGCGGCGCGAAAGGGTGATTGGAAGTACGAGAAAGAAGCGGCACCCGCACCGGCGCCCAAGAAAAAGGCAGCACCCAAGAAAGCACCTGCCAAAAAGGCCGCGCCCAAGGCAGCGGCAGCCCCTGATGGGCGGCCTGCGTATCTGTCGGATGTACCGACAGGGACCGCGGATGATCTGAAAAAGATCTCCGGTGTTGGTCCCAAGCTGGAACAGACGCTGAATGAGCTGGGGGTCTGGCACTTTGAACAGGTTGCCCAGTTCAAAAAGAAAGACATCGCGTGGGTGGATGAACGCCTGCGGTTTAAAGGACGTATCGAAAGAGACGATTGGGTTGGACAGGCCAAGGCTTTGGCCAACGCCAAGGACTGACCCTGAACGACGGAGCTAGGAGGCTTCATGAGTGCGCAAGACCAGACAGCCGAGGCGCGCGACCGTGCCTTGGCCAAAAAAGGGCGAATGGTAAGCCTCGTCATCGTGGGCACCATGGTGGCGTGGGTATTGTCGCTGTGGCTCGCCCCCAAGTTCGGGCTGACCGCGCGGCACGCCATTCTGCTGGACTTTCTGGCGCTGGCTGCCTTGGCATGGTCGTTCATCGTTTCATTGCAAATTAAACGTGCGCGCAAGGCTGCGCAGAACGACAGGTAAAAGGGGAAGCGGATGCTTAACGATCAGGATCGCATCTTTACCAATATCTACGGCATGCATGACCGCACGCTGAAGGGCGCGCAGGCGCGGGGCCATTGGGACGGGACGGACGCCATCATCAAAAAGGGCCGCGACTGGATCGTGGATCAGATGAAGGCATCAGGTCTGCGCGGGCGTGGCGGGGCCGGTTTCCCGACGGGGCTCAAATGGTCCTTCATGCCCAAGGAAAGCGACGGGCGGCCCTCCTATCTGGTGGTCAATGCGGATGAATCCGAGCCGGGCACCTGCAAGGACCGCGAGATCATGCGTCACGACCCGCATACGCTGGTTGAAGGGTGCCTGATCGCCAGTTTTGCGATGAATGCGCATGCCTGTTACATCTACATTCGCGGCGAATACATCCGCGAGAAAGAGGCGCTGCAGGCCGCGATTGACGAGGCCTACGATGCGGGGCTGGTGGGCAAGAACGCCGCAGGCTCCGGCTGGGATTTTGACATCTACCTGCACCATGGGGCGGGTGCCTACATCTGCGGCGAGGAAACCGCGCTGCTGGAAAGCCTTGAGGGTAAAAAGGGCATGCCCCGGATGAAGCCGCCGTTCCCTGCGGGGGCGGGGCTTTATGGCTGCCCGACGACGGTAAACAACGTGGAATCGATTGCTGTTGTTCCAACGATCCTGCGGCGCGGACCGGAGTGGTTTTCCTCCTTTGGGCGTCCGAACAACGCGGGCACCAAGCTGTTCGCGATTTCGGGCCACGTGAACAACCCCTGTGTCGTCGAAGAGGCGATGTCGATCAGTTTCGAGGAATTGATCGAGACGCATTGTGGTGGCATCCGTGGCGGTTGGGGCAACCTCAAGGCGGTGATCCCCGGTGGATCCTCCGTGCCGATGATACCTGGCAAAGACATGAAAGACGCGATCATGGATTTCGATTATCTGCGCGAACAACGCTCCGGCCTCGGCACGGCGGCGGTGATCGTGATGGATAACTCAACGGATGTGATCAAGGCGATCTGGCGGCTGTCGAAGTTCTACAAGCACGAAAGCTGCGGGCAATGCACGCCCTGCCGCGAAGGCACCGGCTGGATGATGCGCGTGATGGACCGTCTGGTGACAGGCGAGGCAGAACCCGAAGAGATCGACATGCTCCTTGATGTGACCAAACAGGTCGAAGGCCACACGATCTGCGCGCTCGGCGATGCGGCGGCTTGGCCCATTCAAGGGTTGATCCGGCATTTCCGCGATGAGATTGAGGATCGGATTAAGCACAAACGGTCGGGGCGTGTGAGCGCTGTGGCGGCGGAGTAGCAAAATGTGGCGCGTCATGTTCTATTTGTCCGTCCTGTCTCTTGTTTTTGGATGCACTGAAGCGATGAGTCCTTCAGATTTGAAGTTGTTGAGACAAAAGAGCTTTGTGTCAGGGACTTTACGTCTGGGCGATCTAAGCGAGCCTGCCATACCCATGCCGGAATACATTTATACCATGTATATGGAGTCTGTGATTGCAACAAATCTTAGCCGCAGTTGCCCAAGTGTTCAGTACGATTTTAGTTCGGAAACCGTATTGGCCATCCACTGGGCAGTGAGGCTGACCGAAGACGACGTCTCGCGGGTGCAATACAACAGATTCATGCGAGACCTGCCCGAAAAGAAAATGCAGGACGACTTCTATGCTTATACTCAGACGAATGGGATCGTCTGGCGGAGCGCAGACACGGTCTGCGCTGCAGCTGAGAAAGAGATGCAACTTGACAGTCCAATTGGGCAACTTCTCAATAGAGCCGAGGAACAAGCATGAAGCGGCACCTCGCCGAACTCAACGTCGGCCGCCTTGCGGCGCCTACGGACGATCCGCGCGTGGCGGAATTCATGGAGAACCTTGACCGGATCAACGGGCTGGGCAAGCGCATGCCGGGGTTCGTGTGGATGATGGAAGGGTCGGGAGAGCCGGGCACCGGGAATACCGAGGCCAAAATCGAGGGCGATCCGCTTTATGTTTCCAACCTGACCGTTTGGGAAAGCGTTGAGACCTTGGAACAATTCGTCTGGGGCACCATCCACAAACAGTTTTACGCGCGCCGTCAGGAATGGTTCGAAGTGCTCGGTGAGATGCATTTCGTGATGTGGTGGGTTCCTGTGGGGCATCAGCCAACACTGGATGAGGCATTGGAACGGCTGGAACACCTCAAAAACCACGGTGACAGTGATCACGCCTTTGGCTGGCGCTATCTGAACGAGGCAAGTAAGTGGAAAGACAACCGGTGTGCGCCGGTTGCAGCAGAGTAGGTAACATGCGTATTTTCACAGCCCTCATGATTATCGGACTGACGCTCACCGCCTGCGGGCCGGATGACGATGCGATCAGTTTTGATGGCCAGTTTTTCAACGCGCGGCTCAAGTCGGAACGCGGGGCAGACCGGGCGCAGTTCAGCGTAACCGTCAGACCTGTTTCGGCCTCTCTGGAGGGGGCACGTGAGGCTGCGCGCTACGAGGCGACAGTCTATTGCGTCAATAGCTTTGGCCGCTCGGACGTCGACTGGGTTGTGGGACCTGACGATGAGAGTGAGACACTGACCATCGAAAATGACACACTCTTGCTGCAAGGAAGGTGTCGCGAGATATGACCTGTGGCCTGCAATCAGTCCAAAACCCGCTCGGTTATTGCTTATCAATGCGGGGTACGCGCATCTATCCTGTCAAAGGCGTTTTGCCTTTTTCCTTGGTAACGGCAACTGGAGTTGTGGGATGCGTAAAACGATGATGATGGCGGTATTCATGATGGGGCTTGCGGCTCCGGTGGCTGCGAACCCGCCCTTGCGGGACGTTCAGCAAATTGATGACGCGCTTTACACCGTAGGGCTGGCCAATGAGATCAGGCGAAAGTGCCCCGATATTTCTGCGCGATTTTTCAAGGCGATAAGCTATTTGCGCGCTTTGGAAGATCAGGCGCGGGAACTGGGATACTCCGAGGCCGAGATCAAGGCGCATCTGGAGTCGGACACGGAGAAAAAGCGACTGCGGGCGCGGGCGGCGGATGAGATGAAGGCCGCTGGCTACAAGCAGAACAAACAAGGCTACTGTGCGCTCGGTCGGGCCGAAATTGCACAGAAATCGGAAATTGGGGCGCTGTTGCGCGTCTCTCGGTAACAGGTGCGCCCGGTGTGGCGCGATGAACAAAGGCGAATGATATGAGCGATCTGCGCAAAGTCATTATCGACGACACAGAGGTTGAAGTGGATGGGGCGATGACCCTGATCCAGGCCTGTGAAGAGGCGGGCATCGAGATTCCGCGTTTTTGCTATCATGAGCGGCTGACGATCGCGGGCAACTGCCGCATGTGTCTGGTCGAAGTGGTCGGCGGGCCGCCGAAACCTGCCGCTTCTTGCGCGATGCAGGTCAAGGATCTGCGCCCCGGACCCGAAGGCCAGCCGCCGGTCGTCAAAACCAATTCGCCTATGGTCAAAAAGGCCCGCGAAGGGGTGATGGAGTTTTTGCTGATCAACCACCCGCTTGATTGCCCGATCTGCGATCAGGGCGGCGAGTGTGATCTGCAGGATCAGGCGATGGCGTATGGCGTGGATTTCTCGCGCTACCGCGAGCCCAAGCGCGCGACTGAAGATCTCGATCTGGGGCCACTGGTCGAGACGCATATGACGCGCTGTATCTCCTGCACGCGTTGTGTGCGGTTCACCACGGAGGTGGCGGGCATTCACCAGATGGGCCAGACGGGTCGCGGCGAAGACGCAGAAATCACGTCTTATCTGGGCCAGACGCTGGACAGTAACATGCAGGGCAATATTATTGATCTCTGCCCGGTTGGCGCTTTGGTTTCAAAGCCTTACGCGTTTACGGCGCGCCCGTGGGAATTGACCAAGACCGAATCCGTGGACGTTATGGACGCACTGGGGTCAAACATCCGCGTGGACACAAAGGGCCGTGAAGTGATGCGGTTTTTGCCGCGCAACCATGATGGCGTGAACGAGGAATGGATTTCGGACAAGACGCGGTTTGTCTGGGACGGCTTGCGCCGCCAGAGGCTGGACCGACCCTACATCCGCGAGAACGGCAAGTTGCGCCCCGCGAGCTGGCCCGAAGCCCTGACAGCGGCTGCAACAGCGATGAAAGGTAAGAAACTGGCCGGGTTGGTCGGGGATCTTGCGCCGGTTGAGGCCGCCTATGCGCTGAAAGCTCTGATCGAAGTTCAGGGCGGCGCGGTTGAGTGCCGCACCGATGGGGCGCAATTGCCCGCGGGCAACCGGTTCGGCTATGTGGGCAACGCCACCATCGAAGAGATCGACGATGCGTTGCACGTCATACTGGTCGGAACCAACCCGCGCATCGAGGCGCCGGTGCTGGATGCGCGCATCCGCAAGGCGTGGCTGAAGGGGGCCAAAGTCAGCGTTGTTGGCCCGGCGATTGATCTGACGTATGACTATCATCATCACGGCGATGGTCGCGACGGTCTGGCGGCGCTGGATCAGGAAAACACCGCTGACCTGACGGATAACCCGACGATCCTGATCATCGGGCAGGGCGCGTTGCGCGGCGCGGATGGCGCGGCGGTTCTGGCCAAGGCCCACGCTTTCGCAGAGCGCAGCCAGTCCAAGGTATTGGTCCTTCATACGGCCGCGGGACGTGTGGGTGCGATGGACATTGGTGCATGTGCCGATGGCGGCGTCGATGCGGTGATGGATGCGGAGGTGATCTATAACCTCGGTGCCGATGAGATCGACATCGGACCGGGTCCTTTCGTGATCTATCAGGGTTCGCATGGGGACCGGGGCGCGCACCGCGCCGATGTTATCCTGCCCGCCGCTGCCTATACCGAAGAGCCGGGGTTGTTTGTGAACACCGAAGGGCGGCCTCAACTGGCGCTCAGGGCCGGGTTTGCGCCGGGGGAAGCCAAGGAAAACTGGGCGATCCTGAGGGCGCTGTCTGCGGAAATCGGAGCGCAGCTGCCGTTTGACAGCATTGTGCAACTGAGGCAGGCGCTGGTCAAAGAGGTGCCGCATCTGGCGAATATCGACACGGTGCCGGAAAATGACTGGCAGGCGGTAACAGGCGGTGATGTGAGCCGTGGCGCATTTGAGCCGGCCATAACCGATTTCTACCTGACAAACCCTATTGCGCGCGCATCCGAGCTGATGGCGGAACTCTCCGCCAACGCAAAAGCGCGTCAACAAGAGACCTTGGCTGCGGAATGACACAGAAGAGCGCGCGCATATCTCAGTTGTCACGCGACGCGGCGAGTGTTCCCGAAACCCGCCGCTGCGAGTCGGCGGTTTGTGGCGCGCGCGCGTCGGGGACGTTAACGCATGGCACCGCAAACCTGCAAAAACACATGCGGGTTGCGGCGGCCGGGCATTCAATGCCGCAAGCGCGCGATTTTGCGCGGCATTTGCGCACAAAAGTTCACGAAGAGGGTGGCGTGTGGTCGGCAGATGCTGTTTACACCAAATCGCCAACCCTGCCTGACAGGCTAGCCAAGAATGACGCTGATGTCGTGCAGGCTGACTGTGAGCAAAGCGGAATACCGATGGTGTGAGGACATATGGCTGATTTCTTTACCACTCCCGGCGGCATAGCTGTCCTGATCCTGGCACAGGTGCTGGCCGTTATCGGCTTTGTGATGGTCTCATTGCTGTTCCTCGTCTATGGGGACCGCAAGATCTGGGCGGCTGTGCAGATGCGGCGCGGGCCTAATGTGGTGGGCACCTTCGGGTTGCTGCAAACGGTGGCGGATGCGCTGAAATATGTCGTGAAAGAGGTCGTGGTCCCGGCCGGTGCCGACAAGACCGTCTTCATGCTCGCGCCGATGACGTCTTTTGTTCTGGCCCTGCTGGCATGGGCGGTGATCCCGTTCAACGATGGTTGGGTCCTCAGTGACATCAATGTGGCGATCCTGTTCGTCTTTGCGATCTCATCGCTTGAAGTCTATGGGGTCATTATGGGCGGCTGGGCGTCGAACTCGAAATACCCTTTCCTCGGATCGTTGCGTTCTGCCGCGCAGATGATCTCTTATGAAGTGTCGCTTGGCCTGATCATCATCGGGGTGATTATTTCGACCGGGTCGATGAATTTCGGCGGCATCGTCGCCGCGCAGGACGGCCCCTACGGCTTTTTCAGCTGGTACTGGCTACCGCACTTCCCGATGGTTTTCCTGTTCTTTATCAGCTGTCTGGCTGAAACGAACCGTCCACCGTTTGATTTGCCCGAAGCGGAATCGGAACTGGTCGCGGGCTATCAGGTCGAATATTCATCCACCCCCTTCCTGCTCTTCATGGCCGGGGAATATATCGCTATTTTCCTGATGTGCGCGCTCACGTCGCTGCTGTTCTTTGGCGGCTGGCTGTCCCCGATCCCGGGTCTGCCCGACGGCGTCTTGTGGATGATTGCCAAGATGGCATTCTTCTTCTTCCTCTTTGCGATGGTCAAAGCGATTACGCCGCGTTACCGCTATGACCAGCTGATGCGTCTGGGCTGGAAAGTGTTCCTGCCGTTCAGCCTAGTCTGGGTGGTTTTCGTGGCATTTGCCGCAAAATTCGAATGGTTCTGGGGGGCATATGCCCGCTGGGGTATGGGAGGCTGATATGACACAGATCGATTACGCACGACATGCGAAATACTTCCTGCTTCAAGACTTTTGGGTCGGTATGAAACTGGGTCTGAAGTACTTTTTTGCCCCCAAGGCCACGCTGAACTACCCGCATGAAAAAGGGCCGCTTTCCCCGCGTTTTCGGGGTGAGCACGCGCTGCGCCGCTACCCCAATGGCGAAGAACGCTGTATTGCCTGTAAACTCTGCGAGGCGGTTTGCCCGGCGCAGGCCATTACGATCGACGCGGAACCCCGCGATGACGGCAGTCGGCGGACCACGCGCTATGACATCGACATGACAAAATGCATCTACTGCGGTTTCTGCGAGGAAGCCTGCCCGGTGGATGCCATTGTCGAGGGGCCCAATTTCGAGTTTTCCACGGAGACGCGCGAAGAGCTGTATTACGACAAGGACCGCCTGCTGGCCAATGGCGAGCGCTGGGAAGCCGAGATCGCGCGCAACCTTGAGATGGATGCACCTTACCGATGAGTGACAAAAACAACCCGTTCGAGGGCGCGAACCCTTTTGCCGCGATGATGGCGCAGGCGCAGGAAATGGCGAAATCCTATCCGGCGATGGAGGCGTTTTCGCCCAAAGGGTTTGAAAAGATGATGGGCACGATGCCCAAGGACATGATGGAAATGATGTTCGGCAATACGCTGAATGAGGGCGGGCTGGATGCGCGCACGCGGATGCTGCTGACGCTCGCTGGGCTGACCATGCAGGGTGCGCAGAACGACGTCGGCTTTCGTCAGGCGGTGCGCCACGCGGTCGAGGCGGGTGCCACAAAACAACATATCGTGGAATCCATCGGCCAGATGTCGATGTTTGCAGGATTGCCAGCGATGACCCGCGCGTTGGAACTGGCGCAGCAGGTTCTGGATGAAGAGAAGGACGCGGAATGACGGTTTTTGCCTTTTATCTCTTTGCGATCAGTGTGATCGCAGGCGGTTTGTTCACCGTCATCAGCCGCAACCCGGTGCATTCGGTCCTGTGGCTCATCCTCGCTTTTCTCTCGGCAGCCGGTCTATTCGTTCTGCTCGGCGCTGAATTCGTCGCGATGCTTTTGATCATCGTTTACGTCGGGGCCGTCGCGGTACTGTTCCTTTTCGTAGTCATGATGCTTGACGTGGATTTTGCGGAACTCAAGGCGGAGATGTCGAAATACCTGCCGCTGGCGTTGCTGATCGGCGTTGTGTTGTTGATGCAATTCGCCATCGCTTTTGGCGCATGGGAAAGCAACGCTGCTGCCGAAGGCATGCGCGCGCAGGTGACACCCGTGGATCGGCATAACACCGAAGCCTTGGGCTTGATCCTATATGATCAGTATTTCCTGCTGTTCCAGTTGAGTGGACTGATCCTGCTGGTCGCCATGATCGGGGCGATTGTGCTGACGCTGCGCCACCGCTCTGACGTGAAACGCCAGGATGTCGTGGCGCAAATGATGCGTGACCCGGCCAAGGCGATGGAACTCAAGGACGTCAAATCGGGGCAGGGCCTCTGATCCATGACGCGTTGGGCTTCATATCATGTGCTGAGCGCGATTGCCGTATTTGCGGCGTCCTCAGCCTTTGCCGTGACGGCGTCGGAGTGCACACGCACCACCCATGTCAGCCACGGCGGTGAGGCGGATCACGTCGATCTGGGAGAGGGTCGCGTGATCTGGCGCGACTGGTGGTCACAGGAGGGGTCCGCAACGGATATCGTAATTGCGGATTGCCAATCGGGCGACGTGCTGCAATTCCGCACGGCTGAGGAAAACATGAACAAACGACCGCCCTTCGACCGGACCGAAGACGCCATGGCAATTGTGGCGCAGCATGAAAAGGGTGCGCGGGTTTTTGCAACGCTGGGGCGCATGTCGGATGACCTGAAAAAGGTGGCGCGGGATGTGTCGGTTGAGGTATGGGCGCTTGAGCCCTGCGCCTGCGCCGCTTTTTATCCGGGCCTGCGGGGCGACAAGGAAGCATTCAGGCTGGAAGGCCTGTAACGAAAGGGCTCGATTTGAGCTTAGCGTGGCGGGGCAAATGCCCCGGCGACATAGGAACGAAAACGGGGTCTTAGCGCTCCGGAAGGAAGAACAATGATTGGTTTGGAACACTATCTTACCGTTGCTGCCACACTATTCGTGATCGGGATTTTCGGGCTCTTTTTGAACCGTAAGAACATCATCATCCTTCTGATGAGCATCGAATTGATGTTGCTGGCGGTGAATATCAACCTCGTCGCTTTCTCAAGCTTTCTCGATGATCTCGTAGGGCAGGTTTTCACGCTCTTCGTTTTGACCGTCGCTGCCGCCGAAGCGGCGATTGGCCTCGCTATCCTCGTCTGCTTCTTCCGCAACCGGGGCACGATTGCGGTCGAAGACGTCAACGTGATGAAGGGCTAAGACATGCACCGATCAAAGACGCACGCGCAGCACACGGCTGACAGTTTTTTGGTCAGCGGGGCGATATGCCCTTGGGCTGGCCTGAACGAATATGACCCAGATTGCCGTGGTGGCACCAAGGAAACAGACTGATGGAAACAATACTCCTCTTTGCCCCGCTTGTTGGTGCGCTCCTGTGTGGTTTCAGCTGGAAATTTATCGGAGAAGCTGCCGCCTGCTGGATTGCCACCGGGCTACTTTTCCTGTCGGCTCTCTTGTCGTGGGTTGTGTTTCTCACCTTTGACGGCATGACTGAACAAATCCAGATTTTGCGCTTTATCGAAAGCGGTAGTCTCAGTACGGATTGGGCGATCCGACTGGACCGGCTGACCGCGATCATGCTGGTCGTCATCACCACCGTGTCGAGCCTCGTTCATCTTTATTCCTTTGGCTACATGGATAAAGACCCGCAGTGGAAAGACGACGAGAGCTACAAGCCGCGCTTCTTTGCCTATCTGTCGTTCTTTACCTTTGCGATGTTGATGCTGGTGACGGCCGACAACCTTGTGCAGATGTTTTTTGGCTGGGAAGGGGTGGGCGTCGCGTCCTACCTTCTGATCGGCTTTTACTATCGCAAACCCTCGGCAAATGCGGCGGCGATCAAGGCGTTCGTCGTCAACCGCGTGGGTGACTTTGGCTTTGCGCTGGCGATTTTTGCGCTGTTTTTCCTGACGGATAGCATCAATTTTGATGACATCTTTGCCGCCGCGCCAGAACTGGCAGAGACGCAGCTGACCTTTCTTTGGACCGAATGGAACGCGGCAAATCTGATTGCCTTCCTGCTTTTCATCGGCGCGATGGGGAAATCGGCGCAGTTGTTTTTGCACACATGGCTGCCGGACGCGATGGAAGGGCCAACGCCTGTGTCCGCGCTGATCCATGCGGCCACGATGGTCACGGCGGGTGTTTTCCTTGTGTGCCGGATGTCACCGATCATGGAATTCGCACCCGAAGCCATGGCATTTGTCACCGTGCTGGGCGCAACAACGGCGTTCTTCGCCGCCACGGTGGGCCTCGTCCAGACCGACATCAAACGGGTCATCGCCTATTCGACCTGTTCGCAGCTGGGGTATATGTTCGTCGCTGCAGGTGTTGGCATGTATTCAGCGGCCATGTTCCACCTGTTTACACATGCTTTCTTCAAGGCGATGCTGTTTCTCGGCGCAGGCTCGGTGATCCATGCGATGCACCACGAGCAAGACATGATGAACTACGGCGGCTTGCGCAAGAAAATCCCCTATACCTTCTGGGCCATGATGATCGGCACGCTGGCCATCACAGGTGTTGGTATCCCGGTTTGGATTGTGACATTGGGCGAGATACCGATCGGGTTTGCGGGCTTCCATTCCAAAGATGCGATCGTGGAAAGCGCTTTTGCTGCCGGGTCCATGTATGGGTTCTGGGCGCTTGTGATCGCCGCACTGTTCACCAGTTTCTATAGCTGGCGTCTGATGTTCCTGACGTTTTACGGCACGCCACGGGGCGACAAACACACCCACGACCACGCGCATGAAAGCCCGATGGTCATGATTATTCCGCTTGGTGTGCTGGCGCTTGGGGCGATTTTTGCTGGTATGGTCTGGTACGGGTCGTTCTTTGGCCACACGGATAAAGTGGCGAAGTTCTATGGCATTCCCTATGCCGAAGCCTCTGAGCATGGCGCTGAGGGTCATGGCGATGACAAGGCCGAGGACAGCCATGGTACCAAAGAGGGCGAGCATCATTACGTCTTTGCCGGGGTGCCGGGTGAAGGGGCGCTGTACATCGCACCCGATAACACTCTGCTCGATGACGCCCATAAGGTGCCATATTGGGTCAAGACATCGCCTTTCGCGGCCATGTTGATCGGCTTTCTGATGGCCTATTGGTTCTACATCGTGAACCCCGAACTGCCCAAGCGGCTGGCCGAAAACCAACGCCCCTTGTACCTGTTCCTCAAGAACAAATGGTACTTTGACGAACTCTATAACATCGTGTTTGTCATACCGGCCAAATGGATCGGCTCATTCCTGTGGAAACGCGGTGACGGGGATGTGATCGACGGGGGGCTGAACGGCATCGCCATGGGCATTATCCCGTTCTTTACCCGCCTCGCCGGGCGTGCGCAGTCCGGTTATATCTTTACCTATGCCTTCGCCATGGTCATCGGCATCGCAGTGCTGGTCACTTGGATGACACTGTCAGGAGGGGCCAACTGATGGGCAATCTTCTTTCCATCGTAACCTTTATTCCGGCCATGGCGGCGTTGATCCTTGCTGTCTTTTTGCGCGGCGATGATGAGGCGGCCAACCTCAACGCCAAGCGCGTGGCGATGTTTGCCACGGTGGCGACCTTCCTTGTCTCGCTGTTCATTCTGGCCGGGTTTGACCCGCAGGACACCGGGTTTCAATTCGTGGAAGAACGCGACTGGCTGCTGGGTCTTGAATACAAAATGGGCGTCGATGGCATCTCGGTGCTCTTCGTGATGCTCACGACATTCATGATGCCGCTGGTGATTGCCGCGTCGTGGAATGTCACCCTGCGGGTCAAGGAATATATGATCGCCTTCCTGCTGCTTGAGACGCTGATGCTTGGCGTCTTCATGGCGCTGGATCTGGTCTTGTTCTATCTCTTCTTTGAGGCTGGCTTGATCCCCATGTTCCTGATCATCGGCATCTGGGGCGGGGCGAACCGCATCTATGCGAGCTTCAAGTTCTTCCTTTATACCTTCCTTGGCTCCGTGCTGATGCTGGTGGCGATGGTGGGTATGTTTGCCGATGCGGGCACCACAGATATTGAAATGCTGTTGCGTCATGAATTCTCCTTTGCCGATTTCGACCTTCTGGGCATTCAGATTGTCGGGGGGATGCAGACACTCCTGTTCCTTGCCTTCTTTGCAAGCTTCGCCGTCAAGATGCCCATGTGGCCGGTGCATACATGGCTGCCGGATGCCCACGTTCAGGCCCCGACTGCCGGGTCCGTGGTGCTGGCGGCGATCCTGTTGAAACTCGGCGGCTACGGGTTCATCCGTTTCTCGCTGCCGATGTTTCCGGTGGCGGCTGATATCTGGGCGCCGATGATCCTGTGGCTGTCGGCCATCGCGATCGTCTATACCTCGCTGGTGGCACTCGTGCAGGAAGACATGAAAAAGCTGATCGCCTATTCGTCCGTGGCCCATATGGGGTTTGTCACGATGGGTATCTTTGCGGCCAATCAACAGGGCGTCGATGGCGCAATTTTTCAGATGATAAGCCACGGGTTCATTTCCGGCGCGCTGTTCCTGTGTGTTGGCGTGATCTATGACCGGATGCACACCCGTGACATCGACGCCTATGGCGGTCTGGTAAACCGGATGCCGGCCTATGCGCTGATTTTCATGTTATTCACGATGGCCAATGTGGGTCTGCCGGGCACATCTGGCTTTGTCGGCGAGTTCCTGACACTCATGGCCGTGTTTCAGGTCAACACATGGGTTGCCGCAGTGGCCACGACCGGAGTGATTTTCTCGGCGGCCTATGCGCTCTGGCTTTATCGCCGCGTGGTGATGGGGGATCTGATCAAGGAAAGCCTGAAATCTATTACCGACATGACGTCGCGCGAGCGTTGGATATTCGCACCCCTTGTGGCGATGACGCTGCTTTTGGGGGTTTACCCCGCATTGGTGCTCGATATTACCGGGCCGTCGGTGGCGGCATTGGTTGCAGGCTATGATACGGCGCTGAGTGCAGCAGAAGCTGCAAGCCAGCTGGCGTCGAACTAAAGGATGGATACGATGATAACCGCTGATCTGACCCTCATCCTGCCGGAAATTATCCTGTCGCTCTACGCCATGGTGATGCTGCTGGTGGCTGTTTACACGACCAAGGATGGCATGGCCTCGGTGCTTGTCTGGTTGACCGCCGGTCTGATGGTGGCACTGGGCGCATGGATTACAGTGGACGGTGAAGGGACAAACGTCGCCTTTGGCGGCATGCTGATCGAAGATGGGTTCGCCCGTTTTGCCAAGGTGACGATCCTCTTTGCCGCCGCCGCCGTTTTGGTGATGTCCGAAGGCTACATGAAGGCGCGCGACCTGCTGCGCTTTGAATATCCGCTTTTGCTGGCTCTTTCCGTGGTCGGTATGATGGTCATGGTATCCGCCGGTGATCTGATGGCGCTCTATATGGGGCTCGAGCTTCAGTCGCTTGCGCTCTATGTGATCGCGTCGCTGCGCCGGGACAGTGTGAAATCCACCGAAGCCGGGCTGAAGTACTTTGTGCTTGGCGCGTTGTCCTCTGGTCTGCTGCTCTATGGGGCATCGCTGATCTACGGCTATGCCGGAACAACGCTCTTTTCGGGGATCATCGAGACGGCGCAGCATGGCGACGTCTCCCTCGGTCTGCTGTTCGGCCTCGTGTTCCTGATCGCCGGACTAGCGTTCAAAGTCTCCGCCGTGCCGTTCCACATGTGGACACCGGATGTCTATGAGGGTGCGCCCACCCCTGTCACCGCCTTTTTCGCCACCGCCCCCAAAGTGGCCGCGATGGGGCTGTTTGCGCGCGTGCTGCATGACGCGTTCGGCAATGCCATCAGCGACTGGAGCCAGATCGTCGCGCTCTTGTCGCTGTGTTCCATGTTCCTCGGCGCGGTCGCCGCCATTGGGCAGACGAACATCAAGCGTCTGATGGCCTTTTCGTCGATTGCGCATATGGGCTACGCGCTGATGGGTCTGGCCGCTGGCACGGTGCTGGGTGTGCAGGCGATGCTGATTTACATGGCGATCTATGTAACGATGAACGTCGGCACCTTCGCCTTTATCCTGATGATGGAAAAGGATGGCCAGCCGGTCACGGATATCTCATCTCTGAACATGTATTCCAAGAAGGAACCGGGCAAGGCGCTGGCCATGCTGGTCTTGCTGTTCTCGCTGGCGGGCGTGCCGCCGATGCTTGGGTTCTTTGGCAAATTCTATGTCTTGCGCGCCGCCTATGAAGCGGGGTTCGCATGGCTGGCCATTGCGGGGGTCATCGCATCGGTCATCGGGGCCTATTACTATCTGCGCATAGTATTCTTCATGTATTTCGGCGACGAAAAGGAAGACGGGTTGGACAAGGGGGGATCGCCGGTTTTGTCAGGCTTCCTGCTGGTGTCCGCGGCCATCATGGTACTGGGCATTGCCAATATGTTCGGTGTCGAAACCGCCGCCGCCTCCGCCGCTGCAACACTTGTTAACTGACCGACAGGATCGCGTGCCTTTGTGCCGGGGTACATGCCGTTGACGGGTGATAGCTGGCCTGAAGGCTATGGTCGATTGCAATTGAACGAAGTCGACAGCACGCTGGATGAAGCCGCGCGACAAGCCCCCAAGGCTGCGACTCCGCTGTGGGTTTTTGCGCGGCGGCAGACCACAGCAAGAGGCAGACGCGGGCGGCCATGGTCCATGCCCGAGGGTAATTTTGCGGCGACGCTGCTCTTGCGTCCCGCAGGGCCACCGACGCAGGCCGCGCTGCGGTCATTTATCATGTCTCTGGCGCTCTACCGTGCGTTTGTCGAAGTGACAGGCCGGGAGAAGGGTTTGGCCTTGAAATGGCCCAACGACGTGTTGCTCAACGGTGGCAAGGTCGCGGGCATTTTGCTTGAGAGCACGGGTGCGGGCCAGCAGACTGGTTTTTTGTCCATTGGCGTTGGGGTCAATCTTGTTGCCGCCCCGCCAGCAAGTGATGTCGAGGCGACCGCCCTGAAACCGGTGTCGATCCTGAGTGAAACGTCCGTTCGGGTGCTGCCTGAGACCTTTTTTGAGGTGCTCGCCTGCCACTTTGCCAATCTTGAACAACAGTTTCAGCAGTACGGTTTTGAGCCGATCCGGACCGGGTGGCTGGCACATGCTGCCCGCATCGGCGAGGTGATAACGGCACGCACGACCCGAGAGGAATACTCAGGGACTTTCGAAGATGTGGACGCCGAGGGGCATCTCGTGTTACGCGGCCCGCGCGGTGTCATGTCCATCGCAGCAGCAGATGTCTATTTCTGAGAAGGGGCGCGCGGCTATGTTACTGGCAATTGATTGCGGCAACACGAATACCGTCTTTTCCCTCTGGGACGGGACCCGTTTTGTTGCGACCTGGCGCACGTCGACAGAATGGCAGCGCACCGCAGATCAATACTATGTCTGGCTCAGAACGCTGATGCAGTTTCAGAAACTCGAAGTCGACATCACCGATGTAATCATCTCCTCGACCGTGCCGCGTGTGGTGTTCAATTTGCGCGTCTTTGCGGACAGGTATTTTAACACGCGCCCGCTTGTGGTTGGCAAACCCGACTGCCTGCTGCCCGTCGATGTGCGCGTGGACGAAGGGACGCAGGTCGGCCCGGACCGGCTGGTCAACACAGTCGCTGGGTTTGACCTTTTCGGTGGTGATCTGATCATGGTCGATTTTGGCACCGCGACAACCTTTGATGTCGTCGACACCGATGGCGCCTATGTCGGTGGTGTGATCGCCCCCGGCGTGAACCTGAGCCTCGAGGCGTTGCATCAGGCCGCTGCAGCCCTTCCGCATGTCGATATCACCAAACCGCAAAGCGTGGTGGGCACAAATACTGTCGCCTGCATGCAATCTGGCGTTTTTTGGGGTTATGTCGGCCTCGTGCGTGAGATATGCGACCGGATAAAGGCGGAACGCGCCCGCGAGATGCGCGTGATTTCAACGGGTGGGCTGGCACCCCTTTTCCAGCAATCTGAGGCGCTTTTTGATGCGTATCAGGAAGATCTGACAATGCACGGTCTGACCGTGATTTATAAGTATAACAAGGAAAAAGAATAATTCTATGAGCAGTGAAAGACTGATCTATCTGCCCCTCGGTGGGGCGGGCGAAATTGGCATGAACGCCTATGTTTACGGATACGGCAAACCGAATGCGGAACGGCTGATCGTGGTGGATATGGGCGTGGCCTTTCCGGATATGGATGGCAGCCCCGGCGTTGACCTGATCCTGCCCGATATCACGTGGTTGCAGGAACGGCGCGACCGGATTGAGGCTGTGTTTGTGACCCATGCGCATGAAGACCACGTGGGCGCCGTGGCACATACCTATGAGCGGTTGGGTGCGCCGATTTACGCCCGCGCGTTCACGGCCAATATTGCGCGCCGCAAAATGGCAGAGCATGGCCATCCTGAAAACGCTGTGCACACTGTATCGCCCTGGCCCGAAACGGTTTCGGCCGGGCCTTTCCAAGTGAGCTTTTTGCCGATTTCCCATTCGATCCCTGAAAGCTCGGCCATGGTGATTGATACGCCCGAAGGGCGCGTGATCCACTCAGGTGATTTCAAATTGGATGAAACCCCGCTGGTGGGTGAAGCCTTTGATCCCGAACTCTGGGCTGAGGTCAGCAAGGACGGCGTCAAGGCGCTGATCTGTGACAGCACGAACGTGTTTTCGCAACATCCCGGTCGCTCTGAGGCGTCGGTTGGGCCAGAGATCACAAAGCTTGTCCAAAGTGCGCAAGGCATGGTTGTCGCGACGACATTTGCCTCCAACGTGGCGCGCGTTAAAACGCTCGCGGATGCGGGGGTGCGGGCAGGGCGTTCCATCGTTCTGATGGGGCGCGCAATGCGCCGCATGATCGAGGCATCAGCCGAAACCGGCGTCTTGCAGGATTTTCCATCCGTCGTGAGCCCGGAAGAAGCCAAATCGATTCCACGCGAAAACCTGATGTTGCTCGTCACTGGCTCGCAGGGGGAGCGGCGCGCGGCCTCGGCGCAACTCGCGCGCGGCAAGTATCAGGGCATGGAGATGAAGGAGGGAGACCTGTTCCTGTTCTCATCCAAAACCATCCCGGGCAACGAAAAAGGGGTGATCCGGATCATCAACGCCTTTTCCGAACTGGGGGTTGATGTGGTGGATGACAGCTCCGGGCTCTATCATGTTTCGGGCCACGCAAACCGGCCCGATCTGGAACGCCTTAGCGAGATCGTCAATCCGCAGGTTGTGATCCCCATGCACGGCGAACATCGCCATCTGCGCGAACATGTGAAAATCGCCGAACAAAATGGCAGAACGGGTGTTCTGGCCGTGAATGGCATGATGGTTGATTTGTCCGGGAACAAGCCCAAGATCGCGGAATATGTTGAAACGGGCCGTACCTATCTGGATGGGACAGTGCAGATCGGTGCGTTGGACGGTGTCGTGCGGGATCGTATTCGCATGGCGCTGAACGGGCATGTGGTGGTGACGCTGATTGTGGATGAAGACGACGAACCGCTTGGCGATCCATGGTGCGAACTCAAGGGGTTGCCGGAAACCGGACGCAGCAAGGCGTCCTTGGTCGACGTGCTCGAAGCGGACCTTGGCCAGTGGCTCGGGCGGGCGGATCCCAAGACGATGCGGGATGATGATCGTCTGAACGAAGGTCTGCGCCGCGTTGTGCGTCAGACGTCACAAGACGAGATTGGCAAGAAGCCTGAGGTCAGCGTGATCGTCAGCCGGTTAAGCTAAACGAAAGGCCGGGCTGCTTTTGGGAAAGCAGCCCGGCCTTTCTTGTCTTGCAGTCGCTATCAGCTCCCGATCCGCTCCTTGAAGCTGAGACCTATGAATTCCGGGGTATGATCGCCCAAGCCGATCACGCCCGCTCCACCACGATCTCTGCCGGACGTGCTGCGGTTCCGGCCGCCCCGTGCACGGGGTGCCTGCGCTGGTTCAGCGGCAGGAGGGGCTTCTGCAGGTGTTGGTGCGATCTCGGGTTCAGGCACTGTATCTTGCGGTTTGTCACTTTTACGCGGCGCGCGTGTTCGCGTGCGTTTCGGTTTTTCCGTTACAGCCGGCTCACTCGCGGTCGTCTTTTCCTCTGGCTCCGCCGGGGTGCCCAAGGGATTGTCCAGCCGCGGTATTTCCCGCTGCACAAGCCGCTCGATGTCTTCGAGGTTGCGCTCATCGCGCGGCACGCAGATCATGATCGCCTTACCGTCACGCCCGGCACGTCCGGTGCGACCGATGCGGTGGACATAATCCTCGGCATGGCCGGGCACGTCGAAGTTGAACACATGGCTGACCGCAGGCACATCAAGGCCGCGTGCGGCCACATCAGAGGCGATCAGAAATTTCAAGGACCCGTCGCGAAACCCGTCAAGCGTGCGTGTTCGCTGGCTCTGGTCCAAGTCCCCGTGAATAGGGGCCGCGTCATAATTGTATTTCTTCAATGACTTGGCGACAATATCCACGTCCGTTTTGCGGTTGCAAAAGATGATGGCATTGGTGCATTTTTCACCTTCGGCATCAATCAGGGCGCGCAGTAACTTGCGTTTTTCCGTTCCTTCACGATCTTTGCGAGAGGCTTTGAACTTGAGCACGCCTTGCTCAATGGTTTCACTGGCCGTTGCCTGACGCGCTACTTCGACCCGTTCCGGTGCGGACAGGAAGGTGTTCGTGATCCGTTCAATTTCCGGTGCCATGGTGGCTGAAAAGAACAGCGTCTGGCGGGTAAACGGTGTCAGGCTGAAGATACGTTCGATATCTGGAATGAACCCCATATCAAGCATCCTGTCCGCCTCGTCCACGACCATGATCTGCACGCCAGTCAACAGCAATTTGCCGCGTTCGAAATGATCGAGCAAACGCCCAGGCGTCGCAATCAGGACATCGACACCTTTATCAATCAGCTTGTCCTGTTCTTTAAAGGACACACCACCAATCAGCAGTGCCTTGGTGAGCTTGAGGTGTTTCGTATAGGTATCAAAGTTTTCAGCAACTTGTGCCGCGAGTTCACGCGTAGGGCACAGCACAAGACTGCGCGGCATCCGTGCGCGGGCGCGCCCACGGGCCAAAAGGGTAATCATCGGCAGCGTGAAGCTGGCGGTTTTACCGGTCCCGGTTTGCGCAATCCCCAATACATCACGACCTGCAAGAGCAGGGGGGATCGCACCAGCTTGAATTGGGGTGGGGGTTTCGTACCCGGCTTCGTCAATTGCCTTCAATACTTTAGGATTGAGGTTCAACTCAGAGAATTTTATCATATGTATCCGTAATTTGCGGACACATTCTCGGCCCGCGGCAGCTTTCACATCGGCCCGCATGGCCCAAAACGGCGGTTCTCCCGCGATATGCTGCGCCTGCTTACCAATTCGTCAGCGATTGGTCAAACAGTTGACACAGAACAATTAAGGATTCCGTTTGTGCCGATGCGCTTTAGAGTAAAACGCGGTGGCATGCGCCCCCGGTTTGTCTGAATCTATGCATGAAAATAGCTGGAAAAGAACGCTTCTGGTATTTTGGCAACTGGCTCAACGCCATGGCCCGGCATGTCAAAACCAGTCCTTCTTTTGCCAGACAGACCAAGATGAGGCATCGGGAATGCGCGCCGTGTATACTGGCGCGCGTTTTACACCATCATTTCCTTGGTCGCGGTTAATGTCACCTGCGGATAATCCCGCTCCACCCTGTCGATGTCCCACTGCAGTCGCGTCAGATAGACAATGTCGCCGTCGTGGTCCTTTGCGATATGCTGCTTGTTGCTTTCGGTGAACTTGTCGACCGCCAGCTTGTCGCCGCTGACCCAGCGCGCTGATGTGAACTGTGACGCCTCGAACCTGACCGGCAGGCCGTATTCCAGTTCAATGCGACTGGCCAGCACTTCGAATTGCAACTGCCCGACCACTCCGACGACAAACCCCGAGCCAATGGCGGGTTTGAACACTTTGGCAGCCCCTTCTTCGGCGAACTGCATCAGGGCTTTTTCCAGATGCTTGGCCTTGAGCGGATCACCTGCACGCACGGTCTGCAAAAGTTCCGGCGCGAACGAGGGGATACCTGTCACGCGGATCGCTTCGCCTTCGGTCAGCGTGTCGCCGATGCGCAACTGGCCGTGGTTCGGAATGCCGATGATATCGCCTGCCCAAGCCTCTTCCGCCAACTCGCGGTCAGAGGCGAGAAACATAACCGGGTTTGAAATCGCCATCGGTTTTTTCATACGGACATGGGTCAGTTTCATGCCCCGGTTGAAATGGCCGGACGCGATGCGCACAAATGCAACGCGATCCCGATGCTTTGGATCCATGTTCGCCTGCACCTTGAAGACAAAGCCGGAGACTTTCTTTTCCTCAGGCAAAATCTGGCGCGGTTCGGCGGATTGAATCTGCGGTTGTGGGCCGTATTGTGCGATGCCCTCCATCAGTTCCTTGACGCCAAAGGAATTGATGGCGGATCCGAACCAGATCGGTGTCAGCGATCCTTCGTGCATCGCTTCGATGTCAAGCGGTGGCAAGAGTTCGCGTGCCATCTCGAGATCTTCGCGCAGCTTTTCAAGCAATTCTTCCGGGACCAGCTCGGCCAGTTTAGGATCGTCCAAGCCATTGATCTCGACGCTTTCCGCAACGCGGTTTCGGTCGGCGCGATCCATCAGTTCCAGTCGGTCCCGTAGGATATCGTAACATCCGATAAAGTCTCGGCCCACCCCGATGGGCCAACTGGCCGGGGTCACGTCAATGGCGAGGTTTTCTTGTATTTCGTCAATAATTTCGAAAACATCCCGGCTCTCGCGGTCCATTTTGTTGCAAAATGTCAAGATGGGCAGGTCGCGCATACGGCAAACTTCAAAGAGTTTCTGCGTTTGGCTTTCCACACCTTTCGCCCCGTCAATCACCATCACCGCTGCATCCACGGCGGTGAGCGTGCGATATGTGTCCTCGGAAAAATCGCTGTGTCCGGGCGTATCTACAAGGTTGAAGCGGAACTCTTTGAAATCAAATGACATGGCGGAGGCGGAGACAGAGATGCCGCGGTCCTTTTCCATCGCCATGAAATCGGAGCGTGTGCGGCGTGCTTCGCCTTTCGCGCGTACCTGACCCGCCATCTGGATGGCCCCGCCAAAGAGCAGGAATTTTTCGGTCAATGTGGTCTTGCCGGCATCCGGGTGGCTGATGATCGCAAACGTGCGCCGCCGGGCAATTTCAGGCGGCAAATCCGCGCGGTTTTTTGATGTATCGAGCATGTCTGCGGCTATAGGCGCTGCAATGAGGCAAAGCAAGAGAGCAGCGGGAAATGTCGCTTGCCTGCTGGTGCAGCTTGCGTTTTTGATGCTACGCAAAGGCCAACAAAGGGGAACAGACCATGGATTTGGGAATAAAAGGCAAGCGCGCCATCATCTGCGCGTCATCAAAGGGTTTGGGGCTGGGCTGCGCGCGCGCGCTTGCGGCGGCTGGCGTGGATGTGGTCATGAATGCGCGCGGCGTTGACGCTCTCGAAGCGGCGGCAAGCGCGATCAGAACCGAATTCGACGTGGACGTCACGACCGTTGCAGGCGATATCGCCACTGACGCGGGGCGCGCCAAAGTTCTCGCGGCGGCGGGTGAAGTGGACATTCTGGTCAATAATGCCGGTGGTCCCCCCCCGGGTCTCTGGCAGGATTGGGACCGCGATGATTTCATCAAGGCGCTGGATGCCAACATGCTGGCCCCGATTGCGATGATCAAGCATCTGGTGCCCGGCATGATGACGCGCGGCTGGGGCCGGGTGGTGAACATCACCTCGCAATCCGTCAAGGCACCGATCCCGCAACTTGGCCTGAGCAATGCAGCCCGCAACGGTTTGACCGGCTATGTGGCGGGGACAAGTCGTCAGGTCGCTGAAAAAGGGGTGATCATGAATAACCTTTTGCCGGGCATACACGATACGGACCGGGCGCTGGCCCTTGATGGCGGCGTGATGGAGCGCGAGGGCATCACGAGGGAAGAGGCCCGCGCGAAACGCAGCGCCACCATTCCCGCACGCCGCTACGGTACGGCAGAGGAATTTGGCGCAACATGTGCGTTTTTATGTTCGCAACATGCGGGGTTCATCGTGGGGCAGAACATCCTGCTGGACGGCGGTGCCACGAACGCAACGATTTAAAAGAGGCGACGGGCGTCCTCGAAACCCGGTAATGGTTCTGCAGATGGCGCGCGAAATGCGGCTCCGACTGGATTGACATGCGGCGTGATCAAAACCGGGCGCTGTCGGTGCTTGCGGGCGCGCGGTTGGGCTGATAGCTGCTATTCCGAGAAGTTCTATAAGATATCCGGAGAACTCTGTGACGACTGATGCGCCCCGGCTCGAAATTAAAGATATTTGCTGTGCATTTGATGGTCGCCGGGTTGTAGATAACGTCTCATTGCGCATCAACCGGGGCCAGGTGACCTGTCTTTTGGGGCCGTCGGGCTGCGGAAAATCCACAACGCTGCGTGTGATCGCGGGCGTTGAGATGCAGGACAGCGGTGAAATCTATGTGGATGGCAAACTGATTTGCGATACCGCGCATCGCGTCCCTCCGGAACGGCGTGAAATCGGGCTCATGTTTCAGGACTTTGCCCTGTTTCCACATCTGAGTGTGGCAGACAACGTGGGCTTTGGCCTCAAAACCGGTGGCAAAGCCGAAAGACGTGCCCGGATCGAAGAGTTGTTGGAGCGTGTGGACCTGAAACGTTTCATCGACGGCTTTCCGCATCAACTTTCCGGGGGCGAGCAACAGCGGGTCGCCTTGGCGCGTGCGTTGGCCCCAAAACCGAAAATCATGCTGATGGATGAGCCGTTTTCCGGCCTTGATAACCGGTTGCGAGACGGCATCCGGGATGAAACGCTGACGATCCTGAAAGAGCAGGACACGGCTGTTTTGCTGGTCACACATGAACCCGAAGAAGCCATGCGTATGGCCGATGAAATTGCGCTGATGCGCGATGGCCGTATTGTCCAGCAGGGCGCGCCCTATAATGTCTATACGCGCCCCATGGACAGGGCAGCCGTCGCGTTCTTTTCAGATGCAAATGTCATTGCGGCCGAGGTGAACGGCGCGCTGGCGCGCACCCCCTTTGGCAGCTTTCTGGCCCCCGGTGTGCCCGATGGCACGCCCGTTGACATCGTGTTTCGCCCGCAGCATCTGCGCATCGATTTTGACCGCGCAGGACAAGGGCCCAAACCGACGGCCAGTGATGGCACCGCCGTGCGGGCGCTGGTTGAAAGATCGCGCTTCATGGGCAACGAAAGCCTTGTTGAGTTCCGGCTGGATCATGACGGGTCGGTTTTGAAATCCACCGTACCGAACGTGTTCCTGCCCAAACCCGGCACGGTGATGTGGCTGACAATACGGCGGGACCGGTGTTTCATCTTTCCGGTCTCGGAACGGACAGACAAGGGAACATGATGCAAAAACTGTTGGTTGAATTTGGCATGGGCACCTCGCTGCGGCGGGGGGATTACACACAAGCGGCTGTGCGGGGCGTAAAGGATGCGCTTTGGCACAACTCCATCAATCTGGCTGAACTGTTCGGGTTTGAGAAAACGGACATGCGCATTCTCGTGGATGTGGGGGTTCAGGCACCCGAGAAAGTCGATGTTGGCGAAGTGCTCAAGGTATTTCCCTATGGTCAAGCGGAGGTCCGCGTGCAGGTGGGTGGCCTCGATATTCCGCGCCCGGATGGCGACGGGCATCCGACGATAATGGCGAATGTGGCGCTGACCGTGGGCTTTGACATGGAGCGGATCAATGACTGAACAACGCATGATCATCGAAATGGGTATGGGCAATGATCTGCACGGTCAGGATTATACCAAGGCCGCCAAACGCGCGATTGAAGACGCGTTTCGACATTCCTCGATTCCTTTGTTCGGCGTGCTGGGGCTGAGCCATGAGGTCATGCGCGTTCAGGTGACCGTTGGGGTTCAGGACCCGGATGCGGTGGATGCACAGGCGCTTGTGGGCACGCTGCCGCGCGGGCGGGCATCGGTCCGAGTTGTTAAGGGTGGGCTGAACGTTGAAACCGTAAGCGGTGATCCCATCGTAGTGGCGCAAGCCAGTGTTGAGGCATTCCTGCCGCTACAAACCGGGTGGACGCTCAAAAGCTGAGCAAGCAGCCAGCGGTCATAGGGCGCACAGGATCCTGAACAAATCCGCAGTGGTTAAGGCGTGTAATCCGCCAGTGTTTTGCCGGGCTCATCAACAAATAGCTCCGGCAAGGCTTGTGCGGTCTCGATCAGATCGACGCGAAAGACGCGAAACGCTTGCCTGAGTTCGCACCACGCCGTCAACGTCCAGATGCGCCCCCAATATTCCATATGCAGCGGGCGCACGATCCGACGGGTGCGGGCATTTCGCTTTGATTGGTAATTCAATTCGACCTTTTGGCGGGCCTTGATCGCGGCGCGCAAGGTTGGCATATGCGCAAATGCGCGGGTCGCATCGGCGAAGGGATAGACGGCAAATTT
The DNA here is from genome assembly GCF_019654895.1 of Roseobacter sp. OBYS 0001. Classification (NCBI taxonomy): domain Bacteria; kingdom Pseudomonadati; phylum Pseudomonadota; class Alphaproteobacteria; order Rhodobacterales; family Roseobacteraceae; genus Roseobacter; species Roseobacter sp. OBYS 0001. The sequence goes on from NZ_BPES01000004.1 coordinate 130,632, forward strand.
CCATTCATCGGCCTGTGCGATAACGCGGCTTGGGGACACTGCGTCAATTTTTGCCCCGAGGCTCAATGCGGCAGCCTTGAGGTCGGGATCAGCCGCTTCGCCGACAATGGCGATGCCGAGGTTCAGCGCTTCCATCTCAGCAACGGAGAGCGTCAACGGGGGCAGGGTGATCGCCTCAGTAATCATATACCCCACGCCCCGTTCCCCCTGCACCGGAACGCCGGAGGCGACCAGCGTGTCCATGTCGCGGTAAATCGTGCGCGTGGACACTTCCAACTGCTCGGCCATGTCCTGCGCGCGGTGCAAGTTGCCGTCGCGCAGGATCTGTATGATGTCAAAAAGACGGTCAGTGCGGCGCATGATCCTCCGGTGCCCAAGAAAAATGAATGTCGGCGTGGCGCAGGTTGACGCTTTGCGCATCAATCATTTTCATGAAAGGTGCCGCTTCGGGGGCGGCCATGATTGCGCTCGCGGCGTCTTTTGCCGCTGTCATCGACGTCCATGTGATGTGATCCACCCAACCGCCGGTCTCGTCACGGCTGAGGGTGCGCGATATAACCGCGCCAGTCCGATGTAAAAACGGCGTCATTTGCGCGGCAGCCTTCGCAAAGTGGTCCGGGTCCGTGCCCGCGTTCAGACGAAAAGTTACGATTTCAGCTACAGTGGTGTCAGTCATGCACGTATTCCTTGTATGTGATCTGCAATGCGATGCTTCTGACAGGATGCAACTGACATAAACCTGTCAGTTGAGTTTTGCGAGCGCTAAAATTAACGCAATTGATCGCCGCAACTCTCCTTTTGATGCAGATTGCGGTTTAGCCTCTGTCCCGCTTTTTCTACAGTTAAACATGACAGCCCTGCATTTGACGGGCGAATTTCTTTTGGGAGCATGAGAATGTTAAACAATATTGGTCTGCCGGGACTTTTGCTGATCGCGGTCGTGGTGCTTGTCCTCTTTGGGCGCGGTAAGATTTCCAGCCTGATGGGGGAAGTCGGTAAGGGCATCACGTCCTTTAAAAAAGGTGTGAGCGAAGGACAGGACGAGATCACGACCGCATCTGAGCAAGCGAAAGACGTGACACCTGAGACTGAAAAAGACAAGGTCTGAACCATGTTCGACCTTGGCTGGACAGAGATGCTGGTCATCGGCATCGTAGCGCTTATTGTGATTGGTCCCAAAGACTTGCCCGTGATGTTCCGCACGCTTGGGCAGTTCGTCGGAAAGGCCAAGGGCATGGCGCGTGAGTTCAGCAGAGCGATGAATGACGCCGCCGCTGATTCTGGTGTCAGCGACGTCACCAAGAGCCTCAAGGCGGCCGTGAACCCTGTGAATTCCGCCATGGACAGTGTGAAATCCGCCGCATCGGATCTGGGCAAGTTTGATCCCGACAGCGAGACGGGCAAGCTGGCAGCTGACAAAGCGGAGCGCGCACAAAATGCCAAAAAGATCCAGGCCGCCACAGCGCGCGCCGCAGCGGATCGTAAGCTGAAAGAAGCGCAAGAGGCGCAGGCCCGCGCTTCAGAACTCGAGGCTGCCGTGACGCCCCCTGAAAAGAACGAGACATGAGCGCATCCGAAGACATGGACGAAAGTGCTGCACCGCTGATCGAGCATCTGGCCGAGCTGCGCACCCGGTTGATCCGCTCGGTCATCGCGTTTTTGATCGGTATGATCATCTGCTTTACCGTGGCAACGCCGATATTCAACTTTCTGACGGACCCGCTCTGTGCGGTTCTGGCGGATCGCGGACAGGATTGTGATCTGATCTTTATCAGCCCGCAGGAAGGCTTCTTTGTCGCGATCAAAGTGTCGTTGCTGGGTGGCTTTATGCTGTCTTTTCCGGTGATCGCGCATCAGATGTGGCGGTTTGTGGCCCCGGGTCTGTATAAAAACGAAAAGGGCGCTTTTCTGCCGTTCCTGATCTCGTCGCCGGTGATGTTTCTGTTGGGAGCATCCTTTGCCTTCTACGTCGTGACGCCACTGGCTTACGATTTCTTTCTGGGGTTCCAGCAGTTTGGCGCTGAGGGCGAGGCGGTCGTCGGCGATCCCAGTTCCAGTCCGGGGTTGAGCGTGGTCTTTCAAGGCTCGGCACAGGAATACCTGAACCTGACAATCAAATTCATTGTGGCCTTTGGCATGTGCTTTCAATTGCCCGTGTTGCTGACGCTTATGGGTAAGGCCGGTCTGGTCAGTGCCGAGGGGCTGGGCAACGTGCGCAAATATGCGGTTGTGGCCATCCTTGTGCTCGCGGCTCTGGTCACACCGCCTGATGTGATAACGCAGGCGATCCTGTTCGTGGTGGTTTATGGGCTCTACGAGGTGTCGATTTTCCTCGTGAAACGCGTTGAAACCAAGCGCGAAGCCAAACTGCGGGCCGAAGGGTATTATGACGATGAGGATGACCCTGCGTGATCAAAGACCCGATGGAAAGGATCGCCGCTGCGCTTGAGCGCATGGCACCCGCACCGCTGGAAGCGCCTGATTTCTCTCAAGCTTCTGCTTTCGTGTGGCATACGGAACCGGACCGGCTGGAACCGGTTGAAAACGTATCGCGGATTGATTTGCCCTTGTTGGTTGGTGTGGATCGCTCGCGGGACACGTTGTTTGCCAATACCGAGCAGTTTGCCAAAGGGTTACCCGCAAATAACGCGCTTTTGTGGGGCGCGCGTGGCATGGGAAAATCAAGTCTGGTCAAATCAATACACGGTAAAGTTCATGCGTCACATGAGGTTCTGCGTATTGTCGAATTGCAGCGCGAGGACCTGCCGTCGGTCGGCCGGTTGCTGAACTTGCTACGGGGCAGCCGCTATCGCTTTATCCTGTTTTGTGACGATCTGTCGTTTGGCCATGATGACGCGCATTACAAAAGCCTGAAAGCGGTGCTTGATGGTGGCATCGAGGGACGCCCCGATAACGTGGTGCTATACGCGACATCCAACAGACGCCATCTGATGCCGCGCGATATGATTGAGAATGAGCGGGGGTCAGCGATCAACCCTTCCGAAGCGGTGGAAGAAAAGGTGTCACTCTCTGATCGCTTCGGTCTCTGGCTGGGCTTTCACCCCTGTGATCAGGATCAATACCTGCAAATGATCCGCGGGTATTGCGACGCGCATGGCGTGGATATTGATGACGACACGCTGCGTGCCGAAGCGATTGAATGGCAAGCGACGCGCGGATCACGCTCCGGGCGTGTGGCGTGGCAGTATTTCACTGATTTGGCTGGGCGCAAGGGTGTCACCCTGAACGCATAGTGGCCAAGCGGTTCAGTTTGCAAATTCAACACATCGACTTTGCAAAGCTCTTTTTGCCGCGCCTGATTTACGGCGCTATTGCAGAAACGGCATAGGATCCACGCTGTCAAACCCGCGCCGTACTTCAAAATGAACAAAGGCATCATCGCCATCGCGCAGCTTGGCAATGCTTTGCCCTCGTGTCACCCTGGTGCCCTTTTCGACGCTGACGTCGGTCACATTGGCATAGACGGTCAGTAATTCGGGTTCATGTCGGATCACGATGATCGGCACGCCTTCGGCACTTTTGGTGACGGCCGCAACGGTGCCGGCATCCGCTGATTTCACGTCCGATCCGGGGGCGGCTTTTATGTTGATGCCCTCATTGCGGCCCTTGGAATACTCACGAATGATGGACCCGTTCACCGGAAACAACATGCGGGCCACATCAGAGGCCGCCGTACGTTCACCCACATCAATGGAGGGCTGCGGCTGTGTCTCGGACAAGAGCGGTTCGGGCGGTGGCAGTGGTCTGGTCGCACTGGGAGGCGTTGGTGTGGGAGAGCCGGTTCCAGGCTTTGGCGTGGCGTCTTCGGTTTGCGCGGCAGGGGGAGATTGCATCGCGACCGGGATCAGCAAAAACTGCCCTTCGCGGATGGCAAAATCGGACCCGAGGCCATTCCACTCGGCCAGTGATTTCACAGGAACCTGATAGAGGCGCGAAATGGTATAGGCGGTTTCGCCGCGTTCAACCTTGTGGCGCACGGGTTCTTTTCCGGTGCTTGCAGGCTCAGCCGTGCCAGAGGCGGGCGGCAGGGCCGCGACACGCACGTCACCGTTGTTTGTCTCGGGGGCGCGGTCGATAGCATTCCCGGCCAATGCGCCAATATCAACACTGCCCGGTTGAATGGGGCCATCGCTTTGTGCACCTGTCAAAGGGCTTGGTTCGGCCACGCGGTTTGGCAGGGCGATGATTTCACCACTGCGCAACGGCGCGGTTTCATCAATGCCATTGAAGCTGGCGAGGGCAGGTGCGTCCACGCCCAAGCGCGTCGCGACGCTTTGGATCGTATCTCCCTGTTCTGCCACGGCGACCTGATAGTTGGGATAGGAGATCACGCCCCGATTGTCCGGTTGCGGACGCTGTTCCGTGCCGACCTGACTTGCTGCATCTGCTGTGGAGAACCCGCCACCGATGCCGCGCAAATCGTAATCGAAACCTTGCGTGCATGCGCCGAGCAGCGCCACGGTGCTTGCGCTCAATAACAATAGGCGAACCCGCGTGCGGGAAATATGTCTGACCATCTGCATGTCCTCAACGTTGCTCTTTGAGCGTGAGCCGGTTTTCCGGCCGCTTATTCGTTAACACTATAACAGCTTATCCGTCCTTTCCCAAGCCTTCCAGCAAAGGAACAAAGCGGACTTGCCGCAACTCGTCATATTCAAGACCATCTTCGGTCTTGTGAACAACGATCAGATGCTGAACGGCGTCAGATTGTCCGACGGGAATGACCATGATGCCCCCGACTTTGAGCTGCTCCATCAGCGTGCTGGGAGGATCTTCTGCGGCGGCAGTGACGAGGATGCGATCAAAAGGGGCCTGATCCGCAAGGCCATAGCTGCCATCTGCGGTGATCGCGGTGATATTTGTGAGGTTCATCTCTTCGAAAAGGGTGCGGGCCTCGCGTACCAATCGGCTGTGGCGGTCCAGCGTATAGACCCGGCGGGCCAGACGGCTGAGGATCGCCGCCTGATACCCGGAGCCTGTGCCCACCTCCAGCACCTTGTCGCGCGGGCTGATCCTGAGCGCCTGCGTCATCAGCCCGACAACCGATGGCTGGCTGATGGTCTGACCGCAGGCAATCGGCAGCGGCATGTCCTCATAGGCGCGCTCAGCAAAAATCCCCCGGATAAAGGGTCCGCGGTCGATACTCTCCATCGCTGAGAGCACGCGTTTATCTGTGACACCCTTGGAGCGCAGCGCATAGAGGAACTGCATCTTGCGTTCTGCCTCAGACACGTCTGTCATCATGTATTGATGCCTGCCAGCGGAGCCATCATGTCATGCGCGGTCAAATCCGCCCGCATCGGCGTGACCGAGATGTACCCCTCCAGATTCAACTGCGCGTCAGATCCGGGTGCGGTCGGGCGATGCTGATCGCCGCCTTTGATCCACAAAAAACGCCGACCCGATGGGGCGTTATGCGGCTCGGTCGAAAACCCCAGACCCTCGCGGAAGCCTTGCGTTGCCAACCGGATACCGAGGACTTCGTCGGCCGGAACAGGGGGGAAGTTCACATTGTAAAACAGGCGGTAGCCACCTGTTTCCTGCGGTGTATGCGCAAGGATGCGCTGCACCACATCGACACCATGCTGTGCTGAGGCCTCGAAGGGGTTCTCGATGGAGTTGTTGCGCGGCCCGTAGTATTGCGAAAGGGCAATCGCGGGTAACCCTTGCAGGGCTGCTTCCATGGCGCCGCCAATGGTGCCCGAGTAAAGCGTGTTTTCAGCAGAGTTATTGCCCCGGTTCACGCCGGAAAGCACCAGATCGGGCGGGCTGTCTTTCATCACATCGTGCAAGCCAGCCAGCACGCAATCTGCCGGTGACCCTTCAGCGGCAAAGCGGCGCGGTCCCATTTGCGCAACCATCATGGGGCGGGTGTAGCTGATGCAATGGCCGACGCCGGATTGTTCGAACGCAGGTGCGACTGTCCAGACTTCGCCCTTGTCACCCGCCAGCCGGGTTGCGATTTCTTGCAAAATCATCAGCCCGGGTGCGTTTATCCCGTCGTCGTTCGTAATTAAAATGCGCATATCCAAGCCCCTTTTGGCTTTGATAGGCGAGCGGGTGGAGCGCAGCAAGAGAAGCAGCCCTCTGTCATGTATTTTGGATGCTGAAAGCTCAGAGTTGTGACAGAAGTGCTTCGGCTGCGTCCTTGGCGGGCGTTAACACATCGCGGTTCTCACCGGGATAGAAGCGCCCGCGGGTCGCGGTTGGCATCGGTGGCGGTGTCAGAATATGCACCTTTGGTCCCGTCGTCGCGCTCTCGGCCTGCCACGAGCGGGCCAGCGCAATCTGCGCGGCCTTGCTGGCGCCGTAGCTGCCAAAGAACTTTTCCCCTGCGCATGGATCATCAAAGAACACCGCTTGTCCGTCTGCACCGAGGAGTGGCGAGACAAAAGAAATTAATGTCGCAGTTGCGGTGACATTGGCGGCGATGGATTTGGCCAGATCCTTGCTGTCGATATGGCTTGTCGGTGTCAGGGGGGCCGCATGAATGGCCGCGTGCAGCCACAGATCAAGGCTGCCCCAACGGTCAAATATCCCGCGGCAGAGCGTCGCCATGGCGTCCGAATTGGTGATGTCCATGGGCGCGAGCGTGCTTGTGCCGCCTTTTGCCTGGATGTGGTCGTCCAACTCTTCGAGAGCGCCGGTTGTTTTCGCAACGGCGATGATGTGATGCGTAGGTGCGAGCGCTTCGGCAAGAGCGTATCCGAGGCCGCGCGATGCGCCGGTAATGAGAGCAGTTTTTGTCATGCCCTGCTGGTGCCGTGTTATCGCGCGGGCGTCAAGCGTTCTTGCGGTGGTAGGTCAGTGTCAGAACAGCGCAATGCGCGATGGCCTGCTCGGGCAGCGGTGCATCCAATGGCAGATAAAGCGCGCGCTTGCCTTGATGTTCGAAACTTGTCGGATAGAGGCTTCGCATCGTGTCCGCGAGCGTGGTGTTGCAATTCACAAACATGCCAATCTGGTTGGGGCGCGCTTGCTGCCACGCGAGACGAAGCGTTGATCCCACCTTTGGTTTGTCCGGGTGCCACGCAGGCTGTCCCCATTTCAGCGTTTCGATCAGGTTTACGTCCTGCGCATCGGCGACTGAACCCAGAACAATAGCCCGGATGTCATGAAAACGGTCTTTCGCCTTTCGCGGCCAGACCGTGATACGCTGATCGACGAAGGCGGGCAGGGGTGGTATGGCCCCCGACACTGCGTTTACTCGGCTGCGGGCTTCATTTCAAAGCCGTCTTCGATTTGATCTGAGGGGACAACCGGGTATTCGCCGGAAAAACACGCATCACAATACTGTGGCTGTTTCGGGTTCCGGCCTTTCGCCTCGCCCACGGCACGATAAAGGCCATCCAGTGAGATGAATTTCAGGCTATCGACCTGCAAATGGTCTCGCATTTCCTCTTCGGACATGGTTGCCGCCAGCAGCTTTTCGCGTTGCGGCGTATCCACACCGTAAAAACAGGGCCACGCGGTCGGCGGTGAAGCAATGCGGAAATGCACCTCTTTCGCGCCGGCATCCAGGATCATCTCTTTGATCTTGCGGCTCGTAGTCCCGCGCACCACGGAATCGTCCACCAGAATGACACGTTTGCCGCGGATCAGTGCCCGGTTCACGTTCAGTTTCAGGCGCACGCCCATGTTGCGGATCTGCTCGGTTGGCTCAATAAACGTGCGTCCCATATATTGATTGCGGATGATCCCCATCGCATAGGGGATACCCGACTCCAGCGAATAGCCAATCGCCGCAGGGGTGCCTGAATCGGGAACCGGACAGACAAGATCAGCCTCAACCGGGCTTTCCTTGGCCAATTCACGCCCAATCGCCTCGCGGGTTTCATAGACAGACCGGCCGCCAAGAATGCTGTCGGGACGCGAGAAATAGACATGTTCGAAAATGCAGAAACGTGGTTTTTGCGGGCGAAACGGAAACTGGCTGTCGACACCCTTTTCCGTAATGACGACCATTTCACCGGGTTCAATTTCCCGAATAAACTCGGCCCCGATGATATCCAACGCACAGGTTTCCGAAGAAAGCGCCCAGCCATCCCCGATTTTGCCCAGAACAAGTGGTCGCACCCCAAGCGGATCACGCACGCCGATCAATTTAGTGCGCGTCATCGCGACAACTGAGAATGCCCCTTCAACCCGGCGCAAGGCGTCTTCCATGCGCTCTGGAATGTTGCGTTGCAAAGACCGCGCCATCAGGTGGATGATGCATTCGCTGTCGGAAGAGCTTTGAAAAATTGAACCGCGTTCGATCAACTCGCGACGCAGGGCGTTCGCGTTGGTGATGTTCCCATTATGGGCGATGGCAGCACCGCCCATGGCAAATTCACCAAAAAACGGCTGGACGTCACGAATGGCTGTCTGGCCTTTTGATCCGGCGGTTGAATAACGCACATGCCCGATCGCAATTGGTCCCGGCAGTGTTTCCATCACTGATTTGCTGGTGAAGTTGTCCCGCACATATCCAAATCGGCGTGCTGATTGGAACCCTTGTACCTTGTCGTGGCTGACGATGCCGCCCGCCTCTTGTCCGCGATGTTGCAAGGCGTGCAAACCGAGGGCCACGAAATTGGAGGCATCGACGACACCAATGACGCCAAAAATCCCGCATTCTTCTTTCAGTTTGTCGTCGTCATCGCTGTCGCGCAGATAGCTGGTATCAAACGGATGAGCGGGTGGCATAATTTTGGACAACGGGGCAGCTCCGAATCCGATTTGCGGTTGAGCACTGTTTAGGCGCTGCGCATGCTTATGTCACGAACCTATGACGGTCTTGGCGCCGATTGTCGCGGTCTTTGCTGAAGTGAGCACCTGTGGCGTGACATTTTTTCTCGCACTGCGGGAAAACCATGCATCTATAGCAGGTGTTACTGTCCGCAATTGCTGACCAGTGCTTCGTATTGCCCGGTGATCCATCCCAACGCCTGCTCGGGCTCGGCGCCTTCGATTTCGTCGGTCAGTTGAGAGAAAACCGCGGCAGAGCGGCTGTTGTCGACGATGGTGTAGCTTTCGCCTGTGACGACGGTGTTATAGACGAAGAACCCGACGGCAACGAGCAATACGCCACGCGCAACCCCAAACAGAAAACCGAGGCCCTGATCCACGCCGCTGAGTGCGGAGCGCTGGATGACTGAAGAAAACAGTGGGGTAAAGAGAGACACAATGATCAGCGAGACGGCAAAGACAGCAGCAAACGCCCCGATGATCGACAATTCGCAACTATCGGCCAGAAATTCGCCAACTACCGGCACTTCGCGCACCATGGGTTCGACCTGTGGGGCAAACATGAAGCCAAGGATGGCCGCCGCAACCCAGCCGACAATCGCCATGATCTCGCGCACGACGCCGCGACTATAGGCGAGCAGCGCCGAGATGACGATCACAAGGGCCACGACCCCGTCAATCATTGTGAAGTTTTCCATAGCCTCAACTGCCTCTTTACGTGACGCTTAGCCTGCGCCAAAAATCTCGCCTACAAAGCCTGTCAGGTCCGGCATCGTATTTAACGAAATACCACTGACCCCGACCGCTTTACCGCCCTTGGCAGCAATGGCGCTGGTAAAACCAAGTTTTTGCGCCTCTTTCAACCTGTTTTCGGTCTGGGTGGCCGGTCGCAGGGCACCTGACAGGCTGATTTCACCAAAAACGACGGTATCTGCGGGGAGCGCGGCGTCTTCGCGTGCGCTGAGCAAGGCCGCCGCAACCGCAAGGTCCGCCGCCGGTTCTGACACTTTCATGCCGCCCGCGACATTCAGATACACATCCAGACCTGCGAAGGGGATGCCACATCGCGCCTCCAGCACGGCAAGGATCATTGCAAGCCGCCCACCATCCCAACCGACAACCGTGCGCCGCGCCTGCGAATGGGGGGACGGAGACACCAGTGCCTGAAATTCAACGAGGACAGGACGCGTGCCCTCAACCCCGGCAAATACGACAGACCCGGGTGAGGGGGCCCCCCGTTCGCTCAGAAACAGCGCGGAGGGGTTGGCGACTTCGTCCAGCCCGCCGCCCGTCATCTCGAAAACACCGATTTCATCGGCGGGACCAAATCGGTTTTTAACCGCGCGCAGAATGCGGAACTGATGCCCGCGTTCGCCTTCAAAATAAAGCACCGTATCGACCATGTGTTCGACCACGCGCGGCCCTGCGATCTGGCCGTCTTTGGTTACATGTCCCACAAGGATCACGCTGATGCCTTTGCGTTTGGCAAAACTCGTCAGCTCATAGGCGGCGGCCCGCACCTGGCTGACGGAGCCGGGCGCGCTTTCGACATTGTCGGCCCACATGGTCTGGATGGAATCGATAATGGCAAGCTGGGGCTTTTCTGCTTCCAGTGTCGTGAGGATGTCGCGCAGGTTCGTCTCGGCCGCCAGTTGGACGGGCGCGTCGGTCAATCCCAAACGCTGTGCGCGCATGCGTACCTGCGCCGAGGCCTCTTCGCCCGAGACATATATGGTTTTCAAACCACTGCGTGCAAATTGGGCTGCGGCCTGCAGCAGCAGCGTGGATTTGCCGATACCCGGATCGCCACCGACAAGTATGGCAGAGGCCGCAACCAATCCGCCGCCCAAAACGCGGTCCAGCTCTTTGATGCCGCAGGTGGTGCGGGGCGGAGGGGCTTCTTCGGTGGAAAGATTGGTGAGCTTAACGGATGAGCCACGTTTCCCCCCGAGCGATTTCGCGGGACCTTTCGAGATGCCTGCGTCCTCGGAGATCGTATTCCACTCGCCACAGGTTTCGCAGCGTCCGGCCCATTTGGTTGTGACACTTGCGCAGGCGGAGCAGGAGAAGGAGGGGGATTTAGCCATGGCCTCTTGTGGCGCAGACGAGGATTGCCGTCAAAGAGATTTTAAGCGGCCGGTTCGTGCAGGTTCCACCAAGCCGCGCAGCAAAGCAGGCCTCAGAATTTTCTGAGGCCTGCCTTGGCGTTCTGTGCACCTTGAGGTGCGTGGTGTCGTGTGGTTCAGGCCGCGCGGCGCTTCATCCAGCCAAAGATGCCCACACCCGCAAGGAGCAGTGGCAAACCGGCGGGCAGCGGAACTGCGGAAATCTCATCACCTGTCACCTCGATCAAATATCCCGTGCCACCACCGTGATCCTCACGCAGCAACTGCAGGAAGTTCGTGCCGGCCTGAACCGTGCCGAGATCAAGCGTGAATTCTCCCAAACGCGCGCCACCCGGTGCCATTGCACCACCTTGGAACACACCGTTGAGCCAGACGAAAATACCGTTGTCGACCCCGATGCTGAGGTTGAGGTTTGCAAGCCCGTTTGCACCAGCGTCAAAGGCATAAATGACCGCTGTTTCATCGTTGACTGTCCAGTTGCGCGGAATTGCCTGCTCGTTTGTGGACCATGCACCGCCGGGTGTGGATGGCGTTGTCAACCAGTCACCCAAGGCAGAAGCCGCGGCCGTCAGATCAGGTGCATCGCCGGGACCAAATGATTGTGTAGGGTCGCCATCGCCCACGCCAGGGAATGCGTTGGAGGTGCCGTTCAGGACATTTCCAATACCCGCGTTATAGAGGCCCTGCGTGCTGGAATCGATGATTGTGACTGCATGACCTGCTGCTGCCGTTGCAACGACAATCGCTGCCGCGAGGACGAACTTTTTCATACCCAATTTATCCACTGGTTAAACCGAAACTTGTTAAAACGTCTAAAATTCTCTTGAATCGAAATGCCACAAAGGCATGTGCGTCGCAATTACAATGACGCTAAATGGTTAATGCTTCGATCAAGGCCCGCGCGGAAAAAATATCGGATTTGCCGCTGTGTATACGCGTGCCAAAATGCATCCCCGCTTATGTCTATCGGACGGATTCAATCGGCCCTTCGGCGCTGCCATTGATGAACTGTGTGAGATAGGGATCACCGGAGTCGTCCATCTGCGCTACCGGGCCAGTCCACTGAATGACACCCTCATGCAGCATGGCAATATTGTCAGCAATCGCGCGCACACTTGTCATGTCATGTGTAATGGTCATTGCCGTTGCCCCCATTTCCACGACGATTTCGCGAATGAGATCGTTGATGACACCGGACATGATGGGATCAAGGCCGGTCGTGGGTTCATCGAAAAAGATAATCTCCGGCTCAGCGGCGATTGCGCGGGCGAGGCCCACACGTTTCTGCATGCCGCCTGACAACTCTGCCGGTAAGCGGTCTGCCACATCGGGCTTCAGCCCCACGCGCCGCAGCTTTTCAATCGCGATGGCGCGCGCTTCGTCTTTGGGCCGCTTCAGTGAGCCGCGCAGCAACCGAAAGGCCACATTCTGCCAGACCGGAAGACTGTCAAACAGGGCGGAGCCCTGAAAAAGCATGCCAAAGCGGGCGAGAAAGGCATCCCGGTCGCCGGTTGCCGCATCCTTGCCATCGACTATGATCGTGCCGGTGTCCGGTGTGACAAGCCCCAATATGCATTTCAGCGCAATTGACTTGCCGGTCCCGGAACCGCCGATGATGACCATTGACGACCCTTTGTCGATCTGCAGGTCTATCCCGCGCAGAACGTGGTTTGAACCAAAGGATTTATGAACGCCTTCCATGCGGATCATAGCGTGAAGAATACCCCCGTCAGAACGAAGTTTGCGGCCAGAATGAGAATGGCCGCCCCCTCGACGGCCCCTTTTGTGGCACGACCAACACCCATGGCACCGCGGCCTGAATTCATGCCGTGATAACACCCCATGAGAGCAGCGCAAAAGCCAAACACGGCCCCTTTGGTCAGGGACGAGATCACATCCAGCGGTTCCAGAAAGTTCACGGTGTTGTTGATATAGGTCGCCGCATTGAACCCAAGGGTTCCGGTTGCGACAGCATAGCCGCCGAAAATGCCGATGATATCCCCGATAGCCACCAGCAGCGGCACCACCAGCACCGCCGCAAGAACGCGCGGCACGGTGAGATATTTCATCGGGTGCGTGGATAGCGTTACGAGCGCGTCAATCTGTTCCGTCACCTTCATGGTCGCAATCTCGGCAGCGATGGATGACGTAACCCGCGCGGCAATCATCAGACCGACAAGAACCGGGCCCAATTCGCGCACCATACCGACCGCAACAATTTGGGGCACGACGGATTCGGCGTTAAACCGGGACCCGCCTGCGTAGATCTGCAGGGCAAGCGCGCCCCCGGTAAAAAGAGCCGTCAGCCCGACAACGGGCAGGGACAGCCAACCGATATTCACCAGTTGCGTCACGAATTCGCGGCCATAAAAAGGCGGTCGCACCAGATGGCTGATGCATTGGCCGCCAAAGATAGCGATCCGGCCAATGGCTGCCAGTGCGCCCATAATCACGCGGCCTATGACGGCGAAAAACATCACTGCGTGTAGACCCTTTTGTATCTTTCGCCGAGAGACGTCAGTATTTCATATCCAATGGTATCTGCAAAGTCCGCAACCGTGTCGACCGACTGGTGACGGCCAATCAGTTGCAGGCTTTCCGGGTCTGCGCTGAGTGCCGTGACATCGACACCGATCAGATCCATGGAAACGCGGCCCACCACGGGTACGGCGACATCACCTGCATGCAGGTGCGCCTTGGCCCCCATCGCGCGGATCAGGCCATCGGCATAGCCAGCCGAGATCGTGGCAATCCGCGCAGGTTCCGCCGCCGTCCATGTGTTTGCATAGCCAACCGTCTCTCCGGGGTGCACGTCGCGCACCTGAATAACCGGCACGTCCAACTGCACAACGGGCAGCGCATCGACAAAAGGCAACCCGCCATACAGGCCAATGCCCGGTCGGGTCAGATCGAAATGGTAATCGCTGCCCATCAACAGCCCCCCCGTAGCCGCAAGGGAGCGGGGAGCAGAGATGTCGTGCGTCATCTCGATAAAGCAGTCCAGCTGCTGGCGGTTCATTTGGTGCGACGGCTCATCCGCGCAAGCCAGATGCGACATCACGAGGCTGGGAGGGCGCTGCGTGGCAACTTCGCGCACGCTGCGCCATTCAGCGTCTTCCATGCCGAGCCGATTCATGCCGGTATCAAGCTGGATGCCAAAGTCATGGTCGGGCAGGGCCTCAACATGTCTGATCAACTGGTCGATGGAATTGATCATCGGCGTGAGACCTGCGTCTCGGATCAGAGGGGTGTCCCCCTCCATATGGCCGGAAAAAACGCTGATTTGCGGCCCCGTGCCAAGGACTTCGCGCAGGGCGGCCCCTTCTTCGGCGACGGCGACAAAGAAATGGCGGGCACCGGCCCGTGCGAGTACGGATGCGGCAGTGCGCAGACCCAAACCATAGGCATTGGCTTTGACGACAGCCGCTGTTTCGCTGTCTGATCGCGCGTTCAGATTTCGCCAGTTCGCCGCCAAGGCAGAAAGGTCAATTGTCAGGACTGCAGTGCTCATGGCGCGTTCATGACACGAATGCGCGCAAGGTCAAGTCTTTGGGCAAATATGCAGCGCACCCTTTGCCGGAAATTGCCGGTTGATCACATAAAAGCTGTTCTTTTCATGCGTTCAGGGGATTTCGAAGTAGGTCCGATTGGCCTCGCGCATCTTTTCGCCGACAAGACAGTCGTAAGGGGAAGGCACAGCAAACTGCGCCTGTCTGACATAGGGTGGCAAAGCGGAGACTTCGAGGATCAGTTTTCGCTTGATGGCGGCGGGAAACTCATTCCAGCTGAGTACAGGAACGACAAAAGCGCCCGGCCCGCCGATCACGCAGTTTTCATAGTAGATATCAAGATCGGGAATGCCCCAGAATTCAGACAGTAAATCGACGGTCATCAGCGGCAACCCATTGATCACAAACCCCCGCGCCACCGCTGCATCGCGCAATTGGGTCACCGGTGGGCCCTGATTGTTCGGGCCATCGCCCGACACGTCAATGACACGCCGCAATCCGGTAAAGCCATTGTGCTCAAAACTTTCCATGGCATAGGCAAGCGCACCGGATATGGATGTCCGGCGCATGGCCGGGGATTTCCTGGCCGCTATTGTCTCTGCGATATTCTGTGCATCCTGCGTTGTGGCCAATATTTGCCACGGCACCACGATCCGCTGCGCCTGATCGCCTGCCCACTCAACATAGGTGACCGCAATACGACCCAGTGGCCCGTCCTTTATCGCGGCGAGCACATCCGCGTCCATCAGTGCTTGGGAGTAGCCTTGCCGTTGCAGTTCCAGCTCGTCCCGGTTCATTGACCTTGATACATCAACGGCGAGGAAAAGCTCGACATCAACTTCGATGTCTTGTGCAGGCAGGATCACGGGCCACAGAAAAAGCACCAGAGTGAGGATTCGCATGCCCTATCTCACGGAAGATCGATACGCCTGTCCACTCAATTTTAAACGAATGCATGGCTTCTGATGGCTCTGCGTCCATCGCGCTCGGGGCTGGCTAACAGGGCCGGATGTGCTGTTCGGGCACAGCGTCGGACAAATGCGACAGGCAGAATTGACCTGCTGCGTGGGCGGGATAGCGCGCAGATACGGCCATCGTGTCCGCCCGCAGATGGGGAACCGCGCCTAAAACTCGCGGTCGCTGCCTTGTTGCCATGGCTGAACCAGATTGCCAAAGCGCGTGAAACGCCCCTCAAAGCTAAGCTCAACTGTTCCGATGGGTCCATGTCGCTGCTTGCCGATGACCACTTCGGCGCGGCCATGCAGACGTTCCATCTCTTCTTGCCATTTTGCCATGGCCTCAAGGTCATGATCGCCGGGTTTTTCGCGTTCTTTGTAATACTCTTCGCGGAACACGAACATCACAACATCCGCATCCTGTTCGATGGACCCTGATTCTCGCAAATCGCTGAGCTGGGGGCGTTTGTCTTCGCGGTTTTCAACCTGACGCGACAGCTGCGACAGCGCAACGACCGGGATATCCAGCTCTTTGGCGATGGCCTTGAGGCCCATGGTGATTTCTGAGATTTCATTGACGCGGTTTTCAGATTTCCCCGTTCCGCGCACCAGCTGCAGATAATCCACCATCAAGACATCAAGCCCATGGGTCCGCTTGAGCCGCCGGGCGCGGGCGGCAAGCTGCGCGATGGGCAGTGCGGGCGTGTCATCAATGTAAAGAGGGCAGGCCTCAAGCGATTTCGCCGCATCCACAAAGCGTCTGAATTCGGTTTCTGTCATGTCGCCGCGTCTGATCTGTTCCGAGGGCACTTCGGAGGCTTCTGACAATATCCGTGCGGCGAGTTGCTCAGCGCTCATCTCAAGGGAGTAAAACCCGACAACGCCACCATCGACGGCACCTTCACTGCCATCAGGGAGCGCGCCGCGTTTGTAGGCCTTGGCAATGTTGAACGCGATATTTGTGGCCAGAGAGGTTTTCCCCATTGACGGGCGGCCTGCGAGGATAAGCAAATCCGACCGATGCAATCCACCGAGTTTCTTGTCCATATCGATCAGGCCGGTCGAGACGCCGGACATGCCACCTTCGCGTTGATAGGCGGCGTTGGCTACATTAACTGCATCTGTTACTGCCTTGAGAAAGCTTTGAAAACCGCTTTCGGACTGTCCTTGTTCAGCAAGCGCGTACAGCGCCTGTTCCGCTTCGACAATCTGCTCACGCGGTTCAGA
Organism: Roseobacter sp. OBYS 0001; assembly: GCF_019654895.1. Lineage (NCBI taxonomy): Bacteria > Pseudomonadati > Pseudomonadota > Alphaproteobacteria > Rhodobacterales > Roseobacteraceae > Roseobacter > Roseobacter sp. OBYS 0001. Next base: position 147,201 of record NZ_BPES01000004.1, read on the forward strand.
GGCCACGTCCACATGCGCGGCCTTGTCGGAAATCGTGCGCCCAAGCTGGATCAGGTCGCGCCGCACGGCCAGATCATAGATCATCTGCGCATAGTCCTTGACCGCAAATGCAGAAATTGCGGCCCCTGCCAGTCGCGCCAGATAGGCGGGGCCGCCAAGCTCCTTGAGGCCTTCATCGTCTTCCATGAAGGCTTTGAGCGTGACCGGGGAGGCAAGGCTGTTCTTGGCAATCCGCGCGGCGGCAATCTCGTAAATCCGAGCATGGACCGGGTCGTAAAAATGCTTGGGACCAATGATTGACGCCACACGGTCATAAATGTCGTTGTTGGTCAGAACGGCACCCAACAGCTGTTGTTCTGCTTCGATGGAATGCGGCATCGTTTCTGGCGATTGCACATCAACGCCGGTCGGATTGAAGGTCGATATCTCGTTCATGACTGTCCTTGCCTGCGCGGCATTTGCTGCTGCTGTTTTTTGTAACGCTTATGTGACAGATGTAGTTGAAAATTCCCCTGCCGCCTATCGGGACAAATCTGGGGATAACAAGGGCTGGACCCTGTGCACGACCCTTTATGTCCGCTGATATAGTATCAGGATGTAATCTTGGCGCAACATCTTGATGCAGGTTTTGATTCCCTGAGCAGGAAGTGAACCTGAATGTGGAGAAGATTTTATTTCTTGTTTGCTTCTTGCCACTTACGAGGATCACTCAGGAATTTTTCCACTTCACTGAGCGTTGCGTCATCGAAAACGCCCTGTGCCTTTGCTTCGGCGAGCACGTCCCACCAGGTGCAAAGTGAATGCAATGCGACGCCGTGATCGCCCAGTGTTTTCGTCGTTTCGGGAAAGATATCATAATAGAAAATCACCGCCGTATGCCCGCAGGTCGCACCCGTCTCGCGGATCGCGTCCACGAACGACAGCTTGGAGCCGCCATCGGTGGTCAGATCCTCAACCAGCAGCACACGTTCGCCTTCGCTCATCGCCCCTTCGATACGCGCATTGCGGCCATAGCCTTTGGGTTTTTTGCGCACATATGTCATGGGCAGGGCCATGCGTTCGGCCACCAGTGCTGCAAAGGGAATGCCGGCAGTTTCCCCGCCGGCGATGTTGTCAAAGGCCTCAAAACCCACGTCGCGCATGACGGTGACGGTCAGGAAATCCATCAAGGTGGCGCGGATGCGCGGAAAGCTGATCAGTTTGCGACAATCAATATACGTCGGGCTGGGCAGACCGGAAGAGAGCGTAAAGGGGTCTTTCGCGTTGAAATGTACCGCGTGGATTTCAAGCAGCATGCGGGCCGTGAGGCGTGCCATTTCTTTCGCATCGGGGTAGGCGGAGGGGATCATATCGCTGTCTTTCGTGTTTGGATGGCTGAGCAGGGCGCTTTCGCAGAGACGATTACACCACCGTCCAATTCGGAACAAATCCGGGGTCAAATACGGTCACTGGTCCATCCTCTGTTTCGATATGGCTGGGGAATGTGGCGGGCGTTTTTGTCAGGGTCAGGCGTGTTTCGTTGACGGGCAGACGGTAGAACGCAGGCCCGTTCAGGGACGCAAATCCTTCCAGACGCTCCAGCGCTTGTTCTTCTTCGAAAACATGCGCGAGGATGGACATGGTGTTGGTCGCGGTGAAGCACCCGGCGCAGCCGCAGGGCAGCAGCTTGTTGGCGTCCGTATGCGGGGCAGAATCCGTACCGAGGAAAAACCGCGCGTCACCTGACGTGGCCGCGGCGCGCAAAGCCAGCCTGTGTTCTTCGCGTTTGGCCACGGGCAGGCAATAGTAATGCGGTTTGATTCCTCCGGCGAGGATATGGTTGCGGTTGATCACCAGATGATGGGTCGTGATCGTCGCGCCGAGCGTGTCGTCCTGCGCCGTGGCATAATCCACCGCATTGCGCGTCGTGATATGTTCCATCACCACGCGCAGCCCCGGTGTCGCCTGCCGGATCGGGTCCAGAACACGGTCGATGAACACAGCCTCGCGGTCGAATATGTCGATGTCATCATCGGTGACTTCGCCATGAACACAAAGCGGCAGTCCGATCTCTGCCATACGCTCGAGCACGGCGCGGATCGTGTCAAAATTCGCCACACCGCTGGCTGAATTTGTCGTGGCCCCCGCAGGGTAGAGTTTGACCGCATGGACCAACCCGCTGGCGTGCGCAGCAGCCACATCATCAGGATCGGTGTCTTCCGTCAGATAGAGCGCCATCAGCGGCGTGAATTCGGCACCCTCAGGGAGCGCTGCAAGAATGCGCGCATGATAGTCTTGCGCCTGCGCAAAGGTGACCACAGGCGGAAAGAGGTTCGGCATGATGATGGCGCGGGCGAAATGCGCGGTGGTTTCGGGCAGGACGGCGCGCAGCATCGCGCCATCGCGCAGGTGCAGATGCCAGTCGTCGGGGCGGCGGATTGTCAGCGTTTTTGTCATGTTTCTGCGCTAGCATAGGCACGCGCGAGGCACCAGAGGCTGGCGTTTTCTTTCGTCTTGGCGTGGTTGATTTCGGGGCGTTTCAAGGCATCGCCCAGGCGGCGCAGGCGAATACCTGGAACCTGTCTTGCCGGTAAGGAGGCAGAAAAGATCGCCGGAAACCCGATATAGACCGGCGTGATTGCTTGACGCTCCGCGTGAAGGGTGCAGTGTACTGTCAGCAACAGCAGGAGCCAGCATGATCACGCCCAAAACCATCGACGCCATTCAGGAAATGCTGGCAGATCAGGGTTATGTCTGTGATCGCGCCCTTGGCACGGTCGTATTTCTGGCGCTCAAACTGGGGCGTCCTCTGTTTCTGGAAGGCGAAGCGGGGGTCGGCAAGACAGAGATCGCCAAAGCGCTTGCTGCCGGGCTGAACCGCCGCCTGATCCGCCTGCAGTGTTATGAGGGGCTGGATGCGTCCAGCGCTGTGTATGAATGGAACTTCCCGGCACAGATGGTTGCAATCCGTACTGCCGAGGCGACGGGTGCTGCATCGCGCGGCGCACTTCAGGCGGAGCTTTTCAGCGACGAGTATCTGATTGAGCGACCGCTGCTGCAGGCGATGCGCCCGGATGAAAACGGCGCGCCGGTGCTCTTGATTGACGAATTGGACCGTACCGATGAGCCGTTTGAGGCCTTTCTGCTCGAAGCACTCAGCGATTTTCAGGTGACGATCCCGGAGCTTGGGACGATCAAGGCGCCGGAACCGCCCATCGTGATCCTGACCTCCAACCGCACGCGGGAGGTGCACGACGCCTTGAAACGGCGGTGTCTCTATCATTGGGTGGATTATCCGGATTTCGAGCGCGAGATGGAAATCCTGAGCGCCCGCGCCCCCGAAGCCGCCGCAGCGCTCAGCCGTGAAGTTGTAGCCTTCGTGCAGGCGCTGCGCACGGAGGATTTGTTCAAGAAACCCGGTGTGGCCGAAACAATCGACTGGGCGAAATGCTTGTTGGCGCTGGATGTCATCAACCTCAGCCCCGATGTGATTGCCGATACGCTGGGCGCGATCCTCAAATATCAGGATGACATCCAGAAACTGCATGGATCTGAAGCCAAACGCATTCTGGATGAGGTCAAGGCGACGCTGGAGCCGGTGTGATGCGGGTACAAACCGATTGCACCGGGCACCATAAAATAGGCGTGCAAGATGCCTGAATACGCGCCGTTGGAGTTGCCTGACGAACCGAAACTCGCAGGCAACATCACCCATTTCGCGCGGGCCTTGCGGCGTGCCGGGGTGCCGATTGGGCCGGGGCGGGTGATTGATGCGGTCCGTGCCGTAGAAGCGGCGGGGTTTACCGAGAAGCGCGATTTCTACTGGACGCTGCATGCCTGTTTCGTGAACCGGCCTGAACATCGCGCAGTTTTCGCGCAGATTTTCCGGCTCTATTGGCGCGACCCGCGATATCTTGAGCATATGATGTCCTACATGATCCCGGCGGTGCGGGGGGTGCAGGAGGACCGTAAAGCCAGATCGGCCGAAAAACGCGCGGCAGAGGCCTTGCTTGACGGGGCCGAAGCACCGGATTTGTCGCAAGGGGAAGAGGGCGAGGAAACCGAGATCGAGATTGACGCAAGCCTCACCATGTCGTCCGAGGAACGGCTGCGCACGCTTGATTTCGAGCAGATGAGCGTTGCCGAAGTCGCCGAGGCCAAACGTATGATCGCGCGTCTCAGCCTGCCGGTCAAACCGATCAAATCGCGACGTGCGCAGGCGAGCCTGACGGGCCAAAAGGTCGATGCTGCGCGTACGCTGCGCCAGTCGATGCGGCAGGGCGGTGATCTGCACAAGATCGCTCTGAAACGGCCACGCCCGCGCTGGCCGAACCTTGTGGTGCTCTGTGATATTTCAGGGTCCATGAGCCAATACAGCCGCATGGTGCTGCATTTCCTGCATGCTGTTGCGAATGAAAAAGGGGCCGGATGGGCCAAGGTGCATGCATTTACCTTTGGCACGCGGCTCACCAATATTACCCGCCACCTGCGCCAGCGTGATGTGGATGCCGCGCTGGCCGCCGCCGGGGCCGAGGCGCAGGATTGGGAAGGCGGCACGCGTATCGGCAGGTGCCTTGAGGCCTTTAACCGCGACTGGTCGCGCCGGGTGATGGGGCAGGGCGCGGTCGTGCTGGTGATTACCGATGGTCTGGATCGCGATAGCCCGGATCGGCTGGCAAAACAGATGGAGCGGCTGCATCTGTCATCGCGTCGCCTGATCTGGCTCAACCCGCTGCTGCGCTGGGAAGGGTTCGCACCAAAGGCCCAAGGGATTGCCGCGATGCTGCCCCATGTGGACAGCTTTCGCGCAGGTCACTCGATTGCCTCGCTCGAAGACCTTGCCGCCGCGATTTCCCGCCCCGATGACATGGGCGAGAAAGACAGGTTGATGCGCCTAATTGGGGTCTAGAGCGTCTGACGAAATACATGCAACTTTTTAGCATCATGTAACGCGTTGAAATCTTTGATTTCAGGCAGCTTTATGTGATTAAAGTTTCTCGCATGACGCTTTAGGCCAGTGCCGCGCCAAAACTCCGGCGATAGACGTCGGATAGTTCGGACAAGGCAGCGCTGGACGCGCCAAACCGCACCGCATGGCCGGTGAATTTCCCGACCGATGTCAGGGTCAGACCCGCCTGATTTGCCGCGATCATCAATGCTTCGGCCTGATCGAAATTGCAGGCAATCAGGTATCTGCCCTGATCTTCGCCGAAAAGTGTGGCGGTATCAGCAGCGTCAAGACAGACACCAACGCCCGCGCCTTCGGCCAATTCAAAGGCCGCCAAAGCCAACCCGCCGTCGGATAAATCCGTGCAGGCCTTAATGTAGGCGCGGTTTGCCCGGATGAAATCGCCATGTGCCTTTTCCTGATCAAGGTCCACCGGCGGGGCGTCGCCCTCGGCGCGGTTATAGACTTCGGACAGGATCGCGGATTGACCAAGGTGGCCGTGCGTCTCGCCCAGCACCAGCGCCACATGTCCGTCGCGCACGTCGCAACCGATTACGTCATCGAGGTGCGCGATCAGACCAACGGCCCCGATGGTCGGTGTGGGCAAGATCGCGGTGCCATCGGTTTCATTATATAATGACACATTGCCCGACACGATGGGCATATCCAGTGCTTCGACCGCCGCCGAGATGCCTTTGATCGCGCCGACGAACTGGCCCATGATCTCGGGCTTTTCGGGGTTGCCGAAATTCATATTGTCGGTCGTCGCAAGGGGCGTGGCGCCAACTGCCGAAAGGTTGCGATAGGCTTCGGCCACAGCCTGTTTGCCGCCCTCGACCGGGTTGGCTTTGACATAGCGCGGCGTCACATCCGATGTAAAAGCGAGCGCCTTGTCGGTGCCATGCACGCGCACAATGCCCGCGCCAATGCCGGGAATGCGCACTGTATCAGCCATGACCATCGTGTCATATTGGGTAAACACCCAGTCCTTTGCCGCGTAATTGGGGCTGCTGATCAAGGCGCGCAGACCGTCAATCGGGTCCACATCCGGCACATCACCGAGCGGGTCAGCGGCTGGTGTCGCAACCCAAGGCCGGTCATATTCGGGGGCGGTGCCCGCCAGAGTCTTGAGCGGCAGGTCCGCTTTGACCTCACCATTGTGGACGATGAGAAACCGATCCTCGGCAATAGTTTCACCGACGATGGCGAAATCAAGATCCCATTTGTCGAAGACGGCTTTGGCTTCCTGTTCCAACTCGGGGCGCAGCACCATCAGCATGCGTTCCTGACTTTCCGACAGCATCATTTCATAGGCGGTCATCGCCTTTTCGCGCACCGGTACTTTTTCCAGATCGAGCCGTACGCCCAGATTGCCCTTGTCGCCCATTTCGACCGCGGAACAGGTCAGCCCTGCGGCGCCCATATCCTGAATAGAGATCACCGCCCCGGTCTGCATCAATTCCAGCGTGGCTTCCATCAGGCGCTTTTCCGTGAAGGGGTCACCGACCTGCACCGTGGGCCGCTTTTCCTCGATGGTATCGTCGAATTCGGCGGAGGCCATGGTTGCCCCACCAACACCGTCCCGACCCGTCTTGGCACCCAGATAGACCACCGGCATGCCGACGCCCGAGGCGGCGGAATAGAAAATCTTGTCCGTGTCTGCCAAACCGGCGGCAAAGGCATTCACAAGGCAGTTGCCGTTATAGGCCGGATCAAATCGCACCTCGCCCCCGACGGTCGGAACGCCAAAGCAATTGCCATATCCGCCCACGCCCGCAACCACACCGTTGACCAGCTGTCGTGTCTTGGGGTGGCTGATTTCGCCGAAACTGAGCGAGTTCATCGCTGCGATCGGGCGCGCGCCCATGGTAAAGACATCGCGCAGGATGCCGCCAACACCGGTGGCCGCACCTTGATAGGGCTCAATATAGCTGGGGTGATTATGGCTTTCCATCTTGAAGACCACGGCCTGACCGTCGCCAATATCGACGATCCCTGCGTTTTCGCCCGGCCCGCAAATGACCTGAGGGCCGGTTGTGGGCAGCGTGCGCAGCCATTTTTTCGATGACTTATACGAACAATGCTCATTCCACATGGCCGAAAAAATGCCGAGTTCCGTGAAGGTCGGCGTGCGTCCTACGATATCGAGGATGCGATCATATTCGTCAGGGCTGAGCCCGTGGCTGGCAATCAGGTCTGATGTGATGGCAGGCTCTTGCATAGGCCTTATTGTCCCCCGGCTGGCAAAACTTGGCGTCCTCTTACAGGCCTGCGCGCGCGGGGGAAAGAGGCGATCCTGCCAAGGCGATGTTCAGTGTGTGGACAAACGCGCAAAAAAAAGGCCGAGCGCGAGGCTCGGCCAAGTCCAACAGGGAGGTGTGAAGAGTGCGCGCAAGCCGCGCCGTCTTCACAACTCTGAATTAATAGGCAAGCTGCCCGCATTCAAGGCAGTTTGTGTACAAATGACGTCATGCCCGCTATGCGCCGGACGCATGTCTCGCCAGGTCAGACGCCGGAATTTGCGCGTAGTCTTTTACGATAGCTGATGATTTCATCCTGCACAAAGTCCTTGAAGGCAGAAACCCGCTGCGATTGGCGCAACTCTTCCGGATAAGCGAGGAACACAGGCACGTCAGCAGAGCTCAGATCAGGCAGCACCCGCACGAGGTCAGGGAAATCCTCGGTCACATAGTCAGGTAGGACGCCGATCCCCAGATTCTGCAAAACGCCCTGCAAAACGCCATAATAGTTGTTCACCGTCAGCATCGAGCGGATGTTCTGCGTCATGAGATGCTGCACGAGGCTTCGACCTGCGCCGACCTGATCACTGTCGATGTTTTGGCAAATCAGGCGGTGGTCTTTGATCTCTTCGATCGTCTGTGGTGCGGCGTAGTCAGCCAGATAATCCGGCGTGGCGTAAAGGCACATACGGATCATCATCAGTTTCTTGCGGATCAGATCGGCCTGGCTGGGTTCCTTCATGCGGATCGCCACGTCCGCCTCGCGCATTGGCAGGTCCAAAACGCGCTCTTCGAGCATCAGATCGACTTTGAGATCGGGGTATTTTTCATAAAGCTTGGGCAGGCGCGGCGCCAGCCATAATGTACCAAAGCCTGTGGTGGTCGTCACGCGTAACTCACCGAATACCTCTTCTTCGCTGTCGCGAATGCGCGCGGACGCCGTATCAAGGCGCCGTGTCATGGCGGCCGTTGCGTCAAACAACAACTCGCCCTGTTCGGTGAGGATCAGGCCCCGCGCATGCCGGTGGAACAGGGTCGCATTCAATGATTCCTCAAGCCCGCGGATCTGACGGCTGACCGCGGATTGAGACAGATTCAACTTGTCACCGGCATGTGTCAGCGATCCCGCATCTGCGACGGCATGAAATATTCTAAGCTTGTCCCAATCCATATCTACTCTCTTGATCACTGTCAGTGTGGTAGCGCTATCTCGGCACGAAAGACAGGGGCGGCGATCGGGAAAGCGTGAATTCGCGTAAATTTTCCTAGGCATGTCAGCATAGGTGACCTATTATTGAAGAAAAGGTGCGATCCTGCGCGCCCGCTGAGGAGGTATCAGATGAGCTCCGAGAAAATAACGCTCAACGATCGCTATGATCTGGAGAAGTCTCCGGTTCTGCTAAATGGCACCCAAGCGCTTGTCCGGTTGATGTTGATGCAAAAGGCGCGGGACCGGGCAGAGGGTCTCAACACGGCGGGGCTTGTGACGGGGTATCGAGGGTCACCATTGGGGGCTGTCGATATGCAGATGCAGCGCGCGGCGCAACCGCTCACCGCCCATGACATCACCTTTCAGCCCGGCCTGAACGAAGACCTCGCCGCGACCGCTCTTTGGGGCAGCCAGCAAGCTGAACTGCGCGGTGAGGGCAAGTACGACGGCGTTTTCGGGCTTTGGTATGGTAAGGGGCCAGGGGTCGATCGCTCTGGTGATGTGATGCGCCACGCGAATATGGCCGGGACGTCGAAATTCGGCGGTGTTCTGATGGCCATGGGGGATGATCATACCGGCGAAAGCTCGACCGTGCTGCACCAATCAGAAATGGCACTTGTTGACGCCTATATGCCGATTGTCAGCCCTGCGGGTGTGCAGGAAATACTGGACTACGGGCTTTATGGATTTGCGCTCAGCCGGTTTGCGGGCCTGTGGGTCGGTGTGAAAACCATGAAAGACACCGTCGAAGTCACAAGTGTCGTTGAGACGGGGCTGGAGCGCTATAAATTCGTCACACCCGCTTTCGACATGCCGGATGGCGGCCTGAACATCCGCCTTGTGGACGAACGGATCGAACAGGAAGCCCGCCTGATCGACTACAAGCGTTATGCCGCTGAAGCCTTCGCGCATGCGAATAAAATGGACAAGCGGGTGTGGGGCAAGCCCGGTGCCAAAATCGGTTTCGTTGCAGCTGGCAAGAACTGGCTGGATCTTGAGCATGCGTTGAGCCTGCTCAACATTGATGCGGCCGAAGCCGACAGAATTGGGGTGACCACCTATAAGATCGGGCAAACATGGCCTTTGGACATCAAGGGGTTTGAGGCTTGGGCAGACGGGCTTGATCTGATTGTCGTTATTGAAGAAAAACGCAAATTGATCGAGGTGCAGATCAAGGAGGCGTTGTTTGACAACCGTGCCGGGCGGCGGGTGGTCGGCGGGACGCGCGATGGTGCGCCATTCTTTGCGGCCAAATGGGCGCTTGATCCCATTGAGATTGCGCTGAAACTGGGTGGTCTGCTGCTCGATGAGGGGCGCAACACCGATGGGATTGCGGCGGGTCTTGCCACCTTGGAAGATGCGCAGCGGGCGGATAACGCTGAGGAAATCGCGGCGCGTTTGCCCTATTTCTGTTCCGGATGCCCCCATAATTCATCAACCAAAGTGCCTGAAGGCTCACGCGCCTACGCCGGTATCGGCTGTCATTTCATGGCGCAGTGGATGGACCGTGAAACGCTGGGCTTTACGCATATGGGCGGTGAGGGGGCCAATTGGATTGGCGAAGCGCCGTTTTCCACCCGCACCCATGTCTTTCAGAATATCGGGGATGGGACCTATAACCACTCAGGCATTCAGGCGATCCGTGCCGCCGTCAGTGCGGGTACGAACATCACCTACAAGATACTCTATAATGATGCTGTCGCGATGACGGGGGGGCAGGGCAACGACGGTGGTCTTACCGCCTCCCGGATTGTGCAGGAGGTGCGTGCGATGGGTGTCGACACGCTTGCCGTTGTCTATGATGATAAAGAAGACGTGGATTTGCAGTCCTTTAAAGGCGTCGAGCTGCATGAGCGCGCGGATTTGCAAACTGTTCAGGAAAGGTTTGCAAAGACCTCTGGTGTGTCCGTCATCGTCTATATTCAGACCTGCGCGGCGGAAAAACGGCGCCGGCGTAAACGGGGTCTGTTTCCGGACCCTGACAAACGCCTGTTCATCAATACCGACGTTTGCGAAGGCTGCGGCGATTGCGGAATCCAATCAAATTGCGTCTCGATCGTACCGAAGGACACCGAGCTGGGGCGAAAGCGTGCCATTGATCAGTCTTCCTGCAACAAGGATTTCAGCTGCATCAAAGGGTTTTGCCCTTCCTTTGTGACCCTTGAAGGGGCGCGCATTCGCAAAGAGCCCACAGCGCAGTTCGATCTGCCAGACCTGCCGCCACCGGACCTGCCGCAGATTGAAAGCACATGGAACATCGTGATCACCGGGGTCGGTGGCACCGGTGTCGTCACCATCGGTGCGATTCTGGCGCAGGCGGCCTTCATCGACGGCAAAGGGGCCGGTGTCATGGAAATGGCAGGCCTTGCCCAAAAGGGCGGTGCGGTACACATCCACTGTCGTCTTGCAAATAAGCCGAGCGATATCAAGGCCATCCGCGTATCTGCGGGTGAAGCGCATGCGCTGATCGGGGGTGATCTGGTAGTATCTGCAGGGGCAAAGACCCTCGGGCTGACCTCGGCGGGAAAAACAGGGGCTGTTGTGAACAGCCATGAAATCATCACTGGTGACTTTACCCGTGACACTGAGTTTCGACTGCCCAGCGAGCGGTTGACACTCGCACTTGAAGCACGCCTGCAGTCGCGACTGGATCTTTTCGATGCCTCAGAGCTCGCGCGCGTCGTGTTGGGAGATTCGATTTTTTCCAACATGATGATGCTGGGGGCCGCTTGGCAAAAAGGGCATGTCCCGCTGAGCGAGGCGGCGTTGAGACAGGCGATTGAACTAAATGGTGCCGCAGTTGATAAAAACCTGCGTGCGTTTGATGTGGGACGGTGGGCCGTTTTGCATGGTGAACAAGCGCGTGCCCTGACGACATCCAACGTTGTGGCTTTGCCCAAGACACAGGCGGAGAAAATCGCGTTCCGGGCTGCCCACCTCAAGGCCTATCAAAACGGGCGTCTTGCGTGGCGCTACCTCAAGTTATTGGATAGGATTGATGACAATGCGATCAAGGACGCAGCTTTAACTGGGTATCACAAGGTGCTGGCTTACAAGGATGAATACGAAGTCGCACGGCTTTTGATCACAAGCCGGGAAAAGGCAAAGGTTGAGTTTGAAGGTGATTTCAAGCTCAGTTTCAATCTCGCGCCACCGCTGATGTCAAAGACCGGGCCAGACGGGCGGCCACAAAAGCGGGAATTTGGCCCCCGGCTCGAAACCCCATTGCGGTTGCTGGCCAAGTTGAAGTTCTTACGCAGAACTCCGTTTGATCCTTTTGGATACACCGCTGAACGTCGTATGGAGCGCGCGCTGATCAAACAATATGAGGCCGACATGGCGGAGGTTCTCCCGCTGGTTACGCAAGCGACACGTGATGCGGTCGTTTCATTGGCGGGATTGCCTGCTCAAATCAAAGGGTTCGGGCCGGTAAAAGCGACCAACGAAGCGAAGGCGGCGAAACGGCGCGAAGAGCTTTTGTCGGTCATCCGGGCGGGTGGTCCTGCTGTTGCTGATGCGGCAGAATAATCGTTAACCCATTGTCATAAAAATTTGGGAATACTAGTGTTTAATTTCGGCCCCGAATTGTTTGGAGACTAGGATGGGTGCGCTGCGCCGCAACATAACCCGAGATATCAGTTATGCGCATAGCGCTGAAACCAAAGGTGGCCGTGCGGTGATCCGTTTGATGGAGAACTCCACGGGGCGTTTGCGCCTCATCAAACGCGCGCGCGGGTATGAGAATGAAGTGGCTGCTGGAAAAGATTTTTTTAGTGTGATGGCCGCGCGTTATGGCCTGACATTGGATCTGGTGAAAGGGCATCTGGATCTGATCCCACATGAGGGGCCGCTCGTTGTGATTGCCAATCATCCCTACGGAATTCTGGATGGTCTGATGATGGGGCACATTCTTGAACAGACCCGCGGTGATTTCCGAATCCTTGCAAACTCCGTTTTTCGAAAAGCCGAAGATATTAACCGCATCGTGCTGCCGATCAGCTTTGATGACACCAAAGAAGCCCGCATGCTCAACATCGCCACGCGCAAGCAATCCCTGCACTATCTGTCGCAGGGCGGCGCAATCGGTGTCTTTCCAGGGGGTACGGTCAGCACTGCGGTCAAGCCGTTTTCTAAGCCCATGGACCCCGGCTGGCGTGGCTTTACGGCCAGAATGATCGCGAAATCCGGGGCCTCGGTGCTGCCGATCTACTTTGACGGGCACACAAGTCGGTTGTTTCAGATTGCCAGTCATATGCATGTGACGCTGCGCATGGGCTTGCTGATCAACGAGTTCGGAAAGAGGGTCGATACCCCGGTTCGCATGTCAATCGGCAAGCCAATTGGTCCGGAAATTCTGGCCCCTTTGGCAAAAGACAGCAAAGCGATGATGGATTTCTTGCGAAAAGCGACGTATGAGCTGTCACCGGATCCAGCAAAGAGCTTTGATCTGGGGTATGAATTTGAAGATCGGCACCGCGTTGGATGAGGTGCCCAAAAAGGCGCAACGCAGATGTCGGTTGGAATTTTTGATAGTGGGCTCGGTGGACTAACCGTTCTTGATGCGGTCCAGACACGGCTACCGGATGTGTCCTTTGCCTATCTGGCTGACAGTGCGCATGCGCCCTATGGCGTGCGCACGGCGGATGACATTTACGATCTGACCTGTCGGTCGGTCGCGCGTCTGTTTGATACGGGCTGCAATCTGGTGATCCTCGCCTGCAATACAGCCTCGGCGGCGGCATTGCGCAGGATGCAGGAGTCATGGGTGCCGGACGACAAGCGTGTTCTCGGTGTCTTTGTGCCCTTGATTGAAGCCATGACGGAACGGCAGTGGGGGGATAATTCGCCGCCACGAGAGGTCGGCGTGAAACATGTTGCGCTGTTCGCGACGCCAGCAACCGTGGCCAGCCGGGCGTTTCAGCGCGAGCTCGCGTTCCGTGCGATTGGTGTCGATGTTGAGGCGCAGGCCTGCGGCGGTGTTGTGGATGCGATTGAGGACGGTGACATGATGCTCGCCGAGGCGCTGGTGCGCAGCCATGTGGACGCATTGCAGAGGAAAATGCCGACACCTGACGCGGCAATTCTGGGCTGCACGCATTATCCTCTGATGCAGGACATATTTCAGAAAGCCTTGGGCGAAAACGTGCGCGTGTTCAGCCAGGCCAATCTGGTGGCGGATAGTTTGGCCGACTACCTCGAACGGCACCCCAAGATGCACGGGACGGGCAGCCCTGTGTTTTTGACGACCGGGGACCCGGGCCGTGTCAGCGACCGGGCCACGCAGTTTTTGCGACGACGTATCGAGTTTTCAGCCGCCTGATCTGACACTCTTTATTGACGGACTATAAACATGACTTACTCCATCGCTATTCTTGGTGCCTCTGGTTATACAGGCGCCGAACTGATCCGCTTGATTGCGGGGCATTCTTCGCTAAAAATTACTGCATTGGGAGCTTTTTCGAAAGCGGGCCAATCAGTCGCGCAGGTGTTTCCGCACTTGCGTCATCTGGACCTGCCAACGCTTTTGCAAATAGATCAGATTGACTTTGCAAACATCGATTTGTGTTTTTGCGCCTTGCCGCACAAGACCAGCCAAAGCGTAATTGCGGCATTGCCCCCGGACCTTAAAGTCGTCGACCTCAGCGCGGATTTTCGGCTGCGCGATCCGGATGACTACGAAAAGTGGTACGGCAACAAACATTCAGCACTGACGCAACAAGCCGAGGCGGTCTATGGGCTGACGGAATTCTATCGCGATGACATAAAAACCGCGCGGCTGGTTGCAGGCACCGGGTGCAACGCGGCGACGGGTCAATATATGCTGCGCCCCTTGATTGCCGCAGGTGTCATTGATCTGGACAATATCATTCTGGATTTGAAGTGCGCGGTTTCCGGGGCGGGGCGCAGCCTCAAAGAGAACCTGCTGCACGCAGAGCTGTCCGAAGGCTACCACGCCTATGCAACGGGCAGCACGCACCGGCACCTCGGTGAGTTTGATCAGGAGTTTTCACAGATCGCGGGACGGCCGGTTCAGGTCCAGTTTACACCGCATCTCATCCCGGCCAACCGGGGCATTCTTGGAACCGGATATCTGCGAGGTGACGCGGCTCAGATCCACGACACATTGTCGCAAGCCTACGCAAACGAGCCGTTTGTCGATGTATTGCCCCTCGGTCAAACGCCAAGTACGCGGCACGTAAGGGGTTCAAATTTCTGCCATATCGGCGTTGTTGCGGACAGGCAGCCGGACCGTGCGCTGGTGGTGGCGGCGCTGGACAACCTGACCAAGGGCTCAAGCGGTCAGGCGTTGCAAAATGCGAACCTGATGTTAAATATTGAGGAGACCGAGGGGCTGATGATGGCACCGTTGTTTCCGTGAGGCGGATATGAAAAACCTAAAGAAGCAAAGACGCATTCAAGTCATAGCGCTCGCGACCGTCGCGCTTGTCTTGTCGACGGCGCTGATCGGGTATGCAATGCGCGACGGGATCAACTTTTTTCGCGCACCAACGCAGATATTGGCCGAACCACCCGCGCCCTCCGAAGTGTTTCGGATTGGCGGTTTGGTTGAAGAGGGTTCAATCGTGCGCGGGCAAGGTAAAACGATCCGCTTTAGCGTGACAGATGGCAACGGTGTTGTCCCGGTCACTTACACCGGTGTGTTGCCTGATCTGTTTGAAGAGAACCAAGGTATGGTCGGCACGGGAAGTTACATCAACGGCGTCTTCGAAGCATCTGAAATACTTGCGAAACATGATGAAACCTACATGCCTGCTGAGGTCGTCGACATGCTGAAACAACAGGGTGTCTACAAAGGTACTGAGGGTTGATTGCGTACGCTGTGGTTAAACGATTTTAATCAATAGCTTTGATCTTTGCGTGGAGAAATCCGGGGCAAAGGTAGCAAGATGCAAACAGTTCGTGAGATCGCAAAGGAAATCGTGCGGCGAGAAGGCGGGTTCGTAAATGACCCCGACGATCCCGGAGGGGCAACGAACTTTGGCGTTACCATTCACACAATGCGCAGGCTCGGGCTTGATCTTGATCACGATGGGTCCGTTACCGAAGCCGACGTGCGGGCGCTAACCGTCGATCAGGCGATTGATATCTTTGAAAAACACTATTTTCAAAAACCACTGATCGCGATGTTGCCGCAGCCGATGCATGCCACCGTTTTCGACATGTATGTGAATGCCGGGTCTAATGCGGTGAAAATTCTGCAGCGTTTGCTGCGCGATATGGGCCACGATCTGGTCGTCGATGGCGCATTGGGGCCCAAGAGCATAGGGGCCGCGCAGGCCGCATTTGCGAATGCGCCGGATCATTTGGTGGATGCCTACGGTATTGCGCGCCGTAATTACTATTTCCGCATCGGTGACCGCCGGTCTGCGAGCCGCAAATTCGCAAAGACACGGGCAGGTGGCAAAGGCGGTTGGATCAAACGCGCGGAAGAGTTCATCTCGGCGCGGTATCACCTGACAGATCAACAGTTTAAGGAAAGGGTCGCAGCATGGGCTTGATCGGAGGATTACTCAGCATCGTTTTTGGCAATGAGCGTAACGTCGTAAAGGAAACTGTTGAAGTCTTCAGGGCGAATGCCGAAGAAGACGCCGCCCGTGCTCAGGAACTGCGTATTGAGGCGTTGGGCCAATACGGACGTGAGTTTGAAAGTGCGAAAGACTCCGCCTTTAATCGTGTCATGGATGGCGTGAACCGCGTGCCACGCCCTGCACTGGCGCTGGGAACGCTTGGGCTGTTCCTCGCGGCGATGGTTGATCCGATCTGGTTCGCGGCGCGCATGCAGGGCATTGCTCTGGTGCCAGAGCCTTTGTGGTGGTTGCTCGGGGTGATCGTGTCTTTTTACTTTGGCGCGCGGCATCAAGTCAAAAGCCAACAATTCCAGCAATCCATCGCCAAAAGCGTGGCCCTTGCCCCGAAAGTCGTCGAAAATATCGGCATGTTGCGGAGCTTGCGGGCCACGACACCCGGGACGGCAGATACCGCAGGGGATGTGCGGTTGAAGGCCGTGGCGCTTCAGCCCGACAGCAATGCAGCCCTTGAAGACTGGCAGAGCACCAGCGCAACCCCCGCGACAAAGTGATCACTTAAACCATCCGATTATCGTTGGATGAACGCTCCCGGCGGCTTATAGTCTGGGTATGATTACAGAACTCGGACACTTCGCCCTCATCCTCGCCTTCATGGTTGCCATCGTACAAACGGTCATTCCTTTGATTGGTGCCCATAAACGATGGCCATCCTGGATGGCCGTTGCGGAACCTGCGGCAAACGCTCAGTTTTTGCTGACGGCGTTTTCATTTGGTGCTCTGATGTGGGCATTTATCGTGTCGGACTTCAGTCTGCAGTTGGTGACGCTGAACAGCCATTCGGCCAAACCAATGCTTTACAAAATAAGCGGCACATGGGGCAACCACGAAGGGTCCATGTTGCTCTGGGTGCTGATTGTTGCGCTGTTTGGCGCGATGGCGGCTTGGTTTGGTGGCAACCTGCCGCCGACGCTGAAAGCCCGCGTGCTGAGTGTGCAGGCCGCGATTGGTGTCGCTTTCTTTGCGTTTATCATCTTTACGTCGAACCCGTTCACGCGCCTTGCCGTGCCGCCCTTTGACGGCCAGGATCTCAACCCGCTCCTTCAGGACCCGGGATTGGCCTTCCATCCGCCGTTTCTCTATCTGGGCTACGTTGGCCTTAGCATGGCGTTCAGCTTCGCGGTCGCCGCCCTGATTGAAGGGCGTGTCGATGCAGCTTGGGGCCGTTGGGTGCGTCCCTGGACGCTGGCGGCCTGGGTGTTCCTGACAATTGGTATCGCTCTCGGTTCTTGGTGGGCCTATTACGAATTGGGTTGGGGCGGTTTCTGGTTCTGGGACCCGGTGGAAAATGCATCCTTCATGCCGTGGTTGCTGGCTGCTGCCTTGCTGCACTCTGCCATCGTGGTGGAAAAGCGCGAAAGCCTCAAAAGTTGGACCATACTGCTGGCCATTCTCGCCTTTGGTTTTTCACTGATTGGTACATTCATTGTCCGCTCGGGTCTTTTGACCTCGGTGCATGCCTTCGCGAATGACCCGGAACGTGGTGTGTTTATCCTGATGATCATGGGCTTTTTTATGGGCGGCGCGTTGATCCTCTTTGCTTTCCGGGCAGGCGCGATGGAGGCGCGGGGCGTCTTTGGTGTCGTCAGCCGTGAAAGCGCGCTGGTTGCGAACAACCTGTTGCTGGCTGTGTCGTGCTTTGTCGTTTTCGTCGGCACCATGTGGCCGCTCGTGGCCGAGATGTTCTTTGACCGCAAGCTCAGCGTGGGGCCGCCGTTCTTCAACATGGCCTTTTCGCCCTTCATGCTTGTCCTTGGCATTCTGCTGCCCATCGGGTCAGCCATGCCTTGGAAGCGGGCGCATATCGCGCGCGCTCTGAAACCGCTGCGCTATGTGTTCGTCCTCGCGTTGGCGATTGGTGGTCTGGCCTATGCGATGCAATCTGGTCGCAGCCTTCTTGGGCCGATTGGCCTCTTCCTCGCGGCCTGGATCGTGATGGGCACGATCATCGATTTCATCCAACGTGCGGGCCGGGGTCCGGAGCGGTGGGCGCGAATCTGGCGACTGCCGCGGGCAGACTGGGGCAAGATGGTTGCCCATGCCGGCGTCGGTATCACGATGATGGGCGTCTGTGGGATCATGGCCTGGCAATACGAAGACATCCGGGTTGCGCAGTTTGGCGAACCCTATGAGGTCGGCCGCTATACCATCACGCTGGATAAGGTCAGCAATTACGAGGGGCCGAATTTCCTGTCTACCACCGGCTATATCACGCTGGCGCAGGATGGCCGCGAAATTGCACAACTGAAACCGGAAAAGCGCATTTATCCGGTGGCACAAATGCCGACGACCGAGGCTGCGATTGATTATGACCTCATCCGTGATGTGTACGTGGTCATCGGTGATGAGCAGGCGAACGGGGGCTGGGCAGTACGAACCTATGTCAAACCGCTCACCAACTGGATATGGATTGGCAGTGGCTTGATGGCGCTTGGCGGGTTGCTCAGCCTGTCTGACCGTCGGTTCCGCGTCGCCGCAGGCGCGCGCAACAAGTCATCCGCGCTACCGGTAGCCGCAGAATGATCCGGGTTTTTCTGATCATACTTCTGCTTTTGCCCGGTTCGCTGCTTGCAGTGCAGCCAGACGAAATACTGGCTGATCCGGTTATGGAAGAGCGCGCGCGCGAGATCTCCAAAGGCTTGCGCTGCCCGGTCTGTCAAAACGAGAGCATCGATGAAAGCCACGCGAATATCGCGCGTGATTTGCGTCTGTTGGTCCGCGACAGGCTGGTGGAAGGGGATAGCGACGCGGAAGTCGTCGACTTCGTGGTCGCGCGCTACGGTGAATTCGTGCTGCTTAAACCGACCATCGGCGGTTCGAACTGGATGCTGTGGGCGGCGGGGCCGTTCATGCTGCTGCTGGCGATGACTGTTGGTTTTTTCTATCTGCGGGGCCGGGATTCTGCGCGTGCACCGCAAGAAGACGCTTTAAGTGTTGATGAGGCCGCCCGCCTCAAGGAAATCCTGAAAGAATGACGTTTCGTTTCACTTTCGCATATGGTCAAACGCTATAAAGTCGGACCACATGCGAAGTGAAGGAAGTTTCATGGAATACCAAACGCTGACCTATGCGCTGGACGACGGGGTGGCTGTGATCACTCTGAACCGGCCGGAAAAGATGAACGCCCTCACCACACAGATGCGGGCGGAGCTGACTTACGCCATCACGCAAGCGGGTCGAACGGCGCGGGTCGTGGTGCTGACAGGTGCCGGCTCAGCGTTTTGTTCCGGGCAAGACCTTGGGGACAGACCGGGTGCCGCCAACCTTGATCTTGAACGGACGTTGCGCGATGAATACGCCCCTCTGATACGCGCGATTGTCGGATGCCCCGTGCCAACCATTGCAGCGGTCAACGGCGCAGCAGCAGGTGCAGGCGCAAACCTCGCCCTTGCCGCGGACGTAGTGATTGCAACGGAAAGCGCGTTTTTCATGCAGGCATTTTCGCGTATCGGTCTGATCCCGGATGCGGGCGGAACCTATACTTTGCCGCGCACCATGGGGGCCGCAAAGGCGATGGGGGCCGCGCTTTTTGCCGACCGGATCACAGCGCGACAGGCCGATGAATGGGGCATGATCTGGGAGGCTGTGGCGGACGATCAGTTCGATGCCCATTGGAAAGCGCGTGCAACGCATCTGGCTGAAGGACCAACCGCAACCTATGCGGCCATCAAGTCGGTTTTGCGCGGCAGCTGGGACAATGGCTTCGAGGACCAACTGACGTTGGAGGCGCGCCAACAGGGCGCCTGCGGAAAATCGCGGGACTTCAAGGAAGGTGTTTTGGCGTTTACCGAGAAACGCGCCGCGCGTTTCGAGGGGCGCTAACGGCGTCAGCGCGGCGCGGTATAGCGCGCAATCAGAACAACGTCTTCCTTGTGTAGTTCGGGTTCGTTTGCACCCGCCACGATCGCCACGGCAACGCCGTCTGCCAATACCGTCTGCACAGGCCATGTGCTGCGCGAAATCGTAATTTCTGGCGGCTTGTCGACATGATCGTAGTAAACGGCAATCTGGCCATGATCTGCGCCGCGCCCTGTCTCGATGACAGCGCCTTCAGGCCCGGGCGGGGGCGTCAGATTAAAGTGGAGGTGGCGTGCTTGCTGCTCTGCTGATGTGTAAACCTGATCGCGGCATCTTTGTATTCCCACCACGTTTCCTTCGCGATTTTTCTACTGCTCTCGTCCGTGCGCATGCGCGCTCAGTGCCGACAAGATAGAGGCGTCAGAGGGGTGGCGTCAATTTTATGGAAACATTGTGACAAGTGTCGAAACAATACCACAAAAGTGCCATATTCAACGGCTGTTGGCGTGAACAGTTAAGTTAATTTGCATGGGCTTTTAACGAATAGTACAGGCTGCGATTCGCCCGTCGGTTGATAGAAAACGGGCTGGAACGCATCACGTTCCAGCCCGTTTTCTTTCGTTGGCTTCGAAACCGTCAGCGCGTTTCGATATCGGAGTAATCGCGGGTCACTTCACCAAGATAGAGCTGGCGCGGGCGACCGATCTTGTGCTGTGGATCGCTAAGCTGTTCTTTCCACTGAGAAATCCAGCCTACTGTCCGCGCCACGGCAAAGATTGGCGTGAACATTGACGTGGGGAAACCCATCGCCTCCAGAATGATGCCCGAGTAGAAATCAACATTCGGGAAGAGCTTCTTGTCGGAGAAATACGGATCGGCCAGTGCTGCCGCTTCCAATTCTTTGGCGACCTGCAGCACGGGGTTGTTCTCAACGCCGAGCAATTCCAGCACTTCATCGGCGCTTTGCTTCATCACCGTGGCGCGTGGATCGTGGTTTTTGTACACGCGGTGGCCAAAACCCATCAGGCGGTAGGGGTCGTTTTTGTCCTTAGCCCGCGCGATGAACTCCGGGATGCGGTCCGGTGTGCCGATCTCCTTGAGCATCTCCAGACAGGCTTGGTTGGCCCCGCCATGTGCAGGCCCCCAAAGGCAAGCAATCCCGGCGGCGATACAGGCGAAGGGATTGGCACCAGAGGAGGAGG
Source organism: Roseobacter sp. OBYS 0001 (assembly GCF_019654895.1). Classification (NCBI taxonomy): domain Bacteria; kingdom Pseudomonadati; phylum Pseudomonadota; class Alphaproteobacteria; order Rhodobacterales; family Roseobacteraceae; genus Roseobacter; species Roseobacter sp. OBYS 0001. Next base: position 168,185 of record NZ_BPES01000004.1, read on the forward strand.
CCAGCCGGACCGTAGAGGTCGAGGCGTTCTGCTCATGATCCGCATGGAGCGTAAAGATACGGTCCATGGCACGGCTCAGGATCGGATTAACCTCATAATCCTCCGCAGGTACCGCGAAACACATACGCAGGAAGTTCGATGCGTAATCAAGATCATTGCGCGGATAGATAAAGGGTTGCCCGATGGAATACTTGTAAGCCCATGACGCAATCGTCGGCATTTTGGCAATCAGACGGTGGCTGGCGATCTCGCGCTGGTCTGCGTCGGAAATATCGGTGCTGTCATGATAGAAGGCAGACATCGCGCCCACCACGCCGACCATGATGGCCATTGGATGCGCGTCGCGGCGGAACCCTCGAAAGAAGTTCTGCATCTGCTCGTGCAGCATCGTGTGATGCGTGATCAGCCCTTCGAACTTCTCCAGTTCAGCGGCAGACGGCAGTTCGCCGTAGAGCAGCAGATAACAGACCTCAAGATAGTGCGACTTGCCCGCCAGTTGATCAATCGGATAGCCGCGGTGCAACAACTCGCCCTTGCCCCCGTCGATAAAGGTGATCGTGCTGTCACAGCTTGCGGTCGACGTGAACCCCGGATCATACGTGAAAACGCCTGCCTGCGCATAGAGCTTGCCAATATCGATGACGTCCGGCCCGGCGGTTGGGCTATAGATGGGCAGTTCGATTTCTTTGCCATCGATGGTCAGTGTCGCTGATTTTGTGCTTTCGGCCATAGGTGGTCCTTCCATTCATCATTGCAGGTCGCACTCTGCGCCCCGGTGCCTGATGCCTTAGGATCAGGCGCTTCTATGCGCTTCTGAAATTGTACCGCAGGGGCCGTCAATCAGCAGCATCGTTCAGCCGTGCGCAGGTCTCTTCCGGACCCAAAACCAGCATCATATCAAATACAGAAGGCGTAACAGATTTCCCGGCCAGGGCAGCGCGCAAAGGACCGGCGAGTTTACCGAACTTGGTATCCTTGCTGTGAGCAAACGCGTTTAAAGTCGCCTCTAGATTTTCTCGGTCCCAGCTAGCATTTTGCAACTGCGGCGTCAATTCCCTCAGTATACCACGGAATACATCATCCAGCGATTTCGCCGCTTTCTCATCTGGTGTTATCGGGCGTTCAGTCAAAGCAAAGTGAGCTTTTTCAAAGAGTTCTGGAAAGGTCTTCGCGCGTTCTTTGACGCAGTACATGGCCGTTTCAAACATGTGTGATTGTGACGCGGTCAGTGCGGGCTGGCCGGAGACGACCCGGAAAGCCTCCGCTTCTTGCCGCAGCGCGGCATCATCCGCGCAGGCGATGTGCTGCCCACACAGGTTTTCGAGCTTTTTGGTGTCAAATCGTGCGGGGCTTTTACCGATTCCGCTGAGGTCAAACCATTCCTTGGCCTGCGCATCTGTGAAAAACTCATCGTCTCCGTGACTCCACCCCAATCGCGCCAAATAATTGCGCATGCCGGCGGCAGGGTAGCCCATGACCTGATATTCCTGCGCACCAAGTGCGCCGTGCCGCTTGGACAGTTTCTTGCCATCCGGGCCGTGGATCAGCGGGATATGCGCCCAGACCGGTACATCCCAGCCAAGGGCATTGTAGATCATCATCTGCCGCGCTGCATTATTGAGGTGATCATCGCCGCGGATCACATGCGTCACGCCCATATCATGATCATCGACAACGACCGCCAGCATGTAGACAGGCGTGCCGTCGGATCGCAACAGCACCATGTCGTCCAATTGGTCATTGCGGATGTTAACATCCCCCTGCACCTGATCATGGATGATGGTTTCACCCTCCTGCGGTGCTTTGATCCGGACCACATAGGGTGCATCCGGATGCTCGTCCGGCGCGACGTCCCGCCAGGGCGAGCGATAGAGCGTACTACGGCCTTCGGCGCGCGCCGCTTCCCGAAAGGCGCTGATTTCCTCTTGCGTGGCAAAGCATTTATACGCTTTGCCCGCAGCCAGCAGGTCCATGGCCACGGCGGCATGGCGTTCCGCGTTGTCGAATTGGCTCACAATTTCACCATCATGGTCCAGACCAAGCCATGCCATCCCGTCCAGAATGGCCTGCGTGGCCTCGGGCGTTGAGCGGGCGCGGTCGGTATCCTCAATGCGCAGCAGAAACTTCCCACCCCTGCCGCGTGCATAGAGCCAATTGAACAGGGCCGTGCGCGCCCCGCCAATGTGTAAAAAACCAGTCGGGGAGGGCGCGAAACGAGTAACAACGGGCGCAGTCATGCTTGCGTTTACCTTTCAGTAACCATGGGGAGCGTATTTCTAGCCTCGTGTCTATCTAGTGCAGTGAACGGGGGCAAGACGGTGCTGCTTGCACGCATCAGATCACAATTGCTGCATCAGCGCGGGTATCTCTTTGAATGGGCACCGGTCTGTCTGGCCGTGGGCATCGGCCTTTATTTTTCCCTGCGATTTGAACCAGCGCTGGCGCATCTTGCAGCGCTTGCGGGCGGGGCGGTTCTGGTGCTCGTGCTGTCGCGCTTCTTGGGTGAGGCGTTCAGCCCGCTGGCCATTGCGTTGACGCTTGTGGCCACGGGCTTTCTACTCGCCGCGCACCGCGCGCATGATATGTCCGGCCCGGTGATGGGCTGGCGTTACTATGGCCCGATCGAGGGGCGCGTAGTCAACCTTGATCGCAGCGGCTCTGACGCGCTGCGCATTACCCTTGATGAGGTCGCGCTCGAAAACCTGCGCCCCGAACGCACCCCGCTGCGCGTGCGCATCTCGCTGCACGGCGATCAAAGCCATAGCGTGACCCCAGCACCCGGCATGCGCATCATGACAACGGGGCATTTGTCGCCCCCCGGCGGGCCGGTCGAACCGGGTGGTTTTGACTTCCAACGGCACGCCTGGTTCGCGCAACTCGGCGCGGTTGGCTACACGCGCGTGCCCATTCTGGCGATCGCCCCGGCGAGCGAAGGCAACGCGGGGCTTGCGGTTTTTCGCGTGCGCATGGCGGCGGCCGAACACATCCTGAACGTGCTGCCGGGCGATACCGGCGGCTTTGCGGTGGCGGTCACGACGGGCGCGCGATCTGCCATCAGCCAGCAGGCGCTCGATGATCTCAGGGCATCGAATCTTGCGCACTTGCTGGCAATTTCGGGGTTGCACATGGGGCTGTTGACAGCCTTCGTCTTTGGTCTCATCCGAAGCATTCTGGCACTGATCCCGCCGATTGCGCTGCGCTGGCCGACGCGTAAACTCGCGGCGGGTGGCGCGTTGATTGTCGCCAGCGGATACCTCGCCCTGTCCGGTGGCAATGTCGCGACCGAGCGTGCCTTTGTCATGGTCGCCGTGGCGCTCTGTGCCATCATGGTCAACCGGCGCGCGATCAGCCTGCGCTCCGTCGCGATTGCGGCAATCATCGTGCTAGTTCTGCGCCCCGAAGCCTTGCTGGGGCCGGGTTTTCAGATGTCATTCGCCGCGACCACGGCGCTGGTGGCTGTCTTTGGCTTTATGCGGGATTACAAGATCATGATCGGGCCGAAATGGGTGCAGCCGGTCGTGGCCGTTTTGCTGGCATCGGGCATTTCAGGACTGGCCACAGCGCCCGTTGGCGCGGCGCATTTCAACACGATTTCACACTATGGGTTGATCGCGAACCTGCTGTCCGTCCCGGTGATGGGCAGCGTCGTGGTCCCGGCTGCGGTTCTGGCACTGTGCCTTGCACCGCTTGGATTGGATTGGCTGGGCCTGTGGATCATGGGCGTTGGGCTACGCTGGATCCTTGAAGTCGGCGCTTTCGTGGCGGCGCTTGATGGCGCGCGCTCATATGTTGCTGGTCCCGGAGCCGTCGTGCTGCCGATGATCGCGCTGGGGTTCTTGTGGCTGGTTCTGTGGCAGGGACGCGCCCGGCTGATCGGTGTCGTCCCGGTGATCCTCGCCTTTTTGCTCTGGCAGGGGACCGTGCGTCCGATGGGCCTGATCGCGGAAAACGGCACCCTTGTCGGTGTCATGACCGTAAACGGCCGCGCGCTCAGCAAACCAAAGGGGGCAGGGTTCATTGCGCGCAACTGGCTGGAAAACGATGGCGATGCGACTGGGCAGGTGGATGCCGCCGGGCGTTGGAATTCCGGCGCGGCGGGCCTGTTGCCGGACGGGGGTAAGTTAATGCACCTTTCAGGCAAACGGGCCGCAGCCGCATTTGAGGGATGTGGCAAACAGGATATCCTCGTCAGCTCAGTTGAATTAAGCCCATCCTCGTTCGATTGTGATGTGTTTGACCCCATACGCCTGCGCAGTGTCGGAGCCGTCGCCATCCACCATGACAAGGCCGGTTTGCGCCTTGTCTCGGTTCGGGATGTCACGGGCACGCGCCTCTGGACCAGATGGCGCGCACCCAAGGAGCGTAATCAGTAGGTGCGGATCAGACCGACCAGTTTACCCTGCACTTTTACTTTGTCTTCGGTAAATACGCGCGTCTCATAGGCCGGGTTGGCGGCTTCGAGCGCAATAGAACTGCCCCGGCGCATATAACGTTTCAGCGTCGCCTCGTGGTCCTCGATCAGGGCCACAACAATGTCGCCGTTATCGGCTGCGGAGGTTTCGCGAATAACCACCACATCGCCGTCATTGATCCCGGCGTCGATCATCGAATCGCCTTTGACCTCAAGCGCATAGTGATCGCCCTTGCCCGAAAGCATCTGGCCCGGAACGGCCACGCTGGCGGAATTCTGGTTGATCGCCTCAATCGGTAAACCGGCCGCAATGCGACCCACCAGAGGCAGGGACACCGCGTCTGCGCTGCTCACGGCCTGCGCACCTGCGGGCAGTGGCGCATCGGGTTTGTCGCCTTCGATCACCCGTGGGGTAAATCCGCCTTGCGCCGCTCCGCCCAAGGCTTCGGGCAGTTTCACGATCTCAATCGCGCGGGCACGGTGGGCGAGGCGGCGGATAAAGCCGCGTTCTTCAAGGGCGGTGATCAAACGGTGAATGCCGGATTTGGACCGCAGGTCCAGCGCCTCTTTCATTTCGTCAAAACTTGGGGGAACGCCGTCCCGCTGCACGCGTTTGTGAATGAATTCCAGCAAATCCAACTGCTTCTTGGTGAGCATCTTCTTTGGTCCTCCGAGGCCTGATTTGCTTTTGTTCTATTCATGTTCCTGTTTTGTGTCAACAAAACCTTTACAGATCGATGTACTCCACAAGAGCACCTATTGGCTGTGCCGGCGCATGCGGGGGCCTGACCAACAAGGCATCCGCGCTCGACAGAATGCTCAACAGGGAGCTGTCTTGCCGGTCAAATGCGATCAACCCTTCGGCAGTTATGCAGGCGCGCATATAATGCTCGCGTGGCCCGTTGGGCGAAAGCGCTTGTGCAAGCTGCATGCGGCGTCGCGGGGCCGCTGCACGACCCAGCCCAAGCATGGCGCGCAGAAGGGGTACGACAAAAATCGTGCCGCACACCATCGCTGACACCGGGTTTCCGGGCAAACCAACCATCGCCGCCGCGCCAAGCCGTCCGGCCATCAGCGGTTTACCGGGGCGCATGGCGACTTTGTAAAAGGCGCGTTCCATGCCCATTTTCTCCGCCACCGGCGCAACCAGATCATGATCGCCGACAGACGCGCCGCCAATGGTGATGATCAGATCAGCGGATGCAGCAAGCTCAAGGACTGCCGTCAGGCTTTCCTCAGTGTCTCGCGCAATTGGCAACAGGCGGCATGTCGCACCATGTTTTTCCAGCAAAGCGGCCAGCCCATAGCTGTTTGAGGCGATGATCTGATCCGGGCCGGGGTCCTCGCCGGGGGCGACCAGTTCATCGCCCGTCGCAACGATCGCCACCGTGGGCGCGCGCGCCACCGGCACCTCAGCGATGTTCATCGACGCGAGCAATGCAATGTCGGAGGGGGACAGCACACGCGGCGCCTTCAGCGTGTCGCCGGTTTCGAAATCACCACCCGCAGGTCGGATGTTGGATTTCGCCTCCACCTTGTGGCCCAGCGTGATCAGATCGCCGCGCCGGGTCACATCCTCTTGCAGGACGACCTGATCTGCCCCTTCGGGAACGGGCGCACCAGTAAAAATGCGCGCACATTGGCCGGGTCCGACGCGACCATCAAACGCATGTCCCGCCGCCGCTTCACCGATGACCTTGAACATGGCGTCCGGTTCAACTTCAGTCGCGCGCAGGGCATAGCCATCCATGGCGGAGGCGGCAAACGGAGGCTGCGTGCGCGCCGCGACGGCGTCCTTGGCCAGCACCCTGCCAGCAGCGTTGCGCAGCGGTACGATCTCGCTGTCGACCTCTTCCACCAGCGCGAACAACTGCTCCAGCGCCTCAGCGACAGAGATCATGGTGCCTCGTATCGGCCGGATTTGCCGCCATCTTTCAAAACGACATGCAGACCACCGATCTCCATGCCCTTATCAACCGCCTTGCACATGTCATAGACGGTGAGGGCGGCGATATTGGCGGCGGTCAGCGCCTCCATTTCGACGCCGGTCTGTCCCGTTGTTTTGACGGTAGCCTCAATCTGCACGCCCGGCAATTGCGCATCAGGCATAAGCTCCACGGCAACCTTGGTGATCGGCAGCGGATGGCACAGGGGGATCAGGTCAGATGTCCGTTTGGCCGCCATGATCCCTGCCAAACGCGCGACCCCGAGCACATCGCCTTTCTTTGCGCGTCCTTCTGTAATAATATCATGGGTTTCCGGCTTCATCTTAATGTAGCAAGATGCCACCGCAATGCGATCTGTGACTGCCTTATCCCCGACATCCACCATTTGGGCATCGCCCTTCCCATCAAAATGGGTCAGCTTGCCGGTCACGCTACATTCCCCCCGCCATTGCGGGTCTTTCGAGCAGCTTTTTCGTTGCCAGCGCAACATCATCCTGCCGCATCAGGCTTTCCCCAATCAGGAAGATACGCGCGCCATAACGTGCGATATCGGCCAGCTCTTCGGGCGTGTTCAGCCCAGACTCAGACACGATCAACCGGTCGGCCGGAACTGATTTCGACAACTGCCGCGTTGTGTCCAGAGAGGTTTCAAAGGTCTTGAGATCGCGGTTGTTGATGCCCATCAACCGGCTTTTCAGAAAGCTCGCGCGTTCGAGCTCTTCGGCGTCGTGCACCTCAAGCAGGCAATCCATGCCCCATTCCGATGCGGCATCCTCAAGTTCCTGCGCCTGCGCATCACTGACAGAGGCAAGGATGATCAAAATGCAATCGGCACCCAGACTGCGCGCTTCGGCCACCTGATAAGGGTCATACATGAAATCCTTGCGCAGCACCGGCAAATCGCAAGCCGCGCGCGCCGCCACAAGATATTCCTTGGCCCCTTGAAAACTTGGCGTATCCGTCAGAACGGACAAACAGGTTGCCCCGCCTTCTGCATATGCAGCCGCGAGCACGGCGGGATCAAAATCAGCCCGGATCAGTCCCTTGGAGGGGCTGGCCTTTTTGATCTCGGCGATCAATCCATAGCCTTCGGTCGAGGCCCGAAAAAGAGCCTCGGCAAAGGGTCTGACAGGGCTGGCCTCGCGGGCCATGGCCTCCACGGCTTCAAGCGGTGTTTCGGCCTTGTCACTGGCGATCTCTTCGAGTTTGTAGGCTTTGATTTTATCAAGGATGGTCTGGGTCATGGTGCCTCCGGCGGATTGCTCCAGTTTATGGCCTGATGGCCCTGCGCCTGCAACCAGTCATTCACGCGACTGAAGGGACGTGAGCCGAAAAAGCCACGCCGCGCAGACAGGGGCGAGGGATGCGCGGTCTCTAGCTTCAGATGACGGATCGGATCAACATCGCGCGCCGCTTTTTGCGCATGCGCGCCCCAGAGCAGAAAAGCGCGCGGCTGATCATCAAGATGTGCGAGCACCTGTTGCGTCAGGATATGCCATCCGATTCTTGCATGTGACCCGGCATCATGGGCGCGGACGCTCAGCGCCGTGTTCAAAAGCAAAACGCCCTGATCGGCCCAAAACCTCAGATCGGCATGCGGGGGCGCGGCACCGAGGTCCGCTTCCATCTCTTTGAAAATGTTGGACAGCGATCTGGGCAAGGGGCGCGTCCGGGCGCTGGCGGAAAAGGCAAACCCATGGGCGTGACCGGGTGTCGGATAGGGGTCCTGCCCAAGGATCACGACGCGCGTTTGCTGCGGCTGGGTGCGCGCAAAAGCGGCAAAGGTGTCATCTGCAGGCGGTAATACCGGCGCGGTCTCATTCTTGAGAACGTCGCATATGTCCGGCCATGTATCTGTAAAAAAGGGCAGCGCGCGCCATGCCCCCAGTCTCTTCAAGGAACGCTCGCTCACGCGGCTTGCGTGATCTTTGCGACGGCGTCGATCTTTTGCGCAGCGGCACCGCTGTCGATAGATGTCGCGGCCATTTCAACACCGTCTTTCAGGTTGTTTGCCACGTCAGCCACCACCAGTGCCGCAGCTGCATTCAGCAAGACCGCATCGCGATACGCGGATGCTTTTCCTGCAAGCAGTGCTTTGAAATCCGCTGCATTCTCTGCGGGCGTTCCGCCAACAATAGCTTCGAACGGATGGACGGGCAGGCCAGCATCCTCCGGGTGAACTTCCATCTCTGTCACGGTGCCATCCAGACCGAGTGCCGCAACCCAGCTCACGCCTGTAATGGTCAACTCATCGGTCCCATCGGATCCATGCACCAGCCACGCCTTGTCCGATCCCAACTCTCCCAGCGTCTGCGCCATGGGGCGGATCAGGTCGCGTGAGAAGGCACCCGTCAGCTGGCGTTTGACACCTGCGGGGTTTGTCAGCGGACCAAGGATATTAAAGATGGTGCGGGTGCCAAGTTCGGCGCGCGTCGGCATCACATGTGCGATGGCCGGGTGATGCATGGGGGCCATCATGAAACCGATGCCAGCCTCGGCCAGCGCTTTTTCAACGACATCCGGGCCGACCATGACGTTCAGGCCCATCTGGGTCAACGCATCCGCCGCACCGGATTTGGAACTGAGGTTGCGATTGCCATGTTTGGCCACCACGACGCCCGCGCCTGCCACGACAAAGGCCGTCGCAGTTGAAATATTGAGGGTTCCCTTGCCATCACCGCCCGTGCCGACGATGTCCATAGCTCCATCAGGGGCTTTGACCGCGTGGCATTTTGCGCGCATCACGGAGGCCGCAGCTGCGTATTCGGCAACGGTTTCGCCACGCGTGCGCAGCGCCATCAGAAACCCGCCAATCTGGCTGGGTGTTGCTTCGCCCTCGAACAGGATCTTGAAGGCTTCTTCCGCTTCGCTGCGGCTCAGGGCCCGGTCCGCCGCAGCCCCGATCAACGGTTTCAATGCATCGCTCATGCCGGAACCTTCATGTCATTCAAAAAGTTCTGCAACAGCGCATGCCCGTGTTCGGACCGTATGGATTCGGGGTGAAACTGCACGCCGTGAATGGGCAGTTCGCGATGTTGCAGCCCCATGATCGTGCCATCGCTGAGCGCTGCCGTTACCATCAGGCTGTCGGGCAGGCTGTCCTTCTCAACGACCAGCGAATGATACCGGGTCGCAGCAAAAGGGGTCGGCAGCCCCTGAAATAGACCCTTGCCGGTGTGCTTGATTTCACCCAGTTTGCCATGCACGATTTCGTCGGCGCGCACGACCTTGCCGCCAAAGGCCTGCCCGATCGTTTGATGGCCCAGACAAACACCCATGAGCGGCGTTTTTGTTTCGGCGGCTGCAAGCGTCAAGGCGAGACAGATTCCCGCCTGATCCGGGTCGCAAGGACCGGGCGATAAGAGGATTCCCGCCGGATTCATCGCCATTGCGTCCTGAACAGTCAGCGCATCGTTGCGCCTGATCTCGACATCGGCGCCTAAACTGCCCAAATAGTGCAATAAATTGTAGGTAAAACTGTCGTAGTTGTCGATCAGCAGCAACATGGTCAAAACTTTGCAATCAGGGCTGGAGACCTCGGCCTCGCGCGCGGTATATGTCGGGCATACTTGTTCAGGGTTGGCTGGCTGCGTCAAGAGGCAGCGACAGGGCCGATGACTGAGATGACCGCTTTGGCCGGCCAATGAGCTGGATCAGAGCGCGTTTAGCAAAGAGGGTGGGCACAGATTGGCCAGAGGGTTTATCAAGGGCGTGGTGTCGGGGGCTGGTGTGAGCCTTGGTGCGGTGGCGGTGCTTTCCATCATGAGCGACTTGCCGGGAACGGTGTCGCAGCAGGATGCAGGTTTGGCAGGCGGCCCAAGTGTAACGCCCGAGGTGATCGCACCGCAATCAGGCGCCACCACGACAGCTGCGACCGGATTGATACCGCCCGATCTTGAAGGGCCGACGCCGGATACATTGACGGGGCTGCTGCCAGATATGATGGCCCCTGCGGCTGTGCCACAAACCGGGTCTATTGCGGATATGCAAGCGGCACAGGCCCCGGATGCCTTGTCCGAAACGGGCATTCAACCGCCCCGGACCGCGACACCGCGAACGGCATTGGGGCAGGGCGGTTCCTTGCAGGCCCCCTTGGCAGAAACGGGTGTTTCGGTGAGCACCGACCCCGCGCCACAATCGAGCGTGGCACAAGGGGAACCCGCGCGCGCGCCGCAAGATACGGCAGCGGCGGATGTTCGCGATCAGGCGCCCGACGTCACGACAGATATTATTGCGTTGGAGGCACCTGTGCTGGTCGGGCCGCAGGGGACGATTTCCAGTGATCCTGCCCAGCCGCCGATCCCGGATATCCCGCACACATCCGGGGCCTTTGGACCGGATGCCGGGCTTGAACGTGACGCGAAAGAATCGGACGCGGCCGCGGCCGTCCCCCAGCCAACCCCTGCCAATACGTCCCAAAAGAGTGCGCAACAGCCGCCAGAGGTCGCGCCCGCGCCGACCCAGCCCGCCCAGACAGCCGTGGTTTCAAACGCGCCTGATCTGGTCAGCCCGCAGGCGGATCACAGTGTCGATACAACGGGTGCCGAGGGTTTGCAAAAACCGGAACCGCAACGCCGCGCGACGCTGCCGGGCGATAGTGCGGACGCTCAGGTGGACGCAGATCAGTCAGTTGAGGCACCCGCGCGCGTCGCTCTCCCTGAAAACACTGTGGCAGTGCCGCTATCAATAAAACCTGTCCCAATGCCCTCCAATGTGCAGCCTTTGGAGGGTGTGGCACTGGCGGACAGTGCTGCGATGGTGTCCGAGACACCCGCGCCACCAGCCAAAGCGCGCTTCGGACAAGATGTTCGTGTGAACCAGTTGCCATCTCTCGGGGCGGCACCACAGGAGGTGGAGACAAAGACCCCTGACGGGACTGCGCCGGAACCGGAAACAATAGCACCCGAAGCAGCGCTGACACCCTTTGAGATGTTCGCCACGGATTTTGAGAACCCGGATGCGAAACCGCTGATGGCGGTCGTCCTGATGGACACAGGGTCTGATCTGACGTCTGGCGCGGCGGGACTTGCCGCTTTGAAGCAGCTGCCCTTTCCTGTCAGTTTTGCAGTGGATGCGCTGCGCCCGGATGCGGCAGCCCGTATGAAGGCCTTTCGCGAGGCTGGTTTCGAAGTGCTTGCAGCCGTGAACCTGCCGTCCGGGGCAACCGCTGCGGATGCCGAGGTAAACCTCTCGGTGGCATTACAAACCCTGCCGGAGGTGCTGGGTGTTCTGGAAGGGGTCGACACCGGCGTGCAGACGACTGTGGATGCCGGGCGGCAGGTGGCTCGGATCCTCGCCCAGACGGGACATGGATTTGTTACACAAAACCGGGGTCTCAACACGGTACAGAAACTTGCGGCCCGCGAAGGTGTGCCTTCGGGCGTCGTTTTTCGTGACTTTGATGCGGAAGATCAGAGTGCCTTGTTGATACGGCGTTTTCTGGATCAGGCCGCTTTTCGGGCGGCACAGGAGGGTGAGGTTATCATGCTGGGCCGTATGAGAGAAGAAACGCTGGCCGCTCTGATGAAGTGGACACTGCAAGACCGGGCGTCGACCGTAGCCATGGCCCCTGTGTCGGCTGTGTTGGCGATCAAGTGAACAGAGCTATGGGTTTCAGCCAGCACGCTTTTGCTGCGCGGTATATTCATTGTACCATTCAATCAACGCCTGCTGCGGCATTGGCCTGCCAATACCGAAACCCTGAACCACATCACAGCCCAGTCGCTTAACGGTTTCGAAATGTGCAGGTGTTTCGACCCCTTCGGCGACCACTCTCATGTTCAAATTGCTCGACAGGGTGACCAGCGCTGAAATAATACTATCCGCTCTTGGCTCAGGCACAGGCAAAACCAGAGACTGGTCGAGCTTGATGCCATTGAGCCGCAGCCGCGACAGGTTCGACATCGAAGCATAGCCGGTCCCAAAATCATCCAGCACCACTGAAAAACCAGCCTCAGACAGGTTCTCGATGGTGAGCAGCGCCACATCGTCATCGTTTTCAATCAATGTGCTCTCGAGCACTTCGACAGTCAAAACGCTGGGTGGTAAATGCCGCGCATGCACAGCCTGCAAAAGCCGGTCTGTCAAATGTGGGTCGCGCAGCGTGGGCGGCGAGGCATTCACAGAGATTGCCGGTACGTTCATGCCCAATTCCATGAACACCTCAAGCGCATCGAGACCTTTTTCAACCATGATCTGATCAATCTGGTGGATCATACCCGCTTCTTCGGCAGCGGCGATAAAGGTCGCAGGGGGCACGATCCCGCGTTCAGGGTGGCGCCACCGTGCAAGAACCTCGCAGCCATAGATTTCGCCGGTTTCAGTGTAGACCTGAGGCTGAAAATAGGGCTCGAACTGATCCTCTTCCAAGGCGGCGTTTATCTCGTTGAACAGAATTCTTCGCGTCTCGATTTCTTCTGCCAATGCATTCGAATAGGCGCAGACCTGGCTGCGCCCGCCACGTTTGGCTTCATAAAGGGCGAGGTCAGCCTCGATCAGCAACTGATCCGGCGTGGCATCTGATGATGCAGCAATCGTGAACCCGATACTGGCCCCGATTTTTGTCTGGATCCTATCCAATTCGATTGGTTTGCCAACAGCTGTGACGATCCGTTGCGCCAAGTCCTGGATCATCTTCAGGTCCTTGGGGTTATCGATGAGGATCACGAATTCGTCGCCACCGATACGGCCGACGAAATCACCCGGTCGTGTCAATTCCTGTAGAATTTTTGCCACACGCACCAGAACGCGGTCACCCGCATCATGCCCGAGGCTGTCATTGACCTGCTTGAAAAGATCCAGATCGAGTTTCAGAATACACCGGGTAAAGTCACCGCCTTGCGCCGAATTGCCGGAACCACTCATGTGCTCATAGACCGCGCGCCGGTTGAAAAGCCCGGTGAGCGCGTCGTGATTGGCCGCGCGCATCAATGCCTGGCGGGCGGCTACAAGTTCATCGTTTTTTGCCCGAAGTGTTTTCATCGAAGTTTTGAGCCGCTTTTTACTGCGTTCAAGGCGGTGGATCGTCCGGTTGACGGATAGCTGCGCGGGCAAGAAAATCAGAATTGCCTCGATCAACAACACGGTCAACGCCGAGATCAACGTCGCTTTTTGAATGATTTGCAACCGTTTGATCCGCGCTTCGGAGCTTTGCCGGAACAAATCAGAAGCAGTCGCCAGAGAGGTCAGCAATTCATGCGTGCCCCAACGGGTGAGGACCTCGTGCAATTCTTCGGCCTGTTCACCCTGCGCACTTGACGCAATTCCCACCATCTGCACGAATCGCCGCGAGAAGGCGTCCAGCGAGATTGGTTTCTTCTCAAAATAGAGCGCTTGCAACTCCGGGGATAAATCCTCGCGTGATACCAATGCGTTATGTGACGCCTCAAACACATCCAATGCGTCTTCGAGACTGCTTTCGATGTGAGCGTCGTGGCCGTGGCTTGCCTCCGTCATCAGGAACATGATGCGTTGGCTCAGCATCCTTTGTCGGCTGCTGACAGACAGGACTTCTGCATCATCCTCGGCGGCAGTGATGGTTGCGAGAGACGCCCAATGCGATACGGAAATGGTTGCAAAGATGAAGATAAAGCCGAGGATATACCGCTTCCAAAGTGCCTGAGGGCGGCTGATGCAAAACCGATGCATCGCGCGGAGCATGCGTTTTCTGAGTGATCCCATAAGTGCGCAATCCAGTTGGCGTCGCAGGCCGAGAATGTTCGAGCCGCTTGAACCACGCAGATCACAATCCACGCAGCGCTCATCCAAGATGCAGGAAATGGTTTAAGAGAGTGTGTGAAAGCCACCATCTTCCGACATTCACGCCATGTTTGTCGTGACAATTTATCGGACATCTGCTGAAAATTTGTCGAAACCACCGCTCGAATCCGGGCGTCAGATAATTTCGTCCTCATCGAAAAGCGGGTCGGTTTCCAGTTGCAGCGCAAGGCCTTCAACCGTGTCCTCGGCGGCTTCCGGGCTGAGTTGTGCAAGGTGAAAAACCGCATCACCTTCGTTGACGACGGGCAAAATCGCCCTGCCAATCAGGATACCGGATGAGGGCGAGATGATATCCGTCTCAACCTCGCCAAAGGGGTCAGACACGCATGCAAGGGTTTCGCCTTTTTCGACAGTTTCCCCTTCGGCGCGGAAGGTTCTGAGCAACCCACCCGCAGGTGCGCGCACCCATGACGAGGATTTGCACATGTAGGGCGCAACCCTGGCCTTGGCGATCCCTTTGGCAGGCAGCATGCCAAGGCTGCGCATGACGCGCAGAATACCGGCAACACCGGCGCGCACGGCAAGTTCGTCAAACCGCAGACCCTCACCCGCCTCATACAATAAAACAGAAGTGCCCCGCTCGGCGGCTTCAGCGCGCAGCGACCCTGCCCGCAGGGAGGATTGCAGCACAACCGGTGTTCCGAATGCGATGGCCATGGCGCGCGTCGCTGGATCACCGGATGAGATGCGGATCTGTGGCAGATTGGTGCGGTGAATGGCCGCCGAATGCAGGTCAATGCCGGTATCACAGCGCAAGACCACATCGTGCAGAAAGATATGCGCAAGCCGCGCACCCAAGGACCCCGATCGATGCCCCGGAAAGCACCGGTTCAGATCCCGTCGATCCGGCAGATACCGCGAGCGGTTCAGAAAGCCAAAGGCGTTGACAATCGGAACCACCAAGAGCGTCCCCCGCAAGGCCGACAGTTGCGGCGCACGCAGCAGACGCCGCACGATCTCCACACCGATGACCTCATCCCCATGCACGGCGGCCGAGACAAACATCGTTGGGCCGGCACGTTTACCGTGATGGACCTGAACCGACAGGGTAACGGGCGTGTGATCGGGCAGGATCGAGACCGGCAAATGAACGGTTTGCGAGGTCCCGGCAAGGACCGTTTTCCCCGCAATTTCAAAAGGCGCGCGGGGCATTCCCTATCTGTTACCTTCGCCGCTAAAGCGCGCAGCATCCGCCGCCGCCCGTCGGATCGCGTTCGATTTATGAACCGTTTCCTGATATTCCGCCTCGGGGTCGCTGTCATAGACAACGCCGCCTCCGGCCTGAATGTATAGCTTTTGGTCCTGCACGACGGCGGTCCGCAGGGCGATGCACATGTCCATATCGCCCCCGGCGCTGAAATAGCCGACACCGCCGCCATAGACGCCGCGTTTTTCAGGCTCCAGCTCGTCAATGATTTCCATCGCGCGCACTTTGGGTGCCCCCGACACGGTGCCCGCGGGCATGCCTGCGAAGAACGCATCCAGCGCATCCGCGTCTTCCCGCAACTCACCCACCACATTGGACACGATATGCATCACGTGGCTGTAACGCTCGACAATGAACTCTTCGGTGGGGCGGACAGTGCCGATCTTGGCCACGCGGCCCACGTCGTTGCGGCCCAGATCAAGCAGCATCAGATGTTCTGCCAGTTCTTTCTTGTCGGCCAGCAGGTCCGCTTCGAGCGCGTTGTCCTCTTCCGGCGTTTTTCCACGGGGACGGGTGCCTGCGATGGGGCGGATCGTGACCTCATTGCCAAAGACGCGCACGAGGATTTCGGGGCTGGCCCCGATCACCTGAAAACCGCCAAAATTGAAATAGAACATGAAAGGCGAGGGGTTCGTGCGCCGCAGACTGCGGTAAAGCGCGAAAGGGTCCTGCGCGAAATCCTGCGTCCAGCGCTGTGCCGGGACCACCTGAAAAATATCACCCGCACAGATGTAATCGCGCGCCTTTTCCACGGCGGCCTTGTAGCCTTCGTGGGTGAAGTTGCTGACCGGCGCGCCGGGTGCATCCGCGTCACCCAGATCGCGGGTGGCCATGGGCATCGCGCGTTCCAGATCGCGCACGGCGTCCATCACGCGTTCGGCGGCCTGCGCATAAGCCGCGCGGGCGGTTTGTCCGTCAGACACCCAAGCGGGCGATACCACCGTGACCTCGCCCTTGACGCCGTCCAGCACCGCAATCACGGAAGGGCGCAGCATGATCGCATCAGGCAGGCCCAGCGGGTCGGGGTTGATGTCGGGCAGATGTTCGACCAGCCGCACCATATCATAGCCGAGATAGCCGAACAGACCCGCAGCAGCCTGCGGTAAATCAAGCGGCAGGTCGATCTTGCTCTCTGCGATCAGATCACGCAGCCTGTCCAGCGGGTTGCCCTCCAGCGGCTCAAACGCATCAGCGTCATAGCGCGCGGCGCGGTTTATCTCGCTGGTCTTGCCCTGACAGCGCCAGATCAGATCGGGTTTCATCCCGATGATCGAATAGCGCCCGCGCACCTCGCCTCCGGTCACGGATTCCAGCACAAAGGCATCTTTCTGCGCGCCCGTCAGCTTGAGCATCAGGGAGACCGGCGTGTCGAGGTCAGCCGCCAGTCTGGTGTAAACGATCTGGTTCAGGCCCGTGCTATAGGCCTGCTCAAATGCATCAAAATCAGGTGTGAGTGCCATGGCGGATCAGGGGAAATTCACATGCACCGCTTGCAGCGCCTGTTGGTTGATCTGCGGGTCTGCGCGCAAGACGACATCATTCGCGAAAACCTCAAAGACATCGCGCGCCAATTGCTGGCTGGCCTGTTGCTCAAGCTGCGCGCGCAGGGCTGCCGCATCGCCATCCGCTGCGGGCGGGGCGATGGCATCCAGCCGCACAAGGATCACGGCGGCGTCACTTTCGATGACCTGCGCCTTGCCCACTTCCATGTCGAAAACCTCTTCCAAAAAGCCCGGTGGGGTGCGTGGCACAAAGCCCGAACGGATCAGGTTTTCCTCAACGATGGCATCCAGACCAAGGTCGGCAAAGCTGCTGCCGTTTTCCAGCAGGCCCACTTGGCCTGCAACCTGCTCGGCCAGACGTTTCGCGGTCTCGGCGGCCTCCCAATGGGCAATGATCTCTTCACGTATCTCGTCAAAGGGGGCCGGGCGGGGCGGCAGGACCGTATCGAGGCGCAGCGCAAACAACCCGCCATCATCCAGTGACGCGATCTCGGGGAAATCACGCGGCCCGACAGAGGCGGCCGCCTGACGGAAAGTGGGGTAGGCGGCGATCTCCTCGGTGCTCCCGGCGGTCCAGTCGATTTGTGCCACGACCATATCCGTCTCGGACGCCAGATCTTCGAGGGTGGCACCCCCGGCGAGCAGATCATCAAAACTCTCCGCCTGTGCTGCGACCAGACGGCTGGCGCGGTCGGCGGCAAGTTGGGGGCGCAGCACGTCGATGGCTTCTTCAAACGGGGTTTCCTGTGCGGCCAGGACGGCGTTCACACGAAACAGCGCCGGGCCAAGCGTGCTGGGGAAGGGGCCGACAACCGCACCCACATCCGCCGCAAAAACACCCGCGCCCGCCGCGCCCAGTTCCGCTTCGCTCACATCGCCCAGATCGATATCCTCAAGCGCCAGCCCGCGCCCGCGCACCAGATCATCAAAGGAATCGCCCGCCGCCAGCGCATCCGCCGCCTGCTGCGCGCTTTGTGTGTCCAGAAACGCGAGGCGTTCCACAAGGCGGCGTTCGGGCTGGTTGAACTCGGCGGACTGTTCGGCATAGGCCTCGCGCAGCGCTTCCTCATCGACCTCTACCGAGTCAAGCAACATATCCGGCGTGAGCCAGGCATAGGTAATCTGCTTGGTTTCGGGCAGCGTAAAGACATCGATGTTGTCATCATAATGCGCGCGCAAAACCGCATCATCCGGCGCGCCCAGAGGCGTGGCAAGGTCGCTCGCATCCAGCAGCGACCACGTGAAACTTCGCTGCTCGCCGATGTAATTCACCAAGGTATCCACATAGGTTTCAGGCATCGCGATCCCGCCCAGAACCGCGCCCTGAACGATGGTGCGCGCCACTTCTTCGCGCAGTTGCGTTTCGAATTCCGCTTCGCTCAGGCCGGTCTGTTCCAGCGCAAAACGGTATCCCTCGCGGTCAAATTCGCCGTTGATCCCCTGAAACGCGCTGATCTGCAGGATACGCGTGCGTAGTTCCTCGTCCCCAATGGACAGGCCCAGTTCGGACGTTTCGTGATCCAGTGAGCGCGTCGCCACAAGGCGCTGCAGCACGGCGCGGTCCAGACCCATTTGCTGCGCCTGCTGAAAGGGCAGCACTTCGCGGGTTTGCTGTTCCACCGCGCGGATTTCCTGCTGCAGCTGGCGGAAGTAATCATCGACCGGGATAGGTTTGTCCCCGGCGGTTCCGATGGTGCGGATGTTGCCCGACAAATTCGTGGCCCCGAACCCGGCGAGGCCAAGGATCAGCAGACCCATCAAAATCCAGATTGCCGTCTTGGAGAGGCTGAAACCTTTGATCATGATCGTCCCTTGTATCGCGCTATGTTAAATTGGTTTCAGCTTATCTATGCGGTGGCGCGCGCAGGAGCAAGAGCCAGCGCACCCTAGCCAGAGATCGCCGCGAGCCGCTTGAAAAGCACGCCAATCCCATCCGCGTCCAGATTGGCAAATGCGATGCGCAATTGTCGCGCGCCCGTGGGGTCATCATCGGGCGTGAACATCGTGCCGGGCAGGCATAAAATTCCACTGTCTGCGACCATGCGCTTGGCCAGATCGGCTGAGCTTTCCGCAAAGGGATGCTGGAAATATGCAAAATAGGCCCCCAGTCCCAAAAGCTGCCAGCCTTGAAGTTGCGGCGCTCCCGCAGCGATTGCGCCGCGTCTGGTCAGAATTTCCGCGCGTTCCCCGGCAAGCCAGCCATCAAGATTCTCTATCCCCCAAAGCGCACCGTGCTGGCCCAGCTGACCGGGGCAGATCGCCACCGTGTCAAGGAATTTCTCAACCTCCGCCAACCGCGCAGCAGAGGTGATGATCGCACCAACCCGGTGCCCCGTCAGACGATAGGCTTTGGAAAAGGAATAAAGATGGATCAGCGTGTCGTGCCAGTCCGGGTCCTGAAACAGCACATGCGGCGGGCCGGGCTGGCTGTGAAAATCGCGGTAGGTCTCATCCACAATCAGCGCGATTCCATGCGCGCGCGCCAGCGCCATGAAGGCGGAAATCAGCTCTGACGGATACTCCACACCGGCGGGGTTGTTCGGGGTGACCAGCGCAATGGCGCGGGTGCGGGGGGTGATGCTTTGGCGTGCTACTTCCGGGTCGGGCAAGAGGTCCGGCCCCGTCGGCAGGGGGACGGCAGCAACACCAGCCATGTCCAGCCACATCTTGTGATTGAAATACCATGGCGTGGGCAGAATTACCTCGTCGCCTTCGGAACACAACGTGGCGATGGCGGCGGCAAAGGCTTGATTGCAGCCCGAGGTGATCGCGACCTGATCGGGGCTCACAGTGCCACCATAAATCTGCGAGGTGCGCCGTGCCAGTGCGGTGCGCAGGTCCGGCAGGCCCAGCACCGGCCCGTATAGATGCACGTCATCGCGGGTCAGTGCTGCATCCGCCAGCGCACGGCGCAACCCGTCTGGGGGTGGGTCTACCGGGGCGGCCTGACTGACATTGATCAAGGGTCGTTCGGGCGGAAAGGTCACATCCGCCAACCAGCGTCGCGCCTCCATCACCGGGGGCATGAAGGTCATTTCCGTGCGTGTTGGGCTCATCTGACTGTCATCCCGTCCAGCTTCCAGTTTTTTCCGTCGGTAGAGACACGCACCCGCGCCTCAATCCGTGCCGCGATAAGGTTCCACATATTGCAGCGCCATATCCCAGGGAAAGAATATCCAAGTGTCTTGGCTCACCCCGGTGATGAACGTGTTCACCTGCGGCTCGCCCTGCGGCTTGGCATAGACGGTGGCGAAATGCGCATTCGGGTATTGCGCGCGCACCAGTTCCAATGTCTTGCCGCTGTCCACCAGATCATCGACGATCAGAATGCCCGTCCCGTCGCCCATCATTTCCGCATCCGGTGCCTTGAGCACCTTTGCATCGCGGCGCTGATCGGCCTTGCCGCCGCCCGAATGATAGGAGACCACAGAAATCGTATCGACGACGCGGATGTCCAACTCGCGCGCGACGATCATCGCAGGAGCCATGCCGCCGCGCGTGATCGCGACAACCGCCCGCCATGCGCCCTCATCGGGGCCTTGCCCATCCAGTCGCCACGCAAGCGCGCGACTGTCGCGGTGGATCTGATCCCAGCTGATATGGAACCCCTTTTCATGGGGCAGGCGGCTTTGGTCTTTGGAACTCATGTTCGTTACCTTTCGAAAAGCAGGCGCATCCCAAGCGCGCCCAGCACAGCAGCGGCGATACGATCCGCCCAAGACTTGATGCGCACATAGGCCGCACGGGCAGGGGCCGTCGACAACCCGAAGGCCATTGCTGCATAGACGCAAAGCTCAACCGCCAGATGGTTGGCGACGATCAGCACGCTGTCCGTCAGTGACAACCCCGCCGGAAAGATCACAACGATCACGGCTCCGGCAAAGAGGACGGATTTCGGATTGGTCAGGTTGACCAGCAGCCCTGCGCGAAAGGCGCGCCGACTGGCGTGATCGGATGCCGCCTTGAGAGGCTGCGCCGCCCCGCGCCACATACCCCATGCCAGATAGATCAGGTAGAGCGCACCGATGGTCTTCATCGCGGCATAGGCCCAGGGCACAAGATCGAAAAGTGCGGCCAGCCCGGCAAGCGCCGCCGCCGTCCAGATCGCGGCCATCACGCCCAGACCCACACCGGTCATGACACCCGCGCGCCGTCCAAGCGCGATGCTGTTGCGCAACACCAGCAGAAACGCCGGACCCGGTGCCGCCATCGCCACCAAAAGTGTGATGTTGAAAGCGGCAAGCTGGGCCCAGGACAGATCGCTCACCGCGTTATTCCTTGCTCATGTCGGGGGCGTCCACCGCCTTCATGCCGACCACATGATAGCCCGCATCCACATGCAGGTTCTCTCCCGTGGTGCCGGAGCCGAGGTCAGACAACAGGAACAAGGCCGCCTTGCCCACGTCATCAATCGTCACATTGCGCCGCAGGGGTGAGTTATACTCGTTCCATTTCATGATATAGCGGAAATCGCCAATTCCGCTCGCGGCCAGCGTCTTGATGGGCCCGGCGGAAATCGCATTCACGCGAATGCCATCCTTGCCAAGGTCTTCGGCCAGATACTGCACCGATGCCTCAAGCGCCGCCTTGGCCACACCCATGACGTTATAATGCGGCATGACTTTTTCCGCGCCATAATAGGTCATCGTCAGGCAGGACCCGCCCGGGTTCATCATCTTTTCCGCGCGTTGCACGACCGAGGTGAAGGAATAGACCGAAATATCCATCGTCATCGCGAAATTGCCGCGCGTGGTGTCCACATAGCGCCCGCGCAATTCACCCTTGTCGGAAAAACCGATGGCATGGACGATAAAATCCAGCGTGCCCCATTTTTCCTTGAGCGCGTCAAACAGCGCATCCATCGAGGCTTCATCGCTCACATCGCAGGGCAGGACGATATCACTGCCCAGCTTTTCCGCCAGCGGGCCGACCCGTTTCTTCAGTGCCTCCCCCTGATAGGAAAAGGCAAGTTCCGCCCCGGCATCGGCACAGGTCTTGGCAATACCCCAGGCGATGGACTTGTCGTTGGCAAGACCCATGATAAGGCCGCGTTTTCCCGCCAGAAGCTCGTTTCCCATGAAAATTCCCTTGGTAACTGAATGGTTGCTCTCTCGCCTTTGGTCTTTAGGCGATTGCGCGATGGCCATCAAGGCTGCTCGCGGCAGTCAACTTGCGCAGTCCCTCTTGACCTTTGGCGTCTTTCGGCCACCTGTGCCAGTATCGGGACAAAGCTAAAGGTGCATCATGACGGAACGGACGGGAAAATTCGCGGGTGACAACCCCTTCAGGATTGCCGAAAGCTGGCTCGCCGAAGCGCAGGACGCCGAAACCAATGATCCCAACGCCATCGCACTCAGCACCGTGGACGCCGATGGGATGCCCAACGCGCGTATGGTTCTGCTCAAAGGCGTGGAGGCGGATGCCTTCGTCTTTTACACAAACTACGAAAGTGCGAAGGCGCGCGAACTGGACAACGCGGGCAAAGCCGCCTTTGTAATGCATTGGAAAAGCCTGCGCCGTCAGGTCCGGGTGCGGGGACACGTCAGTCGTGAAGATGGCGATGCGGCCGATGCCTATTATGCCTCGCGCTCACTGAAAAGCCGCCTCGGGGCGTGGGCGTCCAAGCAATCGCGCCCGCTCAGCAGCCGCGCCGCGCTCATGGCCGAGGTGGCCAAGATGACGGCAACGCATGGAACGAATCCCAAGCGCCCGCCGTTTTGGGGGGGATTCCGGATTACACCTATCGAGATCGAATTTTGGGCAGACGGCGACTTCAGGTTGCACGATCGATTTGTGTGGCGCCGAGAGACTCCGTTATCCGAGTGGAGCGTCACCAGACTTAACCCCTAGGCTGCGCAAAAGTGTAAAAAATAAGTTAAAATCTCCTGTTAATTCTTGCACAGGCCCTGTGCATCAGATATGTTTGCGCATATATTTCAACTGCTTATTGCAACTATTAGCCAAGAAAAGCGCCATTGAACTACACTCTATTCATCGTGATACTGCTTCAATGCGCGTACGGTCTGATCAAAACGCTAAACATGAGATTTCTCAATCTTTTGGCTTGATTAGGGAAGGCATGATCGCGCAAGAGTGTTTAGGGATGTTTTGGGATCCGGGTTATAAAGTACGTGAACGATACTTCTGAGATAACAGACCCAGTGATCGGGGTTGTAAAGTGGTTTGACCCTGTTAAGGGATTTGGCTTCGTCGTCGCGGATGCGGGCGGACCTGATATTCTATTACATGTCAATGTGTTGCGAAATTTCGGGCAAAGCTCGGTCGCCGATGGTGCGCGGGTTGAACTGGAAGTTCAGCGCACCGACCGGGGCGTTCAGGCAACGCAGGTTTTGTCATTGCTCCCACCCGACAGCGATGATTCCGTTGGTCTGTCCGATATTGCGGCACTGGATCCAAAGATCGTGGCAGAGGCACCGCTGGAACCTGCACGCGTCAAATGGTTCGACAAAGGCAAGGGTTTTGGCTTTGCGAATGTTTTCGGGCGTCGGGACGACATATTCTTGCACATGGAGGTGCTGCGCCGCTCCGGTCTGTCTGATCTGGCGCCGGGCGAGGCACTTGCATTGCGCGTGATTGAGGGGAAGCGCGGCCATATGGCTGCGGAGGTTTTTGCATGGGAAGCCGCACTCGAACCCCTGGATACATGAAAGCGCTGCTCGCCGTTGTTCTCGCAGTCTTCGCACAGGGGGCTGTTGCCCAAGGCTGTGACGAAAACGCGGTCTATCTCAAGGGCGACTGGGGTCAGGCGCGGTTTTCTGTCGAAATTGCCGATGATGCCGAAGAGCGCGCCCGCGGCCTGATGCACCGTACTGAAATGGCCAGTTCCGCCGGCATGCTTTTTGTGTACCCGCGCCCGCAGGCCCTGTCGTTCTGGATGCGTAACACGCTGATCGAGCTGGATATGCTGTTCATCGACCCCGAAGGGGTGGTGCAGCACGTGCATCACCGGGCGAAACCGCTCGATGAAACCCCTGTTTTTGGCGGGCGTGATTTGACCCATGTGCTGGAAATCAACGGCGGTCTGTCGGAAAAGCTGGGAATTGATGCAGGAACGGTGCTGAAACACTCAAGTTTTTCGCAAGCTGAGGCGGCTTGGCCCTGTTAAGGGGTTTTCAAACCCAAAAAGGCGGTCTAAAGAGGCGCAAGTCGGAGCGTGGCGCAGCCTGGTAGCGCACCTGTTTTGGGTACAGGGGGTCGGAGGTTCGAATCCTCTCGCTCCGACCACTTTCATCACCAATATCAAGATCGTGTCGGTTTGATTTGCCCTGTGTGGGGCGTCACGCCATGGATGCTGGTCGGACCGCGCGCACGGCGCATCTGAACTGAGTCGCGCCATGCACCATATTCAGTGTATCCGCACAGTTTCTCGCCCACTACATTTAGTGGACCAATCGGCCGATGCGGGCGTTCCCTCCCCATATATAGCGATGCAGCTGTGCTCTTATGGGTACGTTTCAGCCGCGCGTGCCCCCTCGAATGAAAAATAATCATCGTCCGGGCAGTCACATTGTTTTCGCAGCACGTAGCAGCGTTAATCTTGATGAATTCTCGTGTGACACCTCAGGTTTTTGGTCTAAATTCCTCTATCCATTCATGTTTCGAGTTTTGCGGTGTCGCGGCGCTTTCCCCGCTGGCCTGTGGATATTAACCGCTGGTTAATCTCTTGAATCACCTGCGCGCCGACAGCCTTCAAAAATACCCGCCCGTCAAGATGAATACTGGTAAAAAAAGTATAAAAACAGCGTTGACCGAATAGGTGGAAATACGTCACTTTGTATGAGCCGACAGTGACGCCACAAGATGTAGTGGTTAAACGCTCCAAAGGGCGTCACGACGGGACAGAGGCAAACGACGGTCACATATATGATCCGAATGCAGATGTGAAAGGCGCAGACGCGGTTTTCACATACGCATATTTCTCTCTGCCCTTGGGCAAGTAGCGGGGGCGGTGCTGCAATGACAGCCTGCTTCATAAGTGACAAAGCTGAATATGAGGCAGCGAAAATGAAAATTGAACGCAAATTCACCAAAGCCGACCAAGACGCCTATGCTGATCTCGACTTTATCACCACCGTGTCGGAAATCCGGAACCCGGATGGCACAGTTGTGTTCAAGCTGGACAATGTCGAAGTGCCCAATTCGTGGAGCCAGGTTGCCAGCGACGTCATCGCACAGAAATATTTCCGCAAAGCCGGCGTGCCCACCAAAACCCGTCGGGTAAAAGAAAAAGGCGTTCCGGAATTCCTGTGGCGCTCGGTCCCGGCGGAAGGGGCCGAGATGATCGGCGAAACCTCCTCCAAACAGGTCTTTGACCGTTTGGCCGGTGCCTGGACCTACTGGGGTTGGAAGGGTGGATATTTCACCACCGAAGAAGACGCCGCTGCCTATTTCGACGAAATGCGCCACATGCTGGCCAGCCAGCGCGCGGCCCCCAACAGCCCGCAGTGGTTCAACACGGGCCTGCACTGGGCCTACGGCATCGACGGCCCGGCACAGGGTCACCACTATGTGGATTACAAGACCGGCAAACTGACACGGTCGAAATCCTCCTACGAGCATCCACAGCCACACGCCTGCTTCATCCAGTCGGTCTCCGATGATCTGGTGAACGAAGGTGGCATCATGGATCTCTGGGTGCGCGAAGCACGCCTGTTCAAATACGGCTCCGGCACCGGCACCAACTTTTCCAGCCTGCGCGCGGCGGGCGAGGGGCTTTCGGGTGGTGGTAAATCTTCCGGCCTCATGGGCTTTTTGAAGATCGGCGACCGGGCGGCCGGTGCGATCAAATCGGGCGGCACCACACGGCGTGCAGCCAAGATGGTCATCGTTGATGCAGATCACCCCGACATCGAGGATTTCATCAACTGGAAAGTGGTCGAAGAGCAAAAGGTCGCCAGCATCGTCGCAGGCTCCAAGATGCACGAGCAAAAACTGAACCTGCTGTTTGATGCGATCAAAACATGGGACGGCGCCGAGGAAGACGCCTACGACCCCAGCAAGAACGCAGCCCTCAAGCAAGCCATTCGCGAAGCAAAAAAGGTCGCGATCCCCGAAACCTATGTCAAACGTGTGCTCGATTACGCAAAGCAGGGCCATACATCGATCGAATTCCCGACCTATGACACGGACTGGGATTCCGAGGCCTATAGCTCCGTCTCCGGTCAGAACTCGAACAATTCGATCCGCGTCACCAACGCTTTCCTCAAGGCGGTCGAGGATGACGCCGACTGGGAATTGATCAACCGCGTGGATGGCAAGGTCACCAAGACCATCAAGGCGCGCGATCTGTGGGAAAAAGTCGGCCACGCGGCATGGGCCTGCGCGGATCCGGGCATCCAGTACCACGACACGGTCAACGACTGGCACACTTGCCCGGCGGATGGCGCAATTCGCGGCTCCAACCCCTGCTCGGAATATATGTTCCTTGATGATACGGCCTGTAACCTCGCGTCGATGAACCTGCTGACCTTCCTCAAGGACGGTGAGTTCCAGATCGAAGACTACATGCATGCGTCACGTCTCTGGACCGTGACGCTGGAAATCTCGGTGATGATGGCGCAATTCCCCTCCAAGGAAATCGCACAACGCTCCTATGACTTCCGCACGCTGGGTCTGGGCTATGCCAATATCGGCGGTCTGCTGATGAACATGGGCTACAGCTACGACAGCACCGAGGGCCGTGCCATCTGCGGGGCGCTTACAGCGATCATGACCGGTGTGTCCTATGCGACCTCTGCCGAAATGGCGGGCGAACTTGGACCCTTCCCGGGCTATGCGAAAAACGCCGACAACATGCTGCGGGTGATCCGCAACCACCGCACTGCCGCCTATGGCAAGGTCGGTGGCTACGAAGACCTCGCCGTGAACCCTGTGCCGCTGGATTACAAAAGCTGCCCGGACGCGCGGATGATCGACGTGGCACGCGGGGCCTGGGATCAGGCGCTGGAACTCGGCCAACGTCATGGCTATCGCAACGCGCAAGCCACGGTGATTGCGCCGACAGGCACCATCGGTCTGGTGATGGATTGTGACACCACCGGTATCGAGCCCGATTTCGCGCTGGTGAAATTCAAGAAACTCGCTGGCGGTGGGTACTTCAAGATCATCAACCAATCCGTCCCCGGTGCGCTTGAAAAACTCGGCTATGGCTCAGCCCAGATCGAGGAAATCGTGTCCTATGCGGTCGGTCACGCCACCATCGGCAACGCACCCGGCATCAACCACACCTCGCTGGCGGGTCACGGGTTTGGCCCGAACGAACTGGCCAAGGTGGACGCGGCATTGGCCTCGGCCTTTGACATCCGCTTTGTCTTCAACCAGTGGACGCTGGGCGAAGAGTTCTGCACGCAGGTTCTGGGTATCCCGGCTGAAAAGCTGAATGATCCGTCCTTTGATCTGCTGCGTCACCTTGGGTTCTCCAAAAAGGACATCGACGCGGCCAACGATCACGTCTGTGGCACCATGACCCTCGAAGGGGCGCCTTTCCTCAAGGACGAGCATCTGTCGATCTTCGACTGTGCCAACCCCTGCGGCAAGAAAGGCAAACGTTTCCTCTCCGTGGACAGCCACATCCATATGATGGCGGCAGCGCAATCCTTCATCTCGGGTGCGATCTCCAAAACGATCAACATGCCCAACGATGCCACCATCGAGGACTGCCAGAAGGCCTATGAACTCAGCTGGTCGCTCGGGGTGAAAGCCAACGCGCTCTATCGTGACGGCTCGAAACTCAGCCAGCCGCTGGCCGCATCTCTGGTCGAAGACGACGAGGAAGCCGCCGATATTCTGGAAAGCGGCAACGCCCATGAAAAGGCAACTGTGCTGGCCGAAAAGATCGTCGAAAAGATCATCGTCAAGGAGATCGTGAAGTCGCATCGTGAAAAGATGCCGCAACGCCGCAAGGGCTACACCCAGAAAGCCATCGTGGGCGGGCACAAGGTCTATCTGCGCACCGGCGAGTATGAAGACGGCAAGATCGGCGAAATCTTCATCGACATGCACAAAGAGGGTGCGGGTTTCCGGGCGATGATGAACAACTTTGCCATCGCGGTATCGGTGGGCCTGCAATACGGGGTCCCGCTGGAGGAATTCGTGGATGCCTTCACCTTCACCAAGTTCGAACCCGCAGGCATGGTGCAGGGCAACGAGACGATCAAGAACGCAACTTCGATCCTTGATTACGTGTTCCGCGAACTGGCCGTGTCCTATCTGGACCGGACGGACCTCGCACATGTCCAACCGGCAGGTCACAGCTTTGACGATCTGGGCGCGGGCGAGAAAGAAGGCGTCAGCGATGTATCAGAACTGAGCGAAACGGCCGCGTCCAAATCCCTCGAAGTGCTGAAACAAATCAGCTCGACAGGCTATCTGCGCAACCGCATGCCACAGGAACTGGTCGTGTTGCAGGGCGGGCAGGCCTCGGCCATCGCCTATGACAACATCGCGCCCCTTGAGGGTGGCGGGAACGTTGCGGTCGCCATGGCCTCAACGGCAGTGACCTCCGGCACGGTCGAAATGGACGCGCGCACCAAAGCCAAGATGCAAGGCTACGAGGGCGAAGCCTGCGGTGAATGCGGCAACTACACCCTCGTGCGCAACGGCACCTGCATGAAGTGCAACACCTGCGGCGGGACATCTGGCTGTAGCTGAGGAGATTGAGGGTTGGGGATCAGCGCTGCAACGCTGATCCCCGCTCGCCCCAAGCCTAAACAGCGTGGGCAAAGGGCAAAGCTGTTCGGTCCAAAATGGCCGATGAAAGGAGCAAATACACGGAACGCGACGGCAATCAACGACGCGCTGCTAACTCACAGGAAATACATGGTTTATCCACGAGCTGCCTGTGGAAAAGAGGAGTGATACACATGTCACGACGCAAGAATTCGGAGGTTACAAGTGCGAAGGCTGCATCTGCTGCATCAAAAGTGCTTAGAAACCCGAAGTCCTCGAAAGCTGCTAAAACCGCAGCCGCGTCGGCGCTAACACAGCGACCGAACAGGAAGAAGTAACAGTCTTCCATGAAAACGCGCCCCCAAGGGGTGTGTAGGGGTCGCGGTCTGCTCAGGCAGGCCGCACCCCGACGAGACAGCGAGCAGCCGGATGTATCGGCTTCTCAAAAACAAGCGGGTGAGACTCCGCAGAAAACGAAGATGTTTTCCGCTCTGTCTCACGCGTCGGAAATCCACAGGATTTCCAACGAAATTGGGGACGGGCAGGGTGGGACCTTGGCCTCTCTGATATCCGGAACGGATGCGTTCGTTCCAGACGACGTTCAGGCCGCAGGCAAAAAAATACCGAGCGGTTAACAAACTGAGCCTGAACATCGAAACTAACAGGGGTCCTTCGGGGCCCCTTTTTTCTGTCGGCTTGCACGGTAACGCATGCGTTGACCATCGAAGTACAGCAGGTTTACCCTCTCGCGACCGGGCGGGGGAAAAACAGTGATCAGCCAGTTTGTCATCAGGAAAGCGCGCAAAGAAGATGAAACCGCTGTCCGACACTGTGCGGAACACGCCTATGCACAATATGTGGCGGCCATCGGAAAGAAGCCCGCGCCGATGGTTGCGGATTTTTCGTCTTTGATCACGTTGGGCCGGGTGCATGTTGCGATTGATGCCAAAGACCGCTTTTGCGGTTTCATTGTCTTTTATGAAAAGGGCGACTGTTTCTTTCTGGAAAATGTGGCCGTGCACCCGGACATGGCAGGCAAGGGTATCGGAAAACAATTGATCCTGTTTTGTGAGCGCATGGCAAAACACGCAGATACGACATCCGTCAGGCTTTACACAAACGCGAAAATGACGGCGAACCTGTCGCTCTACCCCCATCTGGGATATCGCGAAACAGAACGCAGACATGAAGACGGATTCGATCGTGTCTTTTTGGAAAGCCCGTGTGAGAAAGCCACGTGTGGCCCGCACACAATGCCGGGCGGCCAAGATCGGCGGTATAGTGCCTCATCCATCGGCGGATCGGTCACAGACCGCCGAAAACACGCTCAGCGGGATTTTGCCCGGCAGAGACTCACCTACGCAAAAGCCCCATTTGTGCGTTGAAGTGCCCGTTTCTGGCCCAAGACATCAGGGGTGATGGCTTTCGTTTCCGGGCATGTCATCCCTGTTCTTGCGGAGATGTTCCGCTTTTACTTGGGAGTAAGAAAATGACTAAAGTTAGCCTACCTGCAATTCTCTTCACTGTTGCTTTTGCCGGTGCCGTTTCAGCCGCCACAGCTGCGGATGTGAATGGCGATGGCGTTCTGACCATTGATGAGGTTCAAGCCGTGATGCCGGACATCACAGCTGAAGACTTCAGCGCAATGGATCTGAACTCCGATGGCGCGCTCGACGAAGCAGAAGTGCAATCTGCGCAAGACGCGGGCCTGATGCCGGCCTAACGTCACCTGCCTGAGCGGAGCAATGCCCTGGCTCCGCTCAGGCACCTCACCAACGTTGTGCACATCCGGCGCTATGCAGGCAGATGGATGGTAAAGCGCGCTCGGATCCGGGCATCCAGTTCCGGATCAAAACGCGCAGCTGAGCGTTGGCTCAAAATCTCTTCCTTACGTGCCTTGGCCTTGGCGATCAGATTGGGTTTGCCCTTCTCCTCCCACTCTTTAGGGGAACTGCGATCGCCAAGGGTGGGGTACACATGATCTGCCTCCATCCGGCCCAGTGTCTGCTGCGTGCCCAGATAATGCCCCGGACCGTCCATGCAGACTGCGCGCATCTGATCCAGCGCCATGGTTTCGTCCGTGACCTCGATCCCACGCACGCAGCGCATGGCCTGTCCCAGCAAATCATCCCCTAAAATCAGCGATTCGTGACAGAACCCCAGCAGCGAGGCATGCATCCCCGCGGCCTCATAAACCATGTTCAACCCCGCAAGCCCGGCCATCACGTTGGAGCACATCTGCTCCCAGCCCGCCTGCATGTCAGGCAGCTTGCTGTCGGCGATCCCTGCGGCTGCCCCACCGGGCAGGTCGTAGAATTTGTGCATCTGCGCGCATCCAGCCGTCAGCAACGCCTGCTCTCCGGAGCCTCCCGTCATGGCCCCACTGCGCAGATCGAGCCCAAAGGGCCAGGTGCCAAAGACCACGGGATGTCCCGGTTTGATCGCCTGAACATAGACCAGACCGGCCAGACATTCCGCCGTGGCCTGCACAATCGCGCCCGCAACCGTAGAGGGCGCGGTTGCCCCTGCCATCCCCGCAGACAGGAGCAGAACAGGCATGCCGTGTTTGATGCACTCTTCCATGACCTGACAGGATTCAGTGGCGAACTTCATGGGCGGGACAACAAAACAGTTTGAGTTCAGCACGAAGGGCCGCGCGCGCCATGCGGCTTCACCCCCCGCGATCATATGCAGCATTTCTATGGCCGGGGCGACATGGGCCGGATCGGTAAAGGATGTGCCGATATGCTTGGTCGTGCCCGAGCAGGTCGCATAGATCGTATTGAGGTCCATCTCAAGGTTGTCGGCAATATCGCGGCACACCATGGGGCGTTGCAGGAAATGGATGTTTTGCAGCACATCCGTGATGCGCGCCGCGTCATGCAAATCCTGCACGCCACATTCGCGGTAGTTGCACCCTTCGGCGTCTACCAGATGGACCGCTGCGCCTGCGGTTCCATAATGCACACGCGTCCCCGTCAGATCCAGATCATGTGCCGGGTCGCGCGCACACAGCGTCACCGTGCGGTTGGCAGAGGCGATCACATCTTCGACCAGCGCGCGCGGGAACCGGATGCGGCCATCCGCCCCCAGAACCGCGCCCGCCTTCGTAAGATACGCCACACCGCTGTCGGGGGCATCTGCCAGACCGATGGTTTCAAGCGCCTCAAGGGCGGCGTTGTGAATGCGATCCACGTCCGTTGGGCTGAGCGGCTCATAGCGTCCACCCTCCATACCGGGACGTATGGGGCGCAGATGATCCGCAAGTGGCGCAGCGCGTGCCGCGCGCCGGGCAGAGCGGCCACCGGCTCGAATTTTGGTTTTTTGTGTCATGGTTCAGATCCTGAAAATAGCAATAGAAAAGGGCTCTATCGCCTTTCAGGTCGGCCACGCGCCGCACGTCCGCGTTCAGCACCGATTGTGCGGATTACCAGATTTATCTTGATCCGGTCTGCTTTCATGCGTCCTCCGTTTTACCGGATCGTGCAAACCAATCAGCCCCGCGTCTGTCTCATTTGCGACGGGGGGTCGTTTTCGAGCAATCGCGGGTGTCGGGCTTACTGCGCCGCCGCGCGCTCAGCGGAGCGCAGGGCCGCATGGTCCAAAAGTGTCCGCAGGGCGTGGGCGAAAACGTCATCCGCAACCGTCATGGCAACGCGGATATGTCCCGTGGCTGAGGCGCCAAAGCTCTCTCCTGGCATCACGGCGATATGATGGCTCTCAAGCAGATCATAGGCAAACGCTTTGCCGGTCATCCCCGTCGCGCGCATGTCCAGCATCAGATACATCGCCCCCTGCGCGGGAACGAGACCGACGATATTCTGCCCTGCAAATATGTCCTGTGCCAATGCGCGGCGCCGCCGGAAAGGGGCTGCGACCTCTTCTTCAAAGGCATCGCCCTGCGCCAACGCAAAGCAGCTTGCATCCTGAATGAAACCGGGCACGCCATAGGTCGTATGTGTCGCAAGGTTGGTCAGATGCGCAATCGCGTCTTGGGGCCCAATGATCCAGCCACAGCGCGACCCGGTCATCGCATGGGATTTCGACATCGACCCCACCACCAAGGTCCGCTCGGCCATGCCGGGCAGGGCGCGCGGGCTCAGATGCGCACCTTCCCAGACCTGCGTGTCATAGACCTCATCCGAAATCAGCCACATGTCTTCTGCGATGCAAAGGCTGGCGATGCCCTCCAGTGTGGCGCGGGAATAGACGACGCCTGTTGGATTGTTGGGCGTATTGATCAACAGCGACCGCGCCTTGCCCGCGTGGGGTGCGATATCCTCAACACGCGGCTGGAACGCGTCTTCGGCGTGCGTGCCAATGACCTGCGGGATCGCCCCCGCACCGCGCAGTGTTCCGGGGTAGGTGGCATAATAAGGGTCAACATATAGCGCGATGTCGCCGGGATCACAGACCGCCATATGGGCTGCAAACAGGGCCGCCTGACCGCCGGGTGTGATCAACACGTTGTCCCTTGTGGTTGCAACACCCGTGCGCGCCGCAACCCGGGCCGCCACCCTATCGCGCAGCGCATCCGTGCCGGGCACGGCGGCATATCCGGTGTGACCGCCAAGCGCTGTGCGGTGCATCTCCTGCAGAACGGGCGCTGCGGTGCGGATGTCATGCTCGCCAATGGTCAGCTCCGTGACCGCGACCCCTTGCGCAATCATCCGACGTGCCTTCAAGAATACGTCCCACCCGTCTGAGCCGCCGCCCGTGATGCCCGTGATACGCTCGGAGAGTTGCATGGCCGTTCCTCTGTCTGACTGTCCGCAGAGAGGTCAGAGGGCACCTGATTCGTCAATCACCCTTGACGCAAGGCCGCTGAACCGCGTAGGTCTGGCCTATGACCCAAATACCGCCCCTTTGCTGTATTATTTGCTGATCCCCACCTGCGGGCGCACTTAGGTCGTTTTCATCCCTGATCGAGATTGCTATGCCCGCGCCATCCCTGCGCAAGGACGCCTGTCATGACGATCAAGCTTTACAACACCAAGACCCGCCGCAAAGAGGACTTTGAGCCGATCAACAAAGACGACGTGCGCATGTATGTCTGCGGCCCCACTGTCTATGACCGCGCGCATCTGGGCAATGCGCGGCCCGTGATCGTCTTTGACGTGCTCTATCGGTTGCTGCGCCACACATATGGGCCGGAACATGTGACGTATGTGCGCAATTTCACGGATGTGGATGACAAGATCAACGCGCGCGCCGCCGAAAGCGGGCGTTCCATCGGCGAGATCACCGCCGAGACGACGCAGTGGTTTCTCGATGACATGGCGGCGGTCGGCGCGCTGGAACCCTCCATCAAGGACAGGGATCATCAACGCGCGATGCCCCGCGCCACGCAGTATATCGCGCAGATGGTCACGATGATCGAAGACCTGATCGCCAAGGGGCACGCCTATGCCGCAGAGGGCCATGTGCTCTTTGCGGTGGAGAGTTATTCGAAATATGGCGCGCTCTCGGGTCGCTCGATTGACGACATGATTGCAGGCGCGCGGGTTGAGGTCGCCCCCTACAAACGCAACCCCATGGATTTTGTGCTGTGGAAGCCCTCTGATGATGCGACACCGGGCTGGGCAGGGCCGGTCGTGGGAGGCAAAAGTATTGGCAGGGGCCGTCCCGGCTGGCACATCGAATGCTCCGCCATGGCGCATGATCTGCTGGGCGCGACGTTTGATATCCACGGCGGCGGCAACGACCTGATGTTCCCCCATCACGAAAACGAAATCGCCCAAAGCACCTGCGCAGGCCATGATTTCGCCAACGTCTGGATGCACAACGAGATGCTGCAGGTCGAAGGCAAGAAGATGTCCAAGTCCTTGGGCAATTTCTTCACCGTCCGCGATCTGCTCGACCAGGGCGTGCCGGGCGAAGTGATCCGTTTCGTGATGCTGAGCACCCACTACCGCAAACCGATGGACTGGACAGGGAAGAAGTCATTAGAAGCCAATAGAACGCTCAGAAAGTGGTTCGACCTCACCGAAGACGCTGACAGTGCGGAGGTGCTTCCCAAAGCACTGGTTGACGCGATAGCCGATGACCTAAATTCCCCCAACGCGATATCAGTACTACACGAACTAGCCAAACGCGGTGCATATACTGACCTAAAGGCTGGGGCTCAATTCCTCGGTTTGTTGTCACCAAAAACGTCGGACTGGGTGAGACGCCCTGGCCAGTTATTGGACGCTCTGACCCAGAAACTGTCTGAGTTGCGAAAAGAGGCAGTTCAGACCAAGGATTTTTCGAAGGTGGATGACCTAAAGGTACAGCTACAAGCGGCCGGTGTGGAAGTTCAGATTAGTAGAGAAGGTATAGTTCTGGGCGCAGGGCCGGAAGTTGACGACGCCAAACTGGAAGCACTCAAATGATCCGGTTCCCAACACAGGACAGCGCCCGAGCCTGGGGGGGCGTGAAGCGCCCTCCCGGGGGGAGGGTCGGGCGCAGTCCGGGCCGCAAGCGACCCGGACCGGATCAAGCTGCGCCGGGGCCGTTCAAAACCGTCACGACACCGCCTGATGCGCGATGCTACGACGGTTACCACAGTGTCACCCGACCGCGCGCCACGCACCGACGTGATACCGACACGATACCGACGCCCTGCCGACGTGCCAAAACAGCGGAATTTCACCTATGACCCGTGAGCGCCTTTACCTCTATGACACCACCCTGCGCGACGGGCAGCAGACGCAGGGCGTGCAGTTTTCGACCGAGGAAAAACGCACCATCGCCGAAAGCCTCGACGCGCTGGGCGTGGATTATATCGAGGGCGGCTGGCCCGGTACCAACCCCACCGACAGCGCGTTTTTCGACACCGCCCCCAAGACCCGCGCGACCATGACCGCCTTTGGCATGACCAAGCGCGCGGGCCTCTCGGCTGAAAACGACGACGTGCTCGCCGCCGTTTTGAACGCGGGCACATCCGCCGTCTGTCTGGTCGGCAAAACCCATGATTTCCACGTGCGCGCCGCCCTCGGGATCAGCCTTGAGGACAACCTCGATAACATTTCGAAATCCGTCAAACACCTTAAAAACATGGGCCGTGAGGCGCTGTTTGATGCCGAACACTACTTTGACGGCTACCGTGCCAACCCTGATTATGCGCTGCAGGCCGTGCGTGCGGCCTATGAGGCGGGCGCGCGCTGGGTGGTGCTCTGCGACACCAATGGCGGGACGATGCCCGAAGAGGTGCGCCGCATCACGACCGAGACAATCGCGGCGGGCATTCCGGGGGATTACCTCGGCATTCACACCCATAACGACACCGAAAACGCCGTCGCCTGCAGCCTCGCCGCCGTGGATGCTGGCGCGCGGCAAATTCAGGGCACGCTGAACGGGCTGGGCGAACGCTGCGGCAACGCCAACCTGACCACGCTGATCCCGATCCTGCTGCTCAAGGAACCCTACGCCAGCGCCTATGAAACGGGCATCACCCACGCGGCCCTCAAGACGCTGACCCGCACCAGCCGGATGCTCGATGAAATCCTCAACCGCGTGCCGTTTCGCCAGGCCGCTTTCGTGGGCTCTTCGGCCTTTGCGCATAAGGCCGGGCTGCATGCTTCCGCCATCCTCAAGGACCCTACGACCTACGAACACATCGACCCCGCAACCGTCGGAAACGCAAGGATAATTCCGATGTCCAACCAAGCGGGGCAATCCAATCTGCGCGAACGTTTGCAGGGCGCGGGCCTCACCGTGCAAAAGGGCGATCCGGCCTTGGGTCTGATCCTAGATCGCATCAAGGAACGCGAGGCTTTGGGCTATTCCTATGACACCGCGCAGGCCAGTTTCGAACTGCTGGCGCGGGACGCTTTGGGCCAGATGCCCGCCTTTTTCGAGGTCAAACGCTACCGGGTGACGGTCGAGCGGCGCAAGAACAAATACAACCAGATGGTCAGCCTGTCCGAGGCGGTGGTGGTGGTCAAAGTCGGCGGCACCAAAAAGCTCTCCGTCTCTGAATCGATGGATGAAACGGGCAGCGATCGTGGCCCCGTCAACGCATTAGCCAAGGCGCTGTCCAAGGACCTTGGCCCGTATCAGACGATCATTGATGACATGCGCCTCGTTGATTTCAAAGTCAGAATCACGCAGGGCGGCACCGAGGCTGTCACCCGCGTGATCATCGACAGCGAAGATGGTGAGGGGCGGCGCTGGTCCACGGTTGGTGTTTCGGCAAACATAGTGGATGCATCGTTCGAGGCCTTGCTGGATGCGATCCGCTGGAAACTGACGCGCGATTGGAAAGCCACATGACGCAGGCCTACTGGGACGCGTTTTTCCAATTACACCGCGGCCTGCCCCGCGAAGGACCGGGGGAGGCGCAGGAGGTTGCATGGGCGGCAGAAGTTGCAGGCGTTAAACCGGATGCTCGGATCTGCGACGCCGCCTGCGGCCCCGGCGCGGATATCCCGGCGTTGCTTAAGGCCGCCCCGCGGGGACATGTGAGCGCACTCGATAAGGTGGACGCGTTTGTGCAGCAAGCGCAGGACAGCCACGGTGACGACCCCCGCACAACGATCTTTTGCGGCGATATGACCGCGCTGACCGGCCCGTTTGATTTCATCTGGTGCGCCGGTGCGGTTTACTTTCTGGGCGTGACCAAAGCGCTGGAGGCGTGGCGCACGGCCCTCGCTCCGGGCGGCGCAATCGCGTTTTCGCAGGGCTATTGGCGCACAGATACCCCGTCAGCAGCGGCGCAAGAGGGCTGGGCAGACTACCCCGAAATGACCGATGAGGCAGGTCTCAGGGCGCAGATTGATGCCGCAGGCTATGACTGCGTGGCAACACGGCATGTCTCTGACAAGGCTTGGGAAGACTACTATGGCCCCCTAGATCAGCGGATCAGTCAATTGCGACCCAACGCGTCAGGCGCGCTGAAGGATGTGCTGGATGAAGCAGAGGCCGAAGCGGCGCTGTGGCGCGCGGCAAGACATGAATTTGGCTATTTGCTGTCTGTGGTGCGCCCGCGATGAGCTTTGATGCGGATGTGACCGCCTGCGCCGCTATCGTGGAAAAGGCAGACCCGGACCGGTTCGCTGCCGTCATGGCCAGCCCGGTTGCGGCGCGCGCCGTCCTCTTTGTGCTTTATGCCTTCAACGTCGAGGTTTCGCGCGCCCCTTGGCTGACGCAAGAGACCATGATTGCCGAGATGCGCCTGCAATGGTGGCGGGATGTGCTTGAGGAAATCGGGCAGGGCGCGCAGGTCCGCCGCCATGAGGTCGTCACCCCGCT
The DNA here is from genome assembly GCF_019654895.1 of Roseobacter sp. OBYS 0001. NCBI lineage: Bacteria > Pseudomonadati > Pseudomonadota > Alphaproteobacteria > Rhodobacterales > Roseobacteraceae > Roseobacter > Roseobacter sp. OBYS 0001. The sequence continues at coordinate 205,952 of NZ_BPES01000004.1, forward strand.
GAGCGGTTTTCTGTCAGAACCGGCAACGCAGGTGCTTGACCGGCTCGTCGCGGCCCGGCGCTGGGATATCTACAAGGATGCCTTTGAGGACGCTGCACATTTTGACAATTACCTCAACGAAACGGCTGCCGGTTTGATGTGGGTTGCGGCCTGCGCGCTCGACCCGGACCTGACCCCGCAGGGCGATGCGGAAACCATGGTAAGGGCCTGCGGTCGCGCCACGGGGCTTGCGCGGTTTTTGCAGGCCGTGCCCGCGTTGGAATCGCACAGTCGCATTCCCTTGGTTGATGGCCGCGCGGAGGCAATCGCCGATCTTGCGCGCGCAGCACTTGATGCGCTGCCTGCACCAAAGCTGCTGAAACGCACCTTGGGGGATGCGGCGAAACCTGCCATCACCGAGGCGTTTGTTACCCGGAGCCTTCTGAAACAGGTGGTACAGGATCCGCGACGCGTGGCGGTTGGGGACCTGCAGGTTCACCCGATGCGGCGCGCAGCACTTTTATGGCGCTGGTCCTGATTTCAGCCTATGCGCGCTCAGGCGGCTTGGGTTTTGGGGCGCATCATCAACCAGATCAGGGATGCGCCTGCCAAAGCGATAAAAGGCACCATCGCGATATTGACCGCCATCCAGCCTTCCTGTGGCGATCCGCCGGAACAGTTCATTAACCCACCCGAGGACAGCGATGCCAGCGTGACCCCGCCAAACAGGATCAGGTCATTCAGCCCCTGCATCCGTCCGCGCTCCTCCACGCTGTGCTCCTCAGAAAGCATCGTGGTTGCGCCGATAAAGCCGAAGTTCCAGCCCAACCCCAACAGGATGAGCGCGACAAAGAAGTTCCCAAGCGCCACACCTGCCAGAGCCACGCCACCGGCAACCGCCAGAATGAACAACCCGATCGCCATGATCCGCTGCGTCCCAAAGCGCGCGATCAGATGTCCGGTAAAGAACGAGGGCACATACATCGCCAGCACATGCGCCGTGACCACATCGGCCGCATTGCCCGTCGTATACCCGCAGCCGACAACGGCCAGCGGGGTGGATGTCATCACAAGGTTCATCAACGCATAGGTCACCGTGGCACAGATGACCGCCACAGCGATCCGCGGTGTGGTGATCAGCTCCCACCTTGTGCGGCCTGCCGGGCTGTCAGCGCGCGGGGCAGGGGGCGTGGGGATATCCAGCGCGAAAAACAGCAGCGACCCGACCACGTTCAACACGATGATCGCGCCATAGGTGCCCATAAACGGGATCACATAGGCGTCCGCGGTGACTTTGACCAACTGTGGCCCGATGATCGCGGCGGCCAACCCGCCCGCCATCACATAGGAAATCGCCTTGGGGCGGTATGCATCCGAGGCCGTGTCCGCAGCCGCAAAGCGGTAAAACCCATGTGCGGACATATAGATGCCCGTGATAAAGCTGCCCAGCAGGAAAATCGGAAAGGACGCGGTGTAAAGCCCATAGGCCCCGATGGCACCGCCCGCTGCACCCGCACAGGCCCCGACCATGAACCCGGCGCGCCGCCCATATCGTTGCATAATGCCGGAAATCGGCGTCGCAGCAACCATCGAGCCCAGCACGATCAGCGTAATCGGCAAGGTCGCAAAACAGACGTTGGAGGCCAGCGATTGCCCGGCCAGCCCACCGATGATGAACAGCATCGGCATTTGCGCGCCGAGCACCGCTTGCGCCAGTACCAGCACGACAACATTGCGCTTTGCGCGATTTTCCAACGTGGCTTCCATGGCCCTTGCGTACTGCTAAATCATTGCGTTGGGCAAGCCCCTTGCTCACCTGCGCCATAGTCGTAAAGTCGCAGCCATGAGGCATGAATCCACAACACTTGTCATGGCGGGCGCACGGGAAGCGCATGCTGTTGTCAACGGCCTTTTGGCCCGAGGGCGGCGGGTGGTCGCAAGCCTGCCGGAAGAAGAACGCATTTTTGATGCCTTGCGCGTGCCCACCAGACTGGGCCGGTTCCAAAGCGCGGACGCCTTATGGGGCTGGATGCAAGACCAGCGGGTTGGCACGGTTATTGACGCAAGCCACGCCTTTGATGATGACATAAGCAGCATGGCAAGCGAGGTCTGCGTCACAGAAGGGGTCAGATATCTGCGGCTGTTGCGCCCGCCCTGGCAAGCCACTCTGCGGGATCGCTGGATCTCTTTCCCCTCCGTTGAGGCGGCGGCCCCCTCCGTCCCGCCAACCGCGCGCGTCTTCAGCAACACAGGGTGGCTGAGCCTGCCCGCCTATGAGACGTTCAGCGGGCATCGGCTCTATATGCGCCAAACACACAGCGTTTCCGCACCACCCCCTTTTGCCTTTGTGACTTTCGTACCCGGCACCCCGCCGTTTTCACAGTTTCAGGAGGAAAACCAGTTCGCTGAATTGCGCATCACGCATCTGATCTGTCGTAACGTCGGGGGCGCGGCCAGCATGTCCAAACTGCTGGCGGCCCGCGCGCGCAGCCTGCCGGTTCTGATGATCGAACGGCCCGCTTGCCCCGCGCACGTAGCGCAGGTCGAGACCGTGGTTGAGGCGCTGGCCTGGGAGGCGGATCAGGGATGACTGGCCGATTGATTGAAACAGACAGGGATGTGGCCGAGGGCGCCCTTTGGCTGTCAAAGGCTTGCCCGCGTCTGGCCTATGCATTGGCGCAGACCGGCCCCTTGCCGCTGCGACGCCGCCCCGATGGTTTCGCGCAACTGCTGAGTGCGATTGTCAGCCAGCAGGTCAGCGTCGCCTCAGCACGGGCGATCTGGTCCAAACTGGAAGCGGCGGGGATGGTTGATCCGGCCACTGTGCAGGCCTCTCGCGAAGATGATCTGCGCGCACTTGGTCTCAGCCGACAAAAGATCCGCTATGCCCATGCGCTGGCCGGTGCCGACATCAACTACGATGCTTTGCGCAGCTTGCCCGACAGTGACGTGATCAAGACGCTTGTGGCGGTGCCCGGCATCGGAAACTGGACGGCGGAAATCTACGCGATGTTCAGCCTTGGGCGCGCGGATGTTTTCGCGCCGGGCGATCTGGCCCTGCAGGAAGCGGCGCGCAGCCTTTATGCTCTTGAGGCGCGCCCCAAGGAACGCGCGCTGCGCGAGATGGCTGATGCATGGTCGCCCTGGCGGTCGGTTGCAGCGCGGCTCTTGTTTGCGTACTACCGCGTGGTCAAGCAACGTGAAGGGATCACATGACACGGGTTTTAAACGCAGAACGTCGCGCCGCTGCCTCTGGCGAAACACGCTCAATCGTGGTCTTTTTGCACGGTTACGGGGCCAATGGTGCAGACCTTTTGGGGCTGGCCGATCCGCTGAGCGAACATCTGCCGGATACGCTCTTTGTGGCGCCGGATGCGCCCGAGGCCTGTGCGGGCGCGCCTTTCGGGTTTCAGTGGTTTCCGATTCCCTGGATTGATGGGTCCTCCGAGGAGGAATCAATGCGCGGGATGGCGCAGGCCGTCGAGGATCTGAACGCGTTTCTGGACGCGCTGATGGTAGACGAAGACGTGCTGCCCGAACAGGTCGTGCTGTTCGGCTTTTCGCAAGGGTCGATGATGGCGCTGCATGTGGCCCCGCGCAGAGAAGATGAAATTGCCGGTATCGTCGCCTTTTCCGGCCGCTTGCTGGCCCCTGAGACGCTCGCGGATGAGGCGCTGGTGCGTCCACCGGTGCTGCTGGTGCATGGCGATGCAGATGACGTCGTGCCGCCGCAGTCGCTGCCGCAAGCTGCCGAAGCCCTGCAGGAGGCCGGGTGGAAAGATGTTTTCGCCCATATTATGAAAGGCACAGGGCACGGTATCGCGCCGGATGGTCTGTCGGTGGCCTTGGCGTTCATGCGCGACAAACTGAACCTTTAAGCTTTCGTCTCGCTCCAGATGGCCATTTCGCTGCCGCCGGGTTCAATGAACTGAAATCGGCGTCCACCGGGAAAGTCAAAGATGTCGGCGGTTATTTGAGCACCTGCCTTTTTGACGACCCCCAACATGCCTTCAAGGTCGTCGGTCTTAAGCACCGGAAGGGGCGCGCGCAAAGCACCCCGCTCAATGCCGCCGCCGATCCCGGCGCCCTGAATGTCGCGGTAATCATCGCCGTAGTCCACAAACTGCCACCCGAAGGCATCGGCGAAAAACGCCTGCGTCTTTTCCAGCTCGGGCGATGTGAATTCGATGTAGTCCAGTGTCACGCGCGCGTCGTTTTCCATCATAACCTGCCAATTGTGTATTTCCTGCCTGCGCAACCGTAAACAAAAGTGGGCTTTGAGCAAGATCATGCTCCGCAGCCATTGCCGAATATCGCATTCCGGACGTTGCAACGAGGCCTGTGGATAACTGTCATCTGCCTGTGACATAAGCATCGTAAGAAAACTGCGACATATTGTGGTGCAGGAAGGGCTTGTCAGACAAAAACCACGAGATATAGTCAGCCTATCGGTGGGACTGGCCTGCCGGACCGGACGCGGAACGGCAAAGGTGCAGTAGATTTATGGACGGCGATTTCAGAGTAGAATTCACACGTAACCCGGCGAGCCTCAAACACAGGCCAGCATTGGTGCTCAATGCGGATTACCGACCGCTCAGCTATTATCCTCTGTCGCTCTGGCCTTGGCAGGATGCTGTCAAAGCAGCGTGGCTGGATCGCGTCGACATCGTGGCTGAATACGACGACATCGTAAGATCGCCGAGTACCGAAATACGCATACCCTCCGTCGTGGTCCTCAAAGACTACGTGAAACCTCAAAAGCGCGTGGCCTTCACGCGCTTTAATTTATTTCTGAGGGATGAATTCAGGTGCCAATACTGCGGTGCGCGGGGCGACCTGACCTTTGACCACGTGGTGCCGCGCGCCTCCGGTGGGGTGACAAGCTGGCAGAATGTTGTCGCAGCCTGCAGCCCGTGCAACCTGAAAAAAGGGGCGAAACCGCTGCATCGCACGGGGTTGTCACTGCGCAAACCACCGCGCCAGCCCGGCGCCGAAGAATTACGCAACATGGGCCGCAAATTCCCGCCGAACCACTTGCATGAAAGCTGGATGGACTTTCTGTATTGGGATGCCGAACTGCAGGCCTGACCCGCTTTCGAAACTGCGAAGCAATAGATGTCGTGGGCTCCGCCGGGTGGGCAGGGCGATGCTGGTGGACGCGGGAACCCGTTCTCTGCATGATGGTTCTATTGCAAATGCAGTATGATTAAGGTGGGAGTATCTAATGTCTTTGATGAACACGGTCACGAAAATGGCCATCGGCTTTGCCGTCGCGAAAGGGATGGAAGCGGTGCAAAAGCAGGGTGGAATCGGATCCATGATGAAAAGCCTTGGCGGAGGTGGCGCGAATAATGCGGGCGGCTTGGGCGATCTGTTGGGTCAATTGGGGGGCGGCAGCGGTCTTGGTGGGGCATCGGGCGGCCTTGGGGACATTCTGGGTCAACTAACGGGCGGCGGTGGAGCATCGGCCGCTGGCGCTGCTGGTGGCCTAGGGGGCTTGGGGGGTCTGCTGGGCAGTCTGGCTGGCGCGCGCGGTGGTGATGCGGCTGGCGGCTTCGAAAGTCTGATCAATCAGGACAACCCCGCGACGGAGCCGGACGAAGAGGAGGTCGCGCGCCTGATGTTGCGGGCAATGACGCAGGCCGCCCGCGCAGATGGGGATATTGACGCCGACGAAAAAGCCAAGCTGCTGGACGCTCTGCAAGATGGTGATCCGTCTGACATGGAAGTGGTGCAGAAAATCCTCGCAGAACCGGTCAGCGCGCAGGCGCTCGCATCTGACACGCCGCGCGGGTTGGAAACTCAGGTTTATACGATGTCGCTCAACGCGATCAGCCCTGACAATCAGGCTGAGGGGCAATACCTTCATGCCCTCGCAGAAGGGTTAGGCATCACGCCTGACACGGCCAATAAAATCCATGACAGCCTTGGTGTGCCGCGGCTCTATACCTGATCAGGCGGCCAGATCGATCCAGACGGGAACGTGGTCAGAGGGCTTGTCCCGACCTCTTACGTCCTTGTCGATCTGGCAATCCACCAGCATGTCCGCCGCCTGCGGGCTAAGCAGCAGGTGGTCAATGCGGATACCATTGTTGCGGTTCCACGCCCCCGCCTGATAGTCCCAGAAGCTGTAGTGTCCGGGGCCCGCCGTCCGGGCGCGGAAGGCCTCCGTCAGGCCCAGGTTGATCAGTTTGCGAAACGCGGTCCGGCTTTCCAGCCGGAACAGCGCGTCATCGCGCCAGCTCTCCGGTTTGGCCGCATCCTCGGCTTGCGGAATGATATTGTAGTCCCCCGCCATCACAAATGTGGTTTCATCGGCCAATAGCGCTTTGGCGCGATCATATAGCCGCGACATCCAGTCCAGTTTGTAATCGTATTTCGGTCCGGGTGCCGGGTTTCCGTTGGGCAGATACAACTCGCAGACACGCACCGGCGCGGTGTCCCCCATGACGGTCGCCTCAATATAGCGCGCCTGCTCATCCGATTCATCGCCAGGCAGGCCCCGTGTGACATCCTCGAGCGGCAGTTTGGACAGGATCGCGACCCCGTTGAAACTTTTCTGACCGTGGGTTTCAAGGTTGTAGCCCATGTCCTCGAACACCGAGCGCGGGAAGGCCTCGTCCACGGACTTGATTTCCTGCAACAGGGCGACGTCGGGCTGCGCTTCTTTCAACCATGCGGGCAGGGCATCGATGCGTGCTTTGATGCCGTTGATGTTGAACGTTGCGATTTTCATGGAGGCCCCCGCTTGCTACACGTTTCTGATATCCCTGAAGTGACGTCCCGGGGCAAGGGCGTTGTGCCGGTCCGCCCAATCACCTGCGCGTGTGATTCTCGTTAACCATTTTTCTGCAACGGGGCATGAATGGTTAATATCCACAGAGTTATCCTTTGTGGATAAATGTTTTTTTAACAAAGGTTACCGTCTGGGCACAGATTGTATCGATTAGAAATTCACATCAGCATCCCTGTGGATAACCAATGGTTAAGGCAATCTTAACGTGAATTTTTCTTTAAAACTCTCCCTAAAAGGGTGACCGTTTGGAGGTTATCGAAACTTTCAAATGGACGGGATATACCATGAAAACGCTTACCAAAATTTCCATTCACCAAGCCGCAGCTCTACCTCTGGAAACTGCTGATATCCACGGCGGTGACGCAACTGGGCTGTTCACCACATCAATGACATCTCAGCACGGTGACATGATGACGGGGGAGCAAACGGCGCTCTACACGACCTCGATGTCGCCCGAAGGCTCTGCGCTGGCAGGGGTACACACGGGCCTTTACACCACGAGCATGACGACTGGCAAAAATGCGCATTCCGGTGAAGCGACAGGCCTCTTCACCACAAGCATGTCGCCCAAAGTCTGATCCTCGGCGCGATGGCCTGCTGGCTTTCGGGCTGCGGGCCATCCGTGCACTCTCACATCAAAAACGGCTGTATCATGTCAAATGTCATCTCACTCGGCGTGCCGAAACGTCCCAACCTGGCGCAACGGCAATCAACGCTGTTAAGCAGTTTCGCACAGCATCGACGCAGCGCCGAAGATGTTTTCTGGCTTAAGGAAAACGCTGAGATACTCAATATTCTGGCAAGCAGTGGCGCGCAACTGACCCCACATGCGCTGGACGTCTACGCTGCTTTTTACGACGGTCTCGAAGAACGCATGCGGTTTTTCCCGCAATATTACAGGTTTCTTCTGTCGATGTGTCTTGATCTTGAGGACCTTGGCCTTGACGGCGACACGGGCAGAAGGCTGTGCGAAACGGTGCATGCCGCTGATCTGGTTGCCTGTGAGCTGTCCGATTTACAGCGCGCCGAAGCGCAATACCTTTTGGCGCGTCGCGGCGTGGGGGAGATGACGCCCAATCTGAGGGCACGATTGTTGGATTTCGCGTCTGAGCCACGCACGTTTTCTGTGCCGAACAAAAAAGCAGTTTATGAGCTGACCCATATTGTCTTTTATCTGACAAGCTACGGTGCCGCGCAGACAGAACTGCCGGAGGCCACTGTGACCAGCCTCGAATACGCCGGTCTTTTGGCATTTTTGGATCAGGATGTGGATCTGCTGGCAGAGATTTGCGTTGCATTGCGTTTTGCCGGCCAATGCCCAAGCGAAATCTGGGAAGATTGGCTGGCGCATGAGATGGGATCGTTCACGCTGGTCCCGGCCCCTGAGGGATCAGTAAATGATGCCTACCATGAATATCTGGTGACCAGCTGGTGGGCCGGTATCGCAGGCATGACAGGTTTTTCCGGACGCCCCCCACAGGGAAATGTTGAAATTTTCAGGCATCGCGCAGGGCCGGGGCCGCTGCGGGCGATATCGTCGCTGTTATATCAGCTTGGACCTGCACGCAGTGGGGACTGGGGGCATATGCGGTCCATTTTCGCGCGCTCCCTCGCACACGACCAGAACGCAATTCTGGAAGGCGCCGCACAATCGTCAGCGCATTTCGATCGTTTCTTTGAACGGTTTTCGAGGTCGAATTACATTTCAACCCAACCGCTTGCGGGCTTGACTTAAAGCTACATCGAAAAGGATGTACCACACCCGCATGAGCTGGAGGCATTCGGGTTGTTGATCACAAACCGCGCCCCGATAAGCTCTTCGGTAAAATCGATCACGGCATCTGCGAGAAACGGCAGGGACACCGCGTCGATCACCACTTTTTGCCCGACACCCTCCAGAACAAGGTCATCATCTTTGGGCTCGTCCAGATCGATTTCGTATTGAAACCCTGAACATCCCCCGCCCTCAACGGCGACGCGCAGGGCCTTGCCATCATCAGATGCACCGATCTCTGCGAGTCTCTCGAAAGCGCGCGGGGTGACTTTGGGTGGAAGTTGCATGGCAGTGCTCCGTCAAACGGGTTTATTAATCTGTTAGGATCAATATATAACTTCTGATGACAGGCGACAAGGACCGGCGACATGACAGCACCCTATGCTTCCGATCCGCAGCGCGCCCGAGGGCGTCGCGTGCAGGAGGAGGAGAGCACGTTCCGCTCGTCTTTTCAGCGAGACCGCGACAGAATTATTCACGCAAGTGCGTTTCGACGGCTCAAGCACAAGACGCAAGTGTTCATCGAGCATGAGGGCGATTATTACCGCACGCGGCTCACACATTCCATAGAGGTGGCACAGGTTGCACGCACCATAGCGGGGGCGCTGAACCTCAATCAGGAGCTGACCGAGGCTGTCGCCCTGGCCCATGATCTGGGCCACACACCGTTTGGCCACACGGGCGAGGATGCGCTGTCCGACATGATGGCGCCTTTTGGCGGCTTTGATCACAACGCGCAGGCCATTCGCATCGTCACGCATCTTGAGCGGCACTATGCCGATTTTGACGGGCTGAACCTGACATGGGAAACCCTTGAGGGGCTGGCAAAACACAATGGTCCTGTGACGGGCGACATTCCATGGGCGCTGAAGGCCTATAACGACACGCATGATCTTGAACTCGGCACATTCGCAAGCGCCGAGGCGCAGGTCGCAGCCATCGCGGATGATGTGGCCTATAATCACCACGATTTGCATGATGGTCTGCGCGCAGAGCTTTTTTCGACCGATGAATTGGCCGAATTACCCATTCTGAACATGTGCTTTGCCGAGGTGGACCGGCTCTATCCCGGTCTGAACTATTACCGGCGACGGCATGAAGCGTTGCGGCGGTTCTTTGGCGTTCTGGTCGAAGATGTCATCCAACTTGCGCAGGCGCGGCTCATGACGCTGCAACCCAAATCCGTTAGCGATATCCGGTCTGCTGATCGTGCGATCATCCGGTTTTCAGACGACGTTTTTGACGATTTGAAAGTCATCCGCAGCTTTCTGTTTGATCGCATGTACCGTGCGCCCAGCGTGGTTGTGATGCGGGCCAAGGTGACGCGGGTTGTCGAAGAGCTTTTCCCCTATTTCATGGCGCATCCGGACCAACTGCCCAAACAATGGCGCAAGGATGTCGAGGCCATAAATTCTGAAACCGAACTGGCGCGGATCGTGTCCGACTATATATCCGGCATGACGGATCGTTTTGCCCTGCAAGAACATGCGCGTTTGTTGTCGGGAACCCCGCAGGCGGAAATGGCATCTTGAGCAGGCTGCAAGTACGACATGTTACCCAAACTCCAGGAGGTGTTGTTGGCAACACCGCTTGATGGCCGCTTTTGACCGTTTTGTCGCTCAGCCGTGATTGTCTTTCTGCGGTAAACTGCCGAGGGGTTTCCTCCTGATACGCTGGGCAAAGGTTGACCCGGCTTTCGGGCGTGATACACCGCGCATATGCTCTGAGATAGGACCGCTTGATGAACCTTTTTGCCGAAATGCGCGCGCTTGTGCTTGCCTGTCTGGACCAGATGGTCACCGCCGGGCATTTGCCTGCTGACCTGAACATGGCCAACGTGACGGTTGAACCGCCGCGCGATGCGTCGCATGGCGATATGGCGACCAATGCAGCGATGGTATTGGCCAAGCCTGCGGGCAAAAAACCGCGTGAGATCGCAGAGGCTTTGGCGGCCTATTTGGTCGCTGATCCGCGGATTACATCGGCCGAGGTGGCGGGGCCGGGGTTTTTGAACCTGCGGATTGCGCCCGACGCATGGCGCGCGGTTTTGCTCTCGGTGCTCGGCGCGGGTACGGATTTCGGGCGCGCGACCCTTGGTGCGGGTCAGAAGGTGAATGTCGAATATGTGTCGGCCAATCCGACAGGTCCTTTGCATGTCGGCCATACCCGTGGTGCGGTTTTCGGGGATGCATTGGCGTCTTTGCTCGATTACGCAGGCTTTGATGTGACGCGCGAATACTACATCAACGATGGCGGTGCGCAGGTCGATGTGCTCGCCCGGTCAGTATATTTGCGCTATCTGGAAGCGCACGGTCAGGAGGTGGCCTTCCCCGATGGCACCTATCCCGGCGATTATCTGATCCCGGTGGGTCAACAGCTGAAAGATCTCAAAGGCGACAGCTATGTGGGCCAGCCCGAAGAGGCATGGCTGCAGGACATTCGCACATTCGCCACCGATGCGATGATGGACTTGATCCGGGCTGATCTGAAATCGCTCGGTGTCGAGATGGACGTGTTCTATTCGGAAAAATCGCTCTATGGCACCGGACGGATCGAAGCCGCGATTGAGGACCTCAAAAGCAAGGGGTTGATCTATGACGGTGTGCTGGAGCCGCCGAAAGGCAAAAAGCCCGAAGACTGGGAGCCGCGCGAGCAGACGCTGTTCAAATCGACTGAACATGGCGATGACGTCGACCGCCCGGTGATGAAATCCGACGGCAGCTGGACCTATTTCGCGCCCGATATCGCCTATCACTACGATAAGGTCAGCCGAGGGTATGACGCCTTGATCGACGTCTTTGGCGCAGACCACGGCGGCTATGTCAAACGGATGAAGGCGGCGGTGTCTGCTCTGTCAGATGGTAAAGTGCCGCTGGATATCAAGCTGACGCAGCTGGTGAAACTGTTCAAAAACGGCGAGCCTTTCAAGATGTCCAAGCGGGCAGGGACCTTTGTGACTCTGCGCGATGTGGTGGATCAGGTGGGTCCGGATGTGGCGCGTTTCGTGATGCTGACGCGCAAGAACGACGCCATGCTTGATTTCGATTTCGACAAGGTGATGGAGCAAAGCCGCGAAAACCCGGTGTTTTACGTGCAATATGCCCATGCGAGGGTCGCGTCAGTCATGCGCAAGGCCGAAGCGGCAGGCATTGCCGTCGACATGGACACGCTGAAGGCTGCGGATTTGTCGCTGCTGGATCATGAGGCCGAACTGGGCCTGATTGCCAAACTGTCCGAGTGGCCGCGTCTGGTTGAAACAGCGGCGCGCAGCAACGAGCCGCACCGCGTTGCCTTCTATCTCTATGAGCTCTCGGGCGTGTTTCACGCGTTGTGGAACCGGGGTAATGATGTGCCGGAATTACGTTTCGTGCAGGATGATCCAAAAGTCACACAAGCGAAAATTGCCCTCGCACGTGCCTGCAGCGTTGTAATTGCGGCCGGTCTTGGTATTCTCGGCGTCACACCGGCACAGGAAATGCGTTGATATAAAACGCGACCCGTGCCTGAGCAGTAATTCGTAAGACAGACTTTTGGGGCAACGTATCCCAAAGGCGGTGAGGCACAAATGGCGGATTTTGAACGCACCCATTATCGGGGCGACTATGGTCATGGTACGCAGGGGCAGGACCCCGAAGGCGCACAATCGGTTTCAATTGCAACGCTGACTAATATGGCGGGTGCGGTTGTTTCAATTGCGTTGATCGCGGGTATCGGTGTCTGGGGCTACAAGCTCATGGTGCGCGATGTCAGTGGCATCCCTGTCGTGCGCGCGGCAGAGGGTGAGATGCGCGTGCGCCCGGAAGACCCGGGGGGGCAACTGGCCCGCCATCAGGGTCTGGCGGTGAATGAAATTGCCGCGCGCGGTTCTGCGTCAGGACCGGTTGATCGCGTGGTGCTTGCACCGCCGGCAACACAGCTGGCTGATGAGGATCAACCCATTGCCGCAAAAAGAGAAGAACCCGTCATACAGCCAAAGCCGCTCGCGCCGGCGCATGAATCGCTGATCACGGCAGAGGCTGCCGTTGCCCCCACGACCGATCGCGGGCAGCAAAGTGCTATTGACGCGGTTGTGGCAGAATTGGCGGGGGATGGCGCGCAAATAGCGGCAACGTCCGATCTGACGCCGCAACCTGCTGTGCTGCTCACACAGGTCATAGATGCCCCCGGAGCGCGGGCGTCTCTGCGCCCCCGTATTCGTCCGGCTGACATTCAACAAACCGTGCAGCGCGTTGCCTACACCCCTGAGCAAAGCGTTGAGGTCGCCGCTGCGGATATTCCCTCCGGAACACGCCTTGCCCAGCTTGGCGCCTTTGACAGCCCCGAGGTGGCGCGCGCGGAATGGACACGCATTCAGGCCAAATTCGGCCAGATGATCGACGGCAAATCGCGGGTTGTACAAGAAGTGCAATCGGGGGGGCGTACTTTTTACCGGTTGCGCGCCATGGGGTTTGTGAGCCTCAGCGATACGCGGCGCTTTTGCTCTGCCATCAAGGCGGAGGGCGTCGATTGCATCCCGGTGCAGGTCAAATAGAGCGTGGCACGGTTCGGGGCCACTATCCTTGATGCCGAAGGGCTTCGTCTGACAGCGGATGAAAAGGCGTTCTTCAGGGCCGCCAACCCCTATGGGTTCATCCTGTTTGCTCGCAACATCGACTCCCCGGATCAGGTGCGCGCCCTGTGCACGGAAATGCGGGATTGTGTCGGGCGTGATGCGCCCATCACCATTGATCAGGAAGGCGGGCGCGTTCAACGGTTGCGTGGCCCGGTCTGGACAGAATGGCTGCCTCCGCTGGATTTCGTGGCCAAGGCCGGCCCGCGCGCCAAAGAGGCGATGTATCTGCGTTTTCGCCTGATCGCGGCTGAGTTGCATGATCTCGGCATCGACTGCAATTGCGCACCGATGGTGGATATCGCCAGCGCCGATACCCATGATTTCCTGCGCAACCGATGTTATGGCACGGACGCGAATAGCGTGGCGATGCTGGGGCGCGCGGCGTCCGAGGGGATGCTGGCAGGCGGGGTCATCCCGGTCCTCAAACACATTCCGGGACACGGGCGTGCGACCTTGGACAGTCACTACGATTTGCCAAATGTCACAGCATCGGTGGCTGATTTGCGCGCTCAGGATTTTGCCCCGTTCAAAGCGTTGAACGACCTGCCCATGGGGATGACCGCGCATCTTGTCTATGAGGCGCTGGACAGCGCGCCCGCAACGCTCTCGCCCAAGGTGATGAAGCTCATCCGCGAGGACATCGGGTTTGACAACCTGATCATGACCGATGACATCTCGATGAAGGCGCTGTCGGGCAGTCTGACCCAGATCGCGCAGTCCGCCCTTGTGGCGGGTTGCGACGTGGTCTTGCATTGCAACGGATCGCTTGCCGACCGCCATGAAGTGGCTGAGGCTGCGGGCGAAATGAGTTTTGCTGCGCAGACCCGCGCATTACGCGCCCTGAATGTGCGGATCGCCCCTGATGATATTGACATTCCTGCCGCGCAGGCTCAGCTTGGGGCGCTGTTGAATAAGGCGTGAAAGTCGATATCGGACATGGCTGAAATTCCCTTCGAAGAGGACAAGCTGTCTGTTGCCGATCGCATGGCCGCCGAAGCACTCATCGTGGATGTAGATGGTTTTGAGGGTCCGCTGGACGTTTTGTTGACGCTGAGCCGGACGCAAAAAGTAGACCTGCGCAAAATTTCCGTCCTTGCACTGGCCAAACAATACCTGACTTTTGTGGAACGCGCCAAGGCGCTGCGCCTTGAACTGGCTGCGGATTATCTGGTGATGGCCGCATGGCTTGCCTTTCTCAAGTCTCGCTTGCTTTTGCCCCCTGACCCGACCGAAGAGGGGCCAAGCGGCGAAGAGCTTGCAGCGCATCTTGCCTTCCAGCTTGAGCGGTTGCAGGCGATGCGTGATGCCGCCGCACGGTTGATGGGGCGCGATCGGCTTGGGCGTGATTTCTTTGCGCGCGGCCAGACCCACGAGGTCACCCGCACCCGCAACATCCAATATACCGCCACATTGCTGGACCTGATGCAGGGCTATGCCCGTATTCGGACGCGTGATGAATTTCGCCCGTTTGTCATGGACCGCGATGCTGTCTTCACAATGGAGCAGGCATTGGAACGCATGCGCGGTCTGATGGGCTATGCAGGCGACTGGACGGATATCTCAAGCTATCTGCCCGAAGGGTGGGAACTCGACCCGGTGCGCCGCAGGTCCGCGACTGCCGCGACCTTTGCTGCGTCGCTTGAGCTTGTGAAAGAGGGTCACCTTGAGATACGTCAATCCGACACATTCGCACCGATTGAACTGCGCAAAAGGGACAGACCTCAGTGAGTGACGACACCACCCCCACAGCGTCCGACGAAAACGAACAAAGCCTGTTCGAGGCCCCGCCCATGGGCGAGCAGGAACGTATGGTCGAAGCGATCCTCTTTGCCTCAGCAGAGCCTGTATCTGTCAAGGAACTTGCCGCGCGCATGCCGCATGGGTCCGACCCGGCCGAAGCGTTGGTCTATCTGCGCAAGAGATACGAGGGCAGGGGTGTCAGACTGTGCCATATCGGCGATGCATGGGCGATGCGGACCGCACCCGATTTGGGCTTTCTGATGCAGCGCGAAACCATCGAGACGCGCAAACTCAGCCGCGCCGCTGTTGAGACGCTGGCGATCATCGCCTACCACCAACCCGTCACACGCGCGGAGATCGAAGAAATCCGCGGCGTGTCGGTGTCGCGCGGCACGGTGGATCAACTGCTTGAAATGGAATGGATCCGCTTTGGGCGTCGGAAAATGACACCGGGTCGCCCTGTGACATTCGTCGTGACGGCTGAATTTCTGGATCACTTTGGTCTTGAGAACGCGCGCGATCTGCCGGGGTTGAAGGAACTGCGCGCTGCAGGGTTGCTTGAAAACCGACCGCCGCCCGGAGCCATCAGCCTCAACTCCGAGGAAGACGAGCCGGACGAGAGCGCAGAAGGGCAAAGCGAGCTGTTTGAGGATTAAACCACGACGTGACACAACCACGGTGTCAGAGGTCGCGCGGGGTGACGCTAAGGCGTCTTAAAGTGTTTCGACAGCTTCAGACCTTGCCCCTGATAGTTCGAGGCGATGCCCGCCCCATAAAGCTGCGTTGGGGCCTCTTCCATGCGCTCATAAACAAGGCGGCCAACCACCTGACCATGTTCAAGCACGAAGGGCGCTTCGTGACAGCGCACCTCCAGAACCCCGCGCGATCCCGCCCCGCCTGCCGGTGCAAAGCCGAAACCGGGGTCGAAAAAGCCGGCGTAATGCACCCGGAATTCACCCACCATTGCCAGATAGGGGGCCATTTCAGCGGCGTAATTAGGAGGAATCGTTACGGCTTCGCGGCTGACGAGAATATAGAACGCGCCCGGGTCGAGAATGATCTGACCGTTCTGCGTATGGACTTCCTCCCAATACTCAGATGCGTCGTATCGGTTGATCTGTTCCAGATCGATGACGCCCGTATGCGGTTTCGCCCGATAGCCAACCAGCGTGGTATCCTTCAGCTTCAGGTCAACAGAAAACCCCAACCCTTCGTCGATGACCGCATCGCCGTTCACGAGCGGAATTTCCTGATGCAGGCTTTTCAGCGCGGCGTCATCCAGAACCGCATGTCCGGCGCGAAAACGGATTTGGTTCAGCCGCATACCGGGCCGGACCAGAACGGAAAACGAGCGCGGGCAGATCTCTGCATAAAGCGGGCCGTGATACCCCGGCGCGATCCGGTCAAACTCGGTGCCCCCGTCGGTGATCGTGCGGGTCAACAGGTCAAGACGCCCGGTGGAGCTTTTAGCGTTTGCCACGGCCTGCACGTCGCCGGGCAGGGCGAGAGACTCCATCAAAGGCACGACATAAACGCATCCCTTTTCGAGAACGGCGCCTTGCGAGAGGTCGACGCGGTGCATCTCAAACTCGCGCAAACGATCCATGACCCGCGCGCCGTGACCGGCCAGAAAAGAGGCGCGCACCCGAAAGGCGACGCTGCCAAGGCGCAGGTCCAGACTTGCAGGCTGGATTTGTCCCTCAACGAGGTTGCGCGTTGCAGCGATCTGGTTTTCCGCGACCATCCGTTCGATGGCTTGGTTTGGCAGCACGCCGCTCATATATCCGCTCCCGAAAGCACAAAGGCCCGCACTGCAAGAGTACGGGCGCTTGGTGTAGATTTTATGTTGGTCGGGCTAGCAGGACTCGAACCTGCGACCTTCCGTCCCCCAGACGGACGCGCTACCAGGCTGCGCCATAGCCCGACTTGACGCGCTTCATACCCGATCTGGGCGTCGTGGCAAGAGAGAAATACCACCTGTCAGTCTTTGTGGATTTCTTTGCGGGGGGTTGCCATGCTGGCGCGCAGGCGGGTCAGCCGCGCAAGTAAGGGCTTGATCTCCTGCGCCTGTTCTGGTGTCAGCGATTTTACCTGCGCTAACGCGGACAAAGCGGACGGATCCACCGCAATCTGCGAGATTGCCGGCACCGGGGGCAGATCGACGACTCTCGGTTTGGGTGCCTCGTTGGAGGTCTCAGGCGGCGATACGGGTGCAGCACTGTCCTGAATCGTCGGCTCAGCTTGGGGAGGTGTGGGTGTCTCCTGCGGAGCGGCGGGTGCCGGTGTGGGTTCAGTGGGTACGATCGCCTCTGCATCGGCGCTGCGGGGACGGGCGCGAAAACTCGGCATCGCCTGTGCCGCGTCCTGCGACGTCTGTGGCTGCTCAGGTTCAGCACTGGCAGGGTCGCTTGGCACCGTTTCAGCTGCAACCGGTTCATCCGCCAGGAGCGTCATCGGTGAGGGCTCGACCTCTTGCGGTGCGGGCTCGATCTCTTGCGGTGCGGGCTCGGGCTCTTGCGGCGCGGGCTCGACCTCTTGCGGTGCAGACACATCATCTTGCTCTGCAGGTGGCGCCGTCAGAGCAGTTTCAGATGGGGCGAGCACATCGGACGCATCCGCAGGCACGACCGCCTGCGGGACGGGCTCCGGATCAGGTTCACTTGCCACCAATGGCGCTGTTTCTGGCGTCTGCGTGCTCAGATCGGGTTCCGGCGTGCTGGCTATCACTTCGGGTTCGGTCGGTGTGCTTGCAAGCACCTCCGGCTCTGGCATGGCGGGGGCTTCAGGGGTCACAGGTGCAGGTGGTTCGTCAAGGACCTGAGCCGCTGGGGCCGCGGGGCTTTCCTCGGGCATGGCATCAGGGACGACCGCCTCCTGCAGATCGGAAACCTCGTCGTCAGATCCGGCCGTACTCCCCTCGATCACCGCAATTGTCAGGTCGTCCAGTGGTTGCGACATATCCGCGACATAAGGCACGCCGTTTTCACGCAACAGTTTCTGCGCGCCCTTGATGGTCAGGCCGTCCTCATGCAGCAACTGCTTTATGCCACCCAGCAGCAGCATATCCGCTGGTCTGTAATAGCGCCTGCCACCTGCGCGTTTTATAGGTTTGACTTGGCTGAATTTGCTTTCCCAAAAGCGCAGCACATGCGCCTGCACGCCCAACCAGTCGGCGACCTCTGAGATCGTGCGGAACGCGTCAGGTGATTTGGGCATGCGTTCAGGACTTGTTGCCGTCGGCCACACGATCTTTCATCAGGTGAGAGGGCCTGAACGTTAACACACGGCGTGGGTTGATCGGAACCTCTTCGCCGGTCTTTGGGTTGCGTCCCACACGGGCTGATTTATCGCGCACCGAAAAGGTGCCAAACGAGGAGATCTTGACCTGCTCGCCACTTACCAGCGCATCGGAGAGATGCTCCAATACCGATTCGACCAATTGTGCGCTTTCATTTCGAGACAGGCCAACCTCGCGAAAAACCGCCTCGCTCAGGTCCATTCTTGTCAACGTTTTCTCGGCCATCTCTGTCCCTTTCGTTTTCAACGACTGTACGTCCATGCATTTTTACGAGTCAATATCAATGACTTGCTCAACGCCGGATGAGCGAAAATAACCCCGTTTACCAGCGCAGTACGACCGCGCCCCAAGCCAATCCACCGCCGATGGCCTCGGTGACCACCAGATCGCCCTGTTTGATTTGCCCGCGCGCATGCCCCACGGAGAGTGCGAGGGGAATCGATGCAGCCGAGGTGTTACCGTGATCCTGTACTGTCACCACGACCCGGTCCATCGACACGCCCAGCTTCTTGGCTGTTCCTTGAATGATACGGATATTCGCCTGATGCGGTACAACCCAATCGACATCCGCCGCTGTCACCCCTGCGCGCTCAAGGGCGGTGGTGGCGGTGGAGGCGAGCTTTTCGACCGCATGGCGGAATACCTGATTGCCCTGCATCCGAAGATACCCGGTTGTCCCAGTAGAAACGCCGCCATCAACGTACAAGAGATCCTTGTGCCGCCCGTCGGAGTTCAGATCGGTGGAGAGGATGCCGCGGTCCGCTGAGGTGCCGGTGCCGTTCTGAACTTCGAGCAGAACAGCGCCCGCACCGTCGCCAAACAGAACGCAGGTTGAGCGATCCGTCCAGTCCATGATGCGGCTGAAAGTTTCGGCACCGATCACCAATACTCTTCTCGCCTGACCGGACAGAATCAGCGCATTGGCGTTGCTCAGGGCAAAGACAAACCCCGCGCAGACGGCTTGCACATCAAAGGCAAACCCGCGTGTCATACCAAGTTCGGCCTGCACCATTGTCGCCGCCGAGGGAAACGTCAAATCGGCCGTGGAAGTTGCGACAATGATTGCATCGACGTCCTGTGGCTCGACCCCGGCCATCGCGAGTGCTGCGCGACTGGCGGCACTGGCCATGCTCGCGGTTGTTTCACCTTCGGCTGCAAAGTGTCTGCGTTCAATGCCAGAGCGCGCACGTATCCACTCGTCATTGGTATCGAGGGTTTTTTCAAACTCGGAATTTGGCACGACACGATCGGGCAGATAATGTCCGACACCCGTTACAACGGCACGCAGGGTCACTGGGCTTTCTCCTCTGCGGGCAGGCCGGCAACGCGGGCTGCAAGTTTGTCGGTAAACTGGATATGCGCCAGTTGTGCGGCCAGCTTAATCGCGGATGACACGCCGGTTGCGTCAGCGGAGCCGTGTGATTTCACAACTGTCCCATTCAACCCAAGAAAAACGCCGCCATTTACACGGCGGGGGTCGATCTTTTTCTTCAGGCGGCGTAGCGACGGATAGGCCAAGAGCGAGGCCAGCCGTGACAAGGGCGTGTAACGGAATGCCTCACGCAGACGGTTGCCGACAAGATTTGCCGTGCCCTCACCAGTCTTGATCGCGACATTGCCCGTAAAACCATCCGTCACGATTACATCACACAGATCACCCGAAATATCGCCGCCTTCCACGAAGCCGACAAAATCAAATCCCGCCGGATCCTGTTGCTCCTTGATCAGATCAAAGGCTTCCTTGAGTTCGGTGCGGCCCTTGTGTTCCTCGGTGCCCACGTTGAGCAACCCGACACGAGGGCGCGGCAGATCAAGCCCGTTACGTGCATAAGACATGCCCATCAGCGCATAGCGCAGCAAATCATCCGCATCCGCCTTGATGTCTGCCCCCACGTCGAGCAGCACATTGAAGCCCTGCTGGTTGGAGGAGGGATAGAGCACGGCAATCGCGGGACGGTTCACACCGGGTAGTTTGCGCAGTCGGATCATGGAAAGGGCCATGAGCGCGCCGGTGTTGCCGCAGGAAACGGCGACTGACGCACTGCCATCGCGCACGGCTTCAATGGCGGACCACATGGAGGTGCCTTTGCTGTTGCGCACAACCTGACTGGGTTTGTCGTCCATCGTAACGACATCGGTCGCATCGCGGACTTCGCAGCGACCCTGCAATGATTTGCGGCGGGCGACGAGAGCGGAAATTTCCGCCTCCGGCCCATGCAGGATGAAAAACACGTCAGGGTTTTTGCGCGCTGACACGTCGCAGCCCGCAACAATAGCGGCGGGACCCTCGTCCCCCCCCATCGCATCTACCGAGATGATGATGCGTTCATCGTGTGATTGCGTCTGACCGGTCTGCGCCGTCATAAAGCGACTGCCCCCAAACCCTGCTGCCCGTATTCGTTAAGGCACAGGTTTAGGCTGCGTCGTCTTCCAGATCAATCTCTTCTGACAGTGCCACGACTTCTTTGTCGTCATAGTGACCGCAGGCGGCACAGATATGGTGGGGGCGTTTCAGCTCGCCACAGTTGGTGCATTCATTTGGGTTTGCTGCGACCAGCGAATCGTGCGCGCGACGGTTGTTGCGGCGCGATTTGGAGACTTTGTTCTGTTGAACAGCCATTGTCTTGGGCCTTTTGTCGTTCGGGGCTCAGCGCTGGTGATATCGCGCGAAAAGCCGAGTTTCGTGAATAGATGTCCCATTCGTGGGTGTGACGTGCGTTTAGGCGCAAGCCGTCGCTTTGTCCAACCCTATTTGGAAGAGCCACGCAAAATACTGTGATAAGCGGCGCGTGCAAGCTCTTTTTGTTCGGATGCCGCTGCCGGACGCGCATACACGCTGCAGATTCGGGGCATCAGTCGTCTTTCAGTTGCTCTTTGAGTGCTGCCAGCCCTGCAAAGGGGCGCGCATCTTCGTCCGTCATTGGGCGCACTCCGGGTTCACTCACGCTGAGTACGCCGAGTTCTGCGTCCGGCGCGCGTGGATAGAGTGGCAGATGCAACACGAGGGCTTCAATCATGACGTCTGCCGGGTCTATCCAGGTAGACAAAGGCTCAACAGCGTCGTCGTCGGGGATTTCCGCCTCGGGTGCATCCACGTCGATGAAGTCTTTTTGATAGACGCGCCGGACAGGCACATCGATTCGCGTCGTGACCGGTTCAACCGTGACGGCACATGGCTGCACAACGGTTGCACCCAAGGTTGCGTCAAGTTGCCAATCGGCAGCCCCAAGTGACGTAATTTGGCCTGTAAACGATAATTTACGCAAACCCAGAAGATCCATTTGCGTGGCCAATTCAGTCCGCTGAGCCTTTGCCGGGCGTAGATCAAAGGGTGTGGCAGTGTTCTGTGACAAGCCACTGACACGCAAAGCGGTAGGTGAGGGCGGTGTTTGCGACATTGATGCTGCTTTCGTTTCTTGAACCATGGCACGTGCATGGTGTAAGCGAGATAGAAGCCATGGAGCACAAGGGCAAGGGCCAGCGTTATGAGTATGCGAATACCGCAGGGATACCGGTTTTCCAAAACGGCACGGACCTTTGTCTTGGCAGTTGTTCTGTTCGGGCTGGTTGCGTGTGGTCCGACATATCGCAATCATGGATATGTGCCGCCGCAGGAAGACCTTGACCAGATCGTGGTCGGCATCGATACGCGGTCGTCCGTCGAAGAGACGCTTGGCACATCCGGATCCACTTCGGTGCTGGAAGATGATGCCTTGTATTTTGTGCGCAGCCGCATGCGCACCGTCGCTATGCTGGACCCCGAAGTGATTGAACGTCAGGTAGTTGCCGTCAGTTTCGATGCCAATGGAATCGTCGAGAATGTGGAGAGTTTCGGGCTGGAGCGGGGGCAGATCGTCAGTTTGACCCGGCGTGTGACTGATTCCAGTGTCGCAGGTAAATCCTTCCTGCGTCAGCTTGTCGGTAACATTGGCAGCTTTACACCGAATGGTCTCGGCCTATAGATCACGACATTAGAGCGCGCTGATGAAACGGGGCCGCTATCAGGCAACAGTCGCGACATCGGGGCCCTTGATCCTGCATGCGCAGTCTTTTCGGGCGGCGTGTTTTGGCTTGGAAGTGACGCACGATTGCGACGCGTATGATTCACGCTGCACCCATGTGCTTATCGCAGATACAACCAGCGGCGCACCGGTCTGCTGTTTTCGCATGCTTCATCTGAAACCTGCCCAAATCACGCAAAGCTATTCAGCGCAATTCTATGACCTTTCACCGCTTGAGGTGTTTCATGGCCATATGCTTGAGGTCGGGCGGTTTTGCATGGACGCCGGGTGCCATGACCCGGATGTGCTGCGCCTTGCCTGGGCTGTGTTGACGGCGCAGGTGGATGCTTTGAAGATCGCTTTGCTCTTTGGGTGTTCGTCCTTTCAGGGGATGGTGCCAGCCCTGTATGAAGACGCCTTTGCAATGTTGGCGCATCGTCATATCGCGCCGCGCAAATGGTCCCCCGGTGCGAAAGCCGCAGAGCGTGTGTCGCTCGACGGGTATGTTAATGCCACGCCAGACCTCCAACGCGCCATGACGCAGACACCGCCACTGCTGCGCAGCTACCTGCGTCTCGGGGGCTGGGTCAGCGATCACGCGGTGATCGACCGGCAGATGGGAACGATGCATGTTTTTACCGGGGTTGAGGTGGCCCTGATCCCGCCCGCGCGCAAAAAAGCGCTGCGCTTTTTACTTGGGGCGCATTGATCGCAATCTGTGGCTCGTGCAGCTTTCTGCATTGACGAGATCGGGTGGGCAGCATAGCTGCGCGTCATGGCCCGTATACCTCTTTTACAACTCAATGATATTTCTCTGACCTTTGGGGGGGATCCGGTTTTCGACGGGCTTAGCCTTGTCACGCAACCCGGCGACCGTGTGGCGTTGGTGGGGCGCAATGGGTCGGGCAAATCGACCCTGATGAAGGTTATGGCCGGTAATGTTGAAGTCGACCGGGGTGATGTGATCACCGGTCCCGGCATATCCGTTGGTTATATGGAGCAGGACCCCGACCTCAGCGGGTTCACAACGCTGGGCGATTTCGCAGCGCATGAGCTTGATGCATCCGAGATGTATAAGGTTGAACGCGCGGGGGCGGGGCTCAAGTTTGATCCGGCACGCCCGGTTGAAACAGCCAGCGGCGGAGAGCGGCGGCGTGCAGCGCTTGCGCGGATCATGGCGGATGAGCCGGACCTGATGCTGCTCGACGAGCCGACAAACCACCTTGATATCGAAGCAATCGCCTGGCTTGAAGAAGAGCTCAAGCAGAGCCGCAAGAGCTATGTGATCATCAGCCACGACCGGGCGTTCCTGCGCGCCTTGACGCGGGCCACGTTGTGGATTGATCGCGGTGCGGTACGGCGGCAGGAAAAAGGGTTTGATGCCTTTGAGACGTGGCGCGACACTGTCTGGGAAGAAGAAGACACCCAGCGTCACAAGCTTAACCGCAAGATCAAGGCAGAGGCCCGCTGGGCTGTCGAAGGTATCTCCGCGCGGCGCAAGCGCAATCAGGGCCGGGTACGCGCGTTGCAGGACCTGCGCGCCCAACGCGCGTCGCAGATCAACCGCCAAGGCACCGCCGCCATGGCATTTGAAGCCGGGCCCAAATCTGGCCGAAAGGTCATTGAAGCAACTAACATCACCAAAGCTTTCGGGGACAGAACCATTCTGTCGCCATTTTCGCTGACCATCCAGCGGGGGGATCGCATCGCTTTTGTCGGACCGAACGGCGTGGGCAAGACAACCTTGCTCAACATGTTGATCGGGCGCGAGACCCCGGATGCGGGTGATGTAAAACTGGGCACCAATCTGGACATTGCGCTGTTTGATCAGGCGCGCGCACAGCTTGATGGCGATATGAGCCTGTGGGACAGCCTGACGGGCGATCCGGAGATGCGTGTCTCAGGCAAGGCCGATCAGGTCATGGTGCGCGGGCAGCCCAAACATGTGGTCGGTTATCTCAAGGAATTCCTGTTTGATGAGGCGCAGGCGCGCGCACCCGTCCGGTCGCTGTCGGGTGGGGAAAAAGCACGTCTGCTGCTGGCCAAGCTGATGGCGCGCCCGAGCAACCTTCTGGTTCTCGATGAGCCGACCAATGATCTGGACGTCGAAAGCCTCGATTTGTTGCAAGAGCTGCTGGAAACCTATGACGGCACGGTTCTGCTGGTCAGCCACGACCGTGATTTTCTGGACCGGGTTGCCGCCACCACCATCGCGATGGAAGGGGATGGCCGTGCCACGGTCTATGCCGGCGGGTGGAGCGATTACATTTCGCAGCGCCAGACGGATAAAATCACCACGCCTGCAAAGCTGAAAGCAAGCGAACCTGCGTCTTCAAAGGGGAAATCCAAGCCGAAATCGGGATTGAGCTTTACGGAACAACACCGGCTTGACGCCTTGCCGGATGAGATGGCGCGCCTCGAGGCAGAGATTGCAAAACTGGTTGAGGTGCTCAGCGATGCGGAGCTTTTCACGGAAAACCCAGTCAAATTCCAAAAAGCGACGGATGCCTTGGTTGCGCGTCAAGCTATGCTGGATGACGCCGAAGAAGAATGGCTGATGCTTGAGGAAAAGGCACAGGGTTAGGGCTGCGCGACCTGCACTTTGTATCCCGCCTGCAAAACCTGCACCATCGGCGCGGGTGTCAGCACCGTAACGGTGCCTCGTGCGGGACGGTGGATCGGCTGGCCATACCCTGAAGGGGTGTAGGGCAACATCTTGTCCTCCCACAGCAGATGCGCAGCACCGGTTTCGGACAAAATAAAGACACCGTCTGGCAACTCCGCGATGTCAGCGGTGTAGCGCACTTGTTCATAGCGGCGTGGCACGGCGCGCTGGGCGTGCAGGATGGCGTCATAAGCGGCAATGGGTGTGGTTACTTCAGCGGCTGCGCGGAACTGATTGTAATCCGCTCTGCGGCACTCCCCGCAGGGGCGGTGCCCGGCCGCAAAAGCGACGGCCTCGTCCAGAAAGAACAGCTCTGTGTAGTTGTGGGGGCGCATCAAGGCGCGGTGGCGCCCTTTGAACGATAACACACAAGTCACCCAGGCCTTGTGCCGCCAACGCGCTTTGCCCAAACGCTGGTCTGAGTCATGCAGGATACCGCGATTGCCCATAAACTGCCCCCGCGCCGGGTGGGCGATGATCTCTCCGGTGGGTTGGACGCGGTTTTGCAGCGGCATCAGCGCATCCGCAGCGCGCCATCAATGCGGATGACTTCGCCGTTCAGGTACCCGGCCTCGACAATGAAACCTGCCAGCTGCGCAAACTCTTCGGGGTCTCCCAACCTGCGGGGGCAGGGAACGTCGGCGGCGAGTTCAGCCTGTATTTCATCGCTGAGCCCCGCAAGCATCGGCGTCATGAAGATACCCGGCGCGATGGTCATCACACGCACGCCCGTCTGCGCCAGATCGCGCGCCATTGGCAGGCACATGGCCACCACGCCTCCCTTGGAAGCGGCATAGGCGGTCTGACCCTTTTGCCCGTCAAAGGCGGCAATCGACGCGGTGTTGATGATAACACCGCGTGCGCCATCCAGTTCGGGGTCGTTTTCGGCCATCGCCTCGGCGGCCAGCCGCGCCACATTGAACGTCCCGACAAGGTTCACATCGAGCGTGCGCGAAAACGGCGCGAGGGGATGGGGGCCATCCCGGCCCACGGTCTTGATCCCATAAACGATCCCGGCACAGTTCACCGCTGCCGTGATGCCGTTCATCTGTTCCTTGGCGGTGGCGATGGCCGCCTTGACCGATGCTTCATCCGTCACGTCTGTTTCAACAAACCGCGCACCGATCTCACGCGCGACAGCCTGTCCCCGGTCCGCATCGCGGTCCAGCAGGGTCACCTGTGCGCCGTGCTGTGCAAAGTGGCGTGCTGTCGCTTCGCCAAGGCCAGAGGCCGCCCCGGTGACAACAGCAGCGGTTGTTGCAAGTTTCATCGGCGCGACTCCTTTGGTTTCAGGTTTTTACTGTCAGGACAGTTGCACCATAGCGTGACGCTTTTTACCAGCACTCAGCTTGATCGGCGACTGCAACGCAGCGGCGTCGATCATCAACCCTGCGTTGGTCAACGGTGCGTCATCCAGTTTGGCACCATTTTCTGCAATCAGGCGTTTAGCCTCTTTGCCTGAACTGGCAAGGCCCGATTTGACGATCAGCTGCACGATGGAAATACCCTGCGCGACGTCTTCTGCGCTTAGCGTCAGGGTGGGCAGATCATCCCCAACCCCGCCTTTTTCAAAGACGTCACGCGCGGTCTGTGCGGCCGTCGCAGCCGCCTCAGCGCCGTGCAAAAGCGTTGTGATCTCGTTCGCCAGCGTGATCTTGGCGGCATTGATCTCGGAGCCTGGGAGCGCTCCCAGACGCTCACATTCATCCAAGGGGAGTTCGGTATAGAGCTTCAGAAACCGCCCGACATCGGCATCCGTCGTATTGCGCCAGAACTGCCAGAACTCGTAAGGAGAGAACATATCGGCATTCAGCCAAACCGCGCCGGATTGGGATTTACCCATTTTCTTGCCATCGGATGTCGTCAGCAAAGGCGAAGTCAGCCCATAGACCTCGCCATCAATGACACGGCGGGTCAGGTCAATACCGTTGACGATATTGCCCCATTGATCCGATCCGCCAAGCTGCAGGATACAGCCGTAACGGCGATGCAGTTCCATGAAATCATAGGCCTGCAGGATCATGTAATTGAATTCGAGAAACGACAAGGATTGTTCCCGGTCGAGCCGCGATTTCACACTCTCAAAGCTAAGCATACGGTTGATCGAGAAATGCCGCCCGATGTCGCGCAGGAAATCGAGGTAGTTGAGATTGTCCAGCCATTCGGCGTTGTTCAGCATCAAAGCCCCGGTGGGCGCATCCGAATAATCAATGTAGGCTGAGAACACCTGCTTGATCCCGGCGATATTGTCGTCAATTGCCTCCGGCCCCAACAACGGGCGTTCGTCCGCGCGAAAGCTTGGATCACCCACTTTGGTGGTCCCACCCCCCATGAGCGTCAGCGGCTTGTGCCCGGTTTTCTGGAACCAGCGCAGCATCATGATCTGGATCAGCGACCCGACATGCAGCGATTTCGCCGTGGCATCAAACCCGATATAGGCCGATTGCACGCCCTTGAGCAGTGCTTCATCCAGCCCCTGATAATCCGTGCAATCGGCCATAAAGCCGCGCTCCATCATCACAGCCATGAAATCGGATTTCGGGGTGTAGGTCATTGGTCTTGCTCTCTGCTTGCAATGCGCTCACTCTATAGGTGCTGTGCAGACAAAGGAAAAGGCTTTGGAACAAGCCATCGAAAAAACAGGACCGATCACGGCTTTGGGCGCGATGAGCGGCACCTCATTGGACGGTGTGGATGCCGCGATCGTCGTCACGGATGGCGTAACGATTGATCGCTTTGGGGCGACAGCATACAAATCCTACAGCGCCGAAGAACGCGCCGTTTTGGCCAGTGCGCTAGGTCACTGGCAAGGCACCGAAGTTGATGCCGCGACTGCAGTGATCGAGCACGTGCACAGGGCCGTGCTTGCGGATTTTCCAGAGGCCGATGTCATCGGCTTTCACGGTCAGACGCTGGCACATGCGCCGCACACACGCGGCACCTTGCAGGTTGGCGATGGGGCGTGGCTTGCCACCGCTTTGGACCGGCCAGTGGTCTGGGATTTTCGCACGGCGGATGTTGAAATGGGCGGGGAGGGCGCACCTCTGGCGCCGTTTTTCCACTTTGCCTGCGCAAAGTACATCGGTGCCACGCGGCCGCTCGCGTTTCTGAACCTCGGAGGGGTTGGCAATCTGACCTATGTTGATCCGTCCTTTGATCAACCGGAAGCGGCGGGCGCCTTGCTCGCCTTTGATACCGGGCCTGCCAATGCGCCAATTAATGATCTGGTTCAGGCGCGCCTTGGGTTGCCTTATGACAGGGACGGGCAGATCGCGCGCGAAGGTTCTGTGGAGATAAACGCGCTGGATCGGTTCCTTGCTGAGCCTTACTTTGCGCGTATTCCACCTAAATCCTTGGACCGGAACGATTTCTCACAAATGATGGACCAGGTGGGCGATTTGCAGGACGCTGACGCTGCGGCCACCTTGACGGCCATGTCAGCGGCAGCTGTGCGCGAGGGGCTGCGTTATTGCCCGCAAACGCCGACGCAGCTTTTGGTGACGGGCGGTGGGCGCAATAACCCGGTGCTTATGGAGATGTTGCGCAGCACGCTCGCGTGCCCGGTAAAGCCCGTGGAAGACGTCGGCCTTGATGGCGACATGCTCGAAGCGCAGGCGTTTGCCTATCTCAGCGTGCGCGTCGCGCGGGGCTTACCGACGTCCTGCCCCGGCACGACAGGAGTGCGGACGCCGGTCGCAGGTGGGACCATCAGCTACCCGAACGCAGCTGCAGTGGCTGTGCACAATCGCTAAGCCTTCAGGACGACAAACCTTTCCGGGGGCAAGTTCAAAGTTATCAAACGTAAAGTGAGGCGAGACCTTGCATCTGACCTGAGTATACGCGCGGACGGCCAGTCTTGGTTGTGCACGATGATCTGAGGGCGCCGCGATGACGACTTGTGCCGCTACATCGGCAAGTTAGTCTGCCATAGATCATCCGCCAAAAGGAGAGATATGTGAAAGTCATCATAGTAGGGGCAGGTATCATTGGTGCGCTCACCGCATTTCATCTGGCGCGCCGCGGTGCTGACGTCACGGTGATAGAGGCGGGTCAACCGGCAGGTGCCGCATCCGGTGCCTCATTTGGATGGATCAACGCCAGCTTTTTCCTTGATCGAAACCATTTTGACCTGCGCTGTGCCGCAATGTCCGCGCACCGCCGTTTGGCTGACACTCTGACGTCCCGTGCCACGCTCTGGCAGGGATGTTTGTCTTGGGAAGACCCCGCAGGTCTTGAGGCACATCACGATATGCTCGAAAGCTACGGGTATGCGGTCTCGATCCTTGGAAAAGACGAAATTGCTGCCTTGGAACCTGCCATTTCAGCACCCGACCGGGCGATGCTCATGCACCGCGAAGGTGCTGTAGATTTGGCGACGCTTGCCCGTGATGCGCTGACAGCGGCCACGGCACTCGGAGCACATGTGATTGCCGGGTTGGCCGTCACCGGATTGGTGCATCAACAGGCAAAGGTGCAGGGTGTGCGCTGGTCTGGCGGGACACTTCCTGCCGATGCGGTCGTGCTGGCAACGGGCGTGGCCACGCAGGGGTTGCTGGCAGGTGTGGGCCAGTCTTTGCCGATGCTGACACGCCCGGCACTTATTGTCCGCTCCACGCCCGTGCCACCGGTCATTTCGCATATTCTGGTGACGCCGGGGCAGGAGGTGCGTCAGGACCCCACTGGCCGCATATTGGCACCGACCTCTGCCGCGCATCAAAGCGATCGTGCAGATGCGATTGACGAAAACCCGGAACAGCTGGCGGATAAGGCAATCGGGCGGGTGGAACGGTTGCTGGACAGATCGCTGTCATGGGAGCAAGTGACGCTGGCGCATCGTCCGATGCCGCAGGACGGATTTCCGGTTGTCGGGGCTTGCACCTTAGAGGGCCTTTACGTCAGCACCATGCATTCGGGTGCGACGCTCGCGCCTCTGGTGTCTGAAATCGCTGCGAAAGAGGTTCTAGCGCAAGCGCTCAGCAATGAAGAATCCTCACTGATCGCGCCTTACCGGCCGCAGCGATTTACAGATTGAGTTCGTAAAACACCAGCATGGGCAGCACTGCCTCCGGGATGTCACTATAGGGTGCGCGTTGCTGAAATCCGAGTTTTTCATAAAGACGACGCGCGCCCGTGAAACTGGCATTGGTATCGAGCAATATGCGTTTTGCACCGTCGCGTCGCGCCTGATCGATCAAGGCCTGTGACAGCTTTTCACCCGCACCGGTTCCACGCGCCCGCGCCTGAACAAACACGCGCTTGATTTCCACATCCTGGTCATTCAGGGGGTGTATCATGGCGCAGCCGACAGACTGTCCATCCAGCGCTGCGATCAGAATTTCCCCCTGCGGGCGCGCGTGCTTCAGCGCCAGATCCTTCATGAGCGCTGTGTAGGCATCTTCGGGATAGAAGACATTGACGATTTCCTGCATGTAATCGTCGAATGCCAGCAAATAATCCCGGTATTCCCAGCAAAGCTGGCGCACGTCGTCAATATCCTCAGGCGTACGGGCGGCGCGAATGGTGATCGCAGCCGTCACCGCAAAATTGACCGGCCTGCATATTCAGCGGTTTCCCCCAGGGCTTCTTCGATGCGGATCAATTGGTTATATTTCGCCAGCCTGTCAGAGCGGGCAAGCGACCCGGTTTTAATCTGACCACAGTTTGTAGCTACTGCGAGATCTGCAATCGTGGCGTCTTCGGTCTCTCCCGAGCGGTGCGACATCACGTTGGTGAACCCGGCGCGATGGGCCATATCCACGGCCTTGAGCGTCTCGGTCAGGGTGCCGATCTGGTTCACTTTGACCAGCATCGAATTGGCCGAACCGCGTTCAATGCCCATGGCCAGACGTTCGGGGTTGGTGACGAACAGATCATCCCCGACCAACTGTATCTTGTCGCCCAAAGCATCCGTCAGGGCCTTCCATCCGTCCCAGTCATCCTCGGACATGCCGTCTTCGATGGAGATGATGGGGTAATCCGCGACCAGTGCCGCCAGATAGGCGACGTTTTCCTCAGAAGTCAGCGATTTGCCTTCGCCCGCCAATTCGTATTTGCCATTCTTGAAATACTCTGTGGCCGCGCAATCCATCGCGAGATAGATTTCCTCACCGGGTTTGTAACCAGCTTTCTCAATGGATTTCAAAATGAAATCAAGCGCGTCGCGGGTAGAGTTGATGTTGGGTGCAAAGCCACCTTCATCGCCGATACCCGTGGACAGACCCGCCGCCGAAAGCTCTTTTTTCAATGTATGGAAGACTTCCGAGCCCATGCGTACGGCCTCGCGAATGTTGTCTGCCGCCACCGGCATGATCATGAATTCCTGAATGTCGATCGGGTTGTCCGCATGCTCGCCGCCGTTGATGATGTTCATCATGGGTACGGGCAGGAGACGCGCCGATGTACCACCGACATAGCGGTACAGGGGTTGCGTGCAGTAATCCGCAGCGGCCTTTGCGGCGGCCAGTGACACGCCCAGAATGGCGTTCGCGCCAAGGCGGGATTTGTTCGCCGTGCCGTCCAGTTCAATCATGCTTGCATCGATGTCGACCTGCTCAGTGGCGTCCAGACCAACGAGCGCATCCGCGATTTCGCCGTTTACAGCGGCGCAGGCTTCCAGCACGCCCTTGCCCATATAACGGGCTTTGTCCCCGTCACGGCGTTCCACCGCCTCATAAGCGCCGGTCGAAGCACCGGAGGGGACGGCGGCGCGCCCCGTCGTGCCATCTTCGAGGATCACATCAACTTCGACGGTTGGATTGCCACGGCTGTCCAGAATTTCGCGGGCGTGAATGTCGATGATCGTGCTCATGAGTATGGGCTCCTGCAAATGAATTTGCCGAGGTGATAGCCCGACCGCTCAAAGATGGAAAGGCCTAGTGCGCGACGCCCCGGACCCGGCGTTCGCGCCACAACGTGTAAAGACCGGAGGCGACAATGATTGCAGCCCCCAGCAATGTCAGCGCATCGGGACGCTCGCCAAAGATGCTGATGCCTATCACCAGCGCAAAGAGAATACGGGAATAGCGAAAGGGTGTTACAAAGCTGATTTCGCCCACGCGCATGGCTGCGACGATGCAGTAATAGGCGAAAATACCGATCAACAGCGCGGCCCCAAGGTAAAATAACGTGGAGGGTGGCGGCGTGATCAGCGTGGTGTCGTTGAACCACATCATGATTGCGGCCGAGGGGATGAGCACCAGAAACGCCCAGAAACTGAGTTGCAGCGATGATGTCTCCGGCGGAACGCGCCGGGTTGCAAGATCGCGAATGCCAAGGCCGATGACGCCCTGCACGGCAAAAAGCGACAGCCAGCTGAACCCTTCAAGTCCGGGCCGGATGATCAGCATAACCCCCATGAACCCCACAATGATCGCTGTCCAGCGGCGCCAGCCAACGGCTTCCTGTAAAAACAGAGCCGCCCCCAAGGTCACAAAAAGCGGCGTTGCCTGCAGGATTGCCGAGGCCGTCGACAGCGGGATCAAGGCGATGGCCGTCACAAAACCTATGGTGCCGACCAGTTCCCCGATGGCGCGCAGCATGATAGCGGGTGTGAAGAGGGCGGCAGTGAACAGCGCTTGCCGTTGTATTTTGAGCAGGATCGCCAGCAACACGGCACTGCCCACACCCAACATGCCCACGATCTGACCGATTGGCAGATCGACCGCGAGCAGTTTGATCAGCATATCTTCCAACGCGAAGAGAAGCATCGCCAGAACCATAAGGGCCGCGCCGCGCAAATTATCCATCGGGGGTTTTTCCTGCTAAAAGGGATGCCAGTCCCTTAGGCCGCGCAGTTGCAGATGTCCACGCCGCGCGCTGGCATCACTCTTTTTTCATCGGCACGCCATAGAGTTCCAGACGGTGCCCCCGTAACTCATACCCAAGCTTGTTGGCGATCCGTTCCTGCAAGGCTTCGATTTCGGCATCCACGAATTCAATAACTTCGCCTGAATTCATATCGATCAGATGATCATGATGGTCGCGTTCGGCGTCCTCGTAGCGTGCCCGTCCGTCGCCGAACTCCAGCTTGTCCAGAATGCCCGCCTCTTCAAACAGCTTGACCGTCCGGTATACGGTTGCAATCGAAATACCGTTATCAATTGCGACGGCGCGGGCATATAGTTCCTCAACGTCGGGGTGATCCGCACTGTCTTCGAGGACCTGCGCGATGACACGCCGTTGGCCGGTCATGCGCAGCCCCTTCGCCTCGCAGCGTTTGATGATTGGTTTGCTCATGCGGTGGCCCCCGTAACGTAGCTCCGGTTTTTAGCCGCCTTTGCGCATGGGTTCCAGCCAAGTTTTTGTGTTTCGGTTGACTTATGCGCCAACAAGGCGCATGTGGGTGACAGGTGATGCCTTCTGCCGCGTGAGCAGAGTTGTAGCGAGACGCCCATAAAGCGTCTGTTTCAGCCGATAAGTCCCACCTATGTTCCCAAAATCACGCGTGGGTCCGAGCGCAATGGACAGTGCCAGGTATGTTGCCTGCGATCTGTGATCCCTTGCGCATCCTGCGATGGCCGTCTTGTAGAACGGCTGCGATTTTTGCGTGGGCAACAGCCTGCGAGAGGATAAAAATGAGCGATTTCGAAATGATGAACCTGCCACCGGAACTGGTGGCACGACTGGGCCGTATGGGCCTGAATGATCCGACTCCGATCCAGAAACAGGCGATCCCGCATGCGATGAATGGGCGGGACGTTATGGGGCTGGCCCAGACCGGCACCGGTAAAACGGCCGCGTTCGGCGTACCTCTGGTGGCGCAGATGCTGGAACTTGACGGGCGGCCTGCGCCCAAATCCGTGCGCGGGCTGGTTCTGGCACCGACGCGCGAATTAGCCACACAAATCAGCGTCAACCTGCGCTCGTTTGCCGAGAACACCAAGGTGAAGGTTGCAATGGTTGTGGGCGGTCAGTCCATAAACAATCAAATCAAGCGGTTGGAGCGTGGTGTGGACCTGTTGGTCGCGACACCGGGACGTCTGCTCGACCTGATGGACCGCCGCGCTGTGCGGCTGGATGAAACGGTTTTCCTGGTGCTCGATGAAGCGGACCAGATGCTGGACATGGGATTTATCCATGACTTGCGCAAGATCGCCAGCGTGATCCCCAAAGAGCGTCAGACGATGCTGTTTTCGGCGACCATGCCGAAACAGATGAACGAGCTGGCCAACAGCTATTTGCGCAGCCCGATCCGGGTTGAAGTTTCCCCGCCCGGCAAGGCCGCCGATAAGGTGACGCAAGAAGTCCACTTTATCGCCAAGTCGGAAAAATCCGCCTTGCTGATCGAGATGCTGGACAAGCACCGTGAAGAGCGAGCACTGGTTTTTGGCCGCACGAAACACGGGTCGGAAAAACTGATGAAGTCACTGGTCAAAGCAGGCTATGCGGCAGGGTCCATTCACGGCAACAAAAGCCAGGGCCAGCGTGACCGCGCGATTGCAGCCTTCAAATCCGGCGAGATCAAGGTTCTGGTGGCAACGGATGTCGCCGCACGGGGCCTTGATATTCCAGATGTCAAACATGTGTACAATTATGATCTGCCAAATGTGCCGGAAAACTATGTTCACCGGATCGGGCGGACCGCACGTGCGGGTAAGGATGGCGCGGCGATCGCCTTTTGTGCCCCCGATGAGATGGGTGAGTTGAAGGCGATCCAGAAAACCATGAGCATCTCGATCCCCGTGGGCTCGGGCAGACCGTGGGAGGCTGCAGACATTCCACCCGGTGACAAAACCAAGGGCCGGGGTCGCGGTCGTGGCGGCAGACCACCACAGGGCGGTAAGCCCGCAGGCGGCAGACCGGGCGGGGCCCGGAAACGGCCCGGCGCGCGCAACCGGGGCGGCAAGCCCGCTGCGGCGGGTGGCGCCAACCACTGAAGCACGCGGTGTTTCAGCAAAGGCCAGATTGACATCTGCTGATCGGCGCGCCTTTGTGCGCTGATGGATCGTAAATCAAATATGGACGCTGTCGGCGCGGCTGCGCTGATCGCATTCGCGCTGCATCTGGCGTTTAATCAAGTGGTGATCAAGGTCACAGTCGATGGGTTTGGGCCTGTTTTCGCAGCGGGGCTCAGGTCAGCCGGCGCTGTGATTGTGCTGCTCATCTGGATGCGGTTGCGTGGTATCTCTATGATGGTGCCGCGCGCTGCCGTGCCGGCCGGTATCCTGTGTGGTCTGTTGTTCGCGCTGGAGTTCATGGTTCTTTTCACGGCGCTGGATTTCACCACGGTGAGCCGGGCGTCGGTCATTTTTTATTCCATGCCCGTCTGGCTGGCCATCGCGAGCCACTTCCTGCTGCCGGGTGATCCGATGACGCGCCTCAAGGCGGTGGGGCTTTTGCTGGCCATGTCCGGCGTGGCCCTCGCACTGCTGGATCGAAGCGATGCAACGGCCAGTCTCGTGGGTGATCTTATGGCGCTTACATCCGCGATTTGCTGGGCTGGCATCGCGCTTTGCGTGAAAATCACACCGCTGAGCCGTGTAGAGCCTGCGCAGCAATTGATGTTTCAGGTGGCGATTTCAACACCGATCCTGTTGTTTGTTGCAATGCTGACGGGGGATCTGATGCGGGATCCACAACCCATCCATTATGCCGGGCTGCTGTTTCAGATTATCGCTGTGGCGAGCCTGGGGTTTCTGGTGTGGTTCTGGCTGCTCACGATTTATCCGGCGTCTTCTGTCGCCTCCTTCAGCTTTCTGTCACCGGTTTTTGCCGTCATTCTTGGCTGGCTTTTACTGAGTGAAGACGTCGGCATTCAGGTCTGGATGGCGCTGGCGCTTGTGTCGTTGGGCATTTATCTGATCAACCGAAAACCGCGCGCAGCTTAGGTGCCGCAGAAGGTGGCTGGCACAATTTCGTCCTTGGTTGGAGGGCGCATCAAATCGGTGTCATCGGTTCCAAACGGATCAGTGCAGGCAGCCATCAGCCGCTCAAATGGGGCGTAATCGCCCTGCACAGCCGCGGCAATCATCTCTTCAACCCGGTGGTTGCGCGGGATCACACGCGGCGAGGCGGCCTGCATCACCGAATTAGGGTCGGATTCCTGTGAAATGCGATTGCGCCACTCGCTTGACCACTGATCAAAGGCGTCACGATCCAGAAACTGATCGCGCGCGTCCGAGCGTGCCAGCGCATCGAACGTGTTGGTGAAATCGGCCTGTTGATCCTGCATGAGTTTCAGCAAGGCTTCGATCAGTGGGGTGTCTTCGGGTGTGGCCTTGGCGATGCCGATCTTTTTGCCCATCCTGTCGAGCCATGCGGCTTCAATCTGCGCGGGCATGGCATGGACGATCTGCGTGGCTTCTTCGACGGCTGCTTCGGGGTCGTCCATCTGCTGCAACAGGGACGTTGCCAATTGCGCCATGTTCCAGACCGCGATCCGGGGTTGGTTGGAATAGGCATAACGGCCGGTCTGATCAATGGAGCTGAACACGGTGTCGGGGTGATAGTCATCCATAAAAGCGCAGGGGCCGTAATCGATGGTTTCCCCCGAAATCGCGCTGTTGTCCGTATTCATCACGCCGTGAATAAAACCCAGCGACATCCAACCCGCGATCAATTCGGCCTGCGCGGCACAGACCGCGCGCAAGAGCCCCAGCGGCCCGTCTGCATCGGGTGCATGGCGCGTGATGGCGTACGCCGTCAGTTCCCTAAGCGCATCGATCTGTCCCCGGTGGGCGAAGATCTGAAAGGTACCAACCCGCAGATGGCTTGCGGCCACGCGCGTCAGAACGGCACCGGGCAGAACGGTCTCGCGCAAAACGTCTTCACCGGTAAGGGTTGCCGCCAGTGCGCGGGTGGTTGGCACGCCAAGCGCATGCATGGCCTCAGAGACGACATATTCACGCAGCACCGGACCGAGCCAGGCGCGCCCGTCGCCCATACGCGAATAGGGCGTGGGGCCGGACCCTTTGAGCTGCAAATCGTAGCGATTGCCGTCCGTGCCGACGACTTCGCCCAGCAAGATAGCCCTGCCATCGCCTAATTGCGGATTGAAATTGCCAAACTGGTGGCCCGCATAAAGCTGTGCCAAGGGTGTCGCCCCGTCTGGCACTTTCGCGCCTGAAAAAACAGCCGCGCGATCTGTTTCACTCGCTGGTGAGATGCCCAGTATTTTCCCAAGGGGTTCATTGTAAGCAACCAGAGAGGGGTTGCGCACGGGGGTCGGATTGAGGCGGGTGTAAAACACAGCCGGCAGCCGCGCATAGCTGTTATCGAAGGGGGCGGTAACTGTCATGTCAGTTATATAAGCGCCTTTGCATGCCTCTGCCACCCGCAGGGTCAGAAGGTTTTGGTCATTAACATATAATTGTCGCGCGATTTGAACCCGGCGCGCTGATACAAACGTTGTTTATCCTCAGCGCTGCGCTCGACCTCGAGGTGCAGTGCTTTCAGACCGGCGCCCGCCAGTGCGCGGGGCAGGGCCAGCAGGGTTTCCGATGCTATCCCGCGCCCTCTCACGCCCGGCCGCACAAAGATTTCGTCAATGAAACCGTCAAGCCCGCCGAATTCCAGCGACCAGCCAAAGGTGATTACAAGATAGCCGATGGGTGCGCGGGGTGGGCCGATCAGATAGGCGGCACCATGCGGACTGCCCTCAAGCAACGGCAGAATACCAGTGCGCCGCGCCTCCGCCCCGAGGGTGATCCCGGCCTCCTGATGAAATGCAGCCACCAATGCGTCAAGCTTTTCAAGGTGATCGGGTGCCGCGAGGGTCAGGGCCGCACTCATAGCCGGGCAAGCCGTTCTGTCAGCAGATCAAAAAACCCATCCGCATCCAGATCCCCGATAAACAGCGCGTTTTTTGGCCGATCCGTCACGCCCCACCAATCTGCGACGGTCATGCCCATGGTCAATTCGGATATGGTTTCAATTTCCACATTGACCCGGCGCCCCGTGAACAGATCTGGGCGCAGCAGATAAGCGGTGACACACGGGTCGTGCAAGGGTGCCCCGGCAGAGCCGTATTTCTCCTTGTCGAACCGTTCGAAAAAATCCGTCATCTGGGCGACAGCAATGCCAACGGGCGTGCTCAAAGCGCGAAAGGCGTCGTTACGCGGGGCGGTGACGAGTGCTTTGTGTGTGACATCGAGTGGCAGAACCACGATATCAACGCCAGATTTGAACGTTATTTCAGCGGCTTGCGGGTCGACATAAATGTTGAATTCCGCTGTGGGGGTGATATTCCCAACCTCGAAATACGCCCCGCCCATCAAGACGATCTGTTGCACGCGCTGCACGATGTCCGGCGCCTTCTGGAAGGCCGTGGCGACATTGGTCAGCGGCCCCAGCGGGCACAGAGTGACCGTGCCCGACGGCTCTGCGCGCAGGGTATCAATGATGAAATCAACTGCGTGCTGGTCTTGCAGAGGCATCTCAGGGTCCGGCAGGTCAGGGCCATCAAGGCCTGTTTTGCCATGAACATGCTCGGCGGTCACGAGATCACGGCCAAGCGGTCTGTCACAGCCTGCAAAGACCAGCGTATCGGGTTTGCCTGCCAATTCGCAGATGATGCGTGCGTTTTTGGTGGTCAGATCAAGGGGGACATTCCCGGCCACGCAGGTGACGCCCAAAACATCGAGTTCTTCAGGGCTGGAAAGCGCCAAAAGGATCGCCACTGCGTCGTCCTGACCGGGGTCGGTATCAATGATAATTTTACGTGCTGTCATATGCTCTCTTTGACTGTGTCGCGAATAAGAGTCCAGCAGGTATCAGTGACAAACCGCTGCGGTATTCGGTGTTGGATGCAGCATGGTGAAACTGGTAATTTGTGGACCGCGGTCAAAGGTGTCGCACGTTAGGGCGTCTGGCGAAATTCGAAACGCGGGTTTGCCATTATGCACTGTCACCGTTTTATGTCTAATGCCGGTTGCAGGATGGTAGATATACGCTTGTTTTTATTGTAAATATGCTTCTAGATACCGTTTTCGATCCGTGGCGCCACGGTCTAGTGACTGATGATAGCACCAGCTCTGTTTATCTCGCGGAGGGTTTGAAGCGACAAAGCAATCCACCCAACGCAGAACAGAAAAACACGATTTTTTCCGGCAATATTCCGCCAAAGCCGCACCGTGCCCGAACGCGCGGTTACCATGATGCGGCATCGAATATGCTCTAGTCTTTCCGCGCCTCTGCTTTGACCTGATCCCATAGCGCATCCATCTCTGCCAGATCGCTGTCTGCGGGTGTCTTGCCCAAGGCGGCCAGCTTGGCTTCGACCGCTTCGAAGCGTCGGGTGAATTTCGCGTTGGCGGCGCGCAGGGCGGCTTCGGGATCAAGGCCGAGGTGACGGCCCAGATTTGCCATCACGAACAGCAGATCGCCGAATTCCTCTTCGACTTCCGTCTGGGTCAGACGGTCGCGCGCCTCCACCAGTTCTGCGGCCTCTTCGGTGATTTTGTCCAAGACCTCATCGGTGGAGGGCCAGTCAAATCCGACCCGCGCTGCGCGTTTTTGCAGCTTGAGCGCGCGCAGCAGGGCAGGCAGACCAATGGCCACACCATCCAGCGTGCCTTGTTGCGCGTTGTCTGCACGTTCGCGGGCCTTTATCTTTTCCCAATCGGCGGTTTGCTGGTCCGCTGATTTGTCGCGGCTCTCATCGCCAAAAACATGCGGGTGGCGCGCCACCATCTTGTCGCTGATCTTGCGCACCACCGACTGAAAGGTGAAGTGACCGCCTTCCGCACCCATGGCCGTATGATAAACGGTTTGCAGCAGCAGATCGCCCAGCTCCCCCTCAAGATCGCGCCAGTCCTTGCGTGCGATGGCATCTGCGACCTCATAGGCCTCTTCGATTGTGTAGGGGGCAATGCTGTCGAAATCCTGCTCTATGTCCCACGGGCAGCCCGTTTCCGGGTCGCGCAGGCGGCGCATGATCTCAAGCAGGCGTTCAATTCCCGCATCAGGGTCGTGGATCAGTTCATCTGCCATTGCAGCCGCTCCCGCTTCGGTGTCAGATGCACCTGACAAAACATTCGACAAGGAGTCCAGAGCATGCCCGTCGTTAATCGGATCGCTGACATGAGCGCGGATATGACTGCCTGGCGGCGTCACCTGCACACCATTCCCGAACTTGGGCTGGAATGCCATAAAACCTCCGCCTTTGTGGCGGAGCGGCTGCGCGAATTCGGGATGGATGAAATCCATGAAGGGATCGCCAAGACGGGTATTGTCGCCATCATCAACGGGCAGGGCGCAGGGCCGACGATCGGGTTGCGCGCCGACATGGATGCGCTGCCGATAGAGGAGGAAACAGGCGTTGACTATGCCTCGACCCATGCGGGTAAAATGCATGCCTGCGGTCATGACGGGCATACGGCCATGTTACTTGGCGCGGCCAAATATCTGGCCGAGACGCGGAATTTTTCCGGGCGTGTCGCGCTGATCTTTCAGCCTGCCGAGGAATTTGGCGGGGGCGGTGAGGTGATGGTCGAGGAGGGCATCATGACGACCTTCGACATCGCGCAAGTTTATGCGATCCACAACGCGCCGGGCAAGGATTTCGGCAGTTTCAACACCTGCGCGGGGCCGATCATGGCGGCGGCGGATACCTTCTCGATCCATATCGAGGGCAAGGGCGGACATGCCGCGCGCCCGCATGACTCCGTTGATCCTGTCGTCGCGGCCTGTTCCATCGTGCAGGCCCTGCAGACCATCGTCAGCAGGAACCGCAACCCGCGCGATTCGCTGGTGATTTCCACCACGCAGATACACACGGGCACCACGGATAACGTGATCCCCGAGACGTGTTATATAAACGGGACGGTGCGCACCTTTGACAAAGCGGTGCAGGCCATGGTCTTGCAGCGTATGGAGGAGATCGTGCAGGGGCAGGCGGCCAGTTTCGGGGTAAAGGCCCGTCTTGAGTTCGAGTTTGGCTATCCTCCCACGGTCAATGATGCGGATAAAGCCGCCTTTGCC
The DNA here is from genome assembly GCF_019654895.1 of Roseobacter sp. OBYS 0001. Classification (NCBI taxonomy): domain Bacteria; kingdom Pseudomonadati; phylum Pseudomonadota; class Alphaproteobacteria; order Rhodobacterales; family Roseobacteraceae; genus Roseobacter; species Roseobacter sp. OBYS 0001. Next base: position 246,735 of record NZ_BPES01000004.1, read on the forward strand.
GTGCACGTGGCCCGTGAAATTGCAGGGGATGGGGCGGTAAATAGCGCGACAGAGCCGGTGATGGGGGCTGAGGATTTTTCCTACATGCTGGAAAAACGGCCGGGTGCCTACCTCATGCTGGGGCAGGGGGAGGGCGCGGGTGTGCATCACCCCAAGTACAATTTCAACGATGAGATCGCCCCGATTGGCGCGTCGTTCTTTGCGCGCCTTGTCGAGCATGCACAGCCGGTTTCAGGTGCCTGACACATGGGACTGGAAGATGCCAAGACCGAAATAGACCACGCCTTTACGCGCGATGATCTCAAGGGTGCGAGTTTTGAGAATGCATTCGGCGGGGCCACGTCATTTCTGCGCCGTAAATACACCAAGGATCTGTCGCTTGCCGATATCGCAATAACGGGCGTGCCCTTTGATCAGGCGGTGACCAATCGCCCGGGCACCCGTCTGGGGCCGCGCGCCATCCGCGAGGCCAGCGCGCTGCAACCCTACGATCCGCCCTACGGGTGGCCATTTGATGTGCTGAGCGAATTTGCGATCATTGATTACGGCGATATGGCCTTTGACTATGGGAATGTCGCGGCCTTTCCCGAAACGCTGAAGGCGCATATCGGCACCATTCTCGCAGCAGATGTGCCGACCGTCACGCTGGGGGGGGATCACTATGTGACCTATCCGATCCTCAAGGCCTATGCAGAGAAATACGGCCCCATCAGCCTGTTGCAGTTTGATGCCCATTCAGACAGCTGGCCGGATGACGAGGAAAGCCGCATTGATCACGGTACTTTCGTCTACAAAGCCATCAAGCAAGGCATCGTCGATCCGGCCACGTCGGTGCAGGTGGGTATCCGCACCACCAATGAAGACACGCTTGGGGTAACAACGATTGATGCGCGCGAAGTTCACCGCATCGGACCGGAAGCCACCGTCGCGAAAATCAAAGAGGTGCTGGGGGATAATCCCGCCTATCTGACCTTCGATATCGACGCGCTTGATCCGGCCTACGCGCCGGGCACAGGCACGCCCGTGTGGGGTGGGCTGACCTCGGCGCAGGCGGCCGCCATTCTGCGTGATCTGGCGGGTATAAACATCGTTGGCGGCGATATTGTAGAGGTTTCACCGCCCTTTGACACCACAGGGGCAACCGCTATAGCAGGCGCGCATGTGGCAACAGAAATACTGTGCCTTTTGGGCTGGAAAATGCGAGGCGGTGCGTGATGGCAGAAAAAAACCAACCGATCAGCGGGAACGATCTGGCGCGCTTTTCCGGCCCGAACAGTTTTATGCGCTTGCCCATGGTCAATGATCTCAAGGGGCTGGATGTGGCCATTGTTGGTATTCCGATGGATATCGGCACATCCTGGCGGTCGGGCACGCGGTTTGGGCCCAAAGAGGTGCGCGCCGAAAGCGCGATGATACGGCCCTATAACATGGGAACGGGCGCGGCCCCCTTTGACAGCCTGCAGGTGGCAGATATCGGCGATCTGGCCATCAATACGTTCTCGCTGGCCAAGAGCCTCAAGATCGTTGAGGAAAGCTACCATGCCATCCTGAACTATGACGCGATGCCAGTGGCCATCGGTGGGGATCATTCGATCACATTGCCGATCTTGCGGGCCATGCATAAGCGTCATGGCCCCGTCGCCCTTATTCACGTGGATGCCCATGCCGATGTAAACGATGAAATGTTTGGCGAAAGGGAAACCCATGGCACCGTCTTTCGCCGCGCCTACGAAGAAGGCCTGATCCTGCCCGAAAAAACCTATCAGGTCGGCTTGCGTGGCACGGGGTACACGGCAGATGATTTTGCCGAGGCGCAGGGGTGGGGCTTTCAGCAGTTTCCGGCACAGGAGCTTTGGCACCGCAGCCTCACCGGTCTGGGCGGTGAGATCCGCCGCGACATTGGATCGAAAACACCTGTCTACGTCACCTATGACATCGACAGTCTGGACCCGGCCTTTGCGCCCGGCACGGGCACGCCTGAGATCGGCGGTCTTACAACCCCGCAAGCCATGGAACTGATCCGGGCGTTGAGGGGGCTGAATATCGTCGGCTGTGACCTTGTGGAGGTCTCGCCGCCCTATGATGCCAGCGGCAATACCGCGTTGGTGGGCGCAAATCTTCTTTTCGAGCTTATATGTGTTTTGCCCGGCGTCGACTATCGCTGAGGGTATAGGCTTCGAGCCGAGGTAGAAAAGAGGGAAGATATGCGCATGTTTTTAGGGTTTGGCCTGATCATCGTTGTCTGTGCGCTGGCATACGTGCGCCTGTCGCAGGGCGATATAAGCAACTGGCATGTGCCGGTAGCGGGCACTCAGGACGCTGACGGTGCAGGGGATGCTTTGCGCGTGATCGCAGCGACGCCCGAGACATTCGCCGCAGCGGATGCCTATATGGCTGCTTTGCCGCGCACCAAGGCGCTTGCGGGGTCATTGGACGAGGGGCGCATCACCTACATTACGCGTTCGCAGGTCTTTGGGTTTCCCGACTACACCACAGTGGAATATGCGGACGGCTCGTTGAAAGCCCACGCCCGCCTGCGATATGGCCAATCAGATTTGGGGGTCAACCGGGAACGACTGGAGGGGCTGATCGCCGCGCTCCAGTGAAGAGGACAGGCATCCCTGTTCAACCTCGCGCCACATCGGCACATTCAGCGACATCTGACACTGCGCCATGAACATGCGCCCATCGACCTGCAAGCAAATCGTCTCGCCCAGTTCGATGCGTGCGCCACCGCGATCGGTACAATAGCAATCCACTGTTTTACCGCTGGGATAAGTGATATCAGCACCGGCGGGCAGGGCTAAAAACGCAAGAGCGAAAGCAAATCGTATCATGGCGATAATCTATCATGAAAACGGGCCTTGACCAATAGCATTCAATATCGGATTTCAGCACGATGATCCCGCTTGACAGACTTCGCCAGATTACCGAACGGTTCCAATATCTGGAAGCCGCCATGTCCACAGGGGATGGTGGCGGCGATATCGCGACGCTGGCCAAAGAGTATTCGGATCTGCGCCCTGTTGTTGAACAGATCAGCGCCTATCAGCAATTACTGAACGATCTGGAAGATGCGGCCGAGATGCTGGGGGATCCCGATATGGCGCCGCTGGCCGAAGAAGAAATTCCGCGGCTCAAATCCGCCCTGCCGCAGGCTGAGGCTGCGCTGCAACTGGCGCTCTTGCCCAAGGACAAGGCCGATGCAAAACCGGCCATGCTTGAAATCCGGCCGGGCACCGGCGGGGATGAGGCGGCCTTGTTCGCCGGTGATCTGTTTCGCATGTACCAACGCTATGCCGAGACGCAGGGTTGGAAGGTCGATGTGATCGAATTGCAGGAAACCGAACTTGGCGGGATCAAGGAGGTAGTCGCGCATATCAAAGGCGCGGATGTCTTTGCCCGGCTGAAATACGAAAGCGGCGTGCACCGGGTGCAGCGGGTGCCGAGCACGGAAAGCGGCGGGCGTATTCACACGTCGGCGGCAACGGTCGCTGTCCTGCCGGAAGCCGAAGACGTCGACATTCATATCGAGGCGAACGATCTGCGGATCGACACCATGCGCTCGTCCGGTGCGGGGGGACAGCATGTGAACACCACGGATTCTGCCGTGCGCATTACCCATCTGCCCACCGGGCTGGTGGTCACGAGTTCCGAAAAGTCGCAACACCGCAACCGCGAAATCGCGATGCAGGTGCTCAAAGCGCGCCTTTACGATCTTGAGCGCAGCCGCGTGGATGATGAACGCTCGGCGGATCGGGCGGCACAGGTCGGCTCCGGCGATCGGTCGGAACGCATCCGGACCTATAATTTCCCGCAGGGGCGCATGACGGATCATCGCATCAATCTGACGCTTTATCGGCTCGATGCCATTCTGCAAGGCGATCTGGATGAAATCATCGATGCTTTGACGGCGCATGCGCAGGCGCAGCTGATGGCGGACATGGGACAATGACCGCCGCAGAGGCGATGGTGGCTGCCATGGCACGTCTGCGGGCAGCTGGTGTGCCGGATCCGGCCCGGGATGCGCGTGTGCTACTGGCCCATGCCGCGCAGGTGGATGCCGCGCGCGTGACGCTGATTGCACCGGAAGACATGGCCGCAGATATCATTGACCGCTACGATCATCTGGTGTCATTGCGTGCAGTGCGTGTGCCCGTATCCCAATTGATCGGATCGCGTGAATTCTACGGACGCCGCTTTAACATCACGCGTGAAGTGCTTGATCCAAGGCCAGAAACTGAAAGCCTGATTGAGGCGGCGCTGTCTGCGCCCTTCAGTGATGTGCTGGATCTGGGCGTCGGGTCGGGGTGCCTGATCGTGACGCTTTTGGCGGAACGACCTGATGCAAAGGGCGTTGCCATCGACATCAGTGAGGCTGCGTGCCTGCAAGCCAGTGCGAACGCGGTGCTGCATGAGGTTGCGGATCGTGTTCGGGTGCTGAAATCGGACTGGTTTGACGCGGTGGAGGGCCGGTTTGACTTGATCGTTTCCAACCCGCCATATCTCGCAGCGAGTGAAATGTCGCAGGTGCAACCAGAGTTGCGTGATCACGAACCGCGCTTGGCTCTGACGGACGAAGCAGATGGGTTGACGGCGTACCGCGTGATCGCCGCCGAGGCACAGGGATACCTGAGCGCGGAAGGTCGCGTGCTGGTAGAAACCGGGTGGCAACAGGCGTCGTCCGTGCGTGACATTTTCGAAGCGCAGGGGTGGGGTGAGTTATCGATTCTCCCTGATCTTGGGGGACGTGACAGGATTGTCAGCGCGTCAAAACCTGGGTGAATTCCGCCAGAACTGTACCAAAACTGACGAAATTTTAGGTTTTTCGGGTTTTACTCTTGCAGGGACGCGCTTGTCGTGGTTATTCAAAGACGTTGCAGCGGTGGATGCTTTGTTATGGCGGTCCCGCGCGGCATTATGCCCAACATATCGAAATCCCGGATTTGAGAAACTCCATAAGCACATCCGGCCCTACGATTAACAGCACGAAGGCTGAGCAAACTTCATGAAATCATCGCGATCACGCTCCCGTTCAAAGGGCAACCGCAACAGGTCCAGTAATCAGGGCGGCAACGTCGTCAACCGCGTCTTTGACAGCTCTGGTCCAGAGGGTAAGGTACGCGGCACGCCCCAGCAGATCATCGAAAAATACAATCAGCTGACGCGGGATGCACAATTGAGCAACGACCGGGTTGCGGCGGAGAATTTTCAACAGCACGCCGAACACTACACACGTATGCTCAGCGAGGCGCAGCGCGAGATCGACGCGCGGCGTGAAGAGCAGGAGCGTCAGAACAGAGAACGGCAGGCCGAGCGCGATCGTGAACGTGCCGAGCGGCAGGAACGGGATGCTGCAAATGCCGCTGCTGTGGTCGAACAGCCGGTGGTTGAAGCGCCGGAACAGGAAGTTGAGAGCGGCTTGGTTGAGACACCGGAAAGCCAGCCCAAGCCGAAACGCGCGCCACGTCGCAAGCCACGTGCAAAACCTGCACCTGCAACGGATGAAAGCAGCGAAAGCACACCGCCTGCATCTGGCGGAGATGACGCGCCAAAGGCCGCAGAATAACCTGTGACCTTTGGTTACTTGGCAGCCACGGCGCGGGCCAATGCACAAAACCCTTCCAGGCTGACGCGTTCTGCGCGTTCGGTAGGTTTGATGCCTGCCGCCTGAAGCCTGTCCTCAATATCCGGGCCCAACCCCTTTAACGCCGCGCGCAGCATTTTGCGCCGCTGATTGAAGGCCATCGCGACCACTTTGCTCAAAACATTCGGATCCGCAGGATATCGTGGCGCGGGCAGGGCGGTGATATGCACAACGCTGCTCGAAACTTTCGGCGGCGGTGTAAAGGCTTCGGGTGGCAGTTGCATCACAATCTGAGCATCCGCGCGCCATTGCGCTAGAATGGCAAGGCGCCCATAGGCTTTGCTGCCGGGTTTTGCGACAATACGTTCGGCCACCTCACGCTGGAACATCAGCGTCAGGCTCTGCCAATAGGGTGGCCATGTTTCTGGCGTAAGCCAGCGCACCAAAAGCTCCGTGCCCACGTTATAAGGCAGGTTGGCGGCTACGCGGATGGGCGGGGTCAAAGCACTCAGCGGGTCGATCTCAAGGGCATCCCCGTTCACGACCTCCAGCCGCCCGGGATAGGCCGCGGCGATTTCCGCAAGAGCAGGCAGGCAGCGGGCGTCTTTCTCAATCGCGAGCACACGTCGCGCACCCTGCGCCAAAAGCCCGCGCGTCAGACCACCGGGCCCCGGGCCGATCTCCAACACATCGCAGGCGCTCAGATCGCCGGCCTGACGCGCAATCTTGGCCGTCAGGTTCAAATCCAGCAGAAAATTCTGTCCCATTGATTTGCGCGCCGACAGATCATGATCACGGATCACGCTGCGCAAGGGGGGCAGGTTGTCTATCGTGGTCATAGGTGGGCGCGCCCACCGCGCAGGGTCTCAGACATGTTGGCCCGCCATATGCGCGGCCAGCTTGATCGCTTCGATCATACTTGTCGGGTTGGCGATGCCCTTGCCCGCAATGTCAAAGGCCGTCCCATGATCTGGTGACGTGCGGATAAAAGGCAGGCCGAGCGTGACATTGACGCCGCGATCAAAATCGAGCGTCTTGATCGGAATGAGCGCCTGATCATGATACATCGCGACTGCGACGTCGTACCCCTCGCGGGCGCGGGCATGAAACATCGTGTCTGCGGGCAGGGGGCCGCGGATGTTCATCCCGGTTGCGGCAAGCGTGTCGATCACATCGCCAATCCAGTCCTGTTCCTGCATGCCCATCGCGCCACCTTCGCCCGCGTGCGGGTTCAGGCCAGCAACTGCGATCCGTGGCGTTTTTATGCCGAATTGTGAGCGCAGCGCGTTGTGCGTGATGGTAATCGTTTCGCGGAGCAACTCTGGTGTCAGGGCTTGGGGGACGTCTTCAAGGGCAATATGGATTGTTGTCGGCACCACACGCAGCGTATCACTGGCCAGCATCATGACCGCGCGTGACGTGCCGCCTGCCAGCGCCTGTAAAAGCTCCGTATGTCCGGGGTGTTGGAAATCAGCGCCATCAATCAGCGCCTTTTTGTGAATAGGGGCGGTGCACAGGGCTGCGGCAGCCCCATCCTGTACCCACCCGACGCAGGCCGCGATCACGTCGATCACGCCTTGCGCATTGGCAGGGTCGGGGCGGCCCGGGGTCGTCGGTGCGGCAAATGTATGGACCAGAACGGGCAGCGCATGCGCGTCGACCTCGGCAATCTCGCGCGGGTGTGTGATTGCCGTAAACCGCGTGCCCGCAGGCAGGTGGCGTGGATCACCCATCCATGCCAGTGGGATTGTCCCCTTGAGGGCGTCCCATGCAGCTACCGCAATTTCCGGACCAATCCCGGCCGGTTCACCGCAACTCATCAGCACGGGGCCCGTCACGGGGGTCATTGGACGCGAATTCTGGCGTCCGCGCGCAGCTGTTCCAGAAAGCTCTCTGCAATCGCGTTAAGTCTGCCGCCGCGCAAAGCATTTGCCGCCTCGTCACGACCGACATCTTCATTGGCGGCAGCCGTTCGACCGCACATCATCAAAAAGAGCAGCGTTTGACCCTCTGACCGCGTCAGGGCGATCGAGGTCTCTCCGGGATCAAGCTTGCTGAGTTCAAGCGCGATGTCCGTCGGTATCTCAGACGGTGGTTTGCTGCCCCGTTCTAGGACCTCCGGCGGCTGGCCCTGTGCCACGCCATATAGGTCGTCACAAACATCGACCTGCGCCTCGATTTTGGCCGCTTGCGCAAGGCCTGACGGAGTGCGCCCGCCCGCAATGTAATAGACCGCATAGTCGATTGCGGCATACTCAGGCGTTGACGCACCGGTCTCGCGAATGTCACGCAGTTGAAACAATGCCACAGCTTCAGGGATGTTCAGCGGTTCCGTAACTTCGCCCGGCGCCAGACCCAACAGCAGCGGACGCAGGCTTGGCGGCAGATTGCTGAGCGCTTGCCATTCCAACCGTCCGCCCTGATCGCGCGTGGCCGTCGCTGAAAACCGCCGCGCATAATCGGAGAATTCTTCCACTGAGGTCGTGGTGGCGATCTGCTCTGCCACTTCCTGTACTTCGAGGGCGCGTGCGGGCGGTGCGGGGATGATGATTTCGGACACCAGCACCTGAATGTTACTGGCCCCATTGGTGCTGCCAAGCGCCTGATCGATTTCTTCTTCAGAGACCTGCAAACGCGGGCCAAAGCGGGCAGCGATGAAATCGCGCCATGACACCCCGAAACGAACGAAATCTTCGAAGGTTGTGGCGGCGATCCCGTTTTCCTCAAGCACGGTCTTGAATTCATCCACGCCAAGGTTCACCCGACCCGCGAATTCAATCATGCCGTCCTGCATTGCAGCGTCCGAGAGTTCCAGACCCGCGTTTGCAACGGCCTGCGCGCGCAGGCGTTCGTTGATCAGTTCTTCAATCACGGCTTGCCGGCTTGAGCCTGGCGCATTCAATAATATCAGAAACTGCTGACGCTGCTCGATTTCAAACTCGGTGATGACTCCATCATTGACCTCAATGACCGGACTGAACAGACTTTGCGCGCCGAGCGGTACAGCAAAACTGCATGTAGCGCAGACCATCAGCACGGTACAAAACTCTTTTATTCGGATCATCTGTCTGTCACCCGCATGTTTTGGCATAAGTGTCCGTTCCCCGTTTGGCCGAAAAACCCGACAGACCGATGGATAAGCCGAAACTGGTAGAAGGCTCAATACCTGTTGAGGAGGTATATCGGCGGCGCACGGAAAAGTCGATTTCCACGCATTCGTTAAAGTAAGTCAGGCTAAGCCCTGCGTTCGAGGCGCGATCGGCAATCAGGTCATAGCGCCAATCCGCTTTGGCACGCCAATTGCGGTCCACGATGAAGGAGCCATCAAGGAACAGTTCCGACGTATCGATGAAGCGGCTTTCCTGCGCGTCACGCGTCAGCCACAGATAGCTGCCGCCGACATCGCCGAGCCTGTGATCGAAAGACCCGCGCACCTCGGCCTTGCTGAAGTTGAAACTATCGTCAAAAAGTGTGCGCGCGGTGACGGCCCACCCGTTGAGCGTTTTGATTTGTCCGGCCACGAGGTAATCTGACTGCAGCCCAGAAAGACCCGAGGCATCGGTGAAGTTTTCGTCTTCGTCGTTGCGCATCACCTGGCCCACGGTCAGCGCGCTCTCCCAGCCTGACAGCGCAAAGCGGGACCAGTTCACGCCATAGGCACCCACCCCGCCGCGCTCGCGCCGGTCGGGGCTTGGGAAGCGGGACAGAGCCAGAAGGTTGCCGTCATCAAAATCTACCAGCGTGCTTTCTTCATTGGGAATGTCCAGCTGGGTGGAGCCTGTCCATGCAAGCTGTGCGATGGGTTCAAGAAACTGTGTGGCCCCACTGTTATCCACGCGGGTCATCGGATAGCGCAAAGCCACCGTGCTGAAGGGGGAAACCTGCGATTGGTTCTGATTTGTGCTGCTGTCTTGCGTGATGTTGAAGATATCGGCGGCAACCCCCAACCGGGTTTCCGCACGCAAGCCGCCGGGCAGGGACCAGCCCCGCAGCCATTCGGCCTCTGTGTTCACGCGGGAGACGTCGCGCCCGATGATGTCCCTGTCCGAATATCTGATGTGGTTGTGCCCATTGACGGTAAAGCGCAACTCGCCTCCGGTGGCTGCCGGAAAAAACCGCCGCTGGTAGAAAATATCGCCGACAATGGTGGGTATGGTCGAATTCTGTTCGTTGTCGCGCAGGGATTTGTAGCCGATAAGGCTCGCCGCGGTGTATTCGTCTTTTCTGGCGCGGCTGACGCTGATCTGGCTGTCCAACCGGTCTTTGCCGGAATACCCATAGTCCTGCAGATAGTCGTCGTCCGATGTAAGCTCGATGTCGAAGTTTAGTTTGAAATCATTGCGAAGGTCAAAGGACCCGTCGCCAAACAGGTAGGCGCGCGTCTCTCCGGGCCTTTCATCGTCGCGGCTGATGGCCCAGTCAAATTCGATGTCACCGTTTACGAATGCCTGCCTGTAGCGCATCTCAACTGTTCGCGTTCTGCTTGAGACATAGGGCGTTATGGTCAGATCGCGGTCATCTTCCAGCGCGATGAAATAGGGGACCTTTATGCCCAGCCCCAGTTCTGATGTGCTGACCAGCGACGGGATCAAGAAACCGGTGGCGCGTTCAACCGTTGGGTCCGGTAGCCGCAGGCGCGGAAAATAGAACACCGGCACGTTGCGGATGCGAAACTGCGCGTCTTCAAAATAGATCTGGCGTTCCTGACGGTCATGGATCACGCGCCGCGCTCTGATCTGCCAAAGGGGTGGTTTGCCGTCATCACAGACATCGCAGGAGGTGACGGCGGTGCGATACAACTGGCTGTAGCGCTCATTGACGCGCTCCATTTGCCCGCTGGCCAGCTGGAGTTGTTGATTGATCACCATCCGCGCCCCGCTCAGCAGTCCGGTCTGGAGCGTGGCGTCCAATTCAGCCGCATTGGCGAGGACGGTGATGCTGTCGCCGTCCTGTATTCGAATGGGGCCGACAATGGTCAGCGCACCGGTGACGCGATCATAGCGGATTTCGTCCGCCTGCAGGCGGGTTTGCCCCTGTAGCGCTTCGACGTTGCCACGTGCGATCAATTCGCGGTCGGCGGCAATGAATATCTCATCGGCAACCAGTGTGGCAGGGCGTGGTGTTTCTGCCCGCTGAGCGGTCGCAAGGCAGGGCAACAGCGCCAAAACGAGAGTGAGTAAAACGCGTCGCATCATCCATCCTCTGCATGTAGCAGCGGCCCGAAGGCGAGTAAAACCGACGCAATCGGCGGTGCCCATGCGGCGAGGTAAACAGGCAACTGGCCGTTCTCGCCAAGGATCAGCCCGAAACTGCGCACGAAATAGAGCGCAAAGCCCAGCAGCACCGCCGCAAGAACAGCAACCCCGGTGCCGCCAAATCTGGTATGGCGCATGGTGAATGCACTTGCGATCAGCACCATGGCGACCAGAAACAGGGGCCGGGCCAATTCCGATTGCAGCCAGACGCGGTGTTGCAGCGACGAGAACCCGGCCTGGTTCAGCTGTTTGATAAAATCGTTCATCTCCCAGATCGAAATCGTACTGGGGTGCCCGAAACTTTCGCGAATACGCTCAACCGTCAGGCTGGACGGGATCGTGAGGCTCCGGTGTTCTGTCGCATTGCCTTCTGAATTGATGCCGCGCGCCAAAGGCCAGTCTTTGACGTTGCGCAACAGCCACGCGCCGTCTTTCAGCTCCGCGCTATCGGCGTGAATGCGGCGCACCGGGGTGCCGATCACTTCATACGCCAGAAACGTGACGTCAAACAGAACCGAAGCATCCGGGTTTGATCGCCATGCCCTGATCACCATCTGTCCGTCATCTGTTCCCTGACGCAGCCACAGCCCTTCGGTAGAAATGGAAAAGGTTGACCCGCCGCCCGTCCTGTAGGTCTGCGATAACTCGTTGTATTTTTTGGAGGTGGCGGCCACGATGGGGTTCAGGGTTGTGGTGGCCAGCGTGCCCAGCACAATCACAACGCCAACCGGCGCGATCAAGGCCCCCATCGCGGAGCGGCCAGAGGCCCGCGTGGCAATCAGTTCGGAAGAGCGTGCAAGGCTCAGGAAAAACGCGACGGTGGCCAGCAGGACGATCAAGGGCAAGATCTGGCTGATCGTTTGCGGGGTGTTGAGGATGACGAGTTCGAAAATGCCGGTCGCACTAACACCCCGATCTGCGAAACGTCGTGTTTGATCCACCAGATCCACCAAGGCGATCAGCGCAAAGAGCGCGATAAATGCGATCATCAGCCAAGATGCAAAGCGGCGCGCGAAATATAGATGGAGGATCATGCGCGCCTCCGCAGAAGGCGCAGGAAAGCGCCCCGTGGCCGGGCGGCAATCCACAGCATCGCAATCACGAGCAGCGCGCTGATGAAAGTGGGCAAATAGAGCAGGGGCCAGAGTTCCGGGTCCCGCCGCACCGGGCTTTGCAGCGTGCTGCGCACCCCGTCGATCGCGACAAGCAGCACGAAGGCAAAAGCGACTTCGCGCCAGACGCCAAAGCGCGAGAACCCGCCGATCATCAGGGTCGAAAACCCGATCAGGGCGGCAACGATACAAAACAGCGGGTCTGCGATGCGCGCGTGAAAGCTCTGACTGATTGTGCCGATACTGCGCCCTGTTTCTCGTGACAATTGATCCCACGGGGTCAGCAACTGGAAAGTCGTCATCCTGTCGGGATCGAGCCGTTGGCTGACATCATTTTGCACCAGCGCTGAGATATCAAAGGAAAAATCCCGGAAGTTCGCCGTGGCCAGACGATCCGTTGCGGTCGTCAACCGCTGCGCGAGGCCATCCACCATGATCAACGATGTGCGGTCTTCATCTCGGATCAGGTACGCGTGGGCTGCGGTGTAAATAACTCCCTCTTCAGCGCGTCGCCGGTCCGACAAAAACACGTCCCGCAAAACACCGTCGTCATCGATCTGCTGCGTGTAAAAAGTAACGCCCTCAGACGGATGCAGAAACCGCCCTTCGGTCAAAAGCCGAGAGGTCGCATTCTGTGCGATTTCGTTTTGCCGATGGCCCAATTGCTGTTGGGCCAGGGGCATCAGCACATGATGCAAAACAGAGGCCATCAAAAACACGATCACTCCAAAAACAAGAACCGGGCGGGCCAGTCGCACAGGGCCGGAACCCGTGGCCTGTAACACCGTCAACTCGCTTTCGTTGTTCATGCGGTTGGTGACATAAACTGCGGCGGCAAAAGTCGCGATGGGCAGCACCGTCGTGATCAATTTCGGCAACCCCAATGCGGTGAATTCAAGGAAAACAAGGGCAGATTGCCCGTCGCTGATCAGTTGGTCAAACAGGGATACGCCGCGATTGATCCAGAGAATGGCAACCAGCACCAGCGCAAAGAAGCCAAATAGAACCAGAAGTTGCGACAGCATGTATCTGTCGAGTCTGACCACTCCGATTCCCTCTTACGCGTTTTGAATTCTTGGCGTCACGTTAGACCAAAGCGCGCTGCGGTAAAACTGCTATCTGGTCTTTGCGGGTCAGGCGCGCTACGTCCTTGAGCGTAATCCATGAAAAGAAGGCTAATGATATGACGACGCCCACCCCTGTGACCTTTTTTGAAACTGATATTGAGCGTTTGGCCGATCATGCCGGGCGTGTCTCGATCATTGTTGACGACACCGGGCGCATGGATGTGGCGGGGCGTCGTGTGAATCGTCTGACCAAAGGGGCGCTGAAGCGCGCACTGGAGGCCAAGGCCGAGGCAGGTTTGAAACCGGGCAGTGTTTTTACGCTGGCCTATCCGGCGGGCATGGCCGCAGAGGCGGTGGATGTCATGTGTGTTCCGCGCTCAACAACTGTGCACAAGGCGCGCGCAGCGGGTGCCGCAATCGGGCGCAACCGGGGCAAGGCAGAGGTATTGCTGGCGACAGGAAACTCGAAGTGGGCCGCAGAAATCATGCTGGGTGCTGTACTGCGCGATTATCGGTTTCAGGATCACAAGACCGGCGCCGATGCGAAAGCAGGCAGCATCCATGTGATGTGCAACGATCCGGCGGCTGTATCCGCGGCGGCTCAGCCGTTGCTGGCGATCGCGGAGGGGACCTTCTTTACCCGTGATCTGGTCAGCGAGCCTGCCAATGTTTTGACCACCACGGAGTTTGCAGACCGCCTTGCGGCAATGGAAAGCATCGGTCTAAAGGTCGAAGTGCTTGAAGAAGATGAACTGGCGAAACTGGGCATGCGCACGCTGCTTGCCGTTGGTCAGGGTTCGGACAGCCCCTCCAAGGTCGTTGTGATGCAATGGAATGGCGGGGCAAAAGGGGATGCCCCCCTGGCGCTGGTCGGCAAGGGCGTGGTGTTTGACACCGGTGGCATCAGCCTCAAGCCGGCAGCAGGCATGGAAGATATGACGATGGACATGGGCGGTGCGGGCACCGTGGCGGGTGTCATGCGCGCACTGGCATTGCGTAAAGCCAAGGCCAATGTGGTGGGCATCGTCGGTCTTGTGGAAAATATGCCGTCGGGGAATGCGATCCGTCCCGGTGATGTTGTTACCTCGATGAAAGGCGATACTGTGGAAATCCTCAACACCGATGCCGAGGGGCGCTTGGTGCTGTGTGACGCGATATGGTATACGCAGGAACGGTTTGAACCGGCTGCAATGATTGATCTGGCGACCCTGACCGGGGCGATCATCGTCGGGTTGGGTCACGAAAATGCGGGCGTGTTTTCCAATGATGACACGCTGTGCAACGCGTTCCTGAAATCGGCCGAGGCAGAGGGCGAAGGCGCGTGGCGGATGCCCTTGGGGCAGGCCTATGACGATATGTTGAAATCGCCCATTGCGGACATGAAAAATATCGGGGGCCGCGCGGCCGGGTCGGTAACAGCGGCGCAGTTCATTCAGCGTTTTGTCAAAGACGGTGTGCCGTGGATTCACCTTGATATTGCGGGTGTCGCCTCCGTCAAATCCGAAACGGACTATGCGCCCAAAGGGGCCACGGGCTGGGGTGTGCGCGCGCTCGACCGTCTGGTCGCGGATCGTTTCGAAGGAGAGTAACTCCGTGGGCAAGGCCATGTTCTATCATTTGACGCGGCGTCCCATGGAAGACACGCTGATGATGTTGCTTGGCAAAGCAACAGGTGCGGGTTGGCGTGTGGTCGTGCGCGGCACGCGGCCTGACCGGATGGCATTGCTGGATGAAAAACTGTGGCAGGGGGCGGACGACAGCTTTCTGCCGCATGGTCTGGCGGGCGGTGCGCATGATGCGCGTCAGCCAATTCTGCTGAGCACGACGCTGGACATTCCGAATGCGGCCACCTGCGTCATGTCGGTTGACGGGGCCGATGTCGCAGCGGATGAGGTCGCACAATTGGACCGCGTTTGCGTGCTGTTTGATGGCAACGATCCGCAGGCGCTTGACATCGCACGGGGCCAGTGGAGCACGTTGAAAAAGGCCGGAGCCGCTGCGGAATACTGGTCCGAGGAAAGTGGGTCTTGGCAGAAAAAGGCCGAAACCAAAGCCGGTTAACGCATCAGCGTCAGCATGTTATCCGCGATCTGGATTTTGCCCCATTTCTGCAAATAGGTCATGCCAAGCAGCGAATTGTTCATCTCGCCCTCATTCACAACCGCCACGACGTCTCTGTCGGTCACATGCCCCAGCTTCATAGTGTCGAGCCGGACAGGGGCGGTGCGCACTTCGCCGTTTGCAGTCATAGCGCGGCCATAATAGGTCAGTTCATCGCGCAACAAACCGGCGGCTTCTGCATCTTTCTGGGTCAGGACAAGTGACGTGGCACCCGTATCCAGAACGAAGCGCACAGGGGCGCCGTTGACCTCTGCTTCGATGTAGTAGTGCCCGTTCGGACTGCGCGGCACGACGATCCGGTTTTCATCCGCAAAGACCGATTGCTGCGGCAGGACGGTGCGCGAGATATCATCCCACAGCCCGTAAGCAACAATCGCACCGCCGAAAATGAACGCCCAGGCGGCGGCCTGCTGCAGTGTCTTGTTCCACGACCCGCGACCTTGCATGAAAAACCACCCGCTAACCATGAGGCCCAGCAAGATCAGATAAATAAGCTGCCCGGTATCGAAGCTGTCCACTGACATTCTCCCAATGCGTTAGATCTGTATATAAGCCTTGGTTGGAAATTGTCAGCCCGGTCCGGGGCCAAAGCCGAATGCCGCAAGACCCTCCAGCACGAATTGAACGGACAGGGCCGCGAGCAGCATGCCCAGCAGACGCGTGACTACCGTGATACCCGTTTTACCCAGTGCCCGCCCAATCGGGCCGCTGATCATGAAAAACGCCAGCACGATCAGCATCACGAGACCGGTTGCGCCAAGGACCATCACCGCGCCTTCCAGCCCTGGGCGCTGGCCCATCAACAGGATAACCGACGCGATAGAACCCGGCCCTGCGATCAGGGGAATTGCCAGTGGGAAAACGGAAGGATCGTCGCTGTCGTCTTCTTCGGAGCGATCCTCGCGCCGCTTTGTGCGCCGCTCAAACAACATGTCCAGCGCGGTGAGGAACAAGAGCACACCCCCTGCAACACGGAAGGCAGGCATGGAAATGCCGATAAAATTCAACAGGGCTTCGCCAAAGGCTGCGAAAGCCAGCAAAATGACGACAGCGATAATTGTAGCCCGCAGCGCGATCCTGCGCCTCGCCTGATCCGACATGCCATGTGTCAGCGCAACGAAAAGTGGGGCCAGACCAATCGGATCAATGACCACGAACATGGTGACAAAAGCGGTAATCAGAAAAGCTGTATCAACAATCATGCGAGCGCCCCAAAACCGTAACCGTCGCGATCCCTACGGGAGTCGCGCCGTGAAAGCAAAGGAACATGTGACGCGAAACCGAAATTCGGGGATCAATGACACCGACTTGATCCATGTCATTCAGGCTGTGCCGGGACGGTGTAAAATGCTGCCCATGCATCAGGTGACAGACCGACGTGCACCGCTTGCGGGATTGGGGCACGTTTGGTTTGGCCATCTGTCGCTTCGCAAACCGGAGGATATCCATGGCTGACATGTCTGTTAACGAGCCACTGAGAAAGTCGCCGCGCATCGGGCCCAATGCGATTTTGCAATTGGAAGAGCCGCTTGATCGTATGTTGGGGCAGGGCGCGTTGGCGCAGATACTGAAGATAACCCGTGTGGCGATGCCATCGGGTAAAGAAATGGTGCCGCAAGAGGATGTTGGGCGCGTGCATCATACGATGTGGCGACTCTTCCCCGAGCAGGCAGGAACACTGTCAGACCGGGCCGGGGTCGGCACCGCGCGCTACATTGCGGCAAACCGTATCCCCAAGGCCGCTCGGGTTATGCTGCGTATCCTGCCACGCGTTTGGGCGGAAAGAATGCTGACCAAAGCCATCTCAGACCATGCATGGACATTTTGCGGTTCAGGCGCGCTTGATACCAGACGTGAGAATGGAGAAATCGATTTTTTACTGCGTGAAAACCCACTTGCGGATAAGGTCACACAGCCACCACATCGGTGCATTTGGCACGCCGCAGTATTTGCCGAACTGTTCAGCTTGGTCCTTGGTCGCCCCTATTATTGCAAAGAGGTTTCATGCTGCGCGCTTGGAGCCGAACTGTGCCATTTTGTGGTGAGCCGCGACAGACCGACGGGCCATTTCAAAGGGCTGCAACTTTAGGCAGCACCTGTCTTTTCCAATTTTTCGAGGGCGGCCATCCACATGCCTTCGGCGCGTTCCAACGCGTCCATCACCTCAGCGTATTTCTTGTTCCAGACTGCCAGTTCACCGCGCTTTGCGTCCTCATAAAGATCGGGGTCGGCGAGTTTCTTGGCGAGCTTGTCGCGCATATCATTCAGCTTTTCAACGCGGGCTTCGGATTTGCGCGCGTCGGCACGCAGGGCCAGCATTTCGTCGCGCGACAATCCTTTGGTCGCCGGGGCGGCGGTTGGTTTTTTTGAAGTCTTGCTGACGGGTTTCGTAGGTGTCAGCAGCATCTTGCGATAGCTGTCGAGGTCGTCGTCATAGGGCGTCACGGTTCCGTCTGACACCAGCCAGAGGCGATCCGCGACCATCGACAGCAAATGCATGTCGTGGCTGACCAGAATAACAGCGCCGGAATAAGCAGTCAGCGCCTCCACGAGCGCTTCGCGGCTTTCGATGTCGAGGTGGTTCGTTGGTTCGTCGAGGATCAGCAAATGCGGTGCATCAAGTGTTGCCAAAAGCAGCGAGAGCCGCGCCTTTTGACCACCTGACAGGCGACCGACTTCGGTTTCCGCCTGCTCGGGGCCCAGGCCAAACCCTGCCATCTGCGCGCGCAGTTTCGAGTGCAGAATGCCGGGACGGGCCGAAATCATATGTTGCAGCGGTGTTTCCTTGACATGCAACTCTTCGACCTGATGCTGCGCGAAAAACCCGATCCGCAGCTTGTTGGCCTTGACCGCTTTGCCCTGCATCAGCACCAGCCGATCAGACAAAAGCTTCGACAGCGTCGATTTACCCTGTCCATTCCGGCCCAAAAGCGCGATCCGGTCATCCTGATCAATGCGCAGGTTCAGACGGTTGAGCACAGGCGTATCGGTATAGCCCACCGCACCGCCTTCGATGGAAATGATTGGCGGCGACAGCTCTTCGGGTTCAGGGAAGGTAAAGACCCGCTTGGCCACCTGTTCGGGGCTTGCGATCATATCCATTTTTTCAATCATTTTCAGACGGGACTGCGCCTGTTTGGCCTTTGAGGCCTTTGCTTTGAACCTGTCGACAAAGGATTGCATGTGGTCACGGCGCGCTTGCTGTTTCTTGGCCATGGCCGCTTGCAGGGCACGCTGTTCGGCGCGTTGGCGGGCAAACTGATCGTAGGGGCCCTGATAAAACGTCAGCTTGCGTTCATCCAGATGCAGGATAGCGCCCACCGCCCGGTTCAACAGACCCCGGTCGTGGCTGATGATGATGACCGTATGCGGGTATTTGGCCAGATAGGCCTCCAGCCACAGCGCGCCTTCGAGATCCAGATAGTTCGTCGGCTCATCGAGCAGCAACAGATCGGGTTGGGCAAATAAAACCGCCGCCAGTGCGACACGCATCCGCCAGCCACCGGAAAAATCGGAACAGGGTTTCAGTTGCTCATCGTCATCAAAACCCAACCCCTTGAGGATCGTTGCCGCGCGCCCTTCGGCGGACCAGGCATCAATATCGGCCAGACGCGTCTGGATTTCCGAGATACGGGTCGGGTCGCTGGCCTCTTCCGCTTCGTGCAGCAGGGCCGCGCGTTCGGTATCGGCTTCGAGCACGGTGTTCAAAAGCGATGTCTCAGACGAAGGGACTTCTTGAGCAACGCCGCCGATCTTCGCGCGCGTGGGCAGCGACAGATCACCTCCATCCAACGAAAGTTCACCGCGGATTAGTTTGAACAATGTCGTTTTGCCAGCCCCGTTTCGTCCGACAAGGCCCACCTTGTGACCATTGGGAATGACGGCGCTGGCCCCGTCGAAAAGAGGGCGACCCTCAATCGAATAGCTGATGTCGTTTATACGTAACATGCGCCTTGCACTGAACGACTGTCGCGGGCATGTCAATGTGCCTCCTGCAATCAGGGGACACAGACTGAATTAAGGTCTTTTCGGCAAGCAGGGCGCGTGATAGATGCGCCGCAAATCAAACCCCTTGCAGGAGACCTATCATGGCCCTTGAGCGCACATTTTCGATCATCAAACCGGACGCGACACGCCGCAACCTCACCGGAAAGATCAATGCAAAATTTGAAGATGCGGGACTGCGCATCGTTGCACAAAAACGCATCCACATGACCAAGGCGCAGGCCGGCGTGTTCTATGCAGTGCATTCCGAGCGCCCGTTTTATGATGAATTGTGCGAATTCATGGCGTCAGAGCCGGTTGTCGTGCAGGTTTTGGAAGGCGAAGGGGCCATTGCCAAAAACCGCGAAGTCATGGGGGCCACAAACCCTGCGGATGCAGCGCCCGGCACCATCCGCGCGGAGTTCGCCGAAAGCGTTGGCGAAAATTCGGTACACGGATCAGACGCACCTGAAACGGCCGCAGAAGAGATTGCGTATTTCTTTTCCGGCATGGAATTGGTTGGCTAAACCGCCCGGCTTATTCAGCGACAAGGGTCAGCGCGTGCGCTGGCCCTTTTTTGTGGGCTTCAGCACGCCAATTTGATTCATCTGCCGTTCAAACTCGGCGCCGCCCTGATCAAATGCCTCGGCTTTGATGGCGTCAAACCGGGCGCGCAAAGCTTTTTTCTCAGCACCCTTGCAGTCATTCCATGGGCGATCCTGAAGCCCCATGACCAACACGTAATATCCGATGAAATGGGGTTGCGTTCCCGCGCGCAACAGTGCGGCATAGGTTGCATCTGCCCCAAGTGCCCGGACCTGTTCGGCGGTGTGAATGCCTGCTCTCGCGCAGCCAGCCTCGAAGGCGGGGCCGAGGTTTCTGATGGATGAGATCGGGGAAGTCATTGCAGGATACTACCGGCAATTGGCCGCAGGCGCTATGGTCGCAGAACGTCAAATACTGGCGTAATCAGTAATCGGCGGTGGTGGTGGCGGCGTGCTTCCCGTGGTGGGGGGCGGTGTTTGCGGTTGTTTTGGTTCGGTCGGCATGAAACTGATTCCCATCGTTAACACAACAAAGATACCGCCACAGACTTAACGTCAGGTTTGCCAATCGAGCGTCAGGTCTGTGTTCAGACTGTGGCGATTTGGTTCAATTCGTCCCAAATGCGATAGGTGGTTTTTTGCCGGTATGTTTCACCCACGCGTAGAATAATGCTGGGAAAGGCGCTGTGCCGTGGCGCGTCAGGCCAGGCTTGCGGTTCTAATGCGATACCTGAGAAGGGTTGCAAAACCCGTTGATCATGCAGAGAAATTTTGATATCATTTAGCCCGCTTCCATTGTACACCTGCAAGCCGGGTTCGGTCGTATCGATCTGTAGCATCAGCCCGGATGGCCCGCTCAGGCGCGCTGCTGGTGTGGGGTGGTCTCGCCGCGTTTCGGCAAGACATAAATTTGCATCCAGCGTTTGACCTGTCGGGACAAGTCGCCCCATTTGAAAATCATATGCCGTGCCCGAGACAGGTGAGATCTCTCCCGTCGGCAGGGTGTGCGCATCCACGGGCAGGTATTTATCTGCATAGATCGTCAGACGGTGATCTTTCACCGTTTCGCAAGTGCCAAGGTTCCAATAGGGGTGATGTGCGAGGTTGATGCCCGTTGTGCGGTCGCTGCTCGCAGTCATTTCCAGAATGAGATGGCCTGCATCCGTCAGGCTGTAGTCCACATTGACCGTCCGATTGCCCGGCAACCCGTTTGCCCCATCACGCAGAAAGCACCGCAATGAGACAGCAGAAGGGGATTGCCGGACGACCGTCCAGTCGCGCGCATGCAGCCCGTCGGCCCCGCTGTGCAGACAACTGCTGCCTTCATTCGGCTCCATCTTGCAGGTGGCACTATCGATGCAAAGCGTAGCGCCGGAAATCCGGTTGGCGATGGGGCCGATCACGGCGCCGAAATAGCGCAGTTTCTCCGCATATGCATCTGCGTCGGTTGAACCGATCACAAGACTGTGCGGGTGCCCATTGTACCAAAGTCCCGCCAACGTCGCACCGAAGGGCAGGACTTGAGCGGACAGGGATGCGGAGCGCAAAGTTATCATGTGGCGAGCCTCTCATGCGGTCACGCCTGAAGTCTATGCGTTGTGCAAATCAGATACCACGCCTCATGCGTTGGAGCGTCATCTGATCATCCAGCCCTGATCCATGTCGGATAGATATGCGCGGTCTCTCAGGGCATTGTCGCGGTCCACACTTGCATTTGAAATGAAGCGTTTGAGCAATTCCGTCTGAAACTCGAATTCCATCGCCTTGTCGCTGATTGCCTTGGCAAATGCCCGGTCCTGCGTCGTGTTGAGCATGTCGAAGGCGCGACACAGATTCAGGATCGGCAGGCAGATCTCCTCCAGAATGTTGACCGCAAGTTTCTCACTGTGTGTCGCATAGGGTTCGCTAAACCCGATATCCAGTTTGAAGGCATTATTGATTGTGCCCATGAACTCAGTGAACCGGAAGATCGCATTGCGTACGCCGTCCTTCGCTTCCATGACCATGACATGAGCGCCCGCAAGCGCGAGACCGGGCAGTTCAATCAGAAAGTCCGGAAGCGACAGGACCTGTGCCCCTGCCGAAAGGGTTTTCAGGCTTGATTTGATGGCATCGCTGAGCCGGTGTACGAGAATGTCGCCCAATTCGCTTGTCTCTTGAAACGAGACCCGGTTTCGAAAATTCCGGCCAATCACTTCGCAGGATCGTACGGACACTTCTTCAGCGGTTTTTAAAGTCAAATTCAGTGTTAGCGTTCGATCTGACAGATCAGACCGGATCGATTGAATCTCAGGTAAAGTTTCCATGAACTTGCACCTCTCTTTTTCATAAATTTATGGGGTTAATATGCGTGGCTGGCATGCAGGGAGTGTAAACGCACCGTACGGTGCCTGTTGCGTGTGGGCCAAGGCGCTGAATTTACAGGTATAAAAATACTCTGTAGTAGTTGAGCGGCAGTGCTTCGCAACTTTAAGTTGCCGATTGCAGGGCGGCATCCGTTAACATATGACTAAATAGCCTAACGGCCAAAAGGACTTGCGGGGACACGAAACGTGACAGACGACAATAAAGAAATAACTATCATCGGGATCGGGTCTTCGGCCGGTGGTCTCGAAGCGATACGCGAGCTTGTCGCAACATTGCCAACAAAAATGAAAGTGGCCTATGTGGTGGTGCAACACATGTCACCCCATCACAAAAGCCTGATGACAGAATTGGTTGCGCGCCAGACAAGTCTGATCGTCAAAGACGTCAAGGACAGCATTCTGCCAGAGCCGAATGTCATCTACATCACGCCCCCCAATACCGATATTATCTATGATGAGGGCAAGTTGCGTCTTGTCGAACCCAGCCATGAGGTGGCATCGCCGAAACCATCCGTTGACCGGTTTCTGCTGAGCCTCGCGGATCAACATGGTGAAAAATCCATGGCTATTATCTTGTCCGGCACAGGCACCGATGGCGCCTATGGTGTGCAGGCGATCCGTGAGGCGGGCGGGATTACGATTGCACAAGACACCGAAAGTGCAAAATATGACGGCATGCCAATGTCTGCGATGCAAACGGGCTGCGTTGATCTGGTGTTGCGCCCCTTCGAAATCGGGACGCATCTGCAAAAGATCCTGTCGTCTGCACGCGACTTTGACGCCTTCCGCCAGGAAACGTCCGAGACCAGCCCGGCATTGGATCTGTTGCAAATCCTGCTTGCAAGGACGCGGGTGGATTTTCGCGAGTACAAGCAAACCACGATCAACCGGCGGATTGAGCGCCGCATGGTGGCCTTGGGGATCGAAAGCCATGCGGAATATACGCAGTTTTGTCGCGTAAACCCGAACGCTGTGGATGCACTGTTCAAAGATCTGCTGATTTCTGTCACGCGGTTCTTTCGCGACAAATCGGAGTTTGAGCAACTCAAGGAGATGCTGCCGGCGCTGCTGAAGAAAAAGTCAAACCCACCGTTCAGGGTCTGGATCGCGGGATGTGCGACCGGGGAAGAAGCCTATTCGATTGCGATCCTACTGTCCGAAGCTCTCGGTGGCCCTACGGTAAATTTGAAAGACCACGTCCAGATCTTTGCGACTGACATTGACAAAGACGCCTTGGACGTCGCGCGCAAGGGCGTCTATGGCATGGCCGCGCTGAACGACATCCCCAAAAGCCTGTCTGATCGCTATTTCATGACCCAGAACGACGGCATCCGGGTCATCGATTCCCTGCGCTCCGCCATTTTGTTTTCTGATCACAATGTCTGTCAGGACCCGCCCTTTCAAAAGGTAGATTTGCTCTGCTGTCGTAACCTGTTGATATATTTTGGAAACGCCTTGCAGCACAAGGTCATGTCACGGTTTCACTACGCCATGACTGACAACTCCCTGATGTTCCTGGGGACGGCGGAAACGGTCGCTGGCTCGGACGAAATGTTCGTACAGGACAGCCATTCGGCCCATATCTACAGACGCCGCTCGATCCGGCGAACGGATCAGAACGTGTTTTCCAACCCGCGCAACCTGCCAAAATCGCGCAGCAAGGTGCCGATGCAGATCAAACAGGGGCAGGATCCGGGGCAATCCACGGACCGGCAAATGTTCGAGGCGCTGGCACTGGCTCTGGGCAAGAATTCGGTGTTGGTGACGGATGACTACGGGATCATCAGGGTCTACGGAAACGTCAGCCCGTTCATCGAGATGAACGAAACCAGTAACCTGAAGATGCACATTGATCTGCTGCGCAGACCGTTTCGTGAAGAAGCGCGCAGCCTCGTCACACTTGCCTTGAAGCATGGCGAACACCGCAGCGGCGTGCGCCATCTGCTCGCGGAAGACGACGACGCCGAAATCAGGCTCGACGTTTACCCCATCATAGCACGCGACATAAACGAGCGCGCGGCCTTGGTGGTCTTTACCGAGGTGCAGGTCGATCGCAGCAAAGCCTCCGGTGCTTCGGAAGTCGATGAGGACTCGATTTTTGAAAGTGACAGAATACGCTTGCTCGAAGATGAAGTGGCGACAACCAGAGAAGCGCTGCAGCAGACCATCGAGGAGTTGGAAACTTCCAATGAGGAACTGCAATCCCTGAATGAGGAATTGCAATCCACAAATGAAGAACTGCAGGCAACCAACGAAGAGTTGGAAACATCCAACGAAGAATTGCAGTCCACCAACGAAGAGCTGATCACTGTCAACGAAGAGCTTCAGGTCACGGCGGCGGAATTGAGCGGTCGCACGGGCGAACTGATGTCAGTGCTGGAAACCGCGCCACTGTCGATCATGGTGCTCGATACCGCCTTGCAGATATCACAAGCGACCAATGCCGCCTGCGACATGTTCAATTTGACGCGTCCCGTGTCAAATCCGCATATCAGCCAATGCGTCCTGCCCAATAGTTTTCCGCCCTTGGCGCCGATCTGCAATGAAACACTCAAACTGGGCGAGCCCATTACAAAGGAATTCAATTCGGGTGGTTCGCGATACAAGCTGACAAGTTCGCCGTTTTTTGACATGCGCGGTCAAATGAAAGGGGTTACGATGGTTGTCTCGGCCTTTCCGGGGCTGGCGCAGGAGTTGGACCTCATTCTGGATCATGGCGAAATCTACATGCTGAACCGCGCGCAGGATGGCACCATTTTGCGGATCAGCGAAAAGTCAGCGCGGTTTTTCGGCACCACGCGTCACAAGGCGGAAGGTGCCAATTTCTACAATCTGGTTTCGAGAAGTATTTCCAATACCATTCGGGAACATGATGCCCAACTATTGAAAACCAATGATGGTCACCTGCAGGATATGCTGCGGCTCCGGTCTGTTGAGGATAAAAAGGAAGTCTGCCTGAATTCAGAGAACTTTCTGTTTCCTGACCCGTCGGGAGACGACGCTTCGATTTACACGATCGGGCAGGATATCTCCGAAGTCATAGAAACGCGCGATAAGGCCGAGGATGCGCTTGCACAACTCATATTGTTGCAAGAAATAGCGCGCATTGGGTTTTGGTCGCTGGATTTGGAAGATGAAACGGTTTTCTGGTCCGAAGAGGTGTACCGCATCCATGGCAAAGATCCTGATACCTTTTCCCCAAAGCTGGAAGATGGGTTGTCGTTCTATCACCCCGAAGACCGCGAAACCGTGCAAGCTGAAGTGGAAAGAGTGCGCACACAAGGCGGAGAGTTTCATTTTAAACTGCGCATCATCAACGAGGATGGTGAAACGATCCCGATTGAGTCGTTCGGCTTGGCCCGCCAAGACGTGAACGGCAACATTGGCAAGATCATCGGTGTGTTTCGTGTCAGCGAGGACAACACCAGCACCGTACACTGACGCGTTGACAGTAGTCGCCATGCCCGCTCAGCGGTCCTGCGGGCGACGCGCGGCAAAAAGAAACCGGGCGTTCGGGGATATTGTCGCGCACCCGGTTTGCTTCTGAAGCGTCAAGCATTTAACCTTGCTCGTCCAGATCGGTGCCGATGAATTGAAACCGGCCAAGCGCAGACACCGTGCGCTGCCTGTGTCTGTTGTGCGTGCGCGCCAGTCGCCAGAATGCTGTATTCAGCATAGGGATGCGTCTTTCTGAAAGCGATTTGCCGGATCAACACCGCTCAGGTGGTGGTTTTGATGAACATTTCAGCATCGAACGCCATGGATGAAAAAATCTTGCCAATTTCCATTTTTTACCGTTTGATAAAATTTTAAACCATGCAATGCTGACGATATAACAAAACCCGACGGAGTAGCCATGATAAGCCAACGCACACCGGGCATCGTTGCCGAAAGGCTGAACGCAGAAGAGCTGGCCGCAAATTTTGCCGACCTCCATGCGCCCTTGGAGCCACATGAAGCAGCGGTTGCTGCGGATCGCTGTTATTTCTGCCATGACGCGCCTTGCGTGACGGCCTGTCCCACGGAAATCGACATCCCGCTTTTTATCCGCCAGATCAGCACGGGCACCCCCGAAGCAGCGGCCAAGACGATTTTTGACCAGAACATACTGGGCGGTATGTGCGCGCGGGTCTGTCCCACTGAAGATCTATGCGAACAGGCCTGCGTGCGCGAAATGGCCGAGGGCAAACCGGTCGAAATCGGGCGTCTGCAACGCTATGCGACCGATACGCTGATGCAGCGTGACATCCACCCCTATACCCGCGCGGCGGCCACGGGAAAGCGGATCGCGGTTGTGGGCGCGGGGCCTGCTGGCTTGTCTTGTGCGCACAGGCTTGCATTGCTTGGGAATGATGTTGTGATCTATGATGGCCACGCCAAACCGGGCGGTCTGAACGAATATGGGATCGCGGCCTATAAATCCACGGATGATTTTGCCGCCCGCGAGGTGGCGTGGCTGTTGGATATCGGTGGCATCACGGTCGAAACCGGCAAGGCGTTGGGCGGTGATTTGACCCTCGATAGTTTGTCGGCGCAGTATGATGCGGTTTTTCTGGCCGTGGGTCTGGGCGGTGTGAATGCGCTCAACCTTGAGGGGGACGATAAATCAGGCGTGGCAGATGCGGTGTCCTTCATTGAGACGCTGCGCCAGTCGGACGATCTGAGCAAATTGCCGGTGGGCCGCAACGTCGTGGTCATCGGTGGGGGCATGACGGCTGTGGACGCCGCAGTCCAGTCCAAGCTGCTGGGCGCGGAGAATGTCACGATCGCCTATCGGCGTGACCGTGCAGTGATGAGTGCCAGCCGCTACGAACAGGACCTCGCCGCATCCCATGGCGTCAAGCTGATGTTCAATGTGCAGCCCGTCGCCATACATGGCAACGGGGCAGCGGCTGAGATTGAACTGGAATATACCGCATCGGTTGATGGCCGCCTTGCCGGGACCGGTGAAAAGACACGCGTTTTGGCCGATCAGGTTTTCCGTGCCATCGGGCAGACGCTGACGATGGATGAGTCCCTTGAAACCGAGAGCGGCAAAATTGCCGTGTCTGGTGCGGGGCGCACCAGTCTGGACCAGGTCTGGGCCGGCGGCGATTGTGCCCATGGTGGCGATGATCTGACCGTGACTGCCGTAGCCGAGGGACGCGACGCGGCAATGGATATTCATGCAACATTGAACGGGAGCGTATAATGGCTGATCTGACTTCGGAATTTCTGGGCATTACGTCCCCCAATCCGTTTTGGCTGGCCTCTGCGCCGCCCACTGACAAGGAATACAACGTGCGCCGCGCCTTTGAGGCGGGGTGGGGCGGTGTCGTGTGGAAGACGCTTGGTGCTGAAGGGCCGCCGGTGGTGAATGTCAACGGCCCGCGCTACGGCGTGATCCACGGTGCCGACCGGCGGGTGCTGGGGATGAACAACATCGAGCTCATCACCGACCGCTCGCTTGAGATCAACCTCGAAGAGATCACGCGCGTGAAAAAGGACTATCCGGATCGCGCCATGATCGTCTCCATCATGGTGCCCTGTGAAGAACAGGCGTGGAAAGACATTCTGCCCAAGGTCGAAGCGACGGGCGCGGATGGGATCGAGCTGAACTTCGGCTGCCCGCACGGTATGTCAGAGCGTGGCATGGGGGCCGCCGTCGGGCAGGTGCCTGAATACATCGAAATGGTCACGCGCTGGTGCAAACAGTATTACAGCAAGCCGGTGATCGTGAAACTCACGCCCAATATCACCGATGTCCGCAAACCAGCAGCCGCCGCCAAACGCGGTGGGGCGGATGCGGTGTCGCTGATCAACACGATCAATTCCATCGTATCGGTCGACCTCGATACGATGAGCCCACACCCCTCAATTGACGGTAAGGGCACCCACGGCGGCTATTGCGGCCCGGCTGTGAAACCTATCGCGCTGAGCATGGTGTCCGAGATTGCGCGGGACGCGGAAACCCGCGGCATGCCGATCTCCGGCATCGGTGGGGTCACCACATGGCGCGATGCTGCTGAATATATCACCATGGGCTGCGGCAATGTGCAGGTGTGCACGGCGGCCATGACCTACGGGTTCAAGGTGGTGCAGGAAATGATTTCCGGCCTATCCCAATGGATGGATGAAAAAGGGCATACGGATATTCGTGACTTCATGGGTGCCGCCATACCGAACACGACAGACTGGCAGTACCTCAATCTCAATTACATCGCCAAGGCGCAGATCAATCAGGCCGATTGCATCAGTTGCGGGCGGTGCTATGCGGCCTGCGAGGATACATCCCATCAGGCCATCGCCATGTCCGAAGACCGGGTGTTCAGCGTCATCGACGAGGAATGCGTCGCCTGCAACCTGTGCGTTGAGGTCTGCCCGGTTGAAAACTGCATCACCATGGTCCCGATGGAGCAGGGCAAGGTCGATCCGCGCACCGGCAAAGTTGTGGAAAAAGACTACGCCAACTGGACCACGCACCCCAACAACCCCGGCGCAGTTGCCGCCGAATAATCCACGATAATCGTTTCTCCCCGGCTGCCGGAGTACTCATCCTGAGTGCTTCGGCAGTTAGGTTTGAGGGGTCAGCATCCGCCGGAGCATGTCTTCAAGGTGCTGCTCGGCCCCCGGAAACGGGTCTTGATCCGGCAGGATGGCGCGCACTTGAACGTCAAAATCCGCATAGTGTTGCGTCATGGACCAGATTGAGAAAATCAGGTGATGCGGATCCACAGGCTGGATGCGACCCTCGCGGATCCAGCCATCGATGATCGCAGCGATCTTGTTGACAACGCGACGCAACTCACCGCTGAGGGCGTCGCCGATGCGCGGCGCGCCCTGTATCACCTCATTGGCAAACAGGCGGCTTTCACGCGGGTAATCCCGGCTCATCTCAAGCTTGCGGCGGGCATAGGACAGCAGCTCTTCGACCGGGTCCCCGCTGGCATCTATCTCGTAAATGGGCTGCAGCCATTCGTCCAGCAAACGCGTTAAAAGCGCGCGATAAATCGCGTCCTTTGAGGCGAAATAATATAGTATGTTCGGCTTTGACAGGCCTGCTTCAGCGGCGATCTGATCCAGAGTGGATCCGCGAAATCCGTATTGCGAAAACACCTTCAATCCAGCCGTCATGATGGCTGCTTGATTCTTTTTCTGTATGCGCGTTTCAGTCTTTGTCATCTGCTGCGCCCGTATTGGTGGAGTATCTTTGATTGCGATGCCTGCCCGTTGTGCGACAGCACGATGATACCCTTGATATGTCAAGCATACGCCTTGACTCGTCCGAACCCTCTGGTAGCGTTGCTTTTACCAGTTGGTCAAATAAAAACTGAAGAGCCAGCACGCCAGATTGCCAAGGAGAACGCGCAATGCCAGCCATCGGGGAAAACCTGCGGATCAACAGCGAACGGCTGTGGGGCAGCCTGATGGAAATGGCAGAGATCGGACCGGGTGTGGCGGGCGGTAACAACCGTCAGACGCTCACCGATGAAGACAGCGAAGGGCGGCACCTGTTTCAAAAATGGTGCGAGGCGGCGGGCTGCACCATGGGGCTGGACCAGATGGGCAATATGTTTGCGACCCGCGCAGGCACGGACCCCGACGCGCTGCCGGTCTATGTGGGATCACATCTTGATACGCAGCCGACCGGCGGTAAATACGATGGCGTATTGGGGGTGTTGAGCGGTTTGGAACTGCTGCGCACGCTCAATGACCTGGATATTAAAACCAGGCATCCGATCGTGGTCACGAACTGGACGAATGAAGAGGGCACGCGCTATGCGCCCGCGATGCTGTCCTCCGGCGTTTTTGCGGGGCTGCACACGCAGGACTGGGCATATGCGCGTACAGATGCGGAGGGCAAGACATTCGGCGATGAGTTGCAGCGCATTGGCTGGCGCGGCGAAGAGGAAGTCGGCCAACGCAAGATGCATGCGTTTTTCGAGCTTCACATCGAACAGGGCCCCATTCTGGAAGCTGAAGGCAAGGAAATTGGCGTCGTGACTCATGGTCAGGGCTTGTCGTGGACGCAAATCACCATCACCGGAAAAGACGCGCATACCGGCTCAACGCCGATGCCGATGCGCAAGAATGCGGGGCTTGCCATGGCGCGGGTGCTCGAAAAGGTGGATGAAATCGCCCTGTCCCATGCGCCCCATGCAGTGGGCGCTGCAGGGCACATCGACGTCTATCCCAATTCTCGCAATGTGATCCCCGGCAAGGTGGTTTTCACCGTGGACCTGCGCTCGCCTGATCTGGATGTGATCACCGATATGGAAACACGCCTCAGGACCGAGGCGCAGGCGATTGTCGATGCCATGGGGCTTGAGATCGAATTTGAAAAGGTAGGCGGGTTTGATCCTGTCACCTTTGACGAGGGCTGCGTGAGCGCTGTGCGCACCGCGGCGGAGCGTCTGGGCTACAGCCACATGAACCTGATTTCTGGTGCCGGTCATGATGCCTGCTGGATCAATCGCGTGGCCCCAACGGCAATGATCATGTGCCCTTGCGTAGATGGTCTGAGCCACAATGAGGCCGAAGAAATCAGCCCTGAATGGGCCGCTGCGGGCACGGATGTGCTGTTGCATGCGGTCTTGGAAACGGCCGAAGTGGTATCATGATCCCACCCTTTCAAGGAGTTCACTTATGTCTACTGTGATCAAAAACGGCACTGTGGTGACGCATGATCTGACCTACAAGGCGGACGTGTTGATCGACGCGGGCACCATCATCGAGATTGGCCCGAACCTGAGCGGTGATGAGGAACTGGATGCCACGGGCTGCTATGTCATGCCGGGCGGTATTGATCCGCATACGCATCTGGAAATGCCCTTCATGGGCACCTATTCCTCTGACGATTTCGAAAGCGGGACGCGCGCGGCACTGGCGGGCGGCACGACGATGGTCATTGATTTTGCGCTGCCATCTCCGGGGCAGGGGCTGCATGATGCGCTGAAAATGTGGGACAATAAATCGACCCGTGCCAATTGCGACTATTCCTTCCATATGGCCGTCACATGGTGGGGGGAGCAGGTTTTTGACGAGATGAAATCCGTCATTGAGGATCGCGGGATCAACACTTTCAAACACTTCCTTGCCTATAAAGGCGCGCTCATGGTCAACGATGATGAGCTCTATGCCTCCTTCAACCGCTTGGCTGAACTGGGCGGCATCGCCATGGTGCATGCGGAAAACGGCGATGTGGTGGCGGAACTCTCTGCCAAATTGCTGGCCGAGGGCAACACCGGCCCCGAGGCACATGCCTATTCCCGCCCGCCACAGGTTGAGGGGGAGGCCACAAACCGCGCCATCATGATCGCAGATATGGCGGGCGTGCCGCTCTATGTGGTGCACACCTCTTGTGAGGAGGCACATGAAGCCATCCGTCGCGCGCGCCAGCAGGGCAAACGTGTCTGGGGCGAGCCGCTGATCCAGCACCTCACCTTGGATGAAAGTGAGTATTTCAACAAGGATTGGGACCACGCCGCACGCCGTGTGATGTCACCACCATTTCGCAACAAGCAGCATCAGGATAGCCTCTGGGCCGGGTTGCAATCCGGGTCTCTGTCTGTCGTGGCGACCGATCACTGTGCCTTCACTACGGAGCAAAAACGTTTTGGCGTGGGCGACTTCACCAAAATTCCCAATGGCACCGGAGGTTTGGAAGACCGCATGCCCATGCTCTGGACGCATGGGGTGGCCACGGGGCGTCTGACGCCGAATGAGTTTGTCGCGGTCACCTCCACCAATATCGCCAAAATTCTCAACTGCTATCCGAAGAAGGGCGCGGTTCTGGTGGGGGCCGATGCCGATCTTGTCGTGTGGGATCCACAAAAGGAAAAGACGATTGCAGCGAGCACCCAGCAATCTGCCATTGATTACAACGTGTTCGAGGGGCAAACGGTCAAAGGCCTGCCGCGCTATACCCTGACACGAGGTCATGTGGCCATACATGACGGTGAAATCCGCACGCAGGAAGGACATGGCAAATTCGTCAAACGCGACGGCAACGGCGTGACCAACAAAGCCTTGTCCACCTGGAAAGAACTGACTGCCCCGCGCCCGGTTGAGCGCAGCGGCATTCCCGCCACCGGCGTCTGAAACCTGAACCTGAAAGCCCGAGCGTGACCCAAGAAACGATTATCCATGCGCAGGGTCTTGATCTGACCTTTGAAACCAATGACGGTCCGGTCCATGCGCTCAAGGACGTGAACCTTGAGATCAAGAAGGGCGAATTCGTCAGTTTCATCGGCCCCTCGGGCTGCGGCAAGACGACCTTTCTGCGCTGCATTGCCGGGCTGGAAACCCCCACATCCGGCGACATCAGCGTGAATGGCATGACACCGGATCAAGCGCGTCAGGCGCGCGCCTATGGCTATGTGTTTCAGGCCGCAGGGCTTTACCCGTGGCGCACGATCGGCGGCAACATCCGCCTGCCGCTTGAGATCATGGGGTTCTCAAAGTCTGAACAGGCGGAACGTGTCGCGCGTGTTCTGGACCTTGTCGACCTGAATGGGTTTGACCGCAAATTTCCGTGGCAATTGTCGGGTGGCATGCAGCAGCGCGCCTCCATCGCGCGCGCTCTGGCCTTTGATGCCGATATTTTGCTGATGGATGAACCCTTTGGCGCGCTGGATGAGATCGTGCGCGACCACCTCAACGAGCAGCTCTTGCAGCTTTGGGCGCGTACCGAAAAGACCATCGGCTTTGTGACCCATTCGATCCCTGAAGCGGTTTATCTGTCCACGAAAATCGTGGTGATGAGCCCGCGCCCGGGCCGTATTTCGGATGTCATCGACAGCCCGCTGCCCAAGGAGCGCCCGCTGGACATCCGTGACAGTGCAGAGTTCATTGAGATCGCCCACCGTGTGCGCGATGGGCTGCGCGCGGGTCACATAGATGAATAAACTGGCCAGCATCGTGCCGGCCCTCGTTGTGGTGGCGGTCATAATCGCCTTCTGGACCATGGCCGTTGTGCCGATGAACGCGCATCTGACCGCAGATCAGGCGCAGCGGGACGGATTGACCATTGCGCCAGAGGCCCCGGCGGAGCGGCAGGAATATTCGGGCCTCGCGCTTGCGCTGAAAAACCCGCAGATCATACCGCTGACCTACAGTCAGGTGCGCCCTCGCTTGCCCTCGCCGCATCAGGTCACCTCCGAACTTTACGACAGTATATTCACCAAGAAAATCACGTCGAAGCGCAGCCTTGTGTACCATGGTTGGGTCACGCTTTCGGCGACGCTGTTGGGGTTTATCATAGGGACAGGTCTGGGCATTCTGCTGGCCGTTGGCATCGTGTATAGCCGTACGATGGACAAATCCGTGATGCCATGGGCGATTACTTCTCAGACCATTCCCATACTGGCGCTGGCACCGATGATCATCGTCATGCTGGGCGCTATTGGCATTCAGGGGCTTTTGCCCAAATCGGTCATTTCCGCATACCTGAGCTTTTTCCCCGTGGTCGTGGGCATGGTCAAGGGGCTGCGCAGCCCCGATGCGATGCAGCTTGATTTGCTGCGCACCTATAGCGCCAGCCCGTCACAGGGGTTCTGGAAGCTGCGCCTGCCTGCTTCGGTGCCCTATCTGTTTGCATCGCTCAAGATCGGTATTTCCGCCGCGTTGGTGGGTGCTATCGTGGGCGAATTGCCGACTGGCGCGCGGGCAGGTTTTGGCGCGCGTATGTTGGTCGGGGATCAATACGGCCAGCCGATGGTGACATGGGCCGCCCTGTTTGCGGCGGCGATTACGGCGGCACTATTGGTTGCCATTCTGACACTGGTTGAGCGTCAGACGCTCAGGCGCATGGGGATGGAGGCAGCATGATGGCCTATGTGCTGGCGTTGATCGTTTGGGGGCTGGGCTGGTGGCTGAACATCAAACTGTCGCATTCGCCGCGCGCGGACACGCGTTTGTTCAGCTTGCTGATCCCCGTGATATTCGGGGTCACAATTGTGGTGATGTGGGAAATTCTGGTTCAGATGCTGGGCATCAGCGGGGTGATCCTGCCGCCTCCCTCTGCGATCGCGGCGCGTTTTGCGGTCTCCACGCATCTGCTTTGGGCTGATTTTGAACAAACGATCCTCAAGGGGGCGATGACCGGGTATGTCTTGGGGGCAATTGCGGCCTTTGCCGTGGCCATCCTTGCGGATCGCTCGCCTTTTTTGACCAAGGGTATACTGCCAGTTGGGGCGTTCATGGCCGCGCTTCCGATTGTCGGCACCGCGCCGATCTTTGTGCGGTGGCTGGGCAGTGACTGGCACTCCAAGGCGGCGGTTGTCGGGGTCATGGTGTTTTTTCCCATTCTGGTGAATACAGTCGCGGGATTAAAAGGCAGCAGCGCGATGCAGCGTGACCTGATGCGGACCTACGGTGCCAATTACTGGACCACGCTTTTCAAGCTACGGCTGCCTGCTGCGATGCCCTTTGTGTTCAACGGGTTGAAAATTGCCACAACGCTTGCGCTGATCGGTGCGATTGTTGCTGAATTTTTCGGCTCTCCGACCGTGGGGATGGGCTTTCGGATATCAACCTCGGTGGGTCAGCTTGCCATGGATATGGTCTGGGCAGAGATTATCGTTGCAGCCCTTGCGGGCTCGGCGTTTTACGGGCTTATCGCCCTGATAGAGAAGCGGGTGACTTTCTGGCATCCGTCACAACGATAAAGCGGGCGAAAGACCCGCTTTCAATACTGACAAGGAGATATGGAAGATGAAAAAACTGATGATATCCGCGGCCTTTGCGGCCGGTCTGGGAACGGCGGCTTATGCCGATGATGCCAATTCTGTGACGTTGCAATTGCAGTGGGTCACGCAGGCGCAGTTTGCGGGTTACTATGTGGCGCTGGACAAGGGGTTTTACGAAGAAGAGGGGCTTGACGTTACAATCCTGCCCGGCGGGCCGGATATTGCCCCCCCGCAGGTGCTGGCTGGCGGCGGCGCTGATGTGATGCTCAACTGGATGCCGTCGGCACTGGCCGCGCGCGAAAAGGGCTTGCCGGTCGTCAATATCGCGCAGCCCTTCAAAACATCGGGCCTGATGCTGACCTGTTGGAAAGACACCGGCATCACCTCTGTTGAGGATTTCAAGGGCAAGACCATCGGTGTGTGGTTCTTTGGCAATGAATACCCCTTCCTGAGCTGGATGTCACAGGCGGGTATCTCCACCGATGGGGGCGAGGACGGTGTGACTGTGCTCAAGCAAGGGTTCAATGTCGATCCGCTGTTACAGCGTCAGGCCGACTGCATTTCCACCATGACATACAACGAATACGGTCAGGTGCTCGATGCGGGCGTGTCACCGGATGAGCTTGTAACCTTCAAATACGAAGATCAGGGCGTCGCCACATTGGAAGACGGTATCTATGCGCTTGAAGAGAACCTAAGCGATCCGGTGTTTCAGGACAAAATGGTCCGCTTTGTGCGCGCATCGATGAAAGGCTGGGAATACGCTGGGGCCAACCCCGATGAGGCTGCGGGTATTGTTCTGGACAATGATGAAACCGGCGCCCAGACCGAGTCGCATCAGGTCCGGATGATGGGTGAAATCGCCAAGCTGATCGAAGGCTCGGACGGGTCGCTGGATGTGGCCGATTACGAGCGCACGGTGGCGACACTGCTGGCCGGTGGCTCTGATCCGGTGATCTCCAAAGCGCCCGATGGCGCATGGACGAGCGCTATTACGGATGCCGCGCTGAAATAAAGCGTCCAAGAAAAAAAGTCGCGCGGCGGTGCACCGATCCGCGCGACTTTGGCTGACATTTTGGTGTCATGCCAGCTTTTTAGAACCTTTCGGATACGCCGTTATGACCGTGCGCCGGCGCTTTGTGGTCTTTGAGACAGGCAAATTGTGACGGTAGTGCAGCGCACGACAACTACTGTTTTGAAGTATCCCACCTAGTGCTGACGAAAACATAGAAATTGAGTATCCTTGCGGGTGTTTTGACTGGCGTTGCTACCTTTTTGTGAGGCCGCCGGACGGTGCATTCTCCTTAACCCAAATAGCGCGCTGACCCCCTGTGAAATCCAAGCGCGCCATGGACTAAGCGAAATCTGACCTATCATCTACACAGGTACATCACTGTGTGCGCCTTGGGCTGGCGGGTGCTCGGAGAAAGAAGGATTGTTAAATGCGTTGTGGCGAAGACGTAAGCTGATGGTTGCAAATCTGGTTTCATTTCGTGCGCTGCTATGGGCCTTGGCTGCTGTATGTGTTTCTGCAGCGATTTTCAGTCTTGAGAGCGAACGCGCGACCGTCAGTGAGCGCATTATTGACACGGATGTCGGACGGGTATCCCTCTACACCGACCCTTCGGGCTTGCCGGGGCCTCTTGTCATTGTGACGCATGGGTTTGCCGGTTCGCGCCAGATGATGCAGTATATCTCGCGTGATCTGGCACGGGCTGGCTTTATGGTCGCGTCTTTTGATTTCTATGGCCATGGGCGCAACCCTGAACGCATGTCCTCTGATGTCACCCGGATCGAAGGAACAACGCAGCAACTGGTGGCGCAGACACGCGCCGTTCTGCAAGCTGTGCAGGCCGAGATCGGCACAGTGACCCCGGTTGGCATGCTGGGCCATTCCATGGCGACGGATATCGTCATTCGCGCGGCAAAAGCATCGCCAGAGGTATCCGCCATCGTTGCCATTTCGATGTATTCGGATGCGGTCACGGCAGATTTCCCGCAGAGATTGCTGGTGCTTTCGGGTGAATATGAGGGGCGACTGCGCGATGTGGCCCGCCAGTCCGTCGCACTTGTCGCAGGTGAACCTGTTGAGGGCGAAACCGTATCCGACGGGCCAGTCAGCAGGCGCGCGGTCGCCATCCCCAATACAGAACATGTGGCTGTTCTCTTTGCCGCTGAAACGATGCGGGAAACGCGCGACTGGCTGATGTCCGCGTTCGAAATACGCGGGCAGGGGCGGGCTATGCCGCAGGGCCTTGCGATCACCGCGGTATTGGTGGGTCTGGTTGTCCTCTTTTGGCCGTTCACCCGCCTGTTGCCACAGTCCCGGTCCCCCGCCACCCCCGTGGGTCCAAAGGTTTTCTGGGCCGCGCTGCTGGCACCGGTTCTGCCCGCCATCGGCTTGTCGCTCGGCCTTGGGGGTGGGCTTTTCCAAACTGCGGCCTTTGGCGCTTTGGCTGTGTTCTTTGCCACATGGGGTCTTGTGGTGCTCGCTGTGCTGCGGGCGGCGGGTCACCGTTTGACCTTGCCGAAACCCTCCGGTGTTTTGCTTTTGACCTTTTGGTGCCTGTGCGTTTTCGCTGTGGCGCTTGACAGATACGCAGCGGCCTTTCTGCCCAGTGGTCCGCGCTTGCCAATCATGTGCGTACTTCTGCTTGGTACGGTGCCCTTCGTGGTTGCCGATCGTGTCCTGCTGGACGGTGCAGCGCTTTGGCAGCGGGTTGTGGCACGCATGGTCCCTGTTGCATCCTTATCGGCAAGCATGATCCTGTTTTCACAAAGCCTGGGGCTTTTGTTTACCGTTTTGCCTGTGATGGTGCTGTTTTATCTGGTGTATGGCACGATGGCACGCCCCGTCGCGCTCCGGCAGGGGGCAGAGACGGCGGGCGTAGGCTCCGGCATTGTTCTGGCGTGGTCTATTGCGGCCAGTTCGCCGCTGTTTCTCGCCTGATTGCCGCTCATATGTCTTCACTGGGTATTTAGCTATGGCGGCCTAAGATGCTAAGGACAGCGTATGGATAATGCCAGCTCTTTCATGATGACCCTCTTTCGCAAAGCCCGCCGCTATGCGCGCAAGCTCTGGGTGCGGGTGGTGCTGATCGGCTTGCTGGCTGTGCTTGCCGTGGCCCTCAGCCAATGGGTTGAGCTTTATGTGCCCGATACCCTGTCCAGAAGCCTTGATGGCGCGGCGGCAGACCGCCTGTTGCAACTGATTGCCAGCGCCATGCTTGCGGTGACGATCTTTTCGATCACGGTCATGGTCTCGGTCTATCAATCCTCCTCCACGCAATGGACGCCGCGTGTGCACCGCTTGATCATGCAGGACAGGACCACCCAGAACACGCTTGCCGTCTTTATCGGGGCCTATGTCTATGCCTTGCTGGGGATCATCCTGCGCGAACTTGGCGTTTACGATGACGACCATGCCTTCGTGCTGTTCTGGATGACGGTCTTTGTTCTGGCGATCATTGTGGTCTATCTGATCCGCTGGGTTCTGCATTTGCAGGGGTTTGGTCAGTTGACCAATACAACCCGTCAGGTGGAGGCCGTGACCCGCGCCCGGTTCAATGAGCGTTTGCAGACGCCCTGTCTGGGTGCCATGCCGCTCGTACATGACGCACCTGAGAGCGCCAAGACGCTGAACGCATGGGACAGCGGTTATATTCAATGCATTTATCCCGAAGCGATGAATACGCTGGCAAAGGAGTGCGACGTCACACTCTACATGACACGCGACATTGGCAGCTACGTCTTTGCAGAGTCCCCAGTGCTTTATGTGGACCGGGCGGACAATATCCGTGATTGGGAGTCGTTTTGTGAGCAAATACGCGAGATGCTCGTCCTTTCTGATTTGCGCAGCTATGATCAGGACCCGCGCTTTGGCCTGCTGGTATTGGGAGAGATCGGGTCAAAGGCCCTGTCGCCGGGGATCAATGATCCGGGCACGGCGATTGACATTATCACGCGCATCGGGCGCATCTTGTCCGCCTATAAAGATGAGCAAAACGCAACGCCTGATACCCCGCTGGATCACCTGTATGTCGCACCACTTGATCCGATTGATCTGATGCGCGACGGTTTTGGAACGCTCGCGCGCGACGGGGTTGCGGTTGTCGAGGTGCAACAGATGCTTCAGCAAACGCTTGACAATCTCATCGGGAATCCTGATCCCAAATTATCCGCCGCCGCATGTGATTTTGCGCAGGAAAGTCTGGCGCGTGCGCTGAAAGCGACTGCATTTGAACCGGATCGCGACCGCATTTGTGCCAGCGCGCATCCGGAGGTGCGCGGGGAAAATAAATAGACCCGCCTTGTATGCGCGCGACGACAGATGTCGCAAATCGGCTAACAGTGCGGGCGATGGCAGGTCAGGTTGGCCCTGTTACACGCCATCATCGGGGTCTCAACCATGCGTACTCATGCCCAAGCCGTTGTCATCGGAGGCGGCGTCATCGGCTGCTCGATCCTGTATCATCTGACCAAACTGGGCTGGACAGATGTGGTGCTGCTGGAGCGTGACGAACTCACCAGCGGCTCGACCTGGCATGCGGCGGCAAATATCCATGGTCTGCATGACAACAACAACATCACGCGCATTCAGAACTATACGATGGATCTCTATAACGCCTTGGAAGCCGAAACAGGGCAGTCCTGCGGCGTGTTCCAGCCCGGCTCGCTCTATCTGGCGCAGACCGAGGCGCGCGAACACCAACTGCGCCTGCAGGCGGCCAAGGCGAAATACTACGGGCTGAATTTTCACGAAGTCAGCCGGGATGAGGCTGAACGCCTGCATCCGCTGGTCGATTTTGACGGTATCCGCTGCATCATGTTTGAACCCTCTGGCGGCAATGTGGACCCATCCGGTGTCACCAATGCTTATGCTGCTGGCGCACGCCAGAATGGTGCCGAAATCATCCGCTTTTGCCCGGTGACGGCCACGGAGCAGCAGCCGGATGGCACATGGATCGTGCGCACGACCAAAGGCGATATTGCCACCGAATGGGTCGTGAATGCGGCGGGCCTCTGGGGGCGTGAGGTTGCGGCATTGGCGGGGTTGGAACTGCCTTTGCAGCCGACCGAGCATCAGTATTTTGTCACCGAAACCATCGCTGAGATCGCAGCACTGGATCGCCGTTTGCCATCGGTGGCCGACCGGGACGGCGAATACTATCTGCGTCAGGAAGGCAAAGGGTTGCTTGTCGGTGCCTATGAAAAGGACCTGCGGTTCTGGGCCGAGGACGGCACGCCGCAGGGCTTTGGGCATGAGCTATTCGCCGATGATCTGGAACGGATTGAAGACAACATGATGCGTGCAATCGACCGCGTCCCCGCTGTCGGAGAGGCGGGGATCAAACGCGTGATCAACGGGCCGATGATATGGTCGCCGGATGCCAATGTCCTGTTCGGCCCCGCGCCTGAACTGTCGAACTATTTCTGCTGCAACGGTATCATTCCGGGGTTTTCGCAGTCGGGTGGCATGGGGCTGTTGGCCGCTGATTGGATTGTCACGGGCGAGACGCGCTATGATATGTTCGCATGGGACATGGCGCGGTTCGGGACATGGGCGGATAAGGCCTTCACCAAGGCGCGCGTTGGCGATCAATACGCAAACCGGTTCAAAATCCACTTCCCGAATGAAGAACGCAGCGCCGGTCGCCCCCTGCGCCGCCGCCCCGTCTACGACATTCAACGCGAACGTGGCGCGGTATTCGGGCTGAACTACGGATGGGAACACCCGCTTTATTTCGGCTATCCCGAAGGGGCCGAAGATCACACAGAAGGGTTCACCCGGCAGGATTGGTGGCATCAGGTCGGTGCTGAATGCCGGATGCTGCGCGAGAACGCAGGGGTCAACGACATCTCGAACTTTGCGAAATACCTGTGCAAAGGTCCGGGGGCCGAAGGCTGGTTGAATAGTGTCTTTGCAAACACCATGCCCAAGGCGGTGGGGCGGTCCTGCCTCACGCCGCTGATTGGCAAGCGGGGCGGTATCGCGGGTGATTTCACGGTTACGCGTCTGGGGGAGGAGGAGTTCTGGGTGATTGGCTCCGGTATGGCCGAACGCTATCACCAGCGATTTTTCAAGGCTGTGCCCTTGCCCCGCGACACCATATTTGAAAGCCACACCGATGCGATGTGCGGTTTCAACGTGGCCGGTCCGAGGTCGCGTGACATGCTGCAACGGCTCACCAATACGTCCCTGTCCACCGAGAATTTTCCGTTCATGCGCTCCAAACGGATTGAACTGGCCGGTGTCCGGGTCTTGGCCTTGCGCGTCAGCTTTACCGGCGATTTGGGCTGGGAATTGCACTGCGCGACTGAGGATCAGGCGCAGCTTTATGAGGCGTTGCTCGTCGCGGGTAAAGAGGTCGGTGCAGGCCCGGTGGGCAGCCGCGCCTTGATGAGCCTGCGTGTTGAAAAAGGGTACGGGTCATGGGGGCGCGAATACAGCCCCGAATACTGGCCGCAGGAAGTCGGCCTTGATCGGTTGTGCAAGATGGACAAGGCATTCCTGAACAAAGCTGCGGTTGCGCAAACACTTGCCAAAACTGCGCGTGAACATCTTGTCGTGCTCGCATTGGACAGCGCTGAAACCGATGCATCAAATGCAGATGCCACAGGGGGCGAGCCGATCTTCAAAGACGGGCAGGGCATTGGGCGCGTCACCTCTGGTGCTTATGGATACAGCGTTGGGATGAGCCTCGCGCTTGGCTTTGTGAGCGGTGCGCAACCGGGCGACGTGGTTGATGTCATGGTGCTGGGTCAGCCACACAAAGCACGCATTCTGGCTGAACCCCCGTTTGATCCAAAAGGGCTGCGGCTGCGCGCGTGATGCGCGGCGCGCGCCAGTGTGTCACGCGGGCCCGCCGCGCGACAGCTTATGGAACTAGCCGCCCGCGCGCGGGGTCAAAGCGCGCGGATTTTGAGTTCCGTAATGCGGTTGCCCTCGCGCGCGCAGACCTCGAACCGGAATCCGTGGAACGAGAAAACCTGACCGGTGGTTGGGATCATTTGTGCTTCGTGGATGACCAGCCCGGCGACGGTGTTGGCTTCTTCATCCGGCAGGTTCCAGTCGGCGGCGCGGTTGAGGTCGCGGATCGTCATCGCGCCATCAATCACGAACTGACCGTCTTCGGTCTGTTGGATCGGTGCCATATCCGTCGGGTCATGCTCGTCCGTGATTTCACCCACGATCTCTTCGAGGATGTCTTCCAGCGTAATCAAACCCTGCAGTGAACCGTATTCATCGACCACGAGGGCAAAGTGCGTCCGACGGCGCAGGAACTGGCGCATCTGTTCATCAAGGGTGGAGGTTTCGGGCACGAAATAGGGTTTCATTGCCACGTCGGACAGCTTGAAGCTGCGCAGTTTCGAGGCATCCCCCTCAGGCCCGCCGATGATCTTATACATGGCGCGCAGCAGATCTTTCGCGTGGATCACACCGATGATGTTTTCCGGATGCTCCTGAAACACGGGCAGGCGGGTGTGGTTGGATTGCAGGCACTGGTGCAGAATGTCCTGCGGATCATCATCGGCGTTGATCATCTCGATGCCAGAGCGATGCAGCATGATTTCTTCCACGGCGCGCTCGTTCAGATCAAGCGCGCCCAGAATGCGGTCGCGGTGCTCCTTTTCCACAACGCCCTCGGAATGACCCAATGTCAGCGCGCCTTCGATTTCAGCATGAATGTCGAGGATATTGCTGTTGGGGTCGATTGTCACACCGAAAAGCCGCAGAACGCCACGGACCAGAAGCCTCACAGCCGCCACGATGGGCGCAAAGACGGTCACCACAATCGCAATGGGGCGGGACACGAAGCTTGCCGCTTTCTCTGAATTCGTAATGGCGTATGTTTTCGGCAAGACTTCGGCAAAGATCAGGACAAGCAAGGTCATCACCAATGTGGCCAGAGCGACACCGCTTTCGCCAAAGGCGCGCGTAAAGATGGACGTGGCCAGAGCCGCCGCAAGGATGTTCACCAGATTGTTGCCCAGCAAAACCGACCCGATGAGCCGCTCATTGTCTTCGGTGATCTGCAGCGCACGCTCCGCGCCCTTGTTGCCTTTGTCGGCAAGCGAGTGCAGTTTTCCCCGCGATGCGGCCGTCAGTGCCGTTTCAGAGCCGGAAAAGAACCCCGAGAGCACGAGCAAAAACAGAATAACGCCTGAGGTCATCCAGAATGTGGCGTCGAGGGTGGCGGTGGACATGTCCATGTTAGAGCGTACCTTTGAGATGTGTTCATTGGTTATGGGGGCGATGGTGCCCGCAATCAAGGGATGAGCCAGAGTTGCATGTGCATCTGGGCAGGTCTGCGACAGTGTGGCGCCGTTGCGATCATCGGTGCGCCGGAAAGGCCCGTGTCAGTGGAACGGCATTACGATGCGTCCAGAACAGGTTTGTCACCCGGCGGGCGCGGGTCCTCCTGGGCCAGGGGGTGGTGCGTCAGAACCAATTCGGAAAGCCTTGCTTCAAGCACATGGGTGTAAATTTCGGTCGTGGCCACATCCGCATGACCCAGTAGTGTCTGGATCGAGCGTAGATCCGCGCCGTTCGCCAGCAGATGCGTCGCGAAAGCATGGCGCAGCGTGTGGGGGGTCACCTTGGACGGGCTGACGCCTGCATCGACGGCCAGTTCCTTGATCAACAGATAGAAACGATTCCGCGTCAGATGCCCGGACACCCCGCGCGATGCAAATAGGAAGCGTGAGGGCGGATGCCCTTCGGCCTTCTTGAGGGCTTCTTTCTCATCGCGCAGCCGCAGCCATTCTGATGTGGCATCGCGGGCAGGGGGCGAGAGGGGCACCATCCGCTCCTTTCCGCCCTTGCCGCGGATCAACAACATGCGCGGATCGCCGCGTGCTGCAGACACGGGCAGGCTGACCAGCTCGGTGACGCGCATACCGGTCGCATACAGCAGTTCCATCAGGCAGGTGTTGCGCGTCCGGTCCCCTGTGTTGCGCCCTGAGCTGCGGGCCGCCTCAAGAAGCCTGTCCACTTCTGCCTCGGACAGTGTTTTCGGCAGTTTGCGGTCGCGTCCCGGACCCGTGATCTGCAGGGCCGGGTTATCGCTGCGCCAGCCTTCCTCAAAGGCAAACCGATAAAGCTGTTTGACCGCTGAGAGCCTGCGTGCGCGCGTTGCCTTGGACAGACCCTCCGCATCGCAGGCAATCAGGTAGGCTTCGACATCAGCTTGTGCTGCGGCGTGAAAATCCAGATTTCGATGTGTCAGAAAACTGTCAAAGTCCTTGAGGTCACGGCCATAGGCCAGCAGCGTGTTGCGTGCGGCGCCCAATTCGGCGGCCTGTGCCTCAAGAAAGGCGGAAATCCATGTACTATGCGCTGCCATCAGCTGTATTTGTCCAGCAGCAGGATTTGCAACGCGGCCCGTCGGACAGTGTCTTCGAGGCCAAAGGAACGCAATGTGGCAAGTGCCTGTGTCAGGGCAACAGGATCACCCGCAGCCCCGTCATCAAGCAAGATCAAAGCGCGCAGTATCGCCTCGCCCCGCCGGCCGTTTTGCGCCATCTGTGTCAGGTCGCGGCGAGCGTTCGCAGGGTCAAACCCACGGCTGATCGCGCTGTGACGCAGATCGGTACTGATCATGGTTTCAGGTGCCCCTCGCGCCAATTCACTCAGAAATGGATCCGTGTCTTCCGACAGTTGTGCGCCTGCGTAATCCGTCGACAAAAACGCCATGGTGGTCGCTATTTCCTGTACGCGCCCACCCAGTTGATACCGGGTCAGCGTATCCGCGAACAGGTCGGCGAAGATCATTTCCAGACCCACCGCCTGCATGGCGCTCCATGCAACGGGCAGGCTTTTTGAAATCGCATCGGTGGAGCGTGTGCGCAGCGCAGTCTCAAACCGTTGAACCGCGCGCACACGGTCCCAGACGCCGCCCGAGGCTGCGGCCTGACGCGCCGTGTACAGCCCGAGCAACCGGTTTGGTGACAAGGCGCCTGTCACGGCGAGGCGTTCTGCGGCTTCAAGTTGTGGTTTCCAGCCCGCCAGATCGCGCAGATCGGCAACGGCATAGGGGCGGGGCAAGGCACCGGTTGGCAAGGGCTCTCCGATGGCTTCATGC
The DNA here is from genome assembly GCF_019654895.1 of Roseobacter sp. OBYS 0001. Classification (NCBI taxonomy): domain Bacteria; kingdom Pseudomonadati; phylum Pseudomonadota; class Alphaproteobacteria; order Rhodobacterales; family Roseobacteraceae; genus Roseobacter; species Roseobacter sp. OBYS 0001. The sequence continues at coordinate 291,525 of NZ_BPES01000004.1, forward strand.
AGCCGGAACAAGAGCGGAGTTATCTCAGCGGGCCGCGGCAGGGGGGGCGCGTCTTCAAACGCCTCAGGGTGCAGGAACCTCTCAAGGGCGACTGTCTCAGCATCGGAAAACGCCGTCAGCGTGTTGCCCGTATCAAAGAGCAGGGCGGCCGTGGGCCAATCCCCCTGCCGGGCAGCACAAAAGACGCGGTGCGACAGGGATGGTGCAAGGTGCGGCGTCGTGGTCAGAATGGCGCAGCCGGTGTCTTCTTGTCCTGTCAGCAGCGCGAGATCCATATAGGCCCTGAAATGGGCCGCATCGCGTGTGACCCCGGCCTGATCAAGCAAGGACAACGCCGCGTCATGTGCCCCGAAGCGCATCAATGCGTCCACGCGGGCAAGGGTCAGCAGATCTTCACCCGCCGTGTCATCGCCGGGACCTTTGGCTTCGGTCAAAAGCACGGTGTACAACAGGGTCTGCGCGGCAGGCAGCCGCAAAACGGGGATGTCGTTGAGTTGTGCCTGCAACGCGCGCGCATCACTGCCTGACCAGATGTCTTCGGACAGGCCAGTGACTGACGCAGGCACCAATCCGATAATGCGGCGCGCCTTTTGGTCCAGCGGCGCGACACTCACGACCGGAACATGCGCACCGGGTGACACGGGCGGCTCAAATCGCTGCGCCGGGATGGCCGAGGTCATCGCAGGCTGGTCCGGGTTGCGCTTAACCCAGTCAATGACCGACAGTGGCTGATCCTGCGCCAAACCGGCAGTGCATAGGCATATCCCAAAGAACGCGTATGAAAGATGTTTAATCGGCATCCAGTGTCACGGGTACACGTGTCTCTTCGGAGGGGGCTGAGAAATCAGCGCCGAAAAACGGACCGACATAGGCATAGCCCGCCAGCCCGATAAAGCCAATCACGGCCAGATAGATCAGAAATTTGAATAATCGGAGCATTTTACTGCCTTTATGCCTGCCGTTTTTCTTTAAGTTATATATGGCCTTTTTTATAATATCACGTCATTCAATCGATTATGAGCGAAATTGAGCAAACCGGAGCCGAAACGGGTCAAACACACAGATTTGTGTTGAAAAAGACGATCGTGATGATCGGAATGATGGGGGCGGGCAAGACTGCTGTCGGCCGTGCGCTGGCGCAATTGCTGGATGTTCCCTTTCTTGATTCGGATCATGAGATCGAAGAGGCAGCCAATATGAGCGTGCCGGAAATTTTTGCCCGTGATGGCGAAGCCTTTTTTCGGGCGCGTGAAAGTGAAGTCATAAACCGCTTGCTAGGTGGACAGGCGTGCGTGCTGTCAACGGGGGGGGGCGCGTTTCTGGCTGAGGCCAACCGCGCCGCTATTTCGGCGCGCGGTGTGTCGGTCTGGCTGGATGCGGATATTGAACTGCTGTGGAACCGGGTCAAACACAGGGACACGCGACCGCTTTTGCGCACGCCTGATCCAAAGGCAACGCTGAGCGCACTGTATGAAACGCGGGTTCCGGAATATGCCAAGGCCGATATGACCGTGCCTTGTGCCCCGCCCGTCGCGATCGAGCAAATGGCCCGGCGTGTGGCAGAGGTGTTGGTGTCGCGACCCGATGTGCTGGAGGTTGTAAATGATTGAAACTGTTCATGTCGATCTGCCCGGGCGTGCGTATGACGTACGCATTGGGCCGGGGCTTGTGTCAGAGGCTGGCGCACATATCTTGCCGCTGCTTAATCGACCAAAGGTCGCTGTTGTGACGGATGAAACCGTGGCTGCACTGCATCTGGACGCTTTGCGTGCCGGGCTGGCGCGCGAGGGCATTGAGATGACAGCACTGGCCTTGCCCGCAGGGGAAGCCACGAAATCATGGGAGCCACTTGAACGGACCGTGGGCTGGCTGCTTGATCAGAAGGTCGAGCGCGGCGATGTCGTAGTGGCTTTTGGCGGCGGTGTCATTGGTGATCTTGCCGGGTTTGCCGCTGCGATCCTGCGCAGGGGGGTGCGGTTCGTGCAGATCCCGACGTCACTTTTGGCGCAGGTCGACAGCTCTGTCGGGGGCAAGACCGGGATAAATGCGGCGCAGGGAAAGAACCTGATCGGTGCGTTTCATCAACCCAGTCTGGTGCTGGCAGATATCGACGTGCTTGGGTCCCTGACGGCGCGTGATTTTCTGGCGGGCTACGGCGAAGTCGTTAAATACGGCCTGCTGGGTGATCTGGCGTTTTTCGAGTGGCTCGAAGAAAACGGGCCAACGCTGGCGGTGGGGAATCAACAAGCACGATGTGAAGCCGTGCGGCGCTCGGTTCAGATGAAAGCAGATATCGTCATCCGCGATGAAACAGAGCAGGGGGACCGCGCGCTGCTCAATCTGGGTCACACCTTTGGGCACGCGCTGGAGGCGGCGACCGGGTACTCGGATCGCCTGTTGCACGGCGAGGGGGTGGCCATTGGTTGCGCTATGGCCTTTGAATTGTCGTCCCGCATGGGCCTTTGCTCGCAGGAAAGCCCAAGCCGCGTGCGCGCGCATCTCAAAGCGATGGGGATGAAAACCGACCTGCGCGACATTCCCGGCGAATTGCCGGATGCTGCCGGATTGCTTGATCTGATGGGGCAGGACAAAAAGGTCATGCAAGGGACGCTGCACTTTATCCTTGCGCGCGGGTTGGGCGAGGCTTTTGTGACGTCCGACGTCGCAGCCGGCGATGTGCTCACTGTGCTGGAGGATGCGTTGCGCGGGCGGTAGGCTGGTGACGTCGCAATAACGCGCCGGACTAGAGCGTCTGACGAAATATCTGAAACATCAAGTATCACGTAACGCGTTGAAATCTTTGATTTCAGGCAGCGTTATGTGATTCAGGTTTTTCGCATGACGCTTTACGTGCTTTTTAGTGTTGGATTAGTGGTGCGCTGCGATCTGTTGGTGCAAAACAGGTCGCAGCGCTATTCCAGTCATTCACGCGACAAGGCGCAAAATCTTATCCTGGACGGGAAGATAGGCCAACCGAGAACCAGCTAATTCCGTTTCTCTATCACTCGTTAACCCATTGCACCTGCAGCGCACAAAATTTCCAAAATACACACTGCACGCATACAATCGTTCAAAAGACGGCCAAGGTATATTCGCGTTGTTACCTAGGTAGACTTGCCTATAGCCCGCTCACGTCTCGGGTTTTTCAAAAAGCTGATAGGTCAGCGCCAGATCGACAAGCTCTGCGACCGACTGGACGTTCATTTTATCCAGAATGCGTGCGCGGTGGTGATCGACCGTGCGTGGGCTGATATCGAGATGACGTGCTACATCTTTGCTGGAACTGTTGGAGGGGTTCAACACCAGAAATTCTGCGATTTCCCTTTCGCGCTGCGTCAGGCTTTTCAGTTTGTTCTGGGTCATCTTTAACGCGTTATCGACGTCGCGTGCCTTTGCATCTATTTGCAGGGCGGTGTCAATTCGGGCCAGTAACGCCTCCTGACGAAACGGTTTTTCCAGAAAGTCGACGGCCCCGAATTTCATCGCGCGCACGGCTTCTGAAACGCCGCCATGCCCGGTGATGAAAATGATAGGCAACGCTCTGCCACGGTTTACAAGCACCTGCTGGAGTTCCAGACCATTCATCTGTGGCAGTCCGTAATCCAGTATCAGGCATCCCGACCGGGCGGGGTCGTAGCCCGCCAGAAACGCATGTGCGGAGTCAAAGACCTGCGTATTATATCCACGGGTGCGCAAAGCGCGCGAGAGAGACGTGCGAATGTCTTCGTCGTCATCCACGATGAAAACGCAAGGTTCAGTGGCTATATTCATATGCCTTCCCCACCTCCGTTTTTGGTTTCAATGCAGGCAGAGTAAAGCAAAATTGGGGGTTTCCATCCGGGTCCTGCTGGTACCAGATGTCCCCGCGATGCGATTCCACAATTGTACGGCAGATCGAAAGCCCCATGCCCATGCCGTCTTTTTTGGTCGTTTTGAAGTGTTCGAAAACGTCCACGTCTTCCTGTAACCCGGGTCCTGTGTCGGTGACGCTGATCATAACCCCGGATTGGGTGTTCTCTGCTTTCAGAGTGACCTTGCGGTCGCGCATGTTACTCTGGGCAATGGATTCAATGGCATTGCGCAACATGTTCACCAGCACCTGAGCGATCTGCACGCGTGATCCATAGACGGGTTCAAGATTGCTGCCTGTTGCGGTGATGCTGATGCCGTGGTCCTTAGCCTCAGCCCGCATCAGATGCAGGGACTGCTCCATCAGTTCGGCAAAATCAAACTCTGTTTTTTCAGCGCCTTCCTTTTTCACAAACGCCCGCAGCGCTTTGATGATGTCCCCGGCGCGGTGTGCGTGCCGGTCTGTTTCCACAAGAAGCTCCCGCAGGGCGGAAGCCTTCTGGTCTGTGTCCTTGAGCAGAAAAACAGCCGTGTCCATGTTTTGCGAGATCGCAAGCAGGGGTTGGTTCAATTCATGCGCAAGCCCGGTCGCCATCTGTCCCATCATGTTGATCCGTGCAGAATGCGACAGATCGGTATTCAACTGCTGGATTTTCAGGTCCGCTGCAATTCTTTCCGAAATATCGTCAACCGCGACTACGGCATAGACCGGCACGTCATTGTCATCTCGAATAACGATCACGTTTTCACTGACCCAGATGGTGGTACCGTCTTTGTGCCGATACCGCTTTTCACTGAAATACTCTGAGCGACCTCCGCCGCTTGACGCGGTGAACACTTTGGCGACGGGGTCACTGGGGTGCGATATGTCCTGAATTGTCAAATCAAGCGCTTCGACTTCGCTATAGCCCAGCAAATCGGCAAGCCGTCTGTTTATCCGCAGGATCTTACCGGTGTGCGCCTGTATCCGGGCCATGCCGCGCGCAGCAAGATCGAAGGTCCTGTCATATTCGGCTTCTGATTTCTTGCGCTCGGCGATGGCCTGAACCAGAGTTTCATTTGCGCGTTCAAGCTCTTTGTAGGTTTTGGGTAAAGGTTCCTCGGCCGAGGCTTCCCCCTGTGAAACCAGCGAGGATCGAACGGCAAAAGCGCGGACAGGTTTGTGGATGTAATTCGCCAGCATTAACCCCACCACGCCCGACGCAAGGGCAATGGTTGCTGCAATCCAGACATTCTGTGTCCGGTTTCCCGTAATCTCACCGGTGAAATCCGCTTCCGGCGCATAGACCGCGATTGTCCATGGCAGTTCATCACTGATGGCGGGCATCACGGTCGAGACATAAGTCGACCCGTCAAACTCAAACCGCGACGCAACCTCACGATCTACATAGACCTCCGACCCACGGACCACATCGGCAAAGGCGGCATGGGCGACCGGATCGTCGATCTCGTTGATGTTGACAAACCGAAATGTTCCGTCCGGGTTTTGCTTGCGGATCAGTGCTTGATTTGGGTGCGCAATGACGTCGCCGTTCCGGTTCAGGATCAGTGCAACGCCTGACTTTCCGATATTGAGCCGACTCAGAAAACCAGAAATAGCGCCAATTTCAATGTCCACCCCGACGACACCACGTAACCCGCCATCGGTATTGAAAACGGGTGATGCGGCAGTGATGCCGGGACGCTGCGAGGTGAAAAAGATGTAGGGGTCGGTCCAGATGCCTGTCAGGTTTTCCCGGGAGGATTGATACCAGGGGCGCGTGCGCGGATCATATGTGTCCGCTTTGTCGTCTTGGCGCGCAAGCACCTGATAATTGCTGTCACGCCAGATCAGCTCGGTTTCACGTGCCTCGCCGTCGCGCATCACGATCTTGGTTCGGAAGGGTCCGGGCCCTTCGCTGCGCATCACATAGACAAAGTTCCCGGCCTCATCACCATAAAAAACCCCTGCAAACTGCGGTGAAATCTGAAGCTGCTGAAAGAGAAGGTTTTCAAGCTGGTTGAAATCATCGCTCGCAATAACCTGATTCTCGGCAAGCCGTGTTGCAAGCTCAGCGGCACCTTTGGCAGGTTTGAGGAATCCCTTCGAGTGCTCGATCGTATTGGTTCCCACATCGCTCAAGAGGTCGCGCGCATGCTCCAGCAGAACTTTTTCGGAGGTGAGAAAGGATGAAAACACCACAATAGTGACGGCAACAAATTGCAATCCAGCGAGGCAGAGCGCCAGTATCAAACCCAGAGAGAACTTCATTACGCATCAGTTTCACCGAAAACCAAGAGATTGTTAAGGCCCAACAAAACGTGCTGGGCCTTTTATCGCGCATGCAATCGCTCGCGGCGCTAGGATCGGTGTCATTGCGGCATAGGTGAAGGGGCGGTCATCCTGCTTGAATATGCCTGCCAGATGAACTTGTGTGAGCGGTGCACGGGCCTTGCGGGTATAGCTCCAGCGATCTGCAGAACGAAACAAATCAACGGGAAAATGCGCGATCTAAGCGGTGGAATTCCATGCTTCAGAGGGCCATCAGCGCCCCACTGGGATCGACCGCACACCACAGCAAGCCCATGTCGCAGCTTGCCTACACGATCCCGCCACCAGCGCCGGAGACAGCAGGACGTTGTGTGCCGACCTTGGCGCGATACCCGGACGCGCGATAGGTCGCAACCGGGTCAATGGCACCGTTCTGCTCAAGACGTGCCATTGCGAGGATGGGTTCGACATCCGTGCGAAACCCCTGTTTCAGGGTCGTTGTGGCCATGAGCGCATCGTTGTCTTCCTGAAATCCAAGCAAAGCGGTGCGGTCGACCAAAAGCGCCTGCGCATAGGCGCGCTGCACCTCTGTTGCGGATACCATCAGGCTTTCGATCGGATCGGTCACGTTGTGGCTTTGATCCAGCATATGCATCGGGTCGAAATCAGCCTGCGTTTCCGCCTCAACCAACTCGTTGAACACGAGGAACAGGCGGTAGGGGTCGATGCTGCCCGTGTCGAGGTCATCGTCGCCGTATTTGCTGTCATTGAAATGAAAGCCGCCAAGCTTTCCAAACTGGATCAGCCGCGCGACGATCATCTCGATGTTCGTATTGGGCGCATGATGACCCAGATCCACAAGGCATTTTGCCTTGTCGCCCATCTGCTGCGCGATAAGCAGGTTGGTGCCCCAGTCCTGCACCACCGTGGAATAGAAGGCTGGTTCATACATCTTGTGTTCGCTCAGCAGCGTCCAGTCATCGGGCAGGGCGTTGTACACCTGTTTTGCTGCATCAAGATAGCGTTCAAACTGCTTGGTAAAGTTGGTCTGTCCCGGAAAGTTTGACCCGTCCCCGACCCAGATCGTCAGCGCCTTTGATCCGATGGCAACCCCCAGTTCAATGCATGCAATGTTGTGATCAACCGCTTGCTGGCGCGTGGCCGCGTTGGTGTGGGAAAGGGAGCCGAATTTGTAACTGTGTTGCTGTTGCAGCTGATCCTGAAAGGTGTTGGAATTCATGGCATCAAAGCGCAGACCGACTTCTTCGGCCTTGCTGTTGAGATCGGCGGCGGGTTGTGCATCCCACGGAATATGCAACGACACGGAAGGTGTTGCGCGCGTCAATTGGTGGATCAGCCCGCAATCATCAAGCTTGTCGAAAATATCGCGCGGCTCGCCGGGGCCGGGAAAGCGCGCGAAACGGGTGCCGCCTGTGCCAACGCCCCAGCTGGGCACCGCCACGCCATAGTTTGCCACCCGGTCTTTGATCGCTGCAATGTCGACCCCACGCCTCTCAAGGTGCGCGCCCAGAGCGTCATAATCTGCCTGCAATTTTGCCATCGCAGTTTCATTGGTCTGCGCGATGATGTCTGAATGGATCATGATGCTGCCCTCCCTAACGCGTGAACGCCTGAACGTTGCCTGCGTCCACGTTGATGATGTTTCCGGTTGATTTCGAGGACAGGTCAGAGGCAAGAAAATAGGCGGCCTCCGCAATATCTTGCGGCAGGACAGAGCGTTTGAGCATCGAGCGGTCGCGATACATCGCCTCCAACCCGCTTTTGTCCGTGCCATAGGTGCCCGCCCGCTGGTCGAGCCATTCCCCTTCCCAGATCTTGCTGCCCTGCAAAACCGCATCCGGATTGACCACATTGACCCTGACACCCATCTCGGCGCCTTCCAGAGCAAGGCAGCGGGCAAGGTGGATTTCGGATGCCTTTGCCGTGCAATAGGCCGAGGCATTGGGCGAGGCGGCGAGACCGTTCTTGGAGGCGACAAAAACAACCGATCCGCCCATATCTTGCACCTTGAACACCTTGAACGCTTCGCGGCTGACGAGGAAATATCCCGTCGACAGGATCGCCATGTTTTTGTTCCAAAGCGCCAGCGTCGTGTCCTCGACCGGGGCAGAGCTGGCGATACCGGCGTTTGACACAAGGATATCAATGCCGCCAAACTCGGCAGCGGTCTCGGTATAACAGGCGATGACTGCCGCCTCATCCGTTACGTCCATATTGATCGTGCGCACCACATCCGTGGAATACCGTGCCGACAGCTTTGCCGCCGTTTGCGCCAGGGCGGCGTCGTCAATATCGGCCAGCATCACGCAGGCACCTTCGCGCAGGTATCGTTCCGCCGTGGCAGAGCCGATCCCGCCCGCGCCGCCCGTCACAAGTGCCACGCGGCCTGCCAATGCCTTGGGCGCGGGCATGCGTTGCAACTTGGCCTCTTCGAGCAGCCAGTATTCGATGTCGAATGCCTCCTGCTCGGGCAGGCCCTGATATTCGGACACGGCATCCGCACCGCGCATCACGTTGATCGCATTGACATAGAATTCGCCGGAAATCCGCGCAGTCGCTTTGTCCTTGGCAAAGGTGATCATCCCCACACCCGGCACCAGATAGACAACCGCATTCGGGTCGCGCATGGGCGGGCTGTCGGCGCGTTTGCAGCGTTCATAATAGGCCTGATACCCCTGCCGATAGGCCGCCACCGCATCGCTGAGCCCCGCAAGTGTTGCCTCCGCATCAGGGTTGGCCGGGTCAAAATCCACCACAAGCGGGCAGATTTTCGTGCGCAAAAAGTGATCGGGACAGGACGTGCCCATGCTTGCGAGCCGAGTCATGTCTTTGGCATTCACAAATTCCAGCACCGCATCGCTGTCCTCAAAATGCCCGACCATATGCTGCTGATCCGATACCATCCCGCGCAGAACCGGCATGAGACGTGCCGCCGTGGCGCGGCGTGCCTCGTCTGTCAGGCTGTGATGGATTGCGCCGCCAAAAGCGTGCTTGCCCGCTGTTTGCTCTGCAAACCAATCCATCGCGGTCTGAATGATCTCCAGCGTCAGTTCATAGCAATCCTGTGCGTCATCGGCCCAGGTAAAGAGCCCATGGCTTTCCAGCACAACACCTTTGGCATCGGGGTTCTTTTCGCAGAAATCCGACAGCCATAGCCCCAATTCATAGCCCGGTCTTTTCCATGGCAGCCATCCAATGCGATCCCCGAAAATCTCTTGGGTGAGCTTTTTGCTGTCCTTTGCGGCGGCGATGGCAATAATCGCATCCGGGTGCATGTGATCGACGTGTTTTGCCGGCACATAGGCATGCAGGGGCGTGTCGATGCTGGCGGCGCGCGGGTTCAGGTTGAACGTGCAATGGGGCAGGAAGGCCACCATTTCATCCTCATACTCGGCACCACGGTAGACGCCCCGCAATGCGTTCAGCTTGTCCATATAGAGCGTCGCAAACCCATCCATCTTGATCGATCCGACATCGCCGCCCGACCCCTTGACCCAGAGCACTTCGGCAGGCTTACCCGTCAACGGGTCAGTTTCGATCACCTTGGCCGATGTATTGCCGCCGCCGTAGTTTGTGATTCTCTTGTCTGATCCCAGAAGGTTGGAGCGATATAGCAACTTCTCGGATTCGCTCATAGGGGCGGCAAGATCAACATCCCACTTGTTTTCAAGGCGTTGCGTTGCGGATGGGTGGGTCATTGCAGTCTCCATGGACGCCAGAGTTCATGATATTTCTGCGCTGCACGTTGGCCGAGCGCAGAAACCATGTCAATCACAATCAGTCAAAAGCAATCATGCTGCGATGCAGAATGATTGAATGTGACAAATATTGATTGACACGCAGCTGCGATTCGCGTCAGCTTGACGGCGAGCAAAGGGGCATCCATGCACGAAAAAGACCGTCATCGCGTAATCCTATCGGCCGTTCAGGACCGGTCCCTCGTGACGGTCATGGACTTGTGCACATTGACGGGAGCGTCCGAGGCAACGGTGCGGCGCGATATCAACACGCTGGATGCGCAAGGGCGCTTGCGTCGCGTGCGTGGCGGGGCCGAGGCGCTGGCGACAAAGCCGTTTGTGGGCCTCGCGGGGCGCCCGTTTTCAGTAAACGAAACGATGAACAGTGCTGAAAAGCAAGCCATCGCGGCGGCAGCGGTTGATCTGTGTGAGGATGGTGAGCCGATCATCATCAACGGTGGGACGACCACCTTCCAGATGGTACACCCGCTGGCCTCGCGTCGGATGCAGGTGTTCACCAACTCCTTTCCCATCGCCGAGCATCTGTTGAAGAATTCCACCAATACCGTGATGCTGTCCGGCGGGATCATCTACCGCGAACAGAACATCATTCTGTCGCCTTTTGAGAACGACGTGACGCGCAACTTCTATGCCAAACGGATGTTCATGGGGGCCGCCGGCATCGGCCCGCTGGGCTTGATGGAGCAGGACCCGCTGCTGATTCAGGCCGAGCAGAAATTGATCGGGCAGGCGGATGAATTGATCGTTCTGGTGGACAGTACGAAGTTTGAAAACCGCTCCAGCCTCGTGCTGTGTCCGTTGGAGCGGATCGATACGCTTATCACCGATGACCGCATGGATGATCGCACGGCAAACATGCTGGACGCGGCGGATATCACATTGATCGTTGTTCCGTCCGGGACCACGCAGAAAGACGGTGTGGCGCAGTTGCCCGCCTGATGTAACCACTCCAGGGAGGAAACCATGAGTGTACTTAAGAAACTAGCAGCATCCGTTGCATTGGCAGGAACGATGGTCGCAAGCCCCGCGCTGGCAGAGGACGTGCGCATCGCGCTGGTCGTCAAGGCGCTGGGTATCGGCTTTTTCGAAGCGGCTGCGGAAGGCGCTCAGGAGGCTGCGGAAGAACTCGGCAATGTCGAAATCATCTACACAGGGCCCACTGACACGACCGCTGAAGGGCAGATCGAGGTCATCAATTCCCTCATTGCCCAGCAGGTCGACGCCATTGCCGTGTCTTCCAATGACACGGACGCTTTGGTGCCCGCCCTGCAGCGCGCGATGCAGCGCGGGATCACGGTGATCAGCTGGGATTCCGGTGTGGCCCCAGAGGGGCGTCAGTTGCATCTCAACCCATCGTCCAACGCGCTGATTGGCAATATGATCATCAAACTGGCTGCGGATCATTTGCCAGAGGGCGGCGAGGTTGCCTTGCTCTCTGCGACCACAACATCCACCAACCAGAACATCTGGATGGAGGAGATGAACAAGGTGATGGGCAACTACCCGGATATCGAAGTTGTTGCGACGGTATACGGGGATGATCTTGCCGATAAATCCTACCGCGAGGCGACCGGCCTGATGCAATCCTATCCGGATCTGGACGCCATCATCGCGCCGACATCCGTCGGGATCGTGGCTGCGGCGCAAGCTGTTGTGGATGCGGGCAAAGTCGGTCAGGTGAATGTCACGGGCCTTGGCCTGCCATCCGAAATGGCCGGTGCGATTGAATCGGGTGCCTCGCAGTCTTTCGCCATCTGGAATCCGATTGATCTGGGGTATTCCGCGACCATGCTTGCCTATGAACTCAGCCAGAACGGCGTTGAGGCCGCGCCCGGTGCCGAAATCCCCATGGGGCGCATGGGCAGCCTGACGCTTGATGAAAACAACGAAGGCGCCATGGCCGATCCCTTCGTCTATGACGCAAGCAACATCGAGCAGTTCAAGTCGATTTTCTAATTTGTGACGGGTCCGGCGCATCCTCTTGCGCCGGACCAGCCCCTTTTATCAACGCCCCAAAAGAGTGTCGTCATGTCAAAGCACACCCTATCTGCAGATGTGCCCGTGGTATCCATGGATGCCATCACCAAGACGTTTCCGGGGGTCAAAGCGCTGGATCAGGTCAGGCTTGATCTTTACCCCGGGCAGGTCACGGCCCTTGTGGGCGAAAACGGGGCGGGGAAATCCACGACCGTCAAAATCCTGACCGGAATTTATCAGCCGGACGGGGGCACCATCCGGATCGCGGGCGCGCCGGTTATTCTGAACACTCCGAATGACGCCTCCGCCGCGGGGATCACGGCCATCCATCAGGAAACGGTGTTGTTTGATGAGCTTACGGTTGCTGAAAACATCTTCATCGGTCACGCGCCGCGCACAAAATGGGGTTTGATCGACAAGGCTGCGATGCACCGCAAGGCGCGCGGACTGCTGGACGAGATCGGTGCGCCTTTCGACACGGGTGCCTATCTGCGCGAACTGGGCATTGCGAATAAACATCTGGTGGCCATCGCCCGTGCCTTGTCAGTGGATGCCCGCGTTGTGATCATGGATGAGCCGACGGCGGCGCTGTCCCACAAGGAAATCGAAGAGCTCTATGAACTGGTCGAAACCCTGAAAGCGCAGGGAAAGGCGATCCTCTTCATCAGCCATAAGTTCGACGAGATTTTCCGCATTGCTGACCGCTACACGGTTTTTCGCGACGGGGCCTTTGTCAGCGATGGCCTGATCAGTGACATTGATCAGGACGCGCTGGTCAAGATGATGGTGGGGCGGGCGGTCGATCACATCTTTCCCGAACGTCAGGCAGCGCTTGGCGAGGAGGTGCTGCAGGTTGCAGGCTATGCGCATCCCACGGAATTTGCCGGTATCGGGTTCACGCTGAAACGCGGTGAAATCCTTGGGTTTTACGGGCTTGTCGGGGCAGGGCGCTCCGAATTGATGCAAGCGCTCTTTGGCATCACCCGGCCCAGCAAAGGGGTGACAAAGATCAATGGGGACATTCGCGTGATCCGCTCTCCTGCGGACGCAGTGAACAACGGGATTGTCTATGTCCCCGAGGATCGCGGCAAGCAGGGTGCGGTGATCGGGTTGCCGATTTTTCAGAACATCACCTTGCCCTCACTTGGCCGCACGTCGCAATCGGGCTTTTTGCGCATGGCCGAAGAATTCAAACTGGCGCGCGACTATGCCGAGCGGCTGGATCTGCGCGCCGCCGCCCTTGATCAGGATGTGGGCAACCTGTCGGGGGGCAACCAGCAGAAAGTCGTCATTGCCAAGTGGCTGGCCACGCAACCGCAGGTCATCATTCTGGATGAACCGACCAAGGGCATCGACATCGGCTCCAAGGCGGCGGTGCATGAGTTCATGGCCGAGCTTGCAGGCCAAGGCCTCGCGGTCATCATGGTCAGTTCCGAGATACCCGAAGTCATCGGCATGTCGGATCGTGTGATCGTGATGCGTGAAGGTCGCATCGCCGCCGAAGTGCAGGGCGATAATCTGACGCCCGAAACCCTTGTCCGCCACGCCGCGGGCATTGCACCCGCTACAGAAAGCATCCCCGCATGAGCCGTTTCATCCCTGTGCGCGAAACCATTCTTGCCGCGGCGATTGCTGTGTTGCTGATCCTGATCGCCTCGCGTTTTTCAGGTTTTGTCGCCCCTTCCAACCTTGTGAACGTGTTCAACGACACGGCACCGCTGATCATCCTTGCGCTGGGTCAGATGGTGGTCATCCTCACCCGCTGCATTGATCTCTCGGTCGCTGCGAACCTCGCCCTCACGGGGATGGCCGTTGCCATGATCAACGTCGCGTTTCCCGGCCTGCCGATCCCTTTCATCATTGCCATCGCGATCTGCCTTGGCGGTGCGATGGGGGCGATCAACGGTCTGCTGGTGTGGAAACTGGCGATCCCGCCCATCGTCGTGACGCTGGGCACAATGACCATCTTTCGCGGCATTATTTTCCTGATTTCGGACGGAAAATGGGTGAACGCCCATGAGATGAGCGAAGGGTTCACGGGTTTTCCACGCGCTGCTGTGCTTGGCTTGCCTATTCTGTCATGGTGCGCCGTGCTGACCGTCATCATCTTTGCGGTGATGATGTCGCGCACGCCCTTGGGCCGCTCGATTTTTGCGGTCGGTGGTAACCCCCATGCGGCTGTCTATACAGGGATTGATGTTGGCAAAACGCAGTTCAAGGCCTTCGTTATATCCGGCGCACTTGCGGGTCTCACGGGGTATCTTTGGGTGGCGCGGTATGCCGTGGCCTATGTCGATATCGCAGGTGGATTCGAGCTGGAAGTTGTGGCCGCCTGTGTCATTGGCGGTATTTCCATCGCCGGTGGCATTGGGTCCGTTGGTGGTGCGGTTTTGGGCGCGCTGTTTCTGGGCGTCGTCAAGAACGCCTTGCCCGTCGTCAATATCTCACCTTTCTGGCAGTTGGCCATTTCCGGCAGCGCGATCCTGATCGCGGTCGCTTTCAACGCCCAATCCGGCCGCAAGAAAGGCCGTCTCATCCTCAAGGACGCGGAGGCGACCCGATGACCGATATCGCAGCACAACGCCACATCCCCGACCGCCTGCACAGCCGCGCGTACCGGACAGTGCGCAGCTGGGAATCCCTGCTGTTGGCCGTCGCCATCGCGATCTTTGTCGTGAACAGTTTTGCCTCGCCCTACTTTCTGAACGCATGGAACCTCAGCGACGCGACCTTTAACTTTACTGAAAAAGCGATGATCGCCTTTGCCATGGCCTTGCTGATCATCGCGGGCGAAATCGACCTTTCCGTGGCCTCGATCATCGCGCTTGCCAGCACCGCCATGGGGCTTGCGACCCAATATGGCGCGGGCACCCCGGAACTGGTTATCATCGGCCTGTCGGTCGGTTTGCTCTGTGGGGCTTTTAACGGGTTTTTCGTCACGATCCTTGGCCTGCCCTCCATCGTCGTTACCATCGGCACAATGAGTCTGTTTCGCGGCATCAGCTTCATTATTCTGGGCGATGATGCGTTCCGCGGCTACCCGGCAAGCTTTTCGTGGTTCGGGCAGGGGTATATCTACTGGGTTTTCACAGTCGAAATGCTGCTGTTCGTCATCATCGCGGTGATCTATGGCGTTCTGCTTCACAAGACGAACTTTGGCCGCGCGGTCTATGCCATCGGCAACAACCCAACGGCGGCTCTGTTCAGCGGCATCCGCGTGCAGCGCGTGAAATTCATTCTGTTTCTGCTCACTGGCCTGATGTCGGGTGTCGCCGCGATCTGCCTGACGTCGCGGCTTGGCTCGACCCGCCCCAGTATCGCCACCGGCATGGAACTTGAGGTCGTCACGATGGTTGTGCTCGGCGGCGTCAATATTCTGGGTGGCTCGGGGTCGATCCCGGGCGTGGTGATCGCGGCCTTCGTCATGGGGCTTGTCACCTTCGGGCTTGGCTTGTTGAACGTGCCGGGTATCGTGATGTCCATCTTTATCGGTCTGCTGTTGATTGGCGTCATCGCCTTGCCGCGCCTTTGGGCCATGTTTGCATCGCACGGCAAATCATGACGGAACGCTACGTTTTCCGGATGCGCCTTCATGCGGGCAAACAGGCGGAATACCAGCGCCGCCATGATGCGATCTGGCCCGAGTTGGTCGATCTGTTGCGTGCCGCCAAGGTTTCTGACTATTCCATACATCTGGACCCGGAAACGCATGTGCTGATTGGCGTGCTGATCCGCCCGGAGGACCATGGGATGGCGGCGCTGCCCGATCACCCGATCATGCAGAAATGGTGGGCGCATATGGCCGATATCATGGAGACCGGGCCGGATGATGCCCCCGTCGCGGTCCCGCTGCCCTGCCTGTTTCATATGCCATGAGAAATCCGCGCCATATTGCCGTTATTGACATCGGAAAGACAAACGCGAAGCTGGCGCTTGTCGATTTGGACACGCTCAGTGAAATCGCCGTACGCACGCGGCCCAATGTGGTTTTGCCCGGCCCGCCTTGGCGGCATTTCGATACCGAAGGGCATTGGGGTTTTCTGCTGAATGGGCTCAAAGCGCTGCATGCCGAAAAAGGCATCGATGCCATTTCCGTCACAACGCATGGTGCCAGTGTTGTGCTGCTGGATGCGCGCGCAGACCTCGCGGCGCCTGTGCTTGACTATGAACAACCGATCCCATCGGATGTTTCACGGGCTTACGACGCGATGCGTCCCGCTTTCGCAAAAACGGGTTCTCCCCGGCTTGCCAATGGATTGAATGTGGGCGCACAGCTTCGGTATCAGTTCAATCAGGACCCATCTTTACGCGACCGTACAAAGCATATCGTGGGCTATCCACAATACTGGGGCCATCGCCTGACAGGGGAAATGGCGTGGGATGTGACCTCGATCGGTTGTCATACAGACCTTTGGCAGCCGGTTGCCGGTCAGTTCTCCGAGCTTGTCGATCGCTTGGGCATCGCTGACAAGATGGCACCTGTGCGACATTCTGCTGACATCCTTGGTACCATTTTGCCCGAGATTGCTGCGGCCACCGGATTGCCCAAGAACACGCCTGTCTCCGTCGGTATTCACGATTCCAATGCATCGCTTTATCCACATCTTCTGACCGAAGAGGCTCCGTTTTCTGTTGTTTCGACGGGCACTTGGGTCGTTGCCATGGCTGTTGGCGGTAAGGTACAGGACCTCGATCCAACCCGGGACACGCTCGTCAACGTCACCGCAATGGGCCAACCCCTGCCATCCGCGCGTTTCATGGGCGGGCGGGAATACGAGATCATTCAAGCCGGTCACTCGCGGCCACCAACACCACAGGACGTGGCGCAGGTTCTTGCAAATGCAGTTATGATCCTGCCGGCAGTCGAGCCATCCTCCGGCCCGTTTGGTGGCCATCAAATGCGCTGGAGGGGAGGGGAACCTGCGCTTGGCTCCGGACAGCGCTCAGCGGCATTGGCGTTTTACCTCGCGATGATGACGAACACGTGCCTGTCGTTATTGGAGGCGAAAGGCATGACGATTGTTGAAGGCCCGTTTGCGCAGAACAAGGCATTCAGGACCATGCTCTCGGTCGCAACAGGTCGACCCGTTTTGCACGGCCAGTCGTCAACTGGCACCAGCATTGGCGCATCGCTCCTTTTCAGTAAGGGCATGACGCCCGTTCTTCCGAAATTGGACGCAATCGAGGAGGACGCAAAAGAGTATCAGGCATACGCTAAGGAGTGGCACCTGCATACCAGCCAAACGCCGAACGGCTAAACAAGCACGGGAACAAGGCTTCGCGTCAGAGAAGACTGCTGAGTACACTGACATCAGCGGTGACAGCGTCTCAGGCGTGCAGAGCGGATTATGTCCGTCGTTGTAAAAAGCCGGACGTCAGAGCGGCTCAAGCAATGGAGGTTCTGGCGCGTTTGTGTGACTGGTTCTTGATGTTTCAAGCGGCGATGTCGGATTGTTTTGTCCGATGCCCTTGCTCCGAAAACGGCTCTGTCGGGCCCGAAATGGACGTTGGCTGGCCTGACGTTATTCAGGCTCTCGCGATGTCGCCGGGTATTGCAGTAGGTGAGGAAGGCCGCAACTTCACCTTCGAGATCACCCGGTAAGTCTTCGTTGTCCCGCGAAACGCGGCTCTTCAGCATCTATGGCCAACGATGGAACTTGCCTTGAGTCTGCGGGTGAACACATAATGAGATTGCTGCCGTTGCAGCCCGCATAGCTGACCTTCGCTGCAGGTACAGAATTGTAAGATCGTTCGACGACCGCCACGCGGACAAGGCCGACCCATGCAGACCACAGTTTTCCAGTGCGGCATTTCCATTCCATGAACAGCGATGACGACTTTGAAATCTATCCGCCTTCACCGCACCGATCATTCGCTGCGAAGGGTTTTGGTATTCCTAGTTCAACCGCTCGCTACCGAAGGCCGCGAGTCTGGAAAGGGATTGCTCATCATAGGGGGCGTTTTGCTGAGGGTGACGATTGTTATTTGGAGGCGCCGTGCAACAAGGCTGTGTGACGCATGCGAAATATTCGGATCTCAATAATTGTTGACAATCTTCAATCTACCGCCAACGATACGTAAATGGGCTAACAACTATTGAGTGATTCATGGTTTCTTCACCTTTGAAACGTCAGACGATGAGCGCTCAGATCGTGACGCTATTGCGGCACGCCATCCTGACGGGTGAGTTTGAGCCGGGAAGCCAAGTGGTTGAGAGCACACTTGCTCTGCGTCTCGGTGCGAGCCGGGGGCCGCTGCGCGAAGCGATGCAACAATTGATTGACGAAGGTTTGTTGGTCAGCGTGCCATATACAGGAACGCGGGTTGTCGATATTTCGCTGGAGGATGTGAATGACATATACGCCATGCGCACCTGTCTGGAGCAATTCGCCTTTGAGCAGGTCTGGGACCGGCGCGACGGCGATTTCAAGAAAGACCTGCTGGCCCGCAGCGATACCCTCAAAGAGGCGATCGACCAATCGGATCACGTGGCCGCAATTGAGGCCGAACTTGATTTACACGGGCTTGTCTATGAACACGCCAACAATCGCATCCTATTGAACACATGGACCGGATTGCGCGGGCATTTGCAGTTGTATTGGGCAGCACACCGCCGCGCGCATGGGACCGCCGTACCCAAACGAGACAGCCACGACGATTATATACGTTTTGCCCTCGGCGACAGCCTGAGCGCGATGCAGGACGAGCTAAGCGATCATATGCGACTCGGGCTCGAGACGACGAAAGCATTTGTTGAAGCGCGAAGCGCCGAAATGAAACCAAAAACCAACAAGGAGAGAAATTGATGAAAAGACGTACGGTATTGGCGGCCGCGATTGCCGCGACGGTGATGGGGGCAGGCACAGTGGCCCAAGCCCAAGACAGCACAATGGCACAGGTCCGCGATAACGGCGTGTTGCGGGTCGGGGTCACTCAGGCCCCGCCGTGGTATTCCAAGGACATCATCAGCGGTGAATGGACCGGCGGTCTTGGTGTGTCGATGGGCAAGGCCATGGCCGAAACCCTCGGCGTTGAATTTGAACCTGTTGAGGTGACATGGGGCACCGCAGTGGCGGCCCTGCAGGCAGACCGTATCGATTTGATGTTCGTGCTGGACGCCACGGATGCGCGCAAAGAGGCGGTGAATTTCCCTGAAACACCGCTGCTGTATTATTCCTTAGCCGTCTTGGCACGCGATGATCTTGAGATTACGGATTGGGCCGATTTGAATTCGTCTGATATCAGCGTTTCAGTCCCTCAGGCGACCAGCATGGATGCATTCCTGACAGAAAACGCACCCAACGCTGACATCCAGCGGTTTCCCGGCAACGCTGAGGCGATAGCCGCTTTCCAGGCCGGTCGTGTGGATGCCGTGACCTTGTTCCACCCGCCGCTGATTGCGGCCCGTCAGAAATTGGGTTCTGGCCAGATCATCGTACCTCAGCCGGTTGAATCGCGCCCCTCTTCGGTGGCTGTGCGTCAAGAAACCGACCCTGCGTTCGTGAACTGGGTGAATGAGCAGATCGACGGTTACTACAAATCCGGCCAAACGCAGGTGTGGTACGAAGAATTCCTGAGCGACTTCGGCCTTGATCCGTCCAAGGTGCCCGCGATCATACGCGAACGCCTGTAAGCCAATCAGCAGGGCGCAAAAGCAATGTATGAGTGGGATTTCACCGCCGTTATCGAGAACTCTGACCTTTTGTGGCAGGGGCTTCTCGGGACGCTGGCGATCACCGGCACAGCGTTGGCCTTTGGCCTGCCGCTGGGTCTGATGCTGGCGTTGTCGCGGCTGTCGCCACGCAAGTGGCTGGCGTGGTCTGCCGGGTTCGTCATCGAATTCTTCAGGACCACCCCACCGCTTGTGCAGCTCTTTTGGTTCTTTTTCGCCCTGCCGATCCTGATGGATATCCAGATGACGCCCTATCTGGCGGCGGCCATCACGTTTTCCATCCAATCTTCGGCGTTTTTTGCCGAAGTGTTCCGCGCTGGCATCGTCTCCATCGAACGGGGCCAATGGGAGGCCGCGCGGGCCATTGGCATGCAGCGCCCGCAGGCCATGCGCCGCATTATCCTGCCCCAAGCCATCAAACGGATGATCCCCGCCTTCACCGAACGCTCAATCGAATTGATGAAGACCACAACACTGGTCGCCACGGTGTCCTATGCGGACCTGCTGTATCAGGCCAACGAGCTGGCCCAGAAAACGTTTCGCCCCATCGAAATCTTCACCGCCACGGCGCTGATCTATTTCACTGTCATTTTCGGGCTGAGCCTGTGCGTGCAGGCCCTTGAACGTCGTCTCGCCGTGAGCGGCGACAGTACGGTGCGCTGAAATGGAATACACTTGGGATTTCGGATCGGTTTGGGAATATCGCGAAGCCCTGTGGGTCGGCCTGATCAACACGCTGCGCATCTTTGTGATCTGCCTTGTGGCGGGCCTGTCACTGGGGCTTGCGATGGGACTGGCGCGCTATTCTGTGCGCCGCTGGTTGCGCTGGCCTGCGGCGTGTTTCATCGAGTTCTTCCGCAACACACCGGTTCTGGTGCAAATTTTCTGGTTTTACTTTGCCTTCCCCATCCTCGCCCCGTTCGAGATATCGGCCCTGATGGCCGCAGCCCTTGGCATCACCCTGAATTCCGCTGCATTTTCCGCCGAGATCTTTCGCGGTGGCATCCAAACCATCGACCCTGGTCAATGGGAGGCCGGGCGCGCCATCGGCATGCGTTACCGCGAGATCATGGCCCGCATCATTCTGCCCCAGGCTGTGCGCCGGATGATGCCCGCCCTGACGAACCGAGGTATCGAGATCTTCAAGATGACGACGCTGGCCTCCGCCATTGCCTACGCCGATGTGCTGCATCAGGCGCGCCTTATTGCGTCAGTCAATTTCAACCCGATTGAGGCCTACACAGTTGTTGCAGTGGCATTTTTCGTCATTCTTTACCCCATTGTGCGGGCCACCTATGCCCTTGAACGGCGTCTGGCCAAAGGAGACTGATCGATGTCACAAGAACCGATCCTGACCATACGGGGGCTGCAAAAGTCATTCGGGGACAACCACGTGTTGCGCGGCATTGATCTGGACGTGCAAAAGGGGGATTGCATCGCCATTCTGGGTGCATCCGGGTCGGGCAAGAGCACGTTCCTGCGCTGCCTGAATTTCATGGAAATCCCGTCGGATGGGGAAGTTACCCATGCAGGCAAGACAATCGGCACCGAACGCCCCGGCAAACCGCGCGCCTATCCAGAAAATGAACTGACAAAGGTGCGCCAGAAGGTCGGTATGGTGTTTCAACAGTTCAACCTGTTCCCACACAAAACCGTGCTGGGCAACATCACCGAAGGGCTGCGGATTGTTCAAGGAAAGGACAAAGCCAGCAGCGAGGCCCGCGCGCATGAAGAACTGGCGCGCGTCGGGCTGGCGGAAAAGGCCGACGAATACCCCTCGCGGCTGTCGGGCGGGCAAAAGCAGCGGGTCGCCATCGCGCGCGCTTTGGCGCTGGCCCCTGAATTGATGTTGTTTGATGAGCCGACCTCGGCGCTGGATCCGGAATTGGTGGGCGAGGTTCTCAACGTTATTCGCGGCATCGCCGATGAAGGACGCACCATGTTGTTGGTCACCCATGAGATCGGGTTCGCCTATCACGTCGCAAATCGCGTGATCTTTATGGCGGACGGTGTCATCCAAGAGGAAGGCCCGCCCGAGCAGGTGCTGAAAAACCCTCAAAACCCCCGCACGCAAGCGTTTCTTGCCCGCCACAAGCAATTTGAATTCTGAACGGAAATATCCATGAGCAACGCGACCCAAGACAGCGCCCAAAGCTACGCACACGACCCCCGCAACGACACCGTCGAAGTTTACGTGAACGGAAACTTCTTTGCCCGCGACAAAGCGATGGTGCCCGTCTTTGACGCAGGCTTTGTTCTAGGGGACGGCATCTGGGAAGGGATGCGGTTGGTCAAAGGCAAGCTGTTGGCTGTCGATGAACATATGGCACGGATGTATGAGGGGGCGAACGCGATCCAGCTCGATATCGGCATGGATCGTGACGCACTGGTGGCGGAAATCTGGAAAACCCTGCGCCACAACAATATGGAAGACGGCGTGCACATTCGCCTGATGATCTCGCGCGGCGTAAAGTCGACCCCAAATCAGGATCCGCGTTTCATCACCGGCCCCGCGACGATTGTAATCGTCGCGGAGTATAAACAACCCAATGCCGCGCTGAAATCACGCGGCCTCAAGCTGATGACCTCGACGATCAGATGCTCCACCCCCGACGTGTTCGATTTGCGGCTCAATTCCCACTCTCGCCTGAACTTTATTCAGGCTCTGATCCAGGCCATCAACATGGGCGCAGACGAGGCCCTGATGCTTGATGATCGTGGTTTTGTTGCGAGCTGTAACTCTACCAATTTCTTCATCATCCGCGGAGAGGAATTGTGGACCTCGACAGGGACGACCTGTTTCAACGGGATTACCCGCGCCAAGGTGATCAAGCTGTGGCGCGATGCGGGAAAACCGGTGTTTGAAAAGGACTATACGCTGGCGGAAACCTATGCTGCTGACGAAGCATTCGTCACCGGCACCTTGGGTGGCATTACACCAGTGACAGTAATCGACGGGCGCAAGGTGGGTGCCGGGAAACCGGGGCCGGTGACGTCGTCGATTTCGGACTTATACAGTACGTATATAGGCGCATGAGCCGTCGGTTCGGTCGGGGAACAAGCAACGCTCGTTTTTCGCAGGAGGCTAACAGCCGCCCGCTTCGTGCGTAACGCGCTCCCGACGGTTCTCTTTTACTTCGCGATTTGCGTGTGGCCTTTTGAGTAATTTGGCCGCGCGGCCATTGGTTGAGGCACGTTCACAGCCGACTTCCTCAGCGATCTGATTGTTGTGCCAACATACGGTGAACGGGTTGTTGTGCATTCTCTGGTTTCCAAGCACAGGGAAGGGCCGCGCCCGCGCGCAACGCAACAAAACGAATGCTGCTGCATGCGCGAGGAAATGCTGGGTCTGCAATATCTACACCAAAAAAGCGTAGCTTCGTCCCGCGACCTGTGAGTTGCCCTCAAAATCGTCGCCGCCACGCAGCGTCAACATCCGAGCAAATGCGGCGATTTTCGTGCTATGCGCGCGCGGCATCACACCTCAACGACTGGTTTGGAACCCTTCCAAACCTCGGATGCGGCGCAGCATTTTGCCTGCCTAGAGCGTCTGACGAGATACCTGAAACACCAAGTGTCACGTAACGCGTTGAAATCTTTGATTTCAGGCAGCGTTATTTGATTCAGGTTTTTCGCATGACGCTTTAAGCGGCTGAAAAGAGACATGCGCCACCGGTCTGTGATGCTGCGGTCACAGCCTGCACAACGGACATTGGCGCTTATTCGCAGTATGGATGCCTCGACAACGACCGGACCGCCAACGACGCAGGCAGTTTGACGGTGTTATGCAATGTCCGCTTGATCACGAAAAATGGTCATCGGAGTGCTTCTTTCACTGATCGGCGATAGGTCCGACCAACGGGAAGTTCACGTCCGCATTGCAAGACGACGACTGGTGCCCCGTTGCGGTACCTATAAGCTTGTACTGCACGCCGAGCTACCCACCATGATCGGTGAAGCCGGACCCCATATCCACCAAGATCATTTGCTGCGTCCTGAAGCGTTGTTCTGATCAGTGTTTGGCCGAGTTCCGTTTCGGCCCTGACGTAGTGGTCCTCTGCGTGCAGTAAGATCAGATCTCTGCCCAAGTGATCCGGCAGTTGATCAAGCCAGGCGGACTCTGGCGTCGGTGTTCTGCTTGGCGCCACACCAACTTCGCGTATGGCGACGGCCTCAGATAGCGCTGACACAGCGAAACAAATCACCGCGACATGGGGCAGAAGCTCCAGCGCATCCGTCAAGAACGGAGTCGCGAAAATTGCCATATGAAAGCCCGCAAGCCAAGCTGTCACAGGGAGACTGGCAATCGCAGCTCCGATCCCAAGGCTCGTAGGCGCACCAATGCCATAGCCTTCCGCGGTGGTCGCGACGGCGAATGAAACCAGGTAGCCAAGCCAGAAAGTTGTTGTGACAATAAACAACCAATACGCGGTTCGCACTAGCGTCGGCAAAGCGTCATAGGTCCCAAATGGACCAGTCAGCCCAATCACGAAACCGGCGCCCAGAAGCCCTGCCCAGAACCGCCCGCGCCGCGCAAGGACCCGCGCCTCGGCAATGGTTTCTGCAACAACCGTGTCGTTCGCGACCTTTCCCATGCTGTTGACGCCAGACCTATTTCTTTCGCTCCCTTCGAAGGTTAGCAGGCCAGCAGAACACCAGCAACTCAACGCACCACGGATTACGATTGCACAATGAAAGGACCGGTTCGGTTTAATTTCACATGGCACCCGAGCGTGGCCAAATTACCTATGAAGGAGATCATCTTGCCAACTCATTACCTTTACCTCGTCGCATCTGTCATTGCCGAAGCGGTAGGGTATTCCGCATTGAATACCAGCGCGCAATTCACCAAGTTCTGGCCCTCGCTATTGGTGATTGCCGGGCTTGGGAGCTCGTTCTACTTTCTGACTCTGGCGCTGGAATATATGCCACTTGGCGTCACATACGCGTTAGCGTCCGGCCTTGGAATCATTGTGGTCGCCTTGGCAGGCATCGTCATTTTCGGGCAACAGCTGGACGTAGCTGCAGGCCTTGGGCTTGCGCTCATCATCGCCGGAATAGTTGTCATAAATGCCTTTTCGGACTTTGCCGTTCACTGAGGCAGATTCCGAGCGCGGAAGTCATAGACTGTGGATCGCCAGCAATTGCAAGAAAACAGCGAGACATCAGATCAGAGTCTGATGGTATCCCCATATTTTTTCCACTGCCCGGTGGTATTTATAATTGTGGCAATTGGTCTGATGACTGTGACCATGTTCTTTCAATGAAACGGCGACAGTGATCATATTCGCTACAGCTATGGATCGCGACGTGCGCTCAGGAATAGTCTAGGCGGTGGTAAATTGCTTTGTCATTTACGCGGTCTGTGGTCAAAGCGCGTGAGAGGTCTTTTGCAAAAGAAATATGTATTGAATTCTTTTGATTTGCCGCCGGGCGGAGATTTGAAAAGCGCATTTCACTTTGGTTGGCGCAACTCACCACAAAGGCTGCCATGTGGCATTTATTCAGACTACGGGAATGGCACCTGAGGGTCTTGCTGTCTCAGGGGGCGCGAATTGGATGAGACCATTTCGAAACTGTGCCGCTTTGAACGCCACCATTGGACGAGCATAACCGAAAAACCATACGCTTCGGCGGACAAGGAATTCGCAGCTTGCGACGTAAACAACAGACTTTCTGCGGTCAGTCTTTTCGGTTTGGCCCCAAATAATATTCAATCATTGTGGCCTCGTCCTCGGCGCCGTATCCGGCGCGTGTCATGATGCGGTGAACGTCGCAGCTGAGCGAAGTGAAGGGCACGGGGGTGTTTTTTTGGCGGGCGAGGTCCATTGCACCGTTCAGATCCTTGATGAAATTATCAAGCCGCCCGGTCTTGCGATAGTCGCGGGCGGCAAAACGCGGCATATATTCCTGCAGGATCGCGCTGTCGGCGCGCCCGCCTCTGAGCGCGCCGGGGATCTTCTCAACGTCGATCCCGGCATCCTCGGCAAGGGCGGTCGCCTCTGCGACGGCCATAAAGCCGATACCGCAGAGCACCTGATTTATAAGCTTGGTGGCCTGTCCTGCGCCGGAACTGCCCATATGGGTGATATTCGAAGCAATCTGGCTGAGGACTTCGCGGGCTGCTGTGACATCGCCGGCCTCGCCACCGAGCATCAAAGTCAATTCACCTGTCAGCGCCTTTGGGGCTCCGCCGGACAGCGGCGCGTCCACCCATGCGTGACCCATCCCAACAGCTTTTGATGAAAAGGCGCGCGTCGCTGCCGGAGAGACCGACGACATGTCGATGACTAACAACCCCGCTTTGGCGCGGGATAAGACGCCTGCCTCTCCAAAAACAACCTCGGCGACGGCGTCTTCGCTGTTAAGGGACAGGATTACGCTACCCGATGCCGCGCCGACCTCTGCGGGATTCGACATGCCGGTGGCCCCCTTCTCGACGAGGGCTGCAACTTTAGGCGGGTTACGGTCATAGACGTTGAGCCTTGACCCACTCTCAAGGAGCCGCGTGCCGATTGCGTGTCCCATGGCACCCGCGCCGATCAATCCGATAGTGTGTTTCACCTGCGCTCCCGTTCGAATTGAAATGGCGCAGCCGGTTTGACTGCGCTATCCGTTTTTACCTAGCGTTCCAACGCGCCGACGCCTGAGAAGCGGAAGGCTTCCTGTTCGAGCGCGTCAATTTCTTCTACTGCGGCATCTGAAATTTGCGTCAAAAATCACGGACCACACCTAATTATCATTTTATCGCAGCGTCAGGGTGAAGAGAAGAAATACAGTTCATTCATTTTCAAAATGGCGGTCTGATTGGTGGGCTAGAGACGCGTAGCGCGCCCTAAGTTACTGTTAGCTGTCTAATTTTTAAGGTAAAATGGCGGAGACGAAGGGATTCGAACCCTCGAGACCCTTCCGGGCCTACTCCCTTAGCAGGGGAGCGCCTTCGACCACTCGGCCACGTCTCCGCCGACGGGTATAACCGCGCAACTGCCAGTAATACAAGGTGAAATCGGCACTTTTTCTCGGAACCGCCACAGACACCAGAACCTCTTGAAAATAGCCAGAAACACTCGTTTTTGTATCGGTCTCGGGCAAGGTCTGAACAGATTGGAAAAAGGGTTTTCTGGCAGTCTGAAAAGGTCTTAGAGCATCCACGCTGCGAATCTACAGGTAAATCTGTCACGCAGGAATCCTGAGGCTTTGGCTATGCCTGAACCAATTGCTCCTATTTTCGATACCGCTGGATCAAACCGGTGTTCTTCGCAACAAGAAACGTCGAGCATCAGATCAGCCCCCAACTGCAGGAAGAGACTTCGCGACACAAAAAGAAATCGTAAACAGGAGACAGGCCCTTCGCAGCTACCTTTGAGGAACCCCGCACACCTCGACTAACCAAGAGAGATATCGGAACCTGATGGAACGCTGGCGAGGATGCAGTTCAAAAGGTCCTCGATGCATATGGTGTCGGCCTTGGGTTGGCGAAAAAGCTACGCTTGCCAGTGACCGACATCCGTTTTTGCAAAGGCGCGACCTACGCTGGGAGAACATGGGCGTTCGGATCAGACACTGCCGGAAATGTTCTGAAAGGCAACCTGCTTAAGTCTGAAGCGATACGGAATGCGTCTACGCGCGGGAGTAAACTTCACCAGTCGACTATCGCCGACTGTCTCGCGTAGATGGAAGAATATTTGTCGGCTGGTAGGGTGCAAGTTTGGCGAACGATGCTGCAGTGTCGACCTGCGCCTGTCGGGTGGTACCTTCAGCGCGATCGTCTCATGGAACAGGGCCTCAAATAACCAACTCGGTATTTTTCGCCTTATTTGTCAAATTGAGAGCGCCGCTTTCTGCGCGTGCATGAAGTCAGTTCGTTTCAAGATGCGAAACAGGTCTGGAGTACACGATTGTTCCACTTCGCACCCCGGACGCGCATTACTCCAGACGGTATTTTGACCGTTTTTTGGCGCTTTCGCGCGACGGGTGTTGTTGAGTTTCCCGTGTCGCTAGAGTTTACTACGAGTGGTTGCTGAAACGGACAAAAACTGGTCTGGAACAGCCCAAAAATATGTTGACGCAGTGCTGATGCCTAAATAGCGTTAACTCCAAATTAAATCAAAATTGATCGACAAGACCCCAATGCGGGGTCTTACATAGTTTATTTGAAACCAGGCTGTTCTTGCCGAGGAATTTAACTTGGAATTGGACACTGGGATGGAGAGACACCCATGGCCATTTCTTATTTCGGTAGCAATTACAACGTTGTCGCCTCCACCGTAACTTTTACTCCAAAAGACAGCCAGTTCGGCCCCGGCGCGGGTGGGGATCCGATTGAGCCGATGTTCTTTGGCATTGGCGGGGATGAGTTGCGCACGACCCCGTTCAGCGTTGGCGGCCCCGTGGTGATGGACTTACCGTTTCTTGGCGAGACTGAGGTGCTGACCGCGCGTTTGTTTGGTGAGCTTGGCGCGCGCATGGGGCTCGAGATCACCGCCGGACTGGAGAAGGGCGCGGATGACCCCGATGATCCGGACCTGATCACACCGGGTCAGATCGCGGCGGTTCTGCCCTATGATCTGGTGGTTGCCTATCCCACATTGGCAGCGGACGCTGCATCGGGTGATCTGGTTGATCTGTTCTTTGACACGACCTTCAACCCGGGTGCGAGCGCGGAAACAGGCTTTCAGACCCGCTTTCCCAGCCTGATTTTCGAGATGAACCTGATCAACGAACTGGACGTCGTTCTTGGGGCCGAGGTCGGTATATTGGGCTCGAACACGACCTTCACCCCGGTTGATTTCAATGCTTCCACGTCGATCCCGCTAATCTCCGTGGACACTGCGCGTACGGACGACGAGGGCGATGCAGACCCGCTGAACGTACTGGGCATCGGGACACAGACGATCATCAGCCTGCTGGGGCTCGACCCGATTGAGAACGAGAACGGCGAATTCGCGGGCATCTCGGTGCCGCTGAACGCCTTTTTCAATACGACATTGCCAGAAGACCGCGCCGGCGGCACGACGGATGTGACCGGTGAACAGCCCGAAGGCCGTGTGCCCGAACGGCCAGAGATCGACATCGGCCGCATTGAACTGTTCGTGCCCAACATCAATGTCACCTCCAAGGAGGTCGATGGCGTTTACGTGGCCGATCCCGATAAACGCGTGGTCAACGGCGTGGTGCAGGACGACGCGACAGGCCAGGGCAACAAAGATGATCTGGCCGCCCTCGTGCTCGATCTGGACGGGTTGACCACGCTTGCCACTGGCGGGGCTTTTCCACCGCTTGAACTGGGCTGGGAGCTGTTCAACAGCAACAACGGTGAGACCGAAGAGGACGCCAGCCCCTTTGAGCTGGCCATTGATTTCTACTACAACCTGCTGGATGTGGAATTGCGGGCCGCATTCCCGCTGGCGCAGGAGTTTGAACTGACCCCTGAAATCGCCACCAAAGTGTCTTTCTTTGAGACGACACCAGAGGGCGAAAAGGGCGATGCGGTCGCGGTACAAGTTGCGCAGACGAAAAAGCAATTGCTGTTTGATGCGTCCGGTTCGTTCACCAGTGATGCGGTGGCACAGCGCCTGTCGGAACTGGCAGCGCAATCGACACAGGTGGCGCGCGACATTGAACTCTTTGTGGACCTTGAGCGTGCCATTCCGGGTGCTTTCACCGGGGATGTGGGCGGTGTGTCGGGCGTGTTGGGCATCAGCCGAGATGGCGGCCCATTCCAGCCGCTGGATGCCTTGGGCGATGCGCCGATCGTCGAATCTGCACCGCAGTTGGGTGAAAACCAGAACGTCGACCTCGATCTGACGGGCATAGAATTCGGCTATATCATCAGCAGCCAGATCAACGGGCCGGAAACGACCGAAGTCATCCCATTGGACTTCAACCCGGACGACACCGTCTTCCGCTTTGTGGAGGTTGAAGCCCCCGCCGGATTGACGGAAACCGACTTTTTTACCGATCTGTCGGCGCTGAATGTGATCTATGGCGGTGAGCAGATCTTTGTCGAGGTCGAGACCGAGGCGCGCCCGATTATCCGCAGCACCACGGGTCTGGAGTTTGACCTGTCGTTGCTGCTGTCGGGGCTGGAGTTTGAGGCAGGCTTCAACGCCAGTGTCGATCTTGGGCCGTTCTCGGTTGGTGTCGGTCTGGATCTGGGCGTTGGCCCCTTGTTCGACGAGACGATTCCGCTGTTTGATGCGGATCTGATCACGCTGTTCGACGAGACGTTCTCGATCACGG
This sequence comes from Roseobacter sp. OBYS 0001, assembly GCF_019654895.1. Lineage (NCBI taxonomy): Bacteria > Pseudomonadati > Pseudomonadota > Alphaproteobacteria > Rhodobacterales > Roseobacteraceae > Roseobacter > Roseobacter sp. OBYS 0001. The sequence continues at coordinate 321,295 of NZ_BPES01000004.1, forward strand.
ACAGCAAGACGACCACCTTCCTGCTGGGCGGGGATGAAGCGGAGGGCGAACTGGCGCCGGGCGCCATCGTCGGCACGGAAGACGACGATAACCTGACGCCCGAAGAGTTCGGGGGACTTGATCTTGTGGCCATCGCCGCCGCGCGGCAGCAAGCCGCTGATGCTCAGGTTGTCATTGACGATACGACGCCGTTGCTGGCAGCCGCCAATGCAGCGGTGCAACCCGCGCAAGTAGCGGCAGCCCAGGCTGATGCCCAGTTTGCGGCCGCACAAGCGGTTTTCCAGCAGTTTCAAGTTCTTTTTAACCTAGGTCTCGTTTCAGCAGCTGATTTCCAGGAAGCTCGGGATGACCGCGATCAGGCGCAAGCGAATGCAACGCAGGCCAACGCGGCACTCGCCACGGTTTTGGCTGAACGCGACACGCTTCAGCAGACGCTGGACGAGGCAAATGCCGATCTGGCAGCGGCAAACCTCCTCCTTGACAGTGCGGGCAACCCTGAACTGCGCGGTACAGCGCAGGCGGATGTCATCGTCGGTCTGGGTGGCGACGACAGGCTGCTGGGTCTCGAGGGCGACGACACGCTCTTCCCGGGTGAGGGCGCGGATAGTGTCGACGGGGGCGCAGGCATTGATCTGGTAGATTTCAGTGATCTGATCGGCGCGGTCCTTACTACAGGCTACGACGGTCTTTTGCCGTCGGGCGCGCGCGCGGGCGTTGATGTGACGCTGGATGGCGGGACTGAGACCGCCGCCGAGATCAACAGCGACGCTACCGCAGGCCCGGTCACAGAGGTCAGCAATGTGGAGCGCTGGCGCCTGACCGATTTTGCTGACGTTTTGCGGATGGAAGACATCGCCTTTGGTGCTTTGGATAATCTGCGCGATGTGTCGCTGCTGGGTGGCAATGACGTAGTCGTGACGTCGTCACTTGGTGGGCGTACCATTGATGCGCCGCAACTCACCATCGATCTGGGGGAAGGCGACGACCGCTTCACAGTCACTGGCAGCGGCGGTCTGGCAGACCTTGCGCCGGGGATGACCATCCTTGGCGGGGAAGGTGTAGACACCATTGAAGTTGCCGGAAACGTCGACTTGCAGGTTTCGACTGGGCCGCTCGGGGTAACGTTTACCGGGTTCGAGAACGTCATACGGCTGGACAGCGGTGCGGGGACGCTGGCGGGCGACGACGGGGCCAACCGGCTGCAGGACAGTGCTGGCGATGGTGTTCTGATCGGGCGTGGTGGCGCGGATACGTTGCTCGGCGGGGCGGGCAATGACGTTTTGATCGGCGGCTTGGGTGCGGATTTGCTGGACGGCGGGGCAGGGACCGACACTGTCAGCTACGCCGATAGCACAACCTCCATTTTCATCCGTGAGATGCCCGGTGCGCAGATGCTGGGCTTTCGCGGCGAGGCGCAGGGCGATGTGCTGATCGACATTGAGCGCATCGAAGGCTCGGCCTTTAACGACCTCTTCCGGGGCGGCGACCGCAGCATGACCATTGAAGGCGGCGACGGCGATGATCGCATTGTAGCAGGCGCCGGAAACGATACGATCCGGGGAGGTGACGGTGACGACCTGCTGTTGCGCGCCGAAGAGGGGCAGGTATCGGGTGCCAATGTTTTTGATGGTGGCAACGGCTTTGACTTGCTGGGCGGTTTCGAGGGCGGTGAGCGTTTTGTGACGGGCTCAGTCAGCGGCACAGTACGTTTTATCGAGCGCGACCCGAACGGCATTCTGCCTTCGGTCGACAAGAACGTAGATCGAACCGGGACATTCACCTACAGCGCACCGGTGGAGCAGTTCCTGCGCGTGCGCATGGCAGATGGTGTGGCCCAGATGGTCGAGGAAGACATCAACAGCAACGCCATCTTCACAAGCGTCAGCGTCAACGGCCGCTATAACTACACGGAATTCGGCCTGTTTAACTTCCCGACGGATTGGCGCAATGTTAACATCCAGACCTTTGAGCAGTTTGGCTTCACGCGGTCGGCCTTGCTGGCGTCCAGCAACGATTTTGTAGACGGGACAGGCAGAGACTCACTGAATACTTTCATCGCTGACGCGGTCAGCGGCTTGTCGTCCAGTGAGATTGTCTCGAGCTTTTACTCCTCAGATATCCGGTCAATCGGCAGCCTGTCCTCAAGCGAAAGAATCCTGTCGACTGATACGTTCAGCAACGTCGAAGGCGTTATCGGGACCACGCGAGACGATGAACTCTTTGGCGCGGGCGCGGATGAGGCGTTCTACGGCAACGGTGGAGACGATTATATCGAGGCCGCAGCAGGTGATGACATTCTGGGCTTTGGCGAGGGCCAGGCCCTGAAAGACCTTACCGACCCACCCGGCGATACTGCCGTTCCTTCCTTCGGTCGTAGCGGCGGCACCAACGCACCGCAAAACAACCCAACTATTCTTGAACGCCTGCGCACGCTTGACCCAGATGACCGCGTGGCCAGCGCGGCGCCTGTGACTGTCACCGGCGATGTGGATGGCGCGGGCAACACCCGCGTCGATTGGGGGTCGTTCCTGTGGGGAGGAGATGGGATAGACACGCTGGACCTGCGCTTTGACAGGGGCCTGAGCTTTTTGCCGAACGACGGCCCGGCAGCGCGCGCCATCGTCGATCTGGATGTGGCACCGACCAATACCACCATTAACACCTTTACCGGGGAACGTGTCGTCTATGGCACGGCAGTCTTCACAAACCCGGGCGAAGACGCGAGCGCGCGTGGCTCCTACGTAAACGCAACGCTTTACGGCATTGAAAACGTGCTGGGAACCGCGAATGACGACATCATCAGCGGTGATGCGCGCGACAACCGGATCGAAGGCGGCGGCGGGGCCGATACGATGGACGGGCGTGGGGGCATGGATACGGCCAGCTATGCGCTGGCCTCCGAAGGCGTCGAACTGAACCTTGTGCGCGACGGGGCAGGCGTGCGACTGGACAACAGCGGCGGCGGTACTGGCGATGCGGCAGGGGACACGGCGGTCGGTTTCGAACGCTTTGAAGGGTCAGACTTCGCTGACACGGTGACCCTGACAGGGCCGGTTGCAACGGGCAATGCAACCCTTTCATTTGACGTGGCGCATTTCTTTCCCGAGGTGACGGTACCGGGTGGTTTCCCGGGCAACGATGAAACATTTCCGGCAGAAACGCGGGTCTTTACCGAAACCGTTCCGGTGTATGACCGGCTACTGACATCTGCGATACCCTTGGTTACCGTCTCGCTGGGGGATGGCGACGATGTGTTGACAGCGGGCGCCGGAATGCCGGTCGTGGCCGATATGGGTGACGGAGCCGACACCGTACATCTGACCGGTGTTGTGCATGATATCGATCTGGGCGCGGGCGACGACATGGTGAGCGTCGAGGCACTTCCTGACGGGGCCCTGACCGGGCGCTCGGCAGCGCAGCGCACCACCTTCATCGACGGGGGCGACGGTGTTGACACGGTGAGCTTTGCGTCTGATGCGTTTGTGAGCCTGCAATCCGACGGCGCGGGCCGGGCTATTGTGACCGTGGCTGCGGAACCCGCTGCGATCGAGACGACTGCATTCATCAACAGCCGCACGTTCACGGATTTCATCTTTCCATTCACCTCTGTCCAGCGGACCTCCGATCCAATCGGAGAGATCGACATAACCGGGCAGGCCAACTATACGGCGGCCTTGGATGCAATCGACGCATCCCCCGCCATTTACGATCTGACCAATGTGGAGTTCATCGAAATTGATGGCGCGCGCATTCGCCTGAACGCCGCAGACCCGGTGGTTGATGCCGATACCACGCTGACAATCACCGAGGACGCGCGCGATCCCTTTGATCTGGGCATTGTCGTACCTGCGGCCGAGCGCAGTGCCGGGGCCACGTTCCGGATCGAGGCGCTGCCCGACACTGCGCAGATCATACTGCCTGCTGATCTCGCCGCTGCCGGTCCGGTGGCTGTGGGCGATGTTCTGTCCGCCGATGAGCTGGCCGCATTGCAGGTTATCCCGGGTCAGCTTTTCGGAGATGCGGTTGATCGCTTGGAATTCGCCCGCGTCGATCCGCCGGAACCGGAAGCTTCGCGCATCGCAACCCTGCCAAGTGTTGCACCGCTGGACGGTGTGTCGCTGAACGTTACGGCGCCCACAAGCCCGGATGGCGATCCGCTTACTGTGACGATCACCCAAGCGCCCGACAGCGGCACCCTGTTCATCATGCGGCCCGACCCGGGCTTTCTTGCGCTTGGGGTGACGATGCCCATGCCCGTTGCCGTGACGGTGGGCGACACGTTGACACCGGAAGAACTTGCCGGGCTGTCCTACCGACCTGCGGACAATGCGACAGGGTCCGTGGGGGCTGTGACCTATGAGGTTGATACAGGTCTTGGTCTGCGTGAATTGAGCCAGACAACGGGGACCGACGACGCGCCTGCAGACCGTGATGGCCGCGCTGGGCAGACGATCACAATCGAAATCACACCGGTGGACGATGCGCCAAAAGTGGCGCGCTTGTTGTACCCGATTTCACCCAACGGTGTTCTGGAGGCGACTATCAACGCCGCAGACGCAGAGAATGACGCGTTTACGCTCAGTGTCGAACAGGCGCCGACGTTGGGCGCGCTGGTTCTGAATCCCGACGGTTCTTTTGTGTATCGTCAGGATGCGGAGCTGGATTTCGCAGGTGCAGATTTCCTTGAAGACAGGTTCACCGTGCGTGCAACGCAGGACGGCAGTGCCCTGGCATCACCTGCGGTCACGCAGGTTGTGCGCATTGTGAACCCAGCCAGCCAGACCGCCATTGTTTTCGATCCAACCCGGGTGGATGTCTTCTTTGACGATCAGGGCGACCCGATTGCATTGGGGGGCTTGGGCACCGACGATACGGTGATCGGCCATGATGGAAAAGACCAGCTGTTCGGCTTTGGGGGCAACGACCGTATTCTGGGCCTTGAGGGCGATGACATGCTGTCGGGTGGCTCTGGCAATGACAGGCTGAATGGCGGCGACGGCAACGACAGTATCGAAGGCGGAACCGGCGACGATGTCCTTTTCGGCAAAGCCGGGGATGACATGCTTGATGGCGGCGAGGGCGACGATGAACTGATCGGAAGCGATGGCGATGATGAGATCAACGGGCAGGCTGGCGACGATCTTCTGCGCGGTGGTGCCGGAAACGATACGATAGAAGGCGGCGAGGGCGACGATACGGTCTTTGGCGGTAACGACGATGATATCATCAACGGCGGGGTCGGTGACGATATGCTCGGCGGTAACGGCGGCAATGACACGATCAATGGTGGCAGCGGCGACGATATGCTGATCGGCGGTCTCGACAGCGACGTACTGGATGGCGGTGACGGTGCAGATGAACTGCGCGGCGGCGGGGGCGATGACACGCTCATTGGCGGTGACGGCGACGACGTGATGTTTGGCTCGTTCAATGACGATGTGCTGTATGGCGGTGCGGGCAATGACGTGTTGAATGGCAACACTCAGGTCGACTTGCTGTTTGGCGAGGCGGGGAATGATATTCTGCGCGGCGGCGACGGTTTTGACACTCTTGATGGTGGCGCAGGCAACGACACGCTCGAAGGGGGCAATGGCAAGGACATTCTGAACGGTGGCAGTGGGCAGGACATCCTGCGCGGACAGGCCCAGAACGATACTTTCGTCTTTGCAAACGCCTCGGATTCTGCCTTTGGCAGTGCGGACCTGATCGACGGCTTTGATGGTGTCGGCAGTCAGGGAGGCGATGTCATCGACCTGTCGTTGATTGATGCCGATTTCGCGGCCAGTGGAAATCAGGGTTTCGTGTTCCTTGGCGCTCTGACAACCGCACAGGGCCTCGCGGCAGGCGCTGGCGCGCTGTGGGTTGAGGATTTTGGCACTCAGACGCGGCTCTATGGTCTTGTGGACGATGACAATACCATTGATCTGGCGGTTCGGATCAATGACGGTGCTGCCACGAGAGCCAGTGATTATTTAGTGGGTGATTTTATTGTCTGAAGCTCAACCCTTGCCCGCCACCGGTTGTTGAAGCAACTGGTGAAGCGGATCGACTGTCCGTTTTCGCGTAAAATGGGATCCCGTAGCTGTTTGAGCACGGGAGGTTCTGGTTCGCTTGTGTGATGGATCAGACCCAGATTTTGACATTTGGATGCACCCCGAAGACTTGCGTCTTGTGGGCATTGAAGCTGACATAAACGGGACACCTCGCCTTGATGGCGCGACCAAGGCGCCGGAGTGCATCCAATGCACGAGAGAGCAGCCCCATGGAAGAAGTTGGATAGACGGTCGAACCTTTCGAGGACTGTTTGATACGAACGGGCGAAGGCAACACCCTCGGTGTTGCGAATATGGACCCGAAGGTACTCCCCTCCGGTATGTTGACATACATCTTTAGGAGATCTTCGGAGACAACTCAGGACACCGTTTGCAAGCTTGTCGATGTGGCCGATCTTTGGTGGGACAGCCATTTGTGGCTTCCATGGTTGTGCAAATATGTGCTGAGGGATGAACGAAAACGCCGAATTTCAATGAAACACGGGGGTTACGTGGGAAAAATGGCTCCGGCGGTAGGGATCGAACCTACGACCAATTGATTAACAGTCAACTGCTCTACCGCTGAGCTACGCCGGAACGGTTTGGGCGATATAGCAGTGCTCTTAATATGCGTCCAGTGCCTTTTTTGAGAAAATGAGGAAATTATCGATGATATCGGTCAGTCCGTTCGAAAGAGGTTGTGACGTCGAGCGGTCCTGTGAAGGCAACTTGGAATTTACCTTGCAAATCAATCAGGTGCGCGATGACATTTCGTTGTGCCGCAGGGATGAGGGCAGCCGGTGTGTCGTGGTAAACGTGATGTGTGATCTTCACAACATTGGCTGGACCATCGGCGAGATAATCAAGGATCGCGGCTTCCCTCGCTTTTCTGTGCGAGATCAGCCATTCCAGCCTGTCGTGAGGGGCCTCGATACGATCGCCGTGACCCGGTAGAAACCGACGCCAGGGATGGCATTTGAGACGCGCGCAGGAGGCCATGAAATCTGTCAGATCTCCATCGGGTGGGGACACGAGTGAACTGGCCCACCCCATGACATGATCGCCCGTAAAGCAGATATCCCCGTGCGCTAAGGCGATGTGGTTCCCCAGGTGGCCGGGCGTGTGAATGACTTTCAAAGCCCAGTCCGAGCCGCTTATGACCTCTCCGTCTGATACGCAAATGTCCGGGGAAAACGACAGATCAATGCCTTCGCCGCCACCGGACAGCCCGGCGTCTGCCAAGTGTTGCATCACTGGCGAGCGGCCGGCAAAGGGCCCGCCAAAAGCAAGGACGGGCGCACCGGTTACCTCGGACAATCGCGCGGCCAAGGGGGAATGATCCAGATGACTGTGCGTCACGATGATCTGCGTGATGCGTTGGCGGCCTGTCACACAGGACAGAAGAGCTGTGAGGTGCCTTTCGTCGGCCGGGCCGGGGTCAATCACAGCAATGTCGCGAGTGCCCACCAGATAGGTGTTGGTGCCCTTGTAGGTCATTGGGGATGGGTTCGGGGCCACGATACGGCGTATATTCGGTTCTATCACCTGCGGGATGCCGATGGGTGGGTCGAAATCATCTGCCATGGTCATTCGGTCTTTCTAATGGGGAGGGGCGCCGCTAGGGTCTACCCCATGTTATTTGGGTGGCTCAAACAGTATATGCCCCGCAGCCTTTATGTACGGGCTGTTTTGATCCTGCTGTTGCCGGTCGTTTTCTTGCAACTGGTGGTCACCATACTTTTTCTGACCCGCCATTTCGAGGATGTCACCCAGCAAATGGTGACAGCCGTCTCCCGTGAGGTTTTGCTGGTACTCGACATTGTTGATTCTGCGCCTGATGCAGGGTCCGTTTCAACGCAGGTGGTGGCACAGGCCAGCCAATTGGCGCTGACAGCAACGCCTGTATCACCCGATGATGTGCCAACACAGATGCTGCGCCACTGGTATGACTTTTCCGGACGCGTGATCGTGGCGCGTTTGCCATCGCGGGTCGCGCAGATTGAAACAATTGACCTTTTGGACGATCAGCGCGTCCATGTATATGCGCAAACCCGCCATGGTCCGATACGCATGAGCTTTGATCGCAATCGCGTCTCAGCCGAAAATCCGCATCAGCTGTTTGTGAATATGGCGTTTTTCGGTGGGTTGGTGACGGTCATCGCGATTTTGTACCTGCGCAACCAGTTACGCCCGATCAAGCGGTTGGCGCGGGCTGCTGAAGCCTTTGGGCGCGGGCGGCATGAGCCCTATACTCCGGCCGGTGCGTCCGAGGTTCGCGCTGCTGGCAATGCGTTTCTGGATATGCGCAACAGGATCGAACGCCAGATCGAACAACGCACATTGATGTTGTCAGGGGTGAGCCACGATTTGCGCACGCCGCTGACACGCATGCGGCTGAGCTTGTCGATGCTGGAAGACGCGGAGCGCGAACTGTTGGAGCAGGACGTAGATGACATGCAGGAAATGCTTGATGCCTTTCTGAGCTTTGCCAAAGGAGCGGGAGAGGGTGAGCCCGAAGCTGTCGACCCGCGCGCCTTGGTCAGCACGGTAGTAGAAGATGCAAAACGGGCAGGACGGGACGTCACATTGGTCGCGCAGGAAGGCGAAGGTACCGGAACCGTCAAGCTGAATGTGCTGGCCATGCGGCGTGCATTGGATAACCTGATTTCCAATGCGGTACGGTATGGCTCACGCGCGCAGGTGTCGGTCATGCTGAGCGATAAATCCCTCAGGGTGCGGGTTGAAGATGATGGGCCGGGCATCCCTGAACAGCGACGAAGCGAGGCGACACGACCGTTTACGCGTCTGGATGCGGCGCGTAATCAGGATAAGGGCGGTGGCGTCGGTCTGGGACTTGCGATTGCAAATGATATTGCCCGCGCGCATGGCGGTACCCTGAGGCTGGGCGTGTCTGAACATCTGGGCGGTCTGTGTGCCGACATCGTTATCGCGCGCTAAGGGTGCATATCTGCGCTTGGGGTGTTTCAGGCTGGCATATCGTCGATCCGTCACAAAGGCAGCACATCAAACAGTGCGCCGGTTTCAATCGAAGATTTTTTATGATGTGGTGCCTACCATCCGTAAACGAAAGTACGAGGCGAAACAGGTATGGCGGTTCTTCGGGCGGGCGCACATGCTCATGGGGACCGGACTGCGTTCGGCGCGGGTTCACACTTGAAGCCGATGTTGTATGGGGCCGTCGATACAAGCATTCTGCCCTCTGAAAGGCATCTTGTGGCGCATGTCCGATCGCTTGTCATTGGGGCGGCTGCCTTCTGTCTTGTCTGCTCACTTGCGTTTGATGAGGCCGCCGCACAGTCCAGCGTCGTCGATGATCCGCTTAAATCTGTTCGATCCGTACAGGAAAAATCTGATTACGGTTTGGGAAACGGCTCCTTTCTCGTTGCGCCGATTCCGTTCTCGAATCCGGTTGTCGGTGCGGGGCTGGCGCTTGGTGGAGGATATCTGTTTCAGCTGGACCCTGAAGCTGACACGTCCTTTGTGGGACTTGGCGCATTGGCATCTGACAATGGCAGCAGCGCAATTGGAACCGCCTTGAACCTGTCATTTGGCAACGGGTGGCGCTTTGATTTCGCACTGGTCGACGCGGATCTGAGGTATGATCTGTTCTTGGGACAACTGGAGGTTCCGATTGAACAGGACGGGACGTTGCTTAACAGCGGTTTCGACTACAAGATTTCCAAGACGATCTCTGTGGGCGCCGCTTTCAGGTATTTGGACTCGACGATTGGCCTGCGCAATTCCGAAACGGCTGTTCCGCCGGAACTGCTCCCGGATCTGGGGCTGGAACTGATGAGCCTTGGCGGCCGGTTTGAGTGGGATGTCCGCGATGACGGGGATTACCCGACGCAGGGGGCACTGTTCAGCATTGCCGCGAACCGAGGCTCCACGCTTTCCGGGCCCGCACGCAGCTATGGTTATGGATCAGCGAATTTTGATGTCTATAACGCGCTCAGCGATACATCCGTGCTGGCTGGCAGGCTATCTACCTGTGCTGCATCGGAGAACGCCCCGTTCTTTGACAAATGCTCTATCGGGTTCAGTGATGCGTTCCGCGGGTTTTCACCCACAGAATTCTACGACACCCGCATGGCCTCGGCCCAGATTGAGGTCCGCCAACGCTTGGGGAACCGGTGGGGCGTGGTTGCGTTCGGGGGCATCGGCTGGACGGGCTCCAGTTACGGATCACTTACCGAAGACGGAGACCGCATCGCCGGCGGTCTTGGCGTGCGCTATCGTGTCTCGCAGCAATTTCCGATCGACTTCTCAGTGGATGTGTCGCGCAACAATGACAGCGAAGAGTTTTTGTATATTTACGTCGGCCAGCGGTTTTGATGTCTGGCTCTTGTGACGGCGCACGGTTTGACCTCACGGCGCGCGGTTATCGGGTCCAATACAAGAAGAGCGACCGGGGTTGGGCTCTGGTCAGGGTTCAATCGACGCCGCGACCTTTCTGTTAGCGGATGCGCAGGATCATCAAACGGCCTCTGAAACCCAGTGTCACCTTCGAGCGGTGATGCGCCGGACAAACGGTCAATGAAAAACCAAGGCCGTAAGACGAGGGTGTGACCGCTCTGACACGTGACCGAAGAAAAGGAGTGTATATAGTATGGTGGTAGGCCCGGCAGGACTTGAACCCGCAACCAAAGCGTTATGAGCGCTCTGCTCTAACCAGTTGAGCTACAGGCCCGCCATAACCGCTGGGTAATCGCCCGTGTGCACGACGTCAAGACCCTGTATGATCTGCTTTGGATTGCAGTCTGCTCAGATATGATTTACCTCGGCCCCAATCATGCTCACGCAGGAGAGAGCGCCATGAATTTGCCGAAAAACGGGATGACTTACGCCGATGCAGGCGTGGATATTGACGCCGGGAATGCGCTTGTGGACCGGATCAAACCGGCAGCCAAGCGCACGAACAGGTCCGGTGTCATGGCAGGGCTGGGCGGCTTTGGTGCGCTGTTTGATCTGAAAGATGCAGGCTACACTGACCCGATCCTTGTGGCCGCGACGGACGGTGTCGGCACGAAACTTCGGATCGCCATTGATACCGGCCATGTGGACGGCGTTGGTATTGACCTGGTGGCCATGTGCGTGAATGATCTGGTCTGCCAGGGCGCGGAGCCACTGTTTTTCCTTGATTATTTTGCCACGGGTCTGCTGGAGACTGAAAAAGCCGCACGCATTATCGAAGGCATTGCGCTTGGCTGCGAGCGCGCCGGATGCGCGCTGATCGGTGGTGAAACCGCAGAGATGCCGGGCATGTATCCTGCCGGTGATTTTGACCTTGCAGGGTTTTCCGTCGGCGCGATGGAACGGGGCGGCGCACTTCCGGCGGACGTGGCACAGGGCGACGTGTTGCTGGGCCTTGCCTCTGACGGTGTGCATTCCAATGGCTACAGCCTTGTGCGCAAACTGGTCGAAGTCTCCGGGTTGTCGTGGGATGCGGCCTGTCCGTGGTCCGATCAATCTCTGGGGGCTGAATTGCTGACCCCGACGCGGTTGTATGTAAAACAGGCGCTGGCGGCGATTGACGCAGGGGGCGTACATGCGCTTGCGCATATTACCGGCGGCGGGCTGACGGAAAACCTGCCGCGCGTTTTGCCCGAGGGGCTGGGGGCGGATATTGATCTGGGCACATGGTCTCTGCCTGCTGTTTTCCGCTGGATGGCACAGACGGGCGGCATGGAAGAGGCTGAAATGCTCAAGACATTCAACTGCGGGCTCGGCATGATTCTCGTTGTCGCGGAAAAAGAGGCCGACGCGCTGACGGAACTGCTGGCCGGTTTGGGCGAGGATGTCGCGCGCATCGGGCGTGTCAGCGCGCAAGACGGTGTGCACTATTCCGGCATGCTTTTGTGACGAAACGGGTCGCGATTTTCATCTCGGGTGGTGGATCGAACATGGTCCGCCTGCTGGACAGCATGACCGGGGATCATCCGGCGCGCGCATGTGTGGTCTTGTCGAATAACCCCAAGGCCGGCGGGCTGGAGCGGGCCGAGGAACGCGGTGTGCCAACCGAAATCGTGCGACACCAGCCCTTTGGTGCGGATACCTCCGGCTTTGAACACGCGATCCTTGGCGCGCTGGCGGAGCACAAGCCGGATATCATCTGTCTGGCGGGTTTCATGCGGATCCTGACGGCGGAATTTGTCAACAGGTGGCGCGGGCGGATGCTCAACGTTCATCCCTCATTATTGCCAAAATACAAAGGGTTGCACACACATGCGCGGGCAATTGCGGCCGGGGATACCGCGCATGGATGCACGGTTCATGAAGTAACGCCGATTTTGGATGACGGCCCGATATTGGGTCAGGCACGGGTGCCCGTGCACCCCGACGATACCAAGGACACGCTGGCGGCGAGGGTATTGGTGCAGGAACACATTCTGTACCCTATGGTTCTGCGTCGCTTTACCAATGGTGACAGGACGCCCGTTTTTCTAAACGATTGACGGATTGTGCTGCTGGTCAATCCGATCAGGCTCGTGTAACAATTTCCCTACTGGGTGGACGTAAACACTAAAAACAAAGAATTGCCCGAATGAAAACCATCACAACGACACAAGCGCTGGAAGAATTCTGCACACAGGCAGCCCAGTTTGATTATGTGACGGTCGACACGGAATTTCTCAGAGAGCGCACATATTATTCCAAGCTGTGCCTTATTCAGCTTGCCATGCCGGGTGAGGATGACAGCACCGGCTGCATCGTTGACCCGCTGGTGCCCGGTCTGTCGCTTGAACCGCTTTACGCGTTGTTTCGCGACACATCCGTGGTCAAGGTGTTTCACGCCGCACGGCAGGATCTTGAGATTTTTTACGTCGATGCCGAGGTCTTTCCCGAGCCTTTGTTTGACACGCAGGTCGCTGCCATGGTCTGCGGTTTTGGCGAACAGGTGGGCTATGAAACACTGGTGCGCCGGATCGCCAAACAGCCGCTGGACAAGACCTCGCGTTTCACCGATTGGTCGCGCCGCCCGTTGACGGATGCGCAGATGAAATATGCCTTGGCCGATGTCACCCATCTGCGTGATGTCTACGAATTTCTCGCAGAAAAGCTTGAAGAAACCGGGCGCAGCCGCTGGGTGCGCGAGGAACTGACCGTTCTGACCAGCCCGGAAACCTATATCATTCCACCGATGGACGCTTGGCGGCGGGTAAAAACGCGGACGAATTCACCCAAGTTTCTGGCCGTTGTGCGGGAATTGGCGGCGTTCCGCGAAATCTATGCGCAGGAGCGCAACGTCCCACGCAACCGGGTGTTCAAGGATGATGCGCTGATCGAACTGGCCTCGAACAAACCAAAGACACAGGAAGAGTTGGGGCGCTCGCGCCTGTTGCTGCGCGAGGGGCGGCGGGGCGATGTTGCGGATGGCATTCTGCAGGCGGTCCAGCGCGGCGTGGAATGCCCGCAACAAGACATGCCAAAACCGGACCGATCACGCGACAAACTGCAGGTGAACCCTGCACTGGCGGATCTGTTGCGCGTATTGCTCAAGGCCAAAACGGAAAGTGCGGGTGTTGCGGCCAAGCTGATTGCGCCCGCCGCTGATCTGGATGCGATTGCCGCGGGTCTGCGCGATGTGCCAGCGTTGAACGGATGGCGGCGCGAAGTCTTTGGGGAAGATGCACTGCGTCTGTGTGAGGGAAAGATTGCCCTCGCCGCGGAAGGCGCAAACGTGCGTATCGTCAACCTCGACGCATGATCACACGCTCAGCGTCGCCGCTCCAATGCGTTTTGCAGACCTTCAACCCGGATCGTGCGCGTCCCTGACAATTCCTGATCCGTGAGCGTGCGCGCGACGGTGACTTCGCGGGTTTCCGGCGTGCCGCCTGCAATCTGCGTGTACTGCGCCTGAAGCTGGTAGGTCAGTACGCCATCTTCGGGCAATTCGTCTTCATTGCTGGGCGTCAGCCGTGCGTTGAAGGGGCCTTGGGTCGATGCAAGCCCGGTCGCACGGATCAGCACCCCGCCGGGGACGCGTTCCAGCGTCAGGTCCGCAATCGCGTCGATCGTTGTTCCGGGATAGATCGCAATCTGATTGCGCCTGTTCTGGAAAACGCCGTCGCTTTCCGGGATCAGCGGATTTGCCGCGTCGATCGGCTCCAGAACGCTTTCATCCGGTGCGTCATTTCCAAACCAATTCATGGGGTTGGCCGAACTGCCGCATCCGGCGAGAAAGACAGCACTTACCAACAAAGCGGGGATTGTTATACGCATGCGTTCGCCAATTACGTTTTCTGTTCCCTTTGACCTAGACTATCTGCGGGCTGATGAAAAGTGTCCATCAGAGGCTGGGACCTTTACCTTTGCGCGGTGCCGACTTACCTGTGACGTCAAAAGACAGGAGACCCGTCATGGCACAGGCTGCATTCGAAGAATTGGTCGAAGATTTTGAATTTCTCGACGATTGGGAAGATCGCTATCGTCTCGTCATCGAAGAAGGCAAATCGATGGCGCCTCTTGATGCCGCACTCAAGGTGCCTGCCACAAAGGTTGAGGGCTGCGCCAGTCAGGTCTGGCTGCATGTGACGCCCGAAGATGGTGTGATGCAGTTTGAGGGCGAGAGTGATGCGATGATCGTGAACGGCCTGATTGCCGTTTTGCGCAAGCTCTATTGCGGGGCGCCGCTGAGCGAGGTGGTGGCCATTGACGCGCGCGCTGAGATGGGGCGTTTGGGGTTGAACGACCACCTGTCCGCGCAGCGTTCAAACGGTCTGCGCGCCATGATCGAGCGGATCAGGGACGTCGCCGCCAAATCCGCGTAGACGCCCCGCTACAATCTGGCCAACGCGGTCGATAGGTCCCCATAGCCGGTAAATCGCCGCTCGAAAGTCAGTCCAAGCCGTTCGGCGCAGCGTTCCGCTTTCTCGGTCAGTGCGGGATCGTCGGTCTGCGCCTGATAGACCAGTTTTTCGTAATGTGCGAAATACATATCGCGCAGCTCTGGGTGGCGGTCGAGGCCCATCGGCCGGATCACGAAAGCGTCGAACTGACGGACCAGAAAATCGGTCAGATAAAAGGTTGTGATCTCATGCTCTGCCGCTTCGGCAAAGTGCGCGTTGCCTTCGAAAAAGCTGTAGCAATGCGGACCTGATATCATCTCGACCCCCAAGGCGTCGCAGGCCGATTGCAACTGTCCGCCGGTGCCGCAATCGGCATAGACGACGAAAATGTCGCTATAGTCTTTCCTGTGTTTTGCAACGGCGTCGCGCACCGCCGCCGTTATCTTGTCAGGGTAAAGATGCAGATTGGCGGGCAGGCAGGTCAGATCCAGATGGGTCCAACCGTTTGCCGCCTTGAGGTCCAGAATTTCGCGCGCCAAAGCCCCGCAGGCAATCAACAGAACGCGCCCTGTCTGATGCGCCATGTCCAACCCGTCTTCGGTTAGCTGCTGGTCATTCAGATCCGTCATCTCCATGCCTCACACAGATCTCCGACCGGGCGCGGCGTGTTTCAGGCCGATTTTTGATTGTGTTTACGCCCAACCCATTCTTTTGCCGTTTCCACGGCCACGGCTGCATCACGGCAATAGGCATCTGCGCCGATGGCCTTGCCGAATTCTTCGTTCAGCGGCGCGCCACCCACCAGCACGATGTAGTCATCACGCACGCCTTTCTCGACCATCGTATCAATAACCACTTTCATATAGGGCATCGTGGTGGTGAGGAGGGCGGACATGCCAAGGATCTCGGGTTGCTCTTTCTCCAGCGCTTCCATGTAGGATTCAACGGGGTTGTTGATTCCCAGATCGACGACCTCAAAACCCGCGCCTTCCATCATCATGCCGACAAGGTTCTTGCCGATGTCATGGATGTCGCCCTTGACCGTGCCAATGACCATCTTGCCCACGCGCGGGGCCCCCGTTTCGGCCAGCAGCGGTTTGAGAATTGCCATGCCGCCTTTCATAGCGTTTGCGGCGAGCAGAACCTCAGGTACAAAAAGAATGCCGTCCCGGAAATCAGCACCGACGATTGTCATGCCGCCGACCAAGGCCTTTGTCAAAATATCATAGGGCTGCCATTCACGTTCCAGCAGGATGTTGACGCTTTCTTCTATTTCCTCTTTGAGGCCATCATAGAGGTCGTCAAACATCTGCTGGACCAGTTCTTCATCGTCCAGTTCCGACAGAATGATTTCGTCTTCATCCGACATGATCGTTCCTTTACCAGAGGCACAATGGGTGCGTCACTTTGGACCATCTTTCGCTTGAACCGGGGCTGCGCACTGTCCGGATTGCGACACGGTGAAAGCGGAGTGCGACGCGCGCACGCGAAAGTGTCACGCGGTATGTGCATCGTGTGCGGCGGCAATCTGGTCGGAATACGGGAATTAGCTGGCGCGTCTGCTTCTTCGCGTTGCGCGGCGTGCCGGTGTGTTTTCCTTATCGGTTCCGTCTGCGGCAGAGGAGAATGCGCCCAATCGGTCCACGATTTCTTCTAACGCCGGGGGATGATCCATGGTTCGTGTATCCAGCGCTTCGCGCATGTGGCGCAGATGCTCCGGCATGGTGCCGCAGCATCCGCCGATGATCCGCGCACCGCTCGCGCGCGCCATTACCGCGTAATCCGCCATCAGTTCCGGGGTGCCGTCGTAATGAATATGACCGTCGACATATTTGGGAATGCCTGCGTTGCCCTTGGCAATGACGGGGCGTTCGGGGCCTTGCGCAGCGAATCCCAGAATCGTGCGCAAAAGATCAGAAGCGCCAGTGCCACAATTCGCGCCAAAAGCCAGCGGCGCATGATCGCCCAGATCATTGACCATTTTGACCATATCGGCGCTGGTCAGCCCCATCATGGTGCGCCCGGCGGTGTCAAAGCTCATCGTGCCGCACCAGTCCAGCCCGGCCAGCGCGAACCCTTCGGCTGCGGCGCGGTATTCTTCAGGCGCGCTGATCGTTTCGAGCCATCCAATATCCGCACCGCCTGCCTTGAGACCGTCTGCGGTTTCGTGAAACATCTCGACCGCCAGCGCATGGCTGAGCGTACCAACAGGCTCCATGATTTCGCCGGTCGGTCCGACGGAGCCTGCGACAATCACAGTGCGCCCGGCGGTATCCGCAACCTCGCGTCCGATCTCGGCAGCGACACGGCTCAACTCATGAACGCGCTTTTCTGCGTTGTGCAGTTTCAGGCGCGAGGCGTTGGCCCCGAACGAATTTGTCAGAAACAGATCGCTGCCTGCATCAACCGCGCCTTTGTACAGCGTTTTGATTTTTTGTGGCTCTTGCGTGTTCCACAACTCCGGGGCGTCGCCAGACATCAGTCCCATGTTGAAAAGATTCGTGCCGGTCGCGCCATCGGCAAGCAATACGCCGTTTGTTTCGAGAAGGTCGCTG
The DNA here is from genome assembly GCF_019654895.1 of Roseobacter sp. OBYS 0001. Classification (NCBI taxonomy): domain Bacteria; kingdom Pseudomonadati; phylum Pseudomonadota; class Alphaproteobacteria; order Rhodobacterales; family Roseobacteraceae; genus Roseobacter; species Roseobacter sp. OBYS 0001. The sequence goes on from NZ_BPES01000004.1 coordinate 338,692, forward strand.
AAAGGGTTGGGCATGATCACGCTCCGTCATCGTAGGAATGCGTCATGTCACAGGTGGCATTATGTAGCAAATTCATAATTCTCATTATTTTCATGAAATAATTAAGGGAATTTGAACGTGTTGTCGCGCCTGTGAGAAAGTGAATGTGCCGCCGGGCAGGCGACACATGAGGGCTGAGCCGGGGGCTTTGTTATTCGCTTGCCATCAACTGACGCTTGGCCTCGACCATCAGGGACGCCATCTGCGCGCGAATCGTGGCCTCATCCGCCTTGTTGCCAAGATCGCCTGACACCTTGCGGTAGACATCTTCGTCACCGGCTTCTTCGAAATCGGATTTCACGACCTCTTTGGCGTAGTCATCCGCATCAGAGCCGGTTTTGCCCAGAAGTTCTGCCGCCCAAAGACCCAGCAGCTTGTTGCGCCGCGCCTCTGCCTTGAACTGCATCTCTGCATCATGGGCATATTTGTTTTCAAACGCATTTTCGCGGTCATCGAATGTTGTCATGGGCCTGTCTCCTGGTGGCGTGGCTGTTTCCGTCTTAGATATGCGAGTTCGCAAGCCGTTACGCAAGATGCCTCGGCTTGCAGCGACGCGGGCGTTCCACTAAGACAGGCGCAGATAAGCCCCTGATCCTCAGGGCTCAGTCTTGAAAGGACGCCCATGGCCCGGCGCAAGAAAATCTACGAAGGCAAAGCTAAAATTCTGTATGAAGGCCCGGAACCGGGCACGATCGTGCAGTACTTCAAGGATGATGCGACTGCATTCAATGCGGAAAAGAAGGCCGTGATCGAAGGCAAAGGGGTGCTGAACAACCGTTTGTCTGAATTTTTCATGACGGGTCTCGGCCATATTGGCGTGCCGACGCATTTCATCAAACGACTGAACATGCGCGAACAGCTTGTGCGCAGCGTTGATATCATTCCGCTCGAAATTATCGTGCGCAACTATGCTGCTGGTACCATGTCAAAGCGTCTTGGGCTGGAAGAGGGCGTTCAGTTGCCAAGGCCCATCGTTGAATACTGCTACAAAGATGACAAGCTGGGCGACCCATTGGTGAGCGAAGAGCATATCGCAGCCTTTGGCTGGGCGAGCCAGCAGGATATGGACGACATGCTCAGCCTTGCGCTGCGGGTGAATGATTTCCTGTCAGGCTTGATGTTTGGGGTCGGGATCCGGCTGGTGGACTTCAAGATTGAAGTGGGTCGCGTTTATGACGGAGATTTCCAGCGTCTTGTCGTTGCAGATGAGATCAGCCCGGACAGTTGCCGTTTGTGGGACATCGAATCCGGTCGCAAACTGGATAAGGACGTGTTCCGGCGCGATCTGGGCGATCTGGCCGATGCCTATACGGAAGTGGCCGAGCGTCTTGGTGTAATGCCGAAAAAGGCCACGCCGATGACAAAGCCAACTCTCATCAACTAACATCGAACAAAAAACAGAGCGTCCGGGGCGCGCAGAAGGACAAGACATGAAAGCACGAGTACATGTTATGCTGAAAAACGGTGTGCTGGACCCGCAGGGTGAAGCCGTGCGCCACGCTTTGGGGGCCATGGGGTTCGCGGGGATCAATGGCGTGCGACAGGGCAAGGTTATTGAACTTGATCTGGCCGATGGCGCGACGGAAGAAGACGTGAAGGCGATGTGCGAAAAACTGCTCGCCAATACGGTGATCGAATCCTACTCGGTGGAGATGTCCTGATGCACGCGGCGGTCATTGTCTTTCCCGGGTCCAATTGTGATCGCGATCTTGCCGTTGCTTTTGAAGCTGCCGGTGCAAAAGTGACCAAAGTCTGGCACAAAGATACCGACCTGCCGCAGGGTGTGGATATGATCGGCATTCCCGGTGGGTTTTCCTTTGGGGACTACCTGCGTTGTGGCGCGATTGCTGCAAATTCTCCGATTTGCAAATCTGTCGCCGCGCATGCCGATCGGGGCGGCTATGTGATCGGCATCTGCAATGGGTTTCAGGTGCTCACCGAAACCGGGTTGTTACCGGGCGCGTTGCTGCGCAATGCCGGGTTGAAATACATCTGCAAGACGGTCGCGCTCAAGGTTGAGACATCCGCATCGCCTTTTACCGAAGGGTACAATGCCGGGGATACCATCAATATTCCAATCGCCCATCACGACGGCAATTACTTTGCCGATGATGAGACAATCGCGCGCCTTCAGGGCGAAGACCGTGTGGCCTTTACCTATGAGGACACGCCCAACGGTGCCAAGGCCGATATTGCCGGTATCCTGTCGTCGAACCGGCGGGTTCTGGGCATGATGCCGCACCCGGAGCGGGCGGCGGATGCCAGACATGGCGGGACAGATGGGCAAGCGCTCTTCCGCGCATTGGCAGGCGCGCTGGCGGCTGTGTGACTTGAGCCGACAGGCGCCTTTGGCGTAAGCTCACTGAATGGAAGGTGAGCTTCAATCAAAAGAGCCGAGCCCCATCAGCTCATGGCGGGTGCGCATGGCTGTGGGCATTTTGCTCGCGCTGGCGGTGACGGTCGTTTCTGTCACCAACAAGCTGCTGACCGACCGCTTCACCGACACGACCCGCGACCGTGCCGAACTGAGGCTCGCGCTCTATAGTGGGAACTTGCTGTCCGAGTTGCGCCAGAACGCCATCGTGCCGCAACTGCTGGCGCGCGACCCTGAGCTGATCGGCGCGCTGAACTCTGCCGATTATACCGCGTCTACACGGCGGCTGATCTCTTTTGTCGAAGAGATCGGCGCGGCCTCTTTGATGTTGCTGGATATTGACGGGCGGACGGTTGCGGCGACCGACCGTAACCGTCTTGGCTCGATGCACCGCTCAGAAGCCTATTTCATTGATGCCATCCGCGCCAGCGGCACCGTATTCACCGTCGCAGAGCGCGAAGAGGGGGGCTACGGATTTTTCTATTCGCGCAGGGTGCAGTCGGGCTCGGATGTGTCCGGCGTAATCCTCGTTGAGGTCGATTTGCAAAAATTCGGCCGGGCGTGGGCCGGGATATCGGATGCGGTGATCGTGACAGACAGCACGGGCACCATTATCCTGACCACAGAACCGCGCTGGCGAGGGCGCACCGAAGAAGAAGCGCTGGCCCGGCAAACGCCCCAGAACGCCATCCAGCGCGCCATACAGGCCACCGCAGACTGGACCGCGCTGCCGCCTGATGCCTATCTGCAGGGCGAGGCCGTGATGCGTCTGGAAACACGGATACCGTTCCGCGGTTGGCGCATGACCAGCTATACCACCTATGCGTCAGTGCGCGAACGCGTGAATGGTGTGCTGGCACTGGAGATCATGGGATTTGCGATTCTGCTCGCTTTGACCTTCTATGCGCTCAGCCGGCGCACCGCCTTGCGCATGGCGCTTTTCCAGCGGGAATCTGCCGAATTGAGGTCGCTCAACGCGGCGTTGCAGCGAGAAATTGCCGAGCGTAAAAGGGTGCAGGAGACGCTTGCCGTTGCTGAACAGACCCTTGAACAGTCAAGCAAACTGGCCGCACTGGGTGAGATGTCAGCGGCGGTCAGTCACGAACTAAATCAACCTCTTGCCGCGATGAAAACGTACCTTGCCGGAGCGCGTTTGTTGCTGCGGCGCAACCGCCACGAAGAGGCGCTCTCCTCCTTTGGGCGCATTGACGATCTGATTGAGCGGATGGGGGGCATCACGCGCCAGCTGAAGTCCTACGCGCGCAAGGGGCAGGAGGCGTTCGCGCCAGTCCCCATGGGCGATGCGCTTGCCTCAAGCCTCGCCATGATGGAGCCGCAATTGCGCCAAAGGCAGGTACAGATCACCCGAATTTTGCCCGATGATCCGGTTGAGGTCATGGGCGACCGGCTGCGCATTGAACAGGTGATGGTGAACCTCTTGCGCAATGCCATTGACGCCACCAAATCAGCCGCAGCGCCAAAGGTGGACATCATCCTGTCTGCCGGGGAAACGGCGACGCTGACGGTGCGTGACAACGGGCCGGGAATTGAAGACCTCGATGCTCTTTTTGAGCCCTTTTATACGACCAAACAGCCGGGGGATGGTGTCGGGCTTGGGCTTGCTATCTCGTCCCAGATCGTGACAGACCTTGGTGGAAGACTGACAGCGCGCAATGGCCAGCAGGGTGGCGCGGTGTTTGAAATGCAGTTGCCGATCCTAAGCGGCGAACCAGCGAAACAAGCGGCGGAGTAGACAATGACACAAGCCATGAAAATCGCGATAGTCGATGACGAACAGGACATGCGCCAATCCATCAGCCAGTGGCTGGCCCTCTCGGGCTATGACACGGAAACCTTCGGCAGTGCCGAGGATGCGTTGAAAGTGCTCGGGCCGGAATACCCGGGGATTGTGATTTCGGACATCCGGATGCCGGGCATGGATGGGATGCAATTTCTCAAAAAACTGATGGGCAATGATTCCGCATTGCCGGTGATCATGATTACGGGGCATGGCGATGTGCCGATGGCTGTGGAGGCCATGCGCGTCGGCGCCTTTGATTTTCTGGAAAAACCGTTCAACCCGGACCGGATGTCGGACCTGGCCAAAAAGGCGACAGGTGCGCGCCGTCTGGTGATGGACAACCGCGCATTGCGGCGGGAACTTTCCGACGGCACCCAGTTGATGAGCAAGCTCATCGGGCAAAGCCCTGTGATGGAGCGGCTGCGCGAAGATATCCTCGATCTGGGGCAGGCGGATGGCCATGTGTTGATCGATGGTGAAACCGGAACCGGTAAAACGCTGGTGGCCCATGCCTTGCATGCGGTCGGCAGCCGTGCGGGCAAGAAGTTCGTTCTGGTCAGCTGCAGCGCGTTTGAAGAGGATGCGTTGGCAAAACGGTTGTTCGGTCCGATGATGCCCGAAGATGCGCAACTGCCGGCCATGGAAGAGGCACGCGGTGGCACGCTGGTGCTGGAAGACATCGAGGCCTTGTCAGAAACGATGCAAGCGCGCTTGCTCAGTGTGATAAACGAACAGGGCACCCCGGCGGAGACGCGCCTCGTGGCGATCTCGAACCTTCAGGAAGCAGGGCGCACTTCCGAGGATGCCTTGCGCTCTGATCTGTTCTACCGCATCGCGGCCTTGCGCATCACCGTGCCCCCGCTGCGTATGCGGGGCGAAGATATCCTCACCCTGTTCACCCGTCTGAGCGAACAGTTTGCCGAAGAATACGGCTGCGAAACACCGCAGGTGACGGCACAGGAGGCCGCGCAGCTGTTGCAAGCGCCCTGGCCGGGCAATGTGCGCCAACTGATCAACCTCGCGGAACGCGCGGTGCTGCAGTCACGGCGCGGGGCAGGGACCATATCATCGCTGCTGATGAACGATCATGAAGACATGCAGCCTGTGATGACGACCGAAGGCAAACCGCTGAAAGAATACGTCGAAGCCTTTGAACGGATGCTGATCGACAATACCATGCGCCGTCATCGCGGCTCCATCGCGAGTGTGATGGATGAACTATGCCTGCCCAGACGCACGCTGAACGAAAAAATGGCGAAATATGGTCTGCAGCGCTCGGATTACCTTTAAATGCTGGTATTTGGTGAGCAAAAGCAGCGGTTTATGCGATTCAATTCAGGGTTGAGGCAGGTTATTGTCGATTGACCATTGTGTTTTTCAGGCATGTGGCATTATCTAGCACTGTAGAGAAGTGAACAGTTATGGTTCGATTTCTACAGAGAGATTCGCTGTCGCGGGCGCGGTTTGACACAGCTCATGCACCCCACGGCAGACCGATTGGACCGGAAACGGTTAAGGAACCGCTGACGTATTATTGGGTTTACAACCTGGATTGCGCAGTAAAAAATGGATGCGAGGCCGTAAAACGTGCCCGTGTCGGAGAAGAAACGCGATGACGCGCGCAAATGCATTGAGCAGATCGGCAAGGGCCTCAAAGGCCCGGCCATGCAGTGCGTCTCAGATCGCCCTGACAAGACATACCCCCCATTGCAACGCTCCCCCGGGGGCTGTGCGGTCGCGGCTATGCAATTTGGAAATATGGCTAAGAAAATGCTTATCGATGCCACCCACGCGGAAGAAACCCGCGTTGTGGTGGTGGATGGAAACAAGGTTGAAGAGTTCGATTTTGAATCCGAAAACAAACGCCAGCTTGCTGGCAACATCTATCTCGCAAAAGTAACACGGGTCGAGCCGTCCTTGCAGGCGGCCTTTGTGGAGTATGGGGGGAACCGCCACGGTTTTCTCGCATTTTCGGAGATACACCCCGATTACTATCAAATCCCCGTCGCTGACCGTCAGGCCCTGATGGAAGAAGAACGTGCCTATGCCGAAGCGCAAAAGGCCAAGGAAGACGAGGACGAAAAGCCCAAGCGCCGCAGATCGCGCAGTCGGACAAAGGCCAAGGCCGAAGACACCACGTCAGAGGACGCGGTCGCGACAAAGGACGTGGAATCCGATCAGATCGGCGGGATGGAAACCATTGATCTGGATGACAGCGAAGAGGGGTCCTCTCCGATGGAGCGGGTCGCCGAGACACCTGTCGAAGAGCCCGAAGGCGATGATGCAAGCGCGGAGGCTGCGCAGACGGCTGACGCGTCCGATGATCACGTCGCACAAGCAGCGTCTGAGGATGCCTCGGAAGACGATACCGCGTCTGAAGATGGCGACGATGATGACGACGACGATGCGCCGCGCAAACCTGACGCATCCTCCAAAGACGATACCATCGAGTCTGTCGCGGATGACGATGATCACGAGGACATCCGTCCCGTGCGCAAGCCCCGCCCACGGCGTTATAAAATTCAGGAGGTCATCAAGGTCCGCCAGATTTTGCTGGTGCAGGTCGTCAAGGAAGAGCGCGGCAACAAGGGCGCGGCCCTGACCACATACCTCAGCCTCGCAGGGCGCTATTGTGTCCTGATGCCCAACACGGCGCGCGGCGGTGGTATTTCGCGCAAGATCACGAATGCCGCAGACCGCAAGAAGCTCAAGGAGATCGCAAATGAGATCGAAGTGCCGCAAGGCGCGGGTCTCATCGTGCGCACCGCCGGGGCTAAACGCACCAAGGCCGAGATCAAACGCGACTACGAATATCTGCAACGCCTGTGGGAACAAATCCGCGAGCTGACGCTGAAATCCGTTGCACCTGCCAAAATTTATGAAGAGGGCGATCTGATCAAACGCTCGATCCGCGATCTTTATAACCGCGAGATTGACGAGGTTTTTGTCGAAGGTGAGCGGGGCTATCGCATTGCCAAGGACTTCATGAAAATGATCATGCCGTCTCATGCGAAAAACGTGAAACTTTACACCGAAGGCCTGCCGCTTTTCGCGCGCTATCAGGTCGAAAGCTATCTGGCGTCGATGTTCAACCCGACTGTGCAGCTTCCGTCAGGGGGCTATATCGTGATCGGTGTGACCGAGGCCTTGGTGGCGGTCGATGTGAACTCTGGTCGCGCGACCAAAGAGGGGTCGATCGAACAGACTGCGCTCAAGACCAACCTCGAGGCCTCGGACGAAGTGGCGCGCCAGTTGCGCCTGCGGGATCTCGCGGGCCTGATCGTGATCGACTACATCGATATGGACGAGCGCAAGAACAATGCGGCCGTCGAAAAGCGCATGAAAGACAAGCTCAAGACGGATCGCGCGCGCATTCAGGTCGGTCGTATCTCTGGCTTTGGTCTCATGGAAATGTCGCGCCAGCGTCTGCGCCCCGGCATGATCGAGGCAACAACGCAGCCGTGTCAGGCCTGTCATGGTACCGGTCTGATCCGGTCTGATGATAGCCTTGCACTTTCTATCCTGCGTCAGATCGAAGAAGAGGGCACGCGCAAGCGGTCCCGTGAAGTGCTGATCAAGGCACCCGTTGGCATTGCCAATTTCCTCATGAACCAGAAGCGGGAACACATTGCGCATATCGAAGCGCGATATGGGCTGTCGGTGCGGATCGAAGGCGACCCCATGCTGGTCAGCCCTGATTTCAGCCTTGAAAAGTTCAAGACGGCCACACGGGTTGTGCCGGTTGCTGCGCAACATGTTGTTTCTGTTGATACTTCCTTGATGGATCAGGTGGATGCAGATGACGAAGAGATCCCGGCAGAGGTTGCCGAACATGCTGTAGAGACGCCAAATACGGAGAATAACGTCGAGAATGATGGCGAGGATCGGCCCAAACGCCGTCGTCGGCGTCGTCGGCGTCGCAACAAGAACGGCAATGGTGAGGCGCAGACCGCATCCGATGAGACTAATGCGGAGGCGTCCGATGCCCCGACTGCTGAGGCTCCAAAGGAAGCAGAGCCAACACCTGAAAGCCCTGTAGAGGCGTCTGCTGCGAAAACCGATGACGCACCAGCCGCTGCCGCAGAGCAGGAAGAAACACCCGCGAAACCGAAAAGAACACGGTCACGCACGCGTAAACCTAAGGTTGAAGTCGTTGCAGAGGATGCTCCAGAAGCAGTGGTGAAGACGGAAACCGCCGCACCAGTGGAAGAGGCTGAACCCGCCGAGGCAACTGAAGAAGCCCCTGCAAAACCAAAGCGCAAACGGGCCAGCCGGGCCAAAAAGGCCGATCCGGTTGAAGCTGCACCAGACGCGGATGCCGCGCCCGTGGCGCCGGAAGTCGAGTCTGCGCCCGTGGCAGAAGAGCCAGCGCCCGCGGCTCCTGCACCGGAACCCGCAGGTGCTGAGCCTGAACCAGTGGCGGCCGAGGCCGCGCCTGAGCCAGCCAAGCCCAAGCGGCGCGGGTGGTGGTCGATCGGGGGCTAAAGGCTTCCCATCGCCGGAAACTCAAAAAGCGCGTCCCAAGTGGGCGCGCTTTTTCTATGTCACCTCACTTTTTGCGGATGACATAGACCTGCACCGGCCCATCCAGTTCGCTTGACACAAGGTGATGCCCTGTCTCGCTGCAAAAATGGGGCACATCGACAATTGCCGCGGGATCATCCGCGTGCATCGTCAGCATCTCGCCCGACGTTAACGATTGCAGTCTTTTGCGCGCCTTGAGAACAGGCAAGGGGCACAGCAGACCAGTGGCGTCCAGTACGTTTAAGTCTTTTGTCATACCGCTCAGATAGGCGCGATGTTTCGTCCTGTCCACAAGGTTGTGACCGGGGGCGGGGTGACGCTATCGTTTGGATAGGCTAAGGGAAGCTTATGTTCGGAATTGAAATCATTGATGCGGGCCTGTTGCCTGCCATGACGGTGGCGCTACTCGCGGGAATAATCAGCTTTCTCAGCCCCTGTGTCCTGCCAATCGTCCCGCCTTATCTTGCGTATATGAGCGGTGTCAGCCTGAATGAAATGAGCGGAGAGGGTGCAGCGCGGCGACGCGCCATAATCGCGGCCTTGTTCTTTGTGATGGGCCTGAGCACGGTGTTTCTGATTCTGGGCTTTACGGCCTCGGCCTTTGGCGCCTTTTTCCTACAGAACCAAATACTGTTTGCCCGTATTTCAGGCATTGTCATCATCATCTTTGGGCTGCATTTCCTTGGTATATTGCGGATCCCCTTTCTCGACAGAGAGGCGCGCATGGATGCCGGGGACAAGGGCGGCTCAAGCTTTGGGGCCTATGTGCTGGGGCTGGCGTTTGCCTTTGGCTGGACGCCTTGCATTGGCCCGCAACTGGGCGCGATCCTGTCGCTGGCGGCCTCCGAGGCCTCTGTGACCCGTGGGACATTGCTTTTGGGGGTTTATGCGGCGGGCTTGGGCATCCCCTTTCTGCTGGCCGCCATGTTCATCACACGCGCGATGGGGGTCATGGACCGGCTCAAGCGCCATATGAAGATGATAGAGCGCGTGATGGGTGGGCTGCTGCTTGTGGTCGGCGTTGCGATGGTCACTGGTGCGTTCACAACGTTTTCCTGGTGGCTTCTTGAACGGTTCCCGGCTTTGGCGACTCTGGGCTGAATTGCGTGCCGTGACGCCTCAGGGGCGCAATGGGCTGCGGCTTGTCCGGCGCTAACATATATCATCTTTTGACAGCTTGATTTAAGGACGGGTGATCGTTCGGAATCATAGGAAGAGGTAGGAATGTCAGACCACAGTAAGATGCGTGAACAAATGAAATCGGGCGCGGGCTTTGTTGCCGCGCTGGACCAATCTGGCGGGTCCACGCCAAAAGCGCTGAGCCTGTATGGCGTTGAACCCACGGATTATGAGGGTGACGAGGCGATGTTCAAGGCGATGCATGATATGCGCGCGCGGATTATTCTTGCGGATGACTTTACCAATGCCAAGATCATCGGTGCCATCCTGTTTGAGCGCACGATGCATGATGAAATTAACGGCACGCCCGTCGCGGAACTGCTTTGGAACAGCCGGGGTATTGTTCCCTTCCTCAAGATCGACAAAGGTCTGGAAGAGCAGGCGAACGGTGTGCAGATGCTCAAACCGATGCCGGGTCTCAACGAGGTGCTGGCCACTGCCAAAGGCAAAGGCGTGTTCGGAACAAAAGAGCGTTCCGTAATCAATGAGGCAAATGCTGAAGGGGTCGCGGCAATTGTGGCCCAGCAATTCGAGGTGGCCCAGACTGTGCTTGCAGCAGGTCTTGTGCCGATCCTTGAGCCGGAAGTTAACATCCACTCAGAGACCAAAGCTGAAGCCGAGACGCTTTTGGAGGCGGAGATCGCAAAGCATCTTGATGCGTTGGATGATGGTGTGGATGTGATGCTGAAACTGACATTGCCGGACCAACCGGGCCTCTATGATGGGCTTGCGCAGCACCCGCGCGTGTTGCGTGTTGTTGCCCTGTCGGGGGGGTATTCAACGGATGTCGCATCGGCGAAACTCTCAGAAAACACGCATATGATCGCGAGCTTCAGCAGAGCGCTGAGCGAAGGTCTGAACGTCAAGATGACAGATGCTGAGTTTGGTGCCGCATTGGGCAGCAACATCGACAAGATCTATCAGGCGTCCATCTGAGCGCGCTCAAGCTGCGCCTTTAAATCTTCGAGAACAAACACCCGGATCGCGGAGGCCAGCCCAAGTCTGGTCCCGCGTTTCACATCAATGTCGGCTACTAAGGCATTGATTGGTTTGTTGGTTTCTGCCGAAATACGCCGCAGTTCCATCCAGAACGCGTCTTCAAGCGATATGGACGTTCGGTGACCTTTCAGGGTCACCGAGTGTTTGACCGGCCGCCCGCTCATGTTTCTCGCTTATGGGCGTCCAGGTTGCGCGCGATCTTGTCGGCCTTTGCTTTCAACAGTTCTTTTTGTGATTTGCTCTGGCCGAAATTGACAGCGTTTTCATCAGCCCGTGCCTTGCGCGATGCGCGATTGCGTTCTTTCTTGACCTTGTTGAGGTTAACGGGCGTGATCATTTGGGTCCAATCATGTTTTCCGGACGCACAACGCGTTCGAAGGTTTCTGCGTCGACAAAACCCAGCGCAATGGCTTCTTCCTTGAGGGTCGTGCCGTTTTTATGCGCTGTCTTGGCGACTTTGGTGGCGTTGTCATAGCCGATTTCCGGGGCCAGAGCTGTGACGAGCATCAGGCTTTCGCGCATCAGGCGCTCGATGCGGTCCGCATCCGCTGTCAGCCCGTCAATGAGGTTGTCCGTAAAGGTTGATGCTGCATCCCCCAACAGCTGCATGGATTGCAGGACGTTATACGCCATCATCGGTTTATACACATTCAATTCGAAATGCCCTTGCGAGCCGGCGAACCCAACGGCTGCGTCATTGCCGAAGACATGCGCGCAAACCTGCGTCAGGGCTTCGCACTGCGTCGGGTTGACCTTGCCGGGCATGATGGAAGAGCCGGGTTCGTTTTCGGGCAGCACCAGTTCACCCAGACCGCACCGCGGTCCTGACCCCAGAAACCGGATGTCATTGGCAATTTTGAACAGGCTCGCGGCAACGACCTTCAGCGCACCCGATATTTCAACCATGGCATCATGCGCGGCGAGCGCCTCGAATTTGTTCGGCGCGGTGATGAACGGCAGCCCCGTGATGTCGGCCATGTTCTTGGCGACCATCACATCCCAACCCACAGGCGTGTTCAGACCAGTGCCCACGGCCGTACCCCCCTGTGCAAGCTCATAAATCCGACCCAAGGCATCCTTGACACGCTGGATTCCCATGGCAACCTGATGCGCATAGCCCGAGAATTCCTGACTGAGGGTCAGAGGGGTCGCGTCCTGCGTATGCGTGCGCCCGATTTTGATGATCCCGTCGAATTCTGCGATTTTGACTTCAAGAGCGGCATGCAGTTTTTCCAACCCCGGCAACAGAACGTCGCGGGCCGTCATGGCTGCAGAAATATGCATGGCCGTGGGGAAGGTATCGTTTGACGATTGCCCCATGTTACAGTGATCATTCGGATGAACGGGGTCTTTGGAGCCGATTTCCCCGCCCATGATTTCAATCGCGCGGTTGGCGATGACCTCATTGGCGTTCATGTTCGACTGGGTCCCGGACCCGGTCTGCCACACGACAAGCGGGAAATTGTCGTCAAACTTGCCCGCCACCACTTCGCTTGCGGCCTGAATGATCGCGTCACCGCGTGCATCATCCAGTTTGCCCAGCTCAAGATTTGCCTGCGCACAGGCCTGTTTGATCACCCCCAGGGCGCGGACGATCGCGACGGGTTGTTTTTCCCATCCAATGGGAAAGTTGATGATCGACCGCTGCGTCTGAGCACCCCAGTATTTGTCGGCAGGGACCTCAAGCGGGCCAAAACTATCGGTTTCTGTGCGGGTTTGGGTCATTCTGCGCTCCGTTACACTGGCTTTCTATGCGGTTTAGCGGTGCCGACCGTATCGTGCAACAGCACTGCGGACAGCCATAGCCATTGTTTGACCATCCAAAGGCATTATCTGATATCTTGCAGCTACCGCTTGGGCTAGACTCAAGCAGCGAAGAGGGTCCAGCCTTGGAGGATTTCATATGAACCGCCAATTCTTGCAGTGTCGTTGGGGTTTTGCCTGTACGGCATTGATCATGTGCCTGTTGATCGCGGCCTCTTCCGCAACTGCTGATATTTCGCGGTTTGTCGGGAGCTTTGTCGGGTCCGCTGATGTCCAATCCGCTGATGGTTCAACGCGACCGCGGGATATGAGTGTTCAGATATCTGAAACCAAAGAAGGGTTTCGGGTCTATTGGAAGTCGACAACCTATCGCAAAGATGGCACCGCCAAAGAAAAAGCCTATACCATTGATTTCGTACCGAGCGCGCGCCCCGGGGTCTTCGCCTCAGCCATGAAGCGCAACGTTTTCGGACATACAGCGCAGCTTGATCCGATGAAGGGCGAACCCTACGTCTGGGGACGGATCGTCGGAGAAACGCTGAGTGTTTACTCAATGTATGTTACCGAAGACGGGGGCTATGAAATTCAGCAGTTTGACCGGTCGCTGGCCTCACGCGGACTAATGCTGGAGTTCCAGTCCATTCGGGACGGTGAAATCCAACGGACGGTTTCAACCCTTTTGAAACGCGAGTAGCGCGCGCCTACTTGCGGAAACTGTCCAGTGATACGATCTCAGCATCTTTGGTGCCATCGTCAGTTTCTGCTTTCGCCGTGTCAGGTTTTTCAACCTGCGATGTGGCGGGCAATTGTGACTGCGCTGCCTCTTCGTCCTCATCACTTTGCGTCTCAAAACGCAGCCCGAATTCAACCGACGGATCAACGAACGTCTTGATTGCGTCATAGGGAATATACAGTGGCTCTGGCGCATCGCCAAAATTCAGCGTGACGGAAAACCCTTCGTCGGTCACCTCTAGGTTGTCATACCAATGCTGCATCACCACCGTCATTTCGCCAGGGTAGCGGTCAAACAACCAATCGGCCAGTTCTGCATCGGGGTGCCCGGTGTCGAAGGTGATGAAAAAATGATGCTCCCCCGGCAGGCCGTTATCGCACACATCCAGCAGCACTTTACGGATCAGGCCACGCATGGCCTCGTGCATCAAGTTGCCGTAATCAATGGAGCGGGTCATCTTATTCCTTGAAGCAAAGAATTCTTCTGTTGCAAGCATAGCCGATTCCTCCGGGGATAAAAGAGGTGTCTGCGTCAATGCGTGCGTCGTCTTAAAGAAGGCTCAGGCCGAGCCCCGCAAGAGCCAATATGCCCAAAGTTTCCGCAATACCGCGCTTGAGCAGCAGCAAAATGACAGTGGCCAGCATCGTCAGGCCGAGCGCTTTGAGATCCAGCGATGTCAACACGGGGGCAGGGGCTTGCAAACCGGGCAGGGTGGTGACCTGCGCAAACAGCACATGGATCGAAAACCACACCGCGAGATTTAGGATCACCCCCACGACCGCTGCGGTAATGGCCCTGAGCGCGGCCGACAGGCGCGGGCGGTTTGCGATCACATCCAGATAGGGACCGGCGAGGAAAATCCATAAAAAGCAGGGAGTAAACGTTACCCAGAGCGCAACGGCACCCGCGGCCAGCGCTAAAAGAGGCCCGCTTTCATTGAACCCGGCAATCATTGCGACAAATTGCGTGACCAGAATGAGCGGCCCGGGCGTGGTTTCCGCAAGACCCAAGGCATCCATCATCTGCCCTGTCGTAATCCAGCCGTAATCTGCCACCACAGTTTGGGTCATATAGGCCAGCACAGCATAGGCCCCGCCAAAAGTCACAATCGCCAACTTTGAAAAGAACAGCGCAATCTGCATCAGGAACGTATGGTCCATCAGCGCCAGCAAGATGATCGGACAGGACCACAAGACGCCCCAGATCAGAAGGGTGGAAATGGGATTTGTTGCTTTGGGTTTTGCGTCGATGACCTGCGGTTCTGTTGTTTTCATTGCGACAGCCCCGACAGCGGCGGCGCTTGCGATAATGATCGGGTAGGGAACACTGAGGAAATACAAAGAGACGAAAGCCGCGCCTGCAAGCGCCCATGCACTTTTGCTGGTCAGCGCTTTGTCAGATATTTTGACCAGCGCTTGCAGGACGATCACGATGACGGCCGCTTTAACCCCGGTGAAAGCGGCCTGAACCAGCGGCACTTGACCAAAAGTCGCATAAATCAGGGCGAGGGCAAGGATCACGACCGCGCCGGGCAGCACAAACAAAAGCCCTGCGATCAGCCCACCTCGCACACCGTGCAAACGCCAGCCCGCGTAGGTTGCGAGTTGCATCGCCTCGGGTCCGGGCAGGAGCATGCACAGCGAAAGCGCACGCAGAAAGACATCTTCGGACAGCCATTTGTTTTCTTCAACCAGCGTTCGGTGCATCAGCGCAATCTGCGCAGCCGGTCCCCCAAATGATAAAACGCCGATACGGGCAAAGACCCGGCATAACTGGATGGGTGTTGGCGCGGTCATTTCCGTCACTTTCATGGCTTGCCATGGTGGTGCGGGATGTTACGCGAAGGGACGCATCGCCAACCGCTCTGGCCTCGGTGCTAGATGTGACACATCGCCATGCTTTGGGTCAATTGTGAACCGTTACTTGAGGACCGTACCGCTGAGCAGCAACTCAAAACTGTTTGGCGGTAACTGGCCCAGCTGTTCAAAAAGCGACACGAAATCAACCGCCGGATAGCTCTCAACGATAATTTCTTTGTCAAGGCGCACCATGGTCAGCCACCGCATGTTGATGGGTTTGTCAGTGCCCGCCTTGAACCCATACATCTCAACCAGAGCAGAAACCCACTCACCGTCTGCGACGCAATGGACAATCCGGATCTTTTGATCCGTGATCAGGTTGTTGAAAATTGTAACCAACTCGCGTGCTTCGAGCGTGTCGATCAAACCACCCGGTATGAGCGATTCACTTTCAGGCGCAGGTCGGTAGATCTGGTCGATCATACCCCAGTTTCCCTTGACCCATATCTCTTCATACCATCTTTGGATGATTTCAGTTTTGCTCAGCATTTGTTTTCCCGCCTATACAGGTGGAATACCACCTATCGGCGTATAAAGAGTAAATTTATGCAACCTAAAGTTGCTCTAGGAGAAATTCATTGGGGGAGAGGTGTAAAGTGCAGGCTTCTGTTGCCAGGTGCCTGCGAACCCCGCCCTAGGTCGCTAAACCCAGGGAGTTAAGTTTCAGTGGCTGAAACCGCTTACGCGGCCATCGCTACTGGAGCACGATTGTCATTTGCAATTGTACATGTTTCGCCGATAACGGTGGCAGACAGCCGAAACAAAGCAAACCCCTTTAGACGTTCGTCGATCCTGTTTCGACCCCATGATCCCCAAATGAAGGATGTTTGGTGGAGTCGCCGGGTACCGCCCCCGGGTCCGATCCGCTTATTACGAGCGCGTTTATGTTCATAGTCCCGAGGGACATCGATTACATAGGCGAAGTGTTCGCAAATCTCAAGAGGCAACGATCTTACGGCGAAACTGGACTGCAAGCCGCATAAGGAAATAATAGTGTTTAAATACAGTGTTTAAAGATGTTTTTTTAATGTAAATTCTGCGTCGCGGCCACGACAATTTTTGCGGCTGTCGTGTTTCAGGTCGAATCTAAGGACGAGTGGCGCGCAACAGGCCTGTTGTCTTATCAATCCTGAGCAGTACAATTTAGGAATGAACATCTGGCGACCACGGCAGAACATAGAGGTCAAGGCTTTGGGACTTGTCTGGCGTGACGGTCTGTTGCTCGCGAGCGAGATTTGCCGTGATGATGGCACTGTCGATGGGGTCAGACCACTGGGCGGTCGGGTGGAATTCGGTGAAACCTGGCGCGACGCGTTGGTCAGAGAGTTTCGTGAGGAACTTGGTGTTGTGGTCGAAGTGGTTGGTACCCCAATGGTTCTGGAAAATATCTACATGCACCAAGGTATGGTTGGACATGAGGTCGCGTTTGTTTGTGATGTCACATTTCCAGCAGATGCTTATGTGAGCGAAGGACCGATTGAGTATTTTGAGGACAATGGCGACAAGTGTCTCGCCCGCTGGTACGATGTGGCGCAACTGGATTGCGGGGCTTTGGAATTGTACCCCACTGGCCTCAAGACCCAGCTTCGGGAAAGATCACAATCAACGTAGTATCGTAAGCTGTTCTGTCGGCACTCAAAGCGCTGGTGGGCAGCGTGGTAATGGATGCAGTCCAAGGACAACCCTGTGCTCTCCATTCGCCCTATTCGAAGCAGTCGGGTGAACGAATATCTGTGGTGTCAGCCCAGATTGGCGATCAGGAACCACGCGGCCAGCGCCGCCTCGATCCCGCCAAAGATCAGGACTTTGATCACAGGTGGCTTGTCAAAGATCAGCGATAGCACGCGGCCCAAAGCAGCCCCCGCAAAGGCAAAACCGATCATCGCATAGGCCAGCGGGTCGCCCAGCCAGATGGCAGCGAGGCCGGCCATCACAAAGAGCCCACCGACCGAGGCGCGCAGTTCCGATAGCCCCATGGTCGAGGTGGTCGGTTCCAGATCAAGCACGGCGGCGGTGTAACGCGGGGCGAGAAAGCCGAAGAGACCAAATCCGATGGTGAGTATTGCGCCGATCAGGTTGAGAATATCTGTCATGGTATCGCATCTAGCCGGGATGCGCGTCGATGCAAGGGGCAGCGACCGGGGCATGTGCTGGCGGGAAGTCCCTGCGCCAATACCACGAGACCTGTGGGCTCAGGATTTGCCGGCACGGGCGGCGAACACGCTTTGGGCGAGGTGTTGAGTCTCTTGTTCCAATGCCGAAAGGGCGCGGACAGTGGCATCGCCTTCGGCGCGTTCAATGGCGTCAGCGATGTCTGTATGCAGAGCGACAATGCGCGCGCGGTCGCGGGCAGTGAAGGTGATCATGTTCATCAAGGGTTGCATGGCCTCAACCGCCCCGGCGAGTTGATAGCTCAGCACCGGATTACCTGCACCATCCACCAGTGCACGATGGAACGCGACATCGGAGGCGCAAAAGGCTTCATCCGTCAGGCCCGGTTGATTTTGGCGGTGAATTTCGGCCCGCATGGTCGCAAGGTGATCCGCCGTGCGCCGCTCTGCCGAAAGGGGCGCGCAGGCGCGCTCCAGCGCATAGCGCGCTTCGCAGGCGGTGCTGAAGCTGACGGCATTCATCGACAACAAAAGGGTCGAGGTGGTGATTTGCTGGGGATAGGCATCCTGAAAGGAAATCCGGTTCACAAAGGCCCCGCCCGTTGCGCCGCGCTGCGTGCGGATCAGCGATTGCGCGGCCAGCCGTTTGAGTGCCTCGCGCACGGTCGGGCGCGAGACGTCGAATTGTTCCGCCAGTTCGGCCTCCGACGGCAGTCGTGCATCCACCAGCAACGTGCCGGCCACGATGGCATCCCGGATCGCGGCTGCAATCTGGGCGGATAGATCAGCGGGGTTTTCAGGATCAATTTTCATATGTCTTACATTTAATGTTTGCCCGTTTTCTAATTGTCTGGCATTTGAAGTGCAAGGAAAAGGAATCCCCCCGTGCACGGTATTATGCGCTCCACCCTCTGGCTTGGTTTTTTCGGTGCCATTCTGGCGGCGTGGTGGGTGATGTATACAATGGCGATTGACATGGATGTGGATATGCTGGGGCGTCCGGGTGAAATGGGCGCGCGGATGGCGGCCATGGACCCGCGCATGCCGATGTATATGCCGATGGCAAATTTCGGACCGCTGTTCTGGATGTGGGCGATCATGATGGCGGCGATGATGCTGCCGACGCTGGTGCCGACGCTGCGCGCCTATGAGGACCTGATGGTAAGCGCGACGGGAACGCGGGCCGGGTGGTCGGGCGTGTTGGTGGGGTATTTCATCGTCTGGGTTGCTTTTGCTGCGCTGATCACCGGGGTGCAGCTGGCGCTGTTGTTTGGCGGCGTGATCGATATGCTGGGCATCGCCAAAAGCCCTTGGGTGGCAGGGGGCTTGCTGATCCTTGTGGGAGCGTTCCAGTTTACCCGCACCAAAGAGATTTGCCATGGCGTGTGTCATTCCCCGATGATGTATTTTCTGGGCCACTGGCGTGAGGGCTTTGCGGGTGGTTTGCGCATGGGGATTGGCCTTGGTGCGTTCTGCGTGGGATGTTGCTGGGGGTTCATGGCGCTTGGCTTTGTCGGCGGGGTGATGAACCTGGCATGGATGGGGCTGGCCACATTTTTCATGGTCATCGAGAAATTGCCCCAGATTGGGCATTACGTAACAAAACCAATGGGGTTTGCCTTGATCATCGCGGGACTCGCGGTGTTGGGCTGGCCCGTCTTTTCGGGAGGATAAGGCATGGCGAAGAACAGAAGGGCGGATGCGGATCGGTTGCCGATCAGTCAGCGCATTGATCAACGAATGCCGAACCCAAAACGTCGGCAAAGCAGCCCGACCGAATGGGCGATCAAGGGCGAGTTGTTTCTCAACTGCTCCTGCACGGTTTTTTGTCCCTGCGTGGTGAGCCTTGGTGCGCACCCGCCCACAGAGGGGCATTGTCATGCGTGGATGGCCATTGCCATCGACGAAGGGCATTACGAGGGCGAAGACCTGTCGGGCCTTAATATCGGTCTGCTCGTCGATATTCCGGGCCGCATGGGAGAGGGCAACTGGAAGGTTGCCGCCTATGTGGATGAACGCGCCAGTGGTAAGGCCTACAACGGTATTCTGCAGATCTTTTCGGGTGCTGCGGGCGGTACGACGGGACTGTTCACCATGCTGGTGAGCGAGATCATCGGGGCGGAACGTGCACCGGTTGAGATCGTGCGCGAGGGCAATCGCCGCTCCATCATGATCGGGCGCAAGATACAGGGCGAGATCGAGATGCTCGCGGGCAAGGACCCGGAGCACCCGGTGATGGTCAGCAACTCCAAATACTGGATGGGCCCGGATATTATCGCGGCCACGGGGCTCAAGAGCCGGGTGCGTGACTATGGCCGGATCTGGGATTTCGGCGGCAAATCGGCAGAGATATGTCCGATCGACTGGAAAGGTCCCAAGCCGTGATCGACCCGCGCTATGTGCAAACCATGGCGCGCTACAACAGCTGGCAAAACAACCAATCCATGCCAGTGTTGGAGGCCATGTCACACGATGAGCTGACCAAAGATCACGGGGCGTTTTTCGGCAGCCTTCTGGCGACCGCGAACCATCTTCTGTGGGGCGACATCCTGTGGATGAGCCGTTTTGACCCTTCCGTCCAGCCGCCCGAGGTGGGCGGCGCGGACAGCACGGGCCTGCACCCCACGGTGATGTCGTGGGCGGCGGATCGGTTCCGTCTGGATGGCAAGATCCGGTTCTGGGCCGATGGTTTGCGCGCTGTCGATCTTATTGGCGACCTGACGTGGTATTCCGGCACAGAGGGGCGCGATATGACCACGCCAATTTCAACAGCTGTTATTCATTTTTTCAACCACCAGACCCATCACCGTGGTCAGATCCATGCGATGCTGACCGCTTCGGGGCGCAAAGCTCCGGTAAGTGATCTGGTCTTCATGCCGCAGGATATCTGATATGGCACTTATCTCTCCATCGCGCAGACTACGCCGCACACCTTTTTCTGATGGTGTGGAGGCCGCAGGGGTCAAGGCCTACACGGTCTACAACAGGATGCTACTGGCAACCGTTTTTGAAAGTGTGGAGGCTGACTACCGTCACCTCAAGGAACATGTGCAGGTCTGGGATGTCTCGGTCGAGCGTCAGGTCGAACTGCGCGGCCCGGATGCGGCACGCCTGATGCAAATGCTGACCCCGCGCGATCTGCGTGGCATGTTGCCGGGGCGGTGCTTTTACATCCCGATCGTGGATGAGACAGGCGGCATGCTCAATGACCCGGTGGCGGTCAAACTGGCAGAAGATCGCTGGTGGATTTCCATTGCGGACAGTGATCTGCTGTTGTGGGTCAAGGGGATATCCAATGGCTATCGGCTGGATGTGCTGATTGATGAACCGGATGTCAGCCCGCTGGCCATTCAGGGTCCTAAGGCGGACGAGCTGGCCGCCCGTATCTTTGGCGACAGCATCCGTGACATCAAGTTTTTCCGCTTTGGTCTCTTTGAATTTGACGGGCGTGAAATGGTGGTGGCGCGTTCGGGCTATTCCAAACAGGGCGGTTTTGAGGTCTATGTCGAGGGCGCAGATATCGCGATGCCGCTATGGGATGCGCTGTTCAAGGCGGGCGAGGACCTGAATGTGCGGGCAGGGTGCCCCAATGGCATTGAACGGATCGAGGGCGGATTGCTGTCTTATGGCAACGACATGACGGATGACAACACGCCACATGAATGCGGGCTTGGGCGCTTTTGTGATACACAGACGGCCATCGGCTGTATCGGTCGGGATGCCTTGTTGCGCGTGGCCAAGGAAGGCCCGGTCCAACAAATCAGAGCGATTGCGGTCGAAGGCGACCAGTTGCCGCTGTGTGACCGTGCCTGGGGGCTCTACGCCGGTGATACGCGGGTCGGGCAGCTCACATCTGCCGCCTGGAGCCCGGATCATCAGACCAATGTCGCCATCGGCATGGTGCGCATGACCCATTGGGATACCGGCACCAAGCTGCGCGTTGAAACGCCGGATGGCGCGCGCGAGGCGACCGTGCAGGCCGGTTTCTGGCACTGACAGGTTTTGCTTTTGCCGCGGTTTTCGGCAGAGGCGTCCAACACAATAACAGGGGCACAGTCCCCGGATAGGAGAACTGAATGTTTAAGGCGCTTGTGGTCAACAAGGACGAAGAGAGCGGCAAGACGTCGGCGGCAGTCGAAGAGATGACCGTTGATCAATTGCCCGCTGGTGAGGTCACGGTTGCGGTCGAATATTCGACGGTGAACTATAAGGATGGCCTGTGCATTGGGCCTGGCGGCGGTTTGGTCCGTCATTATCCGCATATTCCGGGGATTGATTTCGCGGGTACAGTCGAGACGTCCGAGGACGCACGTTACGCGCCCGGCGACAAAGTCGTGCTGACAGGCTGGCGCGTGGGCGAGGCGCATTGGGGCGGATATTCTCAGAAGGCCCGCGTCAAGGCGGATTGGCTGGTGCCACTGCCTGCGGGTCTGGACACGCGGCAAGCCATGGCCGTGGGAACGGCAGGTTTCACCTCGATGCTGGCGGTCATGGCGCTTGAAGATCACGGTCTGACACCGGGCAACGGGCCGGTTCTGGTGACCGGGGCTGCAGGCGGTGTCGGGTCGGTCGCGGTCGCGATCCTCGCAAATCTGGGCCATGAAGTGGCGGGTGTCACCGGGCGGCCCGAAACCGGGGATTACCTTCAATCCCTTGGGGCTACGCAGATTGTTGCGCGTGATGAGATCAACGAGACCGTCAAACGCCCGCTTGAAGCTGAGACATGGGCCGGCTGCGTCGATGCGGTCGGGGGTGCCATGCTCGCGCGGGTGCTGGGGCAGATGAAATACGGTGCATCGGTGTCAGCGGTTGGATTGGCCGGGGGCGCGGGCCTGCCTGCCACAGTGATCCCGTTTTTGTTGCGCGGTGTGAACCTGCTGGGCATTGATTCCGTCATGCAGCCCTATGACAACCGGGTACGGGCCTGGGAACGGATCGCGCGTGATCTGCCGATGGACAAGCTCGAAGCGATGGTGCAGCCCGCAACCCTTTCGGACCTGCCCAAGCTCGGCAGCGATATCCTCAAAGGTCAGGTAAAGGGCCGGGTGGTGATTGACGTAAACGCATAAACCAAGCGGTTTCGTTCTTCCGGATTGTTTGTCCGGCCTTGGGTCACCGGGTGATCCGACACCTTTGGAATGCGCTGAATGTTCCGGCAACCGGGCGCATTAAAACGCACGCAAAAGACAAGACAGCGCGCCACACTGTGGCGCGCTAGCGTATTTAGATCAGACGGGGTTATTCGGCTGGCTGTGCTGCGGCATCGCCGATACCTGCTTTGTCACGGCGCCCGTCGTTGAACAGCGCCTTGATGAGCGACAAGACCATCAACACCATAATCATGGTAAAGGGCAGCGCCCCGATGATCATGGCGTTTTGCAGCGCGGATAACCCGCCACCGCCCGCCAAAAGCAAGGTGCCAATCACCAAAGTCAGGATAACACCCCAGATGATCCGATGCTTGACGCCGGTTTCTTCTGCACCACCGGACATGATGGTGTTCATGACCAGAATACCGGAGTCCGCCGACGTCACGAGAAAGGTCATGATCAGCACAACGCACATGATGATCAGCGCTTGCAGCACGCCACCAGACAGCATTTGCTCAAGCGTGACGAATAACTTGGCCGAATTTGAGGCCGCAATGATCACGCCATCCGCACCGCCATTGATCTCAAGATCAATCGCGGTACCGCCCAAGATCGTCATCCATGCAAAACACACAAGCGCAGGCGCGAAAACGGCGCCCAGCACAAATTCGCGCACCGTGCGGCCCCGCGAGATACGCGCAAGGAACAACCCCACAAAGGGCGAGAATGCAATCCACCACGCCCAGTAGAATGTCGTCCATCCTGCTTGCCATCCGAACAAACGGCCCTGTTCGCCAGCCGCATAGGCGGCGTCCAGATCGGCAGCGGGCAGGGCGGCAGCGGCCCCTTCAAGCCCGCCTGTAAAGCCTGCATAGCTGCCCCACTGGTTGGTGGCGCCCGAATAGACGGCGGACAACTCTTCGGCGGGCAGGGCCTGCACCGCAGCAGGCGCTGCGGTTGCAAAGGCATCCTGCGCCAGCGGCGCATAGGCCTCAAAGCTCAGGTTCACAAAATGCAGCAGATAGTCGATCAGGGCGGTCGCATAGGTCGTCATGGCAAAAAAGAACGAGCCAAAGATCACGAATGTCATCAGCAGGATCAGCGACAGGACGAGGTTGAGGTTCGACAGGTATTTCACGCCGCGCCCCACACCTGACACGGCCGAGATGATCGACATGCCCATGATGACAACAAGCGCTGCAATCAGGCCCGCCTTGGTCGCAACAGGGGTGTCGCCCGTTGTATCCATCATCCATTCGGCACCGGTGATTGAATATACACCATCCACCAGCTGGCTGACGCCGAAACCGATCGTGACCGACACGCCCAGAATGGTCGCCACAACGCCCAGAACGTCGATCAGGTGGCCAAAGGCCCCGTTTGCAAACCGACCGATCAGAGGTGTCAGCGCCGAACGGATCGTCAATGGCATGCCGCGGGTGTAGGCGTAATAAGCCAGGCTCAACCCGGTCACCACATAGATGGCCCAGGCATGGAACCCATAGTGCAGGAAGGTGTAGCGGAACGTGGACTGCAGCGCTTCGGGTGTGTTGCCCGTGACTTCACCCGATACCACCGAGGGATTTGATCCCCACAAACCAAGCGGTTCTGCCGTTGCGAATGTCATCAGACCCACGCCGAGACCTGCGCCGAACATCATGGAGAACCAGCTGAAATTGGAAAACTCAGGCCTTTGTCCGGGTGTTCCGAGAACGCGTTTTCCTGTCGCGGGGATGATTGCGACAATGATCAGAAAAAACGCAAAGGCCCCCACAGAGAGGATGTAAAAAGTATTGAATGAGTTCAGCAACGTGCTGTTCACATCCGCCAAGATCGCCCCTGCACCTGCAGGAAAAACCAATGCCCAGAGGACCAGAAGCACCATGCCGATCTTTGAGACCAGCGCGATGGGAAGGCTGTAGCCTTCGTAAAAGCCGGAGTCCTGAGTGTTGATCTCAAGGTCCGTGAATGGGGGTTTGACTGTCATTTTTGTTTCCCTGTTTTCGAAACGCTGTTTCAGCGTGTTTTTTATTTCTGAGACAGAGTAGCACAAATGAGTCCATTTTTCGCAGGATGAGTGGTTTTGGACTTAAACGGGTGACATCCGTTCTTTTTTTGTGCAACTATTGCTGCCTACCGATGGGCAGGATCATGATGCTGACCCCAAGAGCATAAGGGGCGGTTTTTGTATCTTCATGACTGATTGCGGCGTTTTGGCCTGCAAAACTGTCGTTTCTCTTCGTTGTCCGTCGGGCAGCTCAATTAGCGTTAAGAAACAATAACGAACAGGGAACAGTAAAAAAATGGCTCTTAAACCCCCACTTTCTGATCTGCCGATCAAAACGGCAGACAAGGGATTTTACCGCGGCTTCAGCGTCGATGTGACGGTGGCCAGTAAAATCATCATCAGCGTATTGGTCGTCTGGTGTATCTTCTGGCCGACGCAGTCAGGCCGGGTCCTCAGTGATCTCAACACCGTTATTCTTGCGAATGCGGCGGGGTGGTACATCTGGACGGTCGCTTTCTTTATCATCGTCTGCCTCGGGTTGGCACTATGGCCGACAGCGGGCAAAATGAACCTCGGCATGGATGGTGAAAAACCTGAGTTTTCAAATTTTTCGTGGTTTTCGATGATGTTCGGTGCCGGTATCGGCGTGGGCATGTTGACCTGGGCCGTGGCCGAACCGGTCGCACATTTCGGCAGCAATCCTGAAACAATTCAGGGCCTTACGACGGGTGGCGCCGCCGACAACGTGCGGATGGCCTATAAATGGTCCTTCTTGCACTGGGGTCTTGGGGCCTGGGCCTGTTATGCGGTTTGTGGCTTGTCTCTGGCGTTTTTCAGCTACCGACGCGGATTGCCACTGACGATCCGGTCAGCGCTGACGCCTCTGTTTGGCAAAGCTTTGTCGGGCAAATTGGGCCATATGATCGACATCGTCGCCGTGGTTGCGACCATTCTTGGTGTCGCGCAAACGCTCGGCTTTGGTGTTGAGCAATTCGTGGCTGGTCTGACGCGGATCGGTATTGGTGGTCTGGTCGATGCAGAAGGGGGTGCCACCTTTGTTGGTATTGTCGTCGCATTGCTTGTGATCATGGGCGCTTCAACGCTTTCAGCACTTTCGGGTGTGGGCAAGGGGATCAAGTGGCTGTCCAACATCAACATGGTGCTGTCCATATTCCTCCTTGGCTTCTTCATCCTGTTTGGAGCGACATGGTTCGGGGCGTCAGCGATGTTCCTTGGGCTGATTGATTATCTGCTGGCCTTGCCACAGATGAGCTTCAACGTCTGGCAGTCTGATGGTGTCGAGGGATCGCAAGCCTTCCTGTTGGCGCAGTGGCAGGGCTGGTGGCCCGTGTTCTACTGGGCTTGGTGGATCGCATTTGCACCCTTCGTGGGACTGTTCCTTGCGCGTATCTCGCGCGGTCGCAGCATCCGTGAATTCGTGCTGGGCGCGATGATCGTACCATCGCTGATGTGCTTTGTCTGGTTCGCATGGGCTGGCGGCACCGCGATTGATCTTGAATTGAACGGTGGCGCGAATGGTGTAATTTTTGATGCCGCCAATGGTGACAAGATCTTTGCAATGACCGAATTCATGCTCGCACCGATTGCCGACGCGCTGGCATGGGGCATGGCCTTTTTGATCGTTGTTCTGCTGATGACGTTCCTCGTGACGTCTGCTGACTCTGCGGTACTGATCGTAAACACGATCAACGCCGGGGGCGACGAAGGTCCAAAAGCACGGCCTCATATCCTTTTCTGGGGTGCCGCTTTGGGTCTCGTGGTCGCAGGTCTGTTGCTGTCGGGCGGGACATCCGCCATTCAGACCGCCATGGTCATCGGTGCATTGCCATTCTCGATCGTGATGGTGCTGATGTGCATTTCGTTGATCAAAGCGATTTACAATGACGGGCGCCGTGAGGCAGCTGGCATTCCGGCTGTCATCGACACGGATGCAACGCCTGCCGAGTAAAGGCCTGTATCAACGTGAAAGAGGGCCGCAGTTCACGCTGCGGCCCTTTTTCGTGCAGAGTTCGGTTTCTCATGCAGAAAGGTGCTTGACGCTCCCTGCGCCGCGGACAACTTTGCCATCATGAGACTAGATTCAGATTTCGTGCGCGCGCAGTTCCCCGCGTTTCAGGTGCCCGCCTTGCAGGGTCAGGCGTTTTTCGAGAATGCGGGGGGGTCATATACGTGCAAACATGTGATCGACCGCCTGACGCGATTTTACACGGAACGTAAGGTGCAACCCTACGCTCCTTATGTGGCCAGCACGCTTGCAGGCGAGGAAATGGATGAAGCGCGCAGCCGCATGGCCGCTCTGCTTGGTGTTGAAACCGATGAGCTGAGCTTTGGTCCGTCCACGACGCAAAACACCTATGTGCTGGCGCAGGCCTTTGCCGAGTTCCTGCAACCGGGCGAAGCGATTGTCGTCACCAATCAGGACCACGAGGCAAACACCGGGCCATGGCGGCGCTTGGCCAAACGCGGCATCGATATCCGCGAATGGCGTGTGGACCCGGTCACCGGGCATCTTGACCCGGAGGACCTCGAAGCCTTGCTGGATGAAAACGTGCGTCTTGTGTGTTTCCCGCACTGCTCAAATGTCGTGGGAGAGATCAACCCGGTGATCGAGATTACCGCGCTTGCCCATGCGGCAGGCGCCTTCGTCTGTGTGGATGGGGTGTCTTATGCGCCGCATGGGTTTGTGGATGTCGGCTCTCTCGGGCCGGACATCTATCTGTTTTCGGCCTATAAAACCTATGGTCCCCATCAGGGTCTGATGGTGATCCGCCGCGTTCTTGGGGGGCTGTTGCCCAATCAGGGCCACGAATTTAACGGCGATGCCTTATACAAAAGGTTCACACCCGCCGGACCCGATCACGCACAGGTTGCTGCCTGCGCGGGCATGGCCGATTATATTGACGCGCTGTTTGATCATCACATCGGCGGACCTGCCAGTCCCGCAGAGCGGGGGCGCGCGGTGCATGACCTTATGCGCGCCCATGAAGAAGCGTTGCTTGCGCCCTTGCTCGATGCGGTGAGCGGGCGCAATTCGGTGCGTCTGATTGGCCCCACGGAGGCCGCAGGTCGCGCGCCAACGGTGGCCCTCGCGCTTGAGCGTCCGGGCGAGGATGTGGCAGCTGAACTGTCGCGCCATGGGGTGATGGCGGGTGGCGGTGATTTCTATGCAGGCCGCGCGCTTTCGGGCATGGGGGTCGACGACAGCCTTGGCGTGTTGCGCCTGAGTTTCACGCATTACACGACCGCTGAGGAAGTCGCGCAGCTGATTGATGCTCTGGACAAGGTGTTGTGAGCGGCAGGACTGATCCAAGGCAGGATCGCGCGCGTAAAAGTTATAATAAATTCAGAAGGGTTACGGCTTGAGCACATCTCCCGTTTTGGTCTGGTTCCGGCGCGATCTGCGCCTGAGCGATCACCCCGCATTGAACGCTGCCGTCAAATCCGGCAATCCGGTCATTCCCGTATTCATCCACGACGATCAGGTTGAGACGCTTGGTGCGGCACCCAAATGGCGTCTCGGTCTTGGGGTCGACCATCTGTCAGAAACGCTGGAGGGCCTCAACAGCCGCTTGATCCTGAGGCGCGGTCCGGCGATTGAAACGGTCCGAACGCTCGTTCAAGAGACGGGGGCAAGGGCCGTGTTCTGGACACGCCTCTATGACCCGGCTGCGGTGGAACGCGACACCGAACTCAAGGCGGCACTCAAGCACGACGGCATCGATGCGCGCTCCTTCGGGGGGCACCTGATGTTTGAACCCTGGACCGTGGAAACCAAGACGGGCGGGTTTTACAAAGTCTATACGCCCTTCTGGAACATGGTCAAAAACCGCGATGTTGACGCGCCCCTGTCGGCACCGGCAAAGATCCCGGCACCCGACGCGTGGCCAAGCAGTGAAGCGCTCAGCGATTGGAACATGGGCGCTGCGATGGATCGTGGCGCGGCAGTGGTTGCACCCTACGTCCGGCTGGGGGAGGCCGCCGCACAAACGCGCCTCAGCACTTTTATCGACAAGATTGTTGCACGCTATGACACAACCCGCGATCAGCCTGCTGTCGATGGCACATCGGGGCTGTCGGAAAACCTCGCCCTTGGAGAAATAAGCCCGCATCAATGCTGGCACGCCGGGCTGCGCGCGCGCCAAGAGGGAAAACCCGGCGCTGAGACGTTCCTAAAGGAACTGGTCTGGCGCGAATTTGCCTATCACCTGATGCACCGCACGCCGCGCATTCTGACGGACAACTGGAAAGAGGGCTGGGATAGTTTCCCCTGGAACCGGGATGAAACGACCGAGGCCGTCATGCGCTGGCAACAGGGGCGCACGGGTATCCAGTTTGTGGATGCCGCCATGCGAGAGCTTTATGTGACGGGCAGGATGCACAACCGGGGTCGCATGATCGTGGCGAGTTACCTGACCAAACATCTCCTGAGCGATTGGAAGATCGGATTGAAATGGTTCGAGGACTGTCTGATCGACTGGGACCCGGCCAGTAACGCAATGGGCTGGCAGTGGTCTGCAGGTTCTGGCCCCGACGCGACGCCCTATTTCAGAGTGTTCAACCCCGTGACACAGCTGGATAAGTTCGACAAGGACCGCCAATACGTAAAGCGTTGGATCGCGCAGGGGCGGCGTGCGCCCTCAGAAACCGCGCTGTCGTTTTATGATGCAATCCCGCGCGCATGGGGTCTGAGCGGCGATCAGGAATATCCCGCCCCGGTTGTGGCGGCAGATGAGGGCCGTAAACGTGCTTTGGAAGCCTATGAAAATAGAGGGTTTTAATCGTTTGAAACGCTTGATTACAGCCCTAACTCTGTCTTAATGATCTGTTAACACGCGGCAAGAAACGAGCACCTCATTCATGATCCTGACATCGACAGACGGCCAGACAAACTTGCCGCGCTATTTCGTGCAAAGCTTTAAAGTTGCTCAGAAAATCAAGGCCGGGCGTCTGGACATCATCCTGCCGGATGGACGGACGTTTTCCGCCAGCGGAACCTTGCCCGGCCCAATCGCTGTGCTTGAGGTCAAGAATACCGACCTTTTCGCGCGGCTGGTCCGAGAGGGATACGTCGGGTTTTCAGAGGCCTATATGGATGACTGGTGGTCTACGCCTGACCTGCAGGCCTTCATGGATCTTGTGAACAGCGACAATGACGACATGTACAACGGCTATCCCGGGCAGAAACTGGTGCAATTGTTCGAACGGCTGCGGTTTTGGCTGCAACGCAATCACAAGGCGCAAGCGCGCAAGAACATCAGCTATCACTATGATCTGGGAAATGATTTCTACGGATTGTGGCTCGATGACAGCATGACCTATTCCTCGGCGCTGTTTGAAACGGGGCAGGAAAGCCTCGAAGCAGCACAAACTGCAAAATACAAGCTCATGGTGGATGAAATCGGCGCTAAACCGGGCGATCATATTCTGGAGATAGGCTGTGGTTGGGGCGGTTTTGCGGAATACGCCGCTAAGGAGCGTGGGCTTAGGGTAACTTGCCTCACAATCAGTGAAGAGCAGTTTAAGTACGCCAAGGAACGAATTGAAAAAGCTGGACTTTCTGATCTGGTAGATTTCAAACTGCAAGACTATCGGGATGAAAGCGGGTCCTACGATGGCATTGCCAGCATCGAGATGTTTGAAGCCGTGGGTGAAAAATACTGGCCAACCTACTTCAGTAAAGTCAGGGACCGGTTGAAACCGGGCAAATCCGCGACGCTGCAAATCATTACCGTCGCAGATGACCGCTGGGAAGCCTATCGCAGCGACGTCGATTTCATTCAGAAATATATCTTTCCCGGCGGCATGCTGCCCAGCCCCAGCGCGCTGAAGGATCAAGTCGTGCGTGCGGGCATGGGGGTCGAACGCTCCGTCGAGTTCGGCCAGAGCTATGCGATCACGCTCAAGCGCTGGCACGAGACGTTTAATGAAAAGTGGGATCAGGTCAGTGCAATGGGCTTTGATGAACGTTTCAGGCGCATGTGGAACTACTATCTGACGTCCTGTGCGGCGGCGTTCGAAACCGCAAATTGCGATGTGACGCAGATCACGATCAAGCGTCCGGCCTGATCTCGCGCGCAAAAGTCGCCACGCTTCTGCCTTAGTTTTTACACGCTTCAGTGACATGATCGGACCATTCTCGGCTTAGCAAAAAGCCGGAGATGAGGTTCGCACATGAGTATCCGAGGTTGGTTATGCCCGACGCCGCCAGATTGATCGCCGCCATTTGCATTGGCGCGCTTGCCTATGTCGTGTCACTGCAGATCAAGCCGCTGATGCCGGAAAGCACGGCCTTCGGATCATTCGCCTATATCAACGCGATACTGGGCATTGTCTGCGGCTGGACAGTGATGGGCAAACGCGCTGGTCGTGGTGTGGTTGCGGCGATCAACAACGGGTTGAGCAGCGCGTTGGTCCTCGTTATTTGGGGTTTGCTGCTGCACGCCAGCTACCAGATGTTCGACCGGGCGATGGACAATTGGTACAACGGCTTCTTTACCGCGATGGCGGCGATTTTTCAGTTCATGGCGGAATACGCGCTTGTCATGGTGGACCCGCTGGTTCTGTTTTCCCTGATGGCGGGCGGTATCATTGCGGGGCTTGCCACGGAATACGCTTGGCGCACGTGGCGATAGCCTTTAACAGTCGGGCATGAGATACCTTTTCCTGTTCGGAACACTTCAACATCGACCGCTGCTGGATGCCGTATTGGGGCACAGCAATGACGTGACAATCGCTGCGGCTGTGTTGCCGGGATATACGGTTCAGGCCGTCGCCGAGGGGCCTTTCCCCACGATTATGGCGCAAGACGGCGCGCGGGCCGAGGGGGCCGTGATCAGCGGGCTCACCCCGGACGATCACGCGCGGCTCGGCTTTTACGAAGCTGCCTTTGGATACGCTCTTGCGCCCGTCACCCTTGAGAATGGTGATACTGCCGAGGCTTATTTTCCGCAATCGGACATGTGGACACCGCAAGGCGCGTGGTCGCTCGATGATTGGATCAGGGACTGGGGCGAGTTGAGCGTGCGCGCGGCAATCGAAGTGATGCACTATCTCCATTCAAAGCGGCCCCATGAGGTCGCTGGGATGTTCCCGATGATCCGCGCGCGGGCGTGGTCACAGATCAACGCCAAACAGTCGCGTCACGGTGCCATGACGCTGATGGGTGACACACAGATTGACGCCGTGCGGCGACCCTATGCGCATTACTTTGCGCTTGAGGAATATGACCTCAGGCATCAGCGCTTTGACGGGACCATGACGCCACAGGTGGAGCGCGCGGTGTTTCGCGCGCCCGATGCGGCATTGGTCCTGCCCTACGATCCGGCCCGGGACTGTGTCATGCTGGTGGAACAGATGCGCATGGGCCCCCTTGCACGGGGGGACCGGGCGCTGTGGCAACTTGAACCCATCGCGGGCCGTCTGGACCCCGGCGAGGCACCCGAGGCGGCGGCAAGGCGCGAAGCGGTCGAAGAGGCCGGTCTTGAGATGGGCGAACTGATTGCCGTGGCTGAAACCTATTGCTCACCGGGCAATTCATCAGAGTTTTATTACATATATGTGG
Source organism: Roseobacter sp. OBYS 0001 (assembly GCF_019654895.1). NCBI lineage: Bacteria > Pseudomonadati > Pseudomonadota > Alphaproteobacteria > Rhodobacterales > Roseobacteraceae > Roseobacter > Roseobacter sp. OBYS 0001. The sequence continues at coordinate 370,755 of NZ_BPES01000004.1, forward strand.
GGCTTGCTGATCTGCCGGAACGCGCGGCCGGTCTGGGTGGGGAAGAGGCGGAGGATGAAGACATCCGCTCGCATATCCTGCCTTTTGAGCAGCTGATGCAGATGTGTGATGATCTGCTGGTGGCAAATGCGCCTCTGGTCATGGCTGCATATTGGCTGGACCGTCATCGTGCGCGGCTCAGAAAAGCGTAAATTTAAAGCGGCGTATGGCGGCGGTTCATCACATTCTTTTGCACAGCGCCATCACAGGTCCGCGTTGCTAAGCCTTGAGGTCGGGCGGGTGCCCCGATAGAGGTAAATGAAATTCGGCTAAAAAGAGGACAGGCTGATGCGTGTCGCGCGCGATCTTGAGCAGGCAATCGGAAACACCCCGCTGATCCGGCTGAAAGCCGCAAGTGAGGCAACAGGGTGTGAAATCCTCGGCAAGGCCGAATTCATGAACCCCGGGCAATCGGTCAAGGACCGCGCCGCCCTGTTCATTATCAAGGATGCCATCGCAAAGGGTATGTTGAAACCCGGCGGCACGATTGTGGAAGGGACCGCGGGCAACACAGGTATCGGTCTCGCCCTTGTGGGGGCGTCGATGGGCTTCAAAACCGTGATCGTCATTCCCGAAACGCAAAGTCAGGAGAAAAAGGACATGTTGCGGCTGGCCGGTGCGGAACTGGTGCAGGTGCCCGCAGCACCCTATCGCAACCCCAACAACTTTGTGCGGTACTCGGAGCGACTGGCCAATGAACTGGCGCGCACGACAAACGAAGGCGTGATCTGGGCCAACCAATTTGACAATACCGCCAATAGGCAGGCGCATATCGAAGGCACAGGGCCGGAAATCTGGGAACAGACAGGCGGCAAGGTCGATGGTTTCATCTGCGCCGTGGGCTCAGGGGGAACGCTTGCGGGTGTGTCCGAGGCGCTCAAGCCCAAGGGGGTCAAGATCGGTCTGGTCGATCCGGATGGCGCGTCGCTTTATAATTACTACACGCGCGGTGTGCTCGAAATGAGCGAAGGGTCCTCGATCAACGAAGGTATCGGGCAAATCCGGATTACCAAGAACCTTGAAGGGTTCACGCCTGACTTCAGCTATAATGTGCATGACGCCGAGGCGCTGCCCATCGTTTTTGACCTGCTCGAACACGAGGGCCTGTGTCTGGGCGGCTCATCCGGAATGAATATCGCGGGGGCCATGCGTATGGCGCGCGACATGGGGCCGGGACATACGATTGTGACCATCCTGTGCGATTTTGGCACGCGCTATCAGTCGAAACTTTTCAATCCTGAGTTTCTGGCGAGCAAGGGCCTGCCTGTTCCGGCGTGGTTGGATCGCGCGCCTGCCAGCATTCCGGGCGTATTTGAAGACGCATGAGACGTTTCATACCCTTTTTGCTGACGTTGACCGTTTTGATGTGGGCGGCCGTGGCGCAGGCACAGGATCTGGCGGTCCGCGACGAGGACGACTCGCTTTATTCGTTTTGGGAGGATGCAGCATCCCGGGCGGAAGAACGCATCGATGCGGCCGAAGATCTGAGCACAGAAGACCTTGAAACGCTCAGGCAACGGCTTTCGACGTTTCGAGGCGAGTTTGATCTGGCACGACAGGCCAATTCGGCGCGCATCGCAACCATTCGATCCCAGATCAACGCGCTGGGACCCGTGCCCGAAAGCGGCGAGGAATCCGCGGAGATATCGGCGACAAGGGCGGACCTTGATCAGCAATTCGAAGACCTGCAAGCGCCCATTCTTGCGGCGGATGTTGCGTTTCGTCGCGCAGACGGTCTGATCAACGAAATCGACGCCATCGTAAGAGAGCGTGACACACGCCGTCTGCTGTCTTTGGGGCCCTCGCCGTTAAATCCGAAAACCTGGCCCATTGCTTTCGCGGACAGTGAGCGCATCCTGCGGGATCTGGCGAATGATCTCGCCAGTATCACAGACGAGCGCAATCAGGAGAATTTCCAGAACAAACTGCCCCTCGTGCTGTTGTTGCTGGCGATTTCACTGACCCTGATTGTCAGGGGCCGTTTATGGGCCGGAATTGCGGTAAATTACATGCGCCGCTTTGGCGGGCGTGGGTCCGGGGTATGGAGCTTTCTGGTCTCCTTGCTGCGGATTTTTCTACCACTTGCGGGCATCTATATTTTTTCCCATGCCATTCTACTGACTGGCGTTTTCGACGACACCTTCGAAAAACTGATATCCCTGATGCCTGTCCTGGGCTTTCTGTTGTTGGGTTTTCGGTGGCTCGCTGAACGACTGTTTGCGCGAGAAGAAGAAGACGCATTGATCTGCCTGACGCAGGAAGGCCGGCGGGCCGGTCGGTTTTACATGCTTATTCTGTCGCTGCTGTTCGTGGCGCGCGGGGTAATCGCCGTCTTGTTTGATCTTGAGCAGGCAGCACCCGAAACACTCGCGATCACGGCGTTTCCCGTTGTTGTCCTCTTTGGCGTTGTGCTGTTCTTCCTCGGGCTGTTGCTGCGCAAATACGACATTGTGGACGTTGAAGAGGGCGAAGATCACGCACAGAAACCGGGCGTCGGGCGTGTCGTGCGTTTCTTTGGCACCGTTTTGATCGCAGTCAGCCTGCTTGCCCCGGTGATGGCAGCCATCGGCTATTCCGAGGCCGGTAACGCGATGCTATACCCCACCATTCTAAGCTTGTTGGTGCTTGGGCTGGTGATGGTGCTTCAGCGCTTTGCGGCTGATGTATACGGGCTGATTGTGGGGCAGGGTGTGGAAGCGCGCGATAGTCTGATCGCGATATTCGCCGGGTTCCTCCTTGTTATGACGAGCATTCCGTTGCTGGCGCTGATCTGGGGCGCGCGTGTCACCGATCTGACAGAACTCTGGGGCAGGTTTCTGGCAGGGTTCGAAATTGGCGGGACACGGATTTCGCCTTCTGACTTTTTGACCTTCGCAATTGTCTTTGTCCTTGGCTATACAATCACGCGCCTTTTGCAGAGCACGTTGCGGGTGAATGTGCTGCCGAAAACGCGGCTTGATATCGGTGGGCAGAATGCCCTGATTTCGGGTATCGGCTATGTGGGGATTTTTCTGGCAGCACTTATCGCCGTTACGGTTGCGGGTGTTGATCTCTCTGCCTTTGCGATTGTTGCGGGGGCCTTGTCTGTTGGGATCGGCTTTGGCCTGCAAACCATCGTGTCGAACTTTGTCTCCGGAATAATCCTGCTGGTTGAACGGCCTATCTCCGAAGGAGACTGGATCGAGGTCGGTGGTCAAATGGGGGTGGTGAAACACATCTCCGTGCGGTCCACCCGCATCGAGACGTTCGACCGCACGGACGTTATCGTGTGCCCAACTCTGACCTGATCGCAGGGACAGTCACCAACTATACGCGCGGCAACACCATAGGTCGCCTGATCGTGAAGGTCGGGGTCGCTTACGGCACGGACACCAAGCGCGTTGACAGGATTTTGCGCGAGATCGCCAACGCTCAGCCGATGGTTTTGAATAATCCTCCCCCCAACGTCGTTTTCATGGGCTTTGGCGCGGACTCGTTGGATTTCGAAATCAGGGCCATCCTGCGGGATGTAAATTGGATACTCTCGGTCCAGAATGACATTAACCATGAAATTGCCGCGCGCTTTACAGAAGAGGGCATTGAAATACCCTTCGCGCAGCGCGACGTATGGTTGCGCAACCCGGAAGTTCTGCAGACCAATACAAGCGAGAGTGACTGACGTCAGCTTGTTCGGGGCCGTCCCGAAAGCAGAAAGAGGTTTGGTTTTCGAGCGTGTTTTTGTGTTCGTATTCTCAGTCCGCGATCTAATTCAGTTCACTTTTTTAGGCGCATGCTTGAGACTGTGCGGTTTTTCAAAAGTCCGAGTGCCGGATCACCCACTGACAAATCACACACCCGGAAGCCAAACCCTAATTTGCCTCTTGCAAAGAACATCATCGCCGGGCTACACCGCGCCCACGGAGCGGTGGCCGAGTGGTCGAAGGCGCACGCCTGGAAAGTGTGTAGGCGGGAGACCGTCTCCAGGGTTCGAATCCCTGTCGCTCCGCCATTTACCTTAAAGAAACGTTTCTCCCGATCCGGCTGCTGCCGGATTTTTCTGTTTTTTTGAACAGTTATGAGGGAGGGGCTGTTCACCGGCACCGGTGCGACGAGGGTCCAAAGCATCTCTGCCGGCTGATATTCTGCGGACTTATTACCTGCGCTGATCCAGTGAATTTTTTACAAGGCTGTGAAAATAAAACGTGTTCGGCGATATGGCTGAATGCTTCGACAGCAGTGGCGCTCGCGAGAGCGAACTCAGATTGAATTTTCCATTTGCACGGCTCAGGTCAATCCGGCGCGGGTACAAGCGCAGTAAATGGTGTTTTCAGCATGTTTCTACCATTCAAAAGGAGCAGTTATGACGCGGCGGCCAAGAGTGAAGGCGTCGGCAACATGCGTCATGGGAGAGAGGTCAACTTCCCTCGTTCCTGCGGCAATTAGTTCGGCAAAACGGGCGTAAAGCGCTGGATATTCCTGATCCTCACCCGCGGATGTTTCATGTCCATCGATCGTCAATCGCGCGCCACCCTCGCTGAGGATCGCGTTTCCGGCATCTGTGTCGATGTGGATGTTCCATTTTGGCGGACCTTGTTCCAACCAGTCGAACGCAGCAGTAATGGGCGCACCACCCAACGGCTCAAATGTCAGATCAACAGCCACAGGCGTATCGCGATTTGCCGGGAAAGAAAGGGTCGCTTTTTGCAAGTGTACCGGTTCAGGCAGGATCGCGGTAAGCACCGAGAGCGCGTTGATACCGGGATCAAAGACGCCCAGACCGCCTGCCTCCCAGATCCAGTCTTGTCCCGGATGCCAGTGCCTTACGTCCTCCCTCCAGTCGATGTGCAGCCTCTGTATTTTGCGATCCGCCAGCCAGTCGCGGGTTGCAGCCACTGAGGCCGCATGGCGCGAATGCCAGGTCGCGAAAAGCGTGACACCTTTTTCAGCAGCCAGCCGTTCCAGGGCCTGTACCTCCGAAAGGGTTGCGCCGGGTGGTTTTTCGAGCATCACGTGCCGTCCTGCTTCAAGCGCACGCCGGGCGTCGCCATAGCGTACTTGCGGTGGCGTTGCGAGCGAGACGCAGGTGATATCCGGCGCAGCCTGAAGCAGATCAGCGAGGCTGCGGTAGGCGGTGATGCCTCCGACTTCTGCGTTGCGGCTGGCTGTCGCGCTAAGGGTGAAGTCAGCGTTTCCCGCGATTGCGGGAATGTGTTGGTCGCGGGCGATTTTCCCGATGCCGACGAGAGCGATTGAATGTGGCATTAGTGGCTATCCTTTGGAACGTCGTTGCCCCGGCACCCGACGAGAAAGTCAAAGTCCGCGCCGGTGTCCGCACCTAAAACGTGATCATGAAACAGCAGCCCATACCCTCCCGGAGGTGCGAGATCTGCAGGTTTCAGAGCTTCAATTCGCGCAGCAAGCTCGGCATCCGAAATGTTCAGGGTCAGGCTGCGGTTTGGCACATCAACGGTGATTGTGTCGTGGTTTCGCACGACGGCTAAAGGCCCACCAAGTGCTGCCTCGGGCGTGGTATGCAGGATGACTGTGCCATACGCGGTGCCGGACATGCGCGCATCCGAGATCCGGATCATGTCTTTGATGCCTTTTTTGAGCACCTTGGGTGGCAGGCCCATATTGCCCACCTCGGGCATGCCGGGATAGCCACGCGGGCCGCACATTTTCAGCACCAGAATGCAGGTTTCGTCCACATCCAACGCATCGTCGTTGATCTGTGCCTTATAATCGTCGATGTCTTCGAACACGACTGCGCGCCCGGTATGCGTCATCAGTGCAGGCGTGGCCGCAGAAGGTTTGAGCACCGCGCCCAGCGGGGCGAGGTTCCCCCTCAAAACAGCGATGCCACCGCTTTTTGTAAGCGGGCGGTCGACGGGGCGAATGACATCTTCGTTCCAGTTTTGGGCGTCTTTGACTTCGTCCCAGATGGAACCTCCCGAAACAGTAAGGGCTTCTTTGTGCAATTTCCCGGCCTCGCCAAGGCATTTCAGGACAACAGGCAAACCGCCTGCATAGTAAAACTCCTCCATCAGGTATTTGCCCGAGGGTTGCAGATTGACGATGGTGGGGACATCGCGACCAAGACGATCCCAGTCATCAAGGGTCAACTCAACCCCAGCCCGACCTGCCATAGCCAACAGGTGCACAACAGCGTTTGTTGAACCGCCAATCGCACCGTTCACCCTGATCGCATTTTCAAAAGCTTGCTGGGTCATGATGTCGGAAGGTTTCAGATCGTCCTTTACCATCTGAACGATCCGTCGCCCTGTTATTTGGGCCATCACGCGGCGGCGTGAATCCACGGCTGGGATGGCCGCATTGCCCGACAGAGCCATGCCAAGAGCTTCGGTCATGCTCGCCATCGACGAGGCTGTGCCCATGGTGTTGCATGTGCCGGATGAGCGCGTCACCGCGGCTTCGGCTTCGATGAAGTCGTCTTGCGTCATTTCCCCGGCTTTCACGGCCTCTGAGAAACGCCACAGGTGTGTACCGGCGCCGACGCGCTCGCCCCGAAACCATCCATTCAGCATTGGCCCTCCCGTTACCACGATTGAGGGCAGGTCGGTGGAGGCTGCACCCATAATCAGTGACGGTGTCGTCTTGTCACAACCCACCATCAAAACGACGCCGTCAATGGGTTGCGCGCGCATGGTCTCCTCGACGGTCATGGCTGCGAGATTGCGATACATCATTGCCGTGGGGCGATAGGTATTTTCAGAGGCGGAAAACACGGGCACTTCCAATGGAAAGCCGCCGGCTTCCCAAACGCCGGCTTTTACTTTCTCGGCCAGTTCCCGAAGGTGCCCGTTGCAGGGTGTCAGTTCCGACCATGTGTTGAGAATGCCGATGACAGGGCGACCGTCGAACAGATCATGAGGATGGCCCTGATTTTTCATCCATCCACGGTGATAAATGTGATCGCGGCTGGTGCCGCCATACCATTCCTGAGAACGCAGTTTGCGGGGCCATTTGGCGGGTTTGAAAGTCATATCAACCCTGCTTTTGTTTGTTGTAAACGTCGAAAATGACGGCGGCGAGCAGCACAAGACCCTTGATCATCTGCTGGTAGTCAATCCCGATACCCATGATGGACATGCCGTTGTTCATCACGCCCATGATGAATGCCCCGACCACCGCACCGACGATTTTGCCAACGCCACCGGACATAGATGCACCGCCAATGAAGACAGCCGCAATGACGTCAAGTTCAAGCGCGAACCCTGCTTTTGGCGTGGCGGTGTTCAGGCGCGCGGCAAAAATCAAGCCAGCAAGTGCCGCAAGAAATCCCATGTTGACGAAAGTCAGAAACGTCAGCCGTTCGGTTGCCACACCCGAGAGTTTGGCCGCCTTCACGTTACCTCCCAGCGCATAAATGCGGCGACCCAATGTCGTGCGTTCGGTGATAAAGGCGTAGATCATCGTCAAGATACCCATGGTGACAAGCACGTTTGGCAGGCCACGGAAGGTCGACAGTTTGTACAGCAAGAACAGAATAGCACCGCCCACGATAACGTTGCGGGCAATGAAAAAGGCTTTCGGCTCACCTTCGACGCCGTAGGTTTTATTTTGAGCCCGCGTGCGCATACCCGTCCAGACAATCACGATGACGGCCACAAAACCCACCGCGATTGATAGCCCGTTCACCCGCTTGTCACCGGTCACCGACTTTACCGCATCGCCCAAGGGAGAAAGCAGGTCGGGTACAAAACCAGTTGAGAGAAGCTGAAAGCCGGAAGGGAAGGGGCCAACCGATTGACCTTCCAGCAGCCAAAGCGAGGCTCCACGGAACACCAGCATCCCCGCAAGCGTGACAATAAAGGACGGAATGCTCCAATAGGCGACCCAGTACCCCTGCGCGGCACCGATTAACGTGCCTGCCAGCAGGCAAACCGGGATGGCCACAATGGCAGGCAAATCATAGTTGACCATCATGACAGCGGCCAATGCCCCGACAAAGCCCATCACCGATCCCACAGACAGATCAATATGGCCGCCCACAATCACGATCAACATGCCAAGCGCCATGATGATGATATAACTGTTTTGCAAAAACAGGTTGGTGATGTTGACCGGCTTTAGCAGCGTACCGCCAGTGACAATCTGGAAGAATGCCATGATCGCAATCAATGCGAAAAGAAGGCCGTATTCCCGCAGGTGCGCAACAAGGTATTTGACGATTCCCGTGTCCGGCCCTGATCCGGCGGTCTCGTTTGTGGATGTATCCGCCATTTCGCTCCTCAATCCGTTACAATCAGCGACATAATGCGCTCTTGGCTGGCGTCTTCGGCGGACAGTTCTCCGACGAATGCGCCTTCGTTCATGACGTAAATGCGATCGCACATGCCCAGCAGTTCAGGCATCTCCGAGGAAATCATCACAACACCTTTGCCTTGCTGTGACAGATCGTTGATGATGCCGTAGATCTCGAATTTCGCACCGACGTCTATACCGCGGGTTGGCTCATCAAGAATGAGCACGCGTGGTTCGGAAAATAACCATTTTGAAAGAACAACCTTTTGTTGGTTGCCGCCTGACAGGTTCATAACTTTCTGGAACACACTTGGCGTGCGTATGTTCATCGCGGTGCGATAGGTCTCGGCGACCTGTGTCTCAGCGCGAGCGTTGAGGACGCCGGTATTGGAAACGGCCGGAAGGTTTGACAGTGTGATGTTCTTGCGGATGGTCTCATCCAGAACCAACCCAAGCGCCTTGCGGTCCTCGGTGACGTAGGCCAACCCTTCATGGATAGCGCGTATGACGGTTGACGTGTTGATTTCGATACCGTTCATCCGAACAGTGCCCGTTGCATTGCGCCCGTAGCTTCGCCCAAACAGGCTCATGGCCAATTCTGTGCGACCTGCGCCCATCAATCCCGCAATGCCGACAACTTCCCCGGCACGAACATTGAAAGAGACATCTTTGACGACTTGCCGCTCAGCGTGTTCGGGGTGGGTAACGGACCAGTTCTCGACCTCGAACAGCACATCGCCCGCATTTCGCGCGCGGGTGGGGTACCGGTTTTCCATGCTGCGACCGACCATGTCGCGCACAATTTGATCCTCAGTGATTTTTTCCGCACGTGCATCGCGGGTGCCAACGGTCGCGCCGTCTCGCAACACTGTAATTGTGTCGGCTACGCGACGAACTTCGTTCAGCTTATGGCTGATGATGATGGAGGTGACGCCTTGCTCTTTCAGCTCAAGAATAAGATCGAGCAGGGTCTGACTGTCAGATTCCGAGAGCGCCGCCGTCGGCTCATCAAGGATCAAAAGCCGCACCTCCTTGGATAAGGCTTTTGCGATCTCGACAAGTTGCTGTTTGCCGACACCAATTCGGTCCACCGGCGTTTGTGGCGCATCGCTTAAGCCGACCTTTTTCAGAAGGTCACCTGCACGCCGGTTCGTCTCTTGCCATGATATAATGCCAGAGGTGGCGCGTTCATTGCCAAGGAAAATGTTTTCCGCAATGGACAGCAGGGGGATCAGCGCAAGTTCCTGATGAATGATGATGATCCCGTGGCGTTCGCTGTCACTGATGCCGCCAAAGGTCATGTTTTCGCCGTCATAGACGATTTCGCCCTGATAGTCCCCATGAGGATAAACGCCGGACAGCACCTTCATCAAGGTGGATTTGCCCGCGCCGTTTTCCCCGACGAGCGCATGAATTTCGCCCTCTTTGACAGAAAAAGAGACGTTTTCGAGCGCGCGGACCCCGGGGAAGGTTTTCGTGATTTCACGCATTTCAAGAAGCGTCGTCATATGGTGCAGCCCTCGAAAAAACAGGGCGCGCCTGACGGCGCACCCCGGGGAGTATCATTTGATCTGATCTGCCGTGTAATAGCCCGACCCAATCAGAATTTCTTCCCAGTTGCTTGCATCGACGGAGACCGGCTCAAGCAGATAAGACGGCACAACCAGCACACCGTTATCATAGGTTTCGGTGTCGTTGATTTCTGGCTCGCCACCCTGCAGCAAGGCTTCGACCATGCCGACAGTTACACGGGCCAACTCGCGGGTGTCCTTGAAGACTGTCGAATACTGCTCCCCGGCGAGGATCGATTTGACCGAAGGAACCTCGGCATCCTGACCGGAAACGATCGGCATCTCTGTACCGCCAGAGCCATAGCCGACACCCTTGAGGGACGACAGAATGCCGATGGACAATCCGTCATAGGGTGACAGAACACCATGGACCTGAGCATCCGTGTAGTGGGCCGAAAGCAGGTTATCCATACGCGCCTGCGCCACCGCGCCATCCCACCGCAGCGTGCCGACGGTATCCATGCCCATCTGGCCAGAGCTTACATTGATTTTGCCGCTATCGATCAAGGGCTGCAGCACGCTCATCGCGCCATTGTAAAAGAAATAGGCATTGTTATCGTCGGGCGAGCCGCCGAACAGTTCGACATTCCAAGGTGAAACATCTGGAAAGCGCTGTTCGAGCCCGCCAACAAGAGAGCTTGCCTGCTGAACGCCGACCTTGAAGTTGTCAAACGTCGCGTAGTAATTGACGTCACCGCTGTCGCGTATCAGGCGGTCGTAGGCAATCACCGGAATGTCCAGAGCCGCCGCATTGGCCAGTGCGTTTGATAATGTCGTACCATCAATCGCCGCGATCACCAAGGCGTCCACTTCTTTGGTGATCATGTTCTCGATCTGGGCAAGCTGGTTCGGGATGTCATCTTCTGCATACTGCAGGTCGACTGCGTAGCCTGCGGCTTCAAACTGCTTGACCATGGACTCGCCGTCTGAAATCCACCGCGCGGAAGATTTGGTCGGCATAGCGATACCGACTGTTCCTTTGTCTTGGGCAATAACCGGAGCGGCCAGTAGTCCAAGCGAGATCGCAAGGGCAGAGAGCCCTTTTACATAGGTTTTCATGAATATCCTCCCATTGGTGTCAAGCGTTAACGCCGTTCAAAAGCGGCCTTGAGTTGGCCGAGTGGAGATCACAGTCTAACCAAATTGCATAACAATCAAATTACATCTAAGGTCATTAACATACCAATTTTGATATGCGGTGCTTGTGAAACTTGACGTCCAGAACCTAAACCTGCGGCATCTGCGACTGGTACACGCCATCGCGGACACAGGGCAGCTTTCTGTGGCGGCCAATCAACTGGCAATTTCGCAACCTGCTGCATCGCGCACGCTTGCGGAGATTGAGCGGTTGGTTGGAGAAACGTTGTTTGTTCGCAATCCAAAAGGAATGATCGCTACTGAAATCGGCCGCGTTTTCTGTCGTCATGCCGATGCAATTGTCGGACAGTTGGGCTCGACCGTCTCTGATCTGAACGCTTATCAAGCCGGGCAGGCGGGGACGATCAGGATAGGTGCAGTAACTGGCCCAGCCGTTGGATATGTGGTGCCCACAGTTCAGGCCCTGAAAAAGGAAGCGCCGCTCGCTGAAGTCAGTATTGATGTTGCACCTAGTATGGAGCTTTTGGACGGTCTGCTGCGCGATGCCTATGATATCGTTCTGGCACGCATTCCGTCGCACATAAACTCAAACCGACTGGAAATCAGCCGCGGTCGCGTTGAAGAAGTGCGCGTGTTGGCGCGTGCCGGGCACCCTCTGGAAAACGACGGTGGCCTTGGGTTCAAGGATCTGGTCGATCAAGCTTGGATCATCCAAGGCGCTGGCATGCCAATCCGGGATGCGATTGAACAGGCCTTCGTTAATCGTAACCTATCCGCGCCACTGGACGTAATCGACACTGCATCGCTTGTTTTCACCGTCGGCTATTTGTTGAAAAGCGACACCCTTGCGGCTGTCACAGCGGAAGTGGCAAATCTCTTACTGTCCACACGTCCGGATGGGCTCATAGAAATAAAGTTGAAAGAAGAACTTATACTGTCGCCGTATCACCTGATCCGGCGAAACGGCCATGCAATGTCACCCATTTGCGATCGTTTGCATCGTCTTCTGACAAAGGAACTTGCGATCTGAGGTGCGGATGACGTTTGCCCAAAGTCGTTTTAATGCAGTGGTGAAGGGAGCCAATTATTCTTGTCAGGTGACCTCGCTTGAGTAGGGCGGGGTATGGTTGAGGCTAACCGATCAGGCTTTTTAGTTAAACAAATTGAAACTGAGGGACTTACGTCGACATGCCGTCACGCGCGCGCTGGCGGAGGCTTGTGCCGCCAAATTTTTGATCCGGCTGAAATCCGCACCTTTGGCCTCTGGTTGGTGAAGAGTAATCTGCTGGCAGTTCTTCGTGGGGATAGCGCGAGGATGTTCTGCCATTTTCTTGCTTGGACGCCTTGGTTTGACTGCGCGTCCCAAGGAACACGAAGACACGCCAAGGCCTCTGATGCCAATCTCCCAAATCGGGCGCAGCGCTAGGAGGCGGTTTTTTCGATTTGTGAACAGGGCAAATATTGACCGCCATGGAGTAGGGCCCGAAATCGACATTCGACGCAAGCGAAACCAATTCGACTGGTTGGGTTGCACGCGGACTTTCAAACGCGATGGAAGCCGCGCACCGTCGCTCGCGGTGTCCGGCAGAATGCAGGCAATTGTTCTTTTGACAGACAGCACGCAATCTGCCGTCATCGATTGGGCAATTATTGCGCTGCTTATGATCAGCGTTCTAGTCGCCGCCTGCCTGTATATGTTGCTTGCCGATCAGAAACTGGTGCGCAGCCAAAGAGGAAAAGAAACTATCGATCAATTTTGATGCTTCGGCTGCGTGGGCTTTTGATCGGATCGCGATGTTCACGAACACCGTTGTCGGGGCTGCGGTGTTCAGCGGCGTGCGCCGGCGCAAGAGGATGTCGTTCACGGCTGAAAACATCCAGCCCGGCGCAGACCGGATGACCGAGGAATAAAGGGCCGACTATCAGGCAGCCAAGCCTGGAACCTTCATCACCTGGCACGTCCGCGACGGATAAAAACCGACGAACCTCGCTCTGCTTGATGCCCCCATGGGCGCGTGATCCGCTGGAGCGTTGCAGATAGAACACCGCCGCCCAACCAGCACATTCTTGTGCAATTGGAAATGCGCGGCAATCCATGCTACCAGCATCTCGGGTTTGGCTGTCTTGATGGCGTGCCTGTCCCGGATGTGAACGCCAGAACAGGGGCGCGGTGGGCCGATTTTTTCGATTTGGACGAAATGGGTACTCAACATACCGATAATATTGGAAAAAACCCTGTTCGCCGTGCCTGCCTTTTGAACTGTTTGCGTCGTGCCGGGTATACTGCGCGGCACATCATGCAGGGGGCGCGGCTCGCCGTCTGGTACGGGCGTGCGCCGGTCTGCGTCCCTCTTACGAGGGGCACCATGGCAGGCCGTGCAAGTTTGGTTTTGGATAGCTCCACCGCATGCACGGTTCGGGGCATTACGGTCGGCCTTGGGTGGGGCTTGGCCTAGGGCGAAAGAGCAACCCTGCCGCCCCAGCAAGATTGAGCCATATTGTCATTGAACAGGCACTGCCCGCAGCCCCGTCTGTGCGCTTTCGGGTGTGCTTTTGTCTGGGTTTGGTGGCGCCCATCTGCGCAGGCGGAGCGCGTTGGCAAGCACGAAAACCGAACTGAGAGCCATTGCTCCCGCTGCGAACATAGGAGACAGCAGGATGCCGAATGCCGGGTACAGCGCGCCCGCAGCGACTGGCAACAACGCGGTGTTATAGGCAAAGGCCCAGAACAGGTTTTGCCGGATGTTGCGGATCGTGGCCGCCGATAATGCAATGGCCTTGACCACGCCGCCAAGCGCGCCTGACATCAGCACCACATCCGCCGCTTCGATGGCGACATCGGTGCCGGTGCCGATCGCCAGCCCCACGTCGGCCTCCGCCAGTGCGGGCGCGTCATTGATGCCGTCGCCGACAAAGGCCAAACGCCCGTGGCGCGATTTCAGGGCACGTATGGCCGCAACCTTGCCTTCGGGCAGCACGTCGGCGACGACCTCGTCAATGCCGAGCCGCCGTGCGATGGCGTCGGCTGTGCGCTGATTGTCACCGGTGATCATGGCGACTTTCAGCCCCAGCGCATGGAGCGCGGCGATGGCTGCCGGGGTGGTGTCCTTGATCGGATCAGAGACGGCGATGATGGCCGCGAGACGGCCGTCGATGGCGGCGTAGAATGGCGACTTTCCATCCGCCGCCAGCCGCTCCGCCGTTTCAGCAAACTGCGCCACGCAATGGCCAAGCTGCGCCATATAGCGCGCAGCACCGATCTCGACTGTCGTGCCACCTGCGCGGGCGCTGACGCCCATGCCGGTGAGGCTTTGGAACCCGGACACCTCAGGCAGTTCGCAGCCCTCGCTGTCAGCTGCCGCGACAATGGCGCGTGCGATGGGATGTTCGGATTTCGCCTCCACAGCGGCAATCCGCGCCAGCACCTGCCTGCGCTCAAAGCCTTCTGCCACATGCAGGTCCGTCATCCGGGGGGCGCCTTCGGTCAATGTGCCGGTCTTGTCAAAGCCGACAACCTGCACATCCGACAGCGCCTGCAAGGCTTCGCCCTTGCGAAACAGAACGCCCATCTCCGCCCCGCGCCCCGTGCCAACCATGATCGAGGTCGGCGTCGCCAACCCCATGGCGCAGGGACAGGCGATGATCAGAACCGCCACCGCGTTGATCAAGCCAAAGCTCAGCGCAGGTTCAGGGCCAAAGAGCAGCCAGACACCAAAAGTCAGGACCGCGAGGGCAATCACAGCCGGGACGAAATACATCGTCACCTTGTCCACCAGCGCTTGTATCGGCAGTTTGCCGCCCTGTGCGTCTTCGACCATGCGAATGATCTGGGCAAGCATCGTGTCGCGGCCCACAGCTGTCGCCCGGAACACGAAATGCCCGGTTTGGTTGATCGTGCCGCCGACAACATGTGCGCCCGCCGCTTTGGCGACGGGCACGGGTTCGCCGGTGATCATGCTTTCATCGACATAGCTGCTGCCCTCCAGCACCGCGCCGTCCACAGGCAGTCGCGCCCCCGGCTGCACCTCGATAACATCGCCGATGACGACCTGCGCGACGTCTATATCCAGCGTTTCGGTGCCGCGGCGGACGCGCGCCGTTTTTGGGGCGAGCCGTACCAGCCGCTGGATGGCCTGCGACGTGCGTCCCTTGGCCCGCGCCTCCATCCATCGCCCCACGAGGATCAGCGTTACGATCACCGCAGCCGCTTCGAAATAGACGTGCACCGTGCCAGCCGGCAAAAGACCCGGCGCAAAGGTGGCGATTACGGAAAACAGGTAGGCCGCAGCCGTGCCCACTGCCACAAGGCTGTTCATGTCCGGTGCCCCTTTGATCAGCGCGGGCAGGCCGTGAATGTAAAACCCGCGCCCCGGACCCAAAAGCACGGCGGTGGTCAGCGCGAACTGGATCAGCCAACTGGCCTGCATGCCGATGCTGGTCATGATCAGATGGTGCATGCCGGGCACCAGATGGCTGCCCATTTCCAGCACAAAGACCGGCACTGTGAGCAGAGCGGCCAGAGCCACGCGCCCTCTCAGGCTGCGGGCTTCTTCATCTCGCTTGGCGACCTGATCGACGGGTGGCGTTTCGCGGCTCAGCGCGTGGGCGGTCTTGCCGGTGCGCGCGACCGCTTCGATGAGAGCTTGCACAGGTGCCGCCCCGGTAACAACCGCGCGTTCTGTCGCCAGGTTCACATGCGCCGCCATGACGCCCGGCACCGCCAGAAGTGCGTGCTCAACACCGCCCACACAGCTTGCGCATTTCATACCGTCAACGCTAAGCGTCAGGGCGCGGCTGGGCACCTGATAGCCCAAGTTCTCGATGGCTTTTACCAGCGCACTTGGATCCACCGCATCATCAAACCGCACGTCCGCGCGCTCAGCGGCCAGGTTCACGCTGGCTGCCGACACACCGGGAACCGCCTTAAGCGCGCGCTCAACGCGACCCACGCATGAGGCGCAGCTCATGCCTTGGATGGGCAGTGTCAGCGACTGCGCAGCTCCGGGCTCGGCCTTCACTGTGGGTCTCCTTCTTTTCATTGAATATTCTGCTCGACCCATAGATAGGGCTTCCAGTTGCTGGAGGGTCAAGGGCAAATATGCTATTGACTCTCCAGTAGCTGGAAGCCGTACACCAATGCTCAGGAGGTGCCTTGCACATGAATATCGGAGACGTGTCGCGCGTCAGTGGATTGCCGACAAAGACGATCAGATACTACGAAGACATCGGCCTTGTGAACCCTGCGCGCGGGGCCAACGGTTATCGCGATTTCAGCGAGCAGGACGGGCACAAGCTGGCCTTTCTCGGGCGGTCCCGCTCGCTCGGTTTCTCAATCGAGGAATGCCGAACCCTTCTGTCGCTTTATGAAGACCGCGATCGCGCCAGCGCCGACGTAAAGGATGTTGCTGCCCGGCATCTGGAGCGCATTGCGCAAAAGATCGAAGAACTCGAGGCGATGAAATCCACGCTGGAAACGCTTGTCACGCGCTGTCACGGTGATGACCGCCCCGACTGTCCGATCCTGAACGATCTCGCTGGTGGTGAAGTGGTGACTGCATGATGGTCGCATCCGACATATGTCCTGTCACCGCTTCCTTTGCTCCCCCGTCGGTGTGCTGTGATAGGGCTGTGACCTTGGACAGCACCGGGGCCCACTCGACGCCGGAGGGGGAAGCAACGCGCGGCACTAGCCAAGCGATGCATGCGTGCCGTGAGCAGCCGGTGCAGCATTGGATCTGTCAAGGGAGAGAGCCATGAAATCACCTCTGCGCCTTGCCATCGCAGTACCGTTTTTAAGCGGTGCGGCCTTGGAACATGCCCAGAAGTCAGGGACCACTCCTGCGGACGGGGCGCAGATGGCCCGATGCGCATCACCATGGTGCGGTGCTGGTGCACGCGTCTTTGCGCCCGTTGAGTGATGGCGGGCGCAAAACAGTGACGCTCACCACCGTGACGTCACCGCCGCGCAAAGGCCCCGGCGCATCGACACCACCTATTTCGCCACCCCTCGGGGCGGCACGTCACACATCAGGAGACGCGTCATGACAGGGTTCACCCGCAGGCAGTTTCATCAATCGGTTCTAAGTGCCGCAGCGGCAGCAGCACTGCCGCGCGTCGCAGGGGCTGAGACTGCGCCCTTGCTCCGTGCGCGGACAGGCAGCGCGCGGCTTGCGCCTGCTGAATATCCGGAAACGCGGATATGGGGTTATGACGGCACCGTGCCGGGGCCGATCCTGCGTGCCCAACAGGGACAGCGCATCAGCAGGGTGTTTCAAAACGACCTCCCTCAAGCGTCATCCGTGCACTGGCACGGCATCCGGATCGACAACGCCATGGATGGGGTGCCGGGCATGACGCAAGCGGCGGTGGAACCGGGCGCGACGTTTCTGTATGATTTCGTGCTGCCGGACGCGGGCACCTATTGGTATCACCCGCATAACCGCACCTATGAGCAGATGGCCCGTGGCCTTTATGGCGCGCTGATCGTGGATGAGGCGACAGGCGCGCCCGAGGTCGATCTGGACGAGGTGCTGCTGCTGGATGATTGGCGTCTGAGTGATGACGCCCAGATCGCCGAAGGGTTCGGTAACATGCGTGACTGGTCCCATGCGGGCCGGATCGGCAACTGGATCACGGTGAACGGCGATGGCGGCTGGTCGCGCGCGGTGCCGTGTCTTGCCCGGATGCGGCTGCGCCTTGTCAACACGGCCAATGCGCGGATATTCACGCTGGCGGCGCGCGGTCTTGAGGGCTGGGTGGTCGCACTGGACGGGATGCCGCTTGAGCCTCCGCAGCCGCTGGCTGAACTCACCCTTGCCCCGGCACAGCGCGCCGATATCATCGTCGATGTGGTGGCTGGTGAGGGGGAAGAAGCCTTTCTCGTCAGCTTTGAGCGCGATGGCGGCTATGCCATCGCGGCTTTTCGGGTCACCCATGCTGCGCGGGAAACCCGCATGACCGCCCCTGATGCCTTACCCCCAAACCCGGTGCCTGCACTCGGCCCGCTGGAGAGCGCGCGGCGCGCTGATTTGCTGATGGAGGGCGGGGCCATGGGCGGCATGGCGGGCGCGATGATGGGCGGTCAAATGATGGAGATGCGCGAGATGATCGCTGCCGGAAAGGTCTGGGCGTTTAACGGCATGGCCGATATGGGTGACACCCCCCTGATCGAGGCAAACCGTGGTGAGACGGTGCGGATTGCGATGACCAACGACACCCGCTGGCAGCATGGGATTCATCTGCACGGGCATCATTTCAGGCAGATTGGCCGCGATGGCGCTTTGGGTCCGCTTCGGGATACGTTGCTGATGAACCGGGGCGAGACGGCGGAAATCGCGTTTGTCGCGGACAATCCAGGCGATTGGCTGCTGCATTGCCATATGCTGGAGCATTCCGCGGGCGGGATGATGACCTGGCTGCATGTCCTGTGACGCGCCATCTGACAAACTTACCTATCAGGAGATATAAAATGAACCGCAGACGCTTTATCTTTTCCAGTCTCGCCTCCGGCCTTGGGGCCGGGATGCTCGCCTCTCCGGCACGTGCGATGTCGGCCCGGATTGAGGTTTTCAAATCACCGACCTGTGGATGTTGCACCGCCTGGGTCGAGCATATGACCCAAGCAGGGTTTGAGGTTGAGACCCGTGATGTCGATCAGGAAACGCTCTGGTCGATGAAGGCCCGCGCAGGTGTCACACCGGAGCTGAGTTCCTGCCACACGGCCTTTATCGCGGGCTATTTCATCGAGGGCCATGTGCCGGGCACAGATGTCCAGCGGCTGTTGTCACAGCGCCCCGATGCGCTTGGACTGACGGTGCCCGGCATGCCGCTTGGCTCACCGGGGATGGAGATGGGCAACCAGCGCGACGCCTATGACACGCTGCTGGTGCTGCCCAACGGTATGACCGAGGTCTTTGCGCGACACGGCTGAGGGGTGAAACATATCCGCAGCACACGGCCCCAGTGCAGGTCGGATCAACGCAACGGACGGACAAAGGTCATCCGAATGCTGTTGTTTGAGTGACATCGCCACGCGCGACTTGGCCGAGAGGTGCACCCCGTAGGTGTATCTCCACAGAAAGCTCAGCCCTCAAGGGTGACAGCTTGCCCGGTTGACGCAGAGCGCTGCGCGGCCATCCCCATGCGCACAGCCCACAGGCCATCGCTAAAGGACACCTCCGTTTTTGTGTTGCTGCCCTGCACAAGCGCCATGAACTTTTGATGCTGAAAATAGGTGGCCCCATTGTGATCCCCCGCGTTGAGCAGCACCGGATCGACAGGTATTTCATGCACTTCGATCTGTTTTGACAGGCGGGGGCTGATTTCGATCAGGGGGACGGGCGGGGCGCCCAGATCACCGGGCCAGAAACGCGTCGGCCCGGGTACGAAAGCTTCGATTTTCCCGTCCGGCCCGACGGCTGAAATGGTTTCCTGATATCTCGCGCCATCCGCAAACATACAGAGTTCCAGCATCGCCCGTGCGCCGCCATCGAAGTCGACAATGACATATCCATTGTCAATAATGTCGGGGGTTTTGCCGTCATAGCGCTCGTCCAGATGGTTTACGGATTGCGCGGCACTTGCCATGACGCGCACGGGATTGCGCCGCAAGACCAACCGCATCAGATCAAAGAAATGGCAGCATTTTTCCACGAATGTGCCGCCCGTGTTGGCATTGAACCGGTTCCAATCGCCCACCTTTTCCAGAAAGGGAAACCGGTGTTCGCGCAGGCTCAGCATCTTTATGCCACCGGTCACGGTCTCAGCACGCTCCAGCAAGGCAGCGATCGGCGGCATGTAGCGATACTCCATCGCGACCCAGATCGGGGCTGGGTAACGTTCTGCCGTTTGCGTCAGCCGCGCGATATGGGCGGGGTCAGTCAGCAGGGGTTTTTCAACAAGAAGGGGCAGGGGGCGCATGGCGGCGATTTCGACGATTTGATCGGCGTGGCAGTAATTGGGGCTGGCAATAACGAGGCAATCAATATCGGCTGACCCCAGCATGGCGTTGACGGACGGAAAAAAGGCAGCTTTTGGTGCGATGTCTTTGGCCGTTTGGCGCATTGCTGCATCTGGTTCAAAAATCGCGCTGACACATGCGCCGTCTAACAGGGCGATATTTCGCAGGTGTTCCTGTCCCATCATGCCGCAGCCAATGATGCCGTATCTTACCAATTGGGTCATCGGGCATTTCCTTATTTCAAGCGCTGCACATATACAGCGCGGTCCGGGTCAAACCATGTGCGCGAGAATTCGACCGGTTTGTGTTCATCCGACCAGCCATAACGCTCGATATATCCGCAGGCATGATCCATGCGGGCAAAATCGCAAGGTGTCCAATTCGGAAAACTGCCAATTGATACCCGGTCTTCGGCGCGGGTTATCCATAGATTGAGCTGTTTCAAATAGGTTTGATACAGGGAATCAGAAACTGCATTCGCGTTCAATGTACCAACCGCCGCATCCAGCCAGATCTCTTCGACGGCGATTGCGATGTCGTTCAGGTAGCGCAGACGTCTGATGCGCGTGGCCTTTTCCGAACGCCCAAACCGGGACAGAGTGGTGGGTTTTTCCATGACCGCAATTGATAGGACGCGCGCAGTTGGCAGCCCGCCGCCGGCCGGCAGTTCCAGACGAAACATGGCATATACACCGCATGGATTGTGGCCTTTGCGGATGTAGTTGCCAGACCCCTGAACGCGTTCCAACAATCCTTTGTCATGCAGTTCCGCGAGCGCCTTGCGCAGCGTGCCGATGGAGACGCCATAGCTGCGCGCCATTTCGCGTTCGGGGGGCAGGCGTTCTGCGTCCAGCAAACGACCAGCATCAATCTCGCGAATAATGAGTTCGCTAAGCTGGATGTATTTGGGCAAAGCGCCGCGCGTATCGCTTGGGTTTTTCAAACGGACCACTGGGGTGAGTTAAAATTGATATATGATTGATCTACATATTTTGCAGTGCTATTCAAGGAAAATACGACACGCTTCAGAGAGTGCAAAGATGACCGTTGTACCGATTACATCCGCCGACCTGATGGCTGCAGAAGTGTCGTGGTTCTCCGCACTTTGCTCGGATGATTATCAATTTCTGGGTGTGCCGGACGGTGATTTGCGCTCCAGCTGGGCGCATTGTTCGGACATCGTCAAGACGGCAGAGGCGCAGGGGTTTCGCAACATACTTTGCCCCTCCTCCTATCAGGTCGGTCAGGACACGCTGAGCTTTGTGGCCGGATGCGCGCCGATCACCCAAAACATCAATCTGCTGGCGGCGGTGCGCTGTGGCGAGATGCAGCCGATCATGCTCGCGCGCACCCTCGCCACGCTTGATCACATGCTGGAGGGCCGCTTGACGGTCAATATCATCTCATCTGACTTTCCGGGCCAGAAAGAACCCAGCTCCTATCGCTATCAGAGGTCGCGTGAGGTCGTGCAGATCCTCAAACAGGCCTGGACCCGCGATCAGATTGACCATGCCGGTGAAGTCTACAATTTTTCAGGCCTGACCACCGATCCGGTCAAACCCTATCAGACGGGCGGGCCGCTCTTGTATTTCGGGGGCTATTCCCCGGATGCGCTGGATTTATGCGCTGAATATTGCGACGTCTACCTGATGTGGCCGGAGCCGAAAGATGCTCTGGCAGACAGAATGCGGGCGGTGCATGATCGCGCGGCCGCGCGGGGCAGGACGCTGGATTACGGGTTGCGGGTACATGTGATCGTGCGCGACACGCAAGCCGAAGCGCAGGAATATGCCGAATACATCGTGTCAAAGCTTGACGATGAACAGGGGCGCAAAATACGCGAACGGGCTTTGGATGCAGCGTCACTGGGCGTCGCGCATCAATCAAAGAACCGCGATATCGCAGACGATTACGGCTATATCGAGCCGCATCTGTGGACTGGGATCGGGCGCGCGCGGTCCGGATGTGGCGCCGCTTTGGTTGGTTCGGCCGATCAGGTGCTCAGCGAGATTGAAACCTACCGCAAAATGGGCATGCGGGCATTCATCTTTTCGGGTTATCCGCATATTGATGAGGCGGAACACTTTGGCCGGCTCGTGCTGCCTGAGCTGGAAACATGTTCGTTGCCGCATGCCTATGGTCGGGTGCCTGACACATGCCCCGCAACGCCGCTTGGAACAGGAGAACGCCGCTGATGGAACGGGTAAATCTGTCCGCTGATGTCGACGTCAGCCGGATCATTTATGGCATGTGGCGTCTGGCCGATGACAGCGATACATCACCGGCGCATGTGCGGGCCAAGATCGACGCTTGTCTTGCGCAGGGCATTACCACTCTGGATCAGGCCGATATCTATGGCGGATATGCAGCGGAGGCGGTTCTTGGGGCCGCATTTCAGCAAAGCCCAGGTTTGCGCGACACGCTGGAGGTTGTAACCAAATGCGATATCGTCGCGCCGGTGGGCAAATACGCTGACGCCCGGGTCAAGTATTACGATACATCCGCGGCCCATATCACGGCATCGGTGGAGGCATCGCTGTCCAACATGCGCATTGAACAGATCGATGTTTTGCTGATCCACCGCCCGGACCCGATGATGGATGCGCGCGAAACGGGCGGGGCCCTTGATGCGTTGATTGACAGTGGCAAGATCAAAGCGGCGGGCGTGTCGAATTTCAAACCCTGGGATTGGGATTTGCTGCAGGCGCATATGAAACATCCCCTTGTGACCAATCAACTCGAACTCAGCCTTGCGGCGCGCGACAGTTTCACCAACGGGGATCTGGCGCATGCGCAACAACATGCCGTACGTCCGATGGCATGGTCGCCCTTGGGCGGTGGCAGCCTGATGACACAGCAGACCAAACCAGCGATCACGCTGGATAAAGTCGCACAGGCGCAAGGCGTTGATCGCGCAGCGGTCGCAATTGCATGGCTGCTGGCGCATCCATCGGGGATTTTGCCGGTGATGGGCACCAACACACTGTCGCGCATTGCGACCTTCAGTGATGCAACGAAGGTTGAGATGGATCGCCAGACGTGGTTTGAGCTTTTTGAAGCCGCGAACGGGCATGAGGTGCCTTGATGCCGGATGGAACCAGTCAAGGAACGGCAATGCTGCACTTCGACCCTACAGACGACAATCACCGCATGTTCCGTGACGCGCTGGGGCGCTTTTCGTCAGGTGTGACAATCGTGACGGCCAATACACCGGAGGGCCCGGTGGGCATGACGGCCAATTCCTTTACCAGCGTCTCAATGGAACCGCCGCTGGTGTTGTGGTGCCCGGCGAAATCATCCAGCCGCTATGCGCTGTTTGTTGATGCCACTGATTTTGCCATTCATGTGCTTGAGGCAGAGCAAAAAGAACTGGCGCTTGCGTTTGCGCGCTCGGGCACGGCGTTTGATTCCGTTGATACTGCCCGCAGCGACCGGGGTGTCCCGGTTTTTGATAGCTGTCTGGCGCGGTTTGAATGCGAAACTTATGGTTTCCACGATGCAGGCGATCATTCGATCATGGTGGGTTTGGTACGCCACGCGGCCTTCAGGCAGGGCGCGCCACTGATATTTTCGCAAGGCACGTTCGGACAATTTGACAAAGAGGTTGAAAAAGCCAACGTATAAAAACTGCGGGGACACCCGCGCGCGACCGGCAGAATGTCGGTTGCAGGGAGGAGGCCCATTCATGGGGGCACTGCTGCTGGTGCTTGCACCGCTTCGGATGATCAACGAAAGCGTGTTGGCCATTGGCCGTGCGATCGGAATTTTCGCCGTCGCAGCGATGGTCATCGCGATTCTGGTGCAGGTGTTTTTTCGGTATGTTCTCAACAGCGCCCTGCCATGGCCAGACGAGGCGGCGCGTTTTTGCATGTTATGGATGACGGGTCTTATGGCGCCCACCGCATTCCGCCGGGGTGGGTTTGTGGCGATTGACACGCTGGTGATCCTTTTGCCCAAACTGTTGGGCAGCCTTCTGGCGCTCTTCCTGCTCTTTGTCAGCCTTGCCGTGCTTGTCGTGGCCGTGCAGATCGGGTGGTCCGAGGTTACGGGTTTTGCAGGACGGTTCGCAACTGCGTCCCTTTATGTTCCAACTGATTTGAGCTTGGAAAGCTGGTTCCGGGTGCCGCGCAGTTGGATGATGGCCTCTTTGGTGGTCGGACTGATCATGCTGATATCTGTCAACGTGGAACTGATCCTGCGGGCAATTGTCAAAATGCTGGGCGGGGCTGACAGTTTGCCGACAATCCCGCTCGATGAAAAAATAGGGGCGGAATAGATGCTGGTCTGGTTTCTGCCACTCTTCTTACTGTTTCTGCTCATCGGGTTGCCGGTCTTTTTTGGCCTGCTCGCAGCACCGGGTCTGTTGCTTTACCTGAATGGGCAGGAAAAGGACATCACACTGCTTTATCGCAATGTTTATAACGGGATGGACAGCTTTCCGCTGATGGCGATCCCCTTCTTCATGCTGGCCGGAGAGTTGATGAACCGGGGCGGGATCACCATGCGTCTGGTTGAATTCAGTCAGGCCATGATGGGGCATTTTCGCGGCGGGTTGGCGCATGTGAATATCCTGTCCTCCATGCTGTTCGCCGGGCTTTCGGGGTCAGCTGTGGCCGATACATCCGCACTGGGATCGATGTTGATCCCCGCGATGGAAAAACAGGGCTATAGCCGCAAATTCGCCGCCGCGATCACAGCGGCAAGTTCCGTGATCGGGCCGATCATCCCACCATCGGGCATCATGATCATCTATGCCTATGTGATGGGCGAAAGTGTCGCCGCCCTGTTTCTGGCGGGCATTGTTCCGGGGGTGATGGTGGGCCTTGGGCTGATGTTCATGGTCAAGATCATGGCCGACAAATATGATTTTCCTGTCGCCACCAAAAAGCACACATGGGGCGAACGCGGGCAGGCCAGCCTCAAGGCGTTTTTCCCCTTGCTGACCCCGGTGATCATTCTGGGCGGTATTCTGGCAGGCGTCTTTACCCCGACCGAAGCGGCGGCGGTGGCCGTGGCCTATGCGCTTTTCATCGGCCTGTTCGTGATGCGCAGCCTCAAGCTGAGCGAGTTGCCGGATGTGTTGGGCCGCGCGGGGCTCACATCGGCGGTTGTGCTGTTGCTGGTGGGTGCGGCGATGGCGTTCAAAACCGTTGTCAGCCTCAGTCACGCGCCCGAAGCCATGGCCGAATTTGTATTGGCCCTGACGTCCAACCCGCTCATCCTGCTGTTTTTGATCAACCTTTTGCTTTTTGCGGTTGGGATGTTCTTGGATGCGGGGCCTGCGATTATCATCCTTGGGCCAATTCTGGGGCCGATTTTTGTCAGCCTTGGCGTGGACCCGATCCATTTTGCCATCATCATGAGCGTGAACCTGACCGTCGGGCTGGCCACGCCGCCGATGGGGCTGGTGCTCTTTGTCGCCTCCTCGGTTTCGGGCGAGCGGGTCGAGGCGATTTCAAAGGCGATCCTGCCGTTTCTGGCGGTCGAAATCGTGGTGATTTTCCTGATCACCTACATACCGGCAATTTCCATGACCATCCCGCGACTGACGGGCTTTGCCAACTGACACATCATCCAACTGGGAGGAATAAATGATAAAACAAACCCTGAAATGCGCACTCCTTGCGGCTTTGCTCGCTGGTACGACAATTGCGGCACAGGCGCAGGAATATACGATCCGCGCCACCGCCAATTCCAACGAAAACGATGAAGACTACGACGGTCTCGTCGTGTTCAAAAACTATGTGGAATCCGCGTCAAACGGCGCCATCGCGGTTGAACTTTTCATCGGCACGCAGCTCTGCAGCAATGGGGCTGAATGTCTGCAAGGCGTGGCGGATGGCACGATTGACGTTTATGTCTCCACATCCGGCGGCGCGTCGGGCATCTTCCCTTACGTGCAAGTGCTTGATCTGCCCTATCTGATGGCGGACGACCGCATTGCCGAACATGTGCTGTCGGGTGATTTTACCCGTACTATGCGGGCGATGGCGCTGGAGGATTCAGGCGACATGATCCGCCTGATGACGATTGGAAATACCGGTGGGTGGCGCAACTTTGCCAACACCAAACGCCGCATCGCTGAGCCCTCTGATATGGAAGGTTTGAAAATCCGTACGGTTGTCGCGGATTTGCCGCAGGAGTTGGTCAAAGCGCTGGGTGCGGCCCCGACACCGATCCCATGGCCTGAGCTTTTCACGTCCTTTCAGACCGGCGTGGTTGAGGGGTCCAAGAACGGCATCACGGATATCATGGGCATGAAATTTCCGGACGCCGGGCTAAAATATGTCACGCTGGATGGGCATGCCTACATGGGCGCGCTGTGGTGGATGAACAACGCGAAATTCACCGGCATGCCAGAGGATATGCGCCGGGTGGTCGTGGATGGGTTTTATGCGCTGCAGCAGGCGACTTTTGCCTCGCCCAAGCGCAAATCCATCGCGGCCTATGAGGAATTCGTGGCCGATGGCGGTGATCTTTACGTGCCCACGCCTGAGCAGAAAGCGGCCTTCAAAGAGGGAGCCGCCCCTGTGTTCGACTGGTTCAAAGCCAATGTGGGGCGCGGGGATGAAATATTCGACGCGCTGACAGAGGCTGTGGCGCAGGCCGAAGCCGAAGTGGGTGCCGCGCGTGCTGCCGATCTGAATTGACCACAACGGGGCGGCCTCCGGGTCGCCCCGATCATCTGAACGGATACATCCACACCTTATAGTCAGCGACGAGAACATGGGCCTTGTTGATTTCTTCCGCCGTCATTTTCTTGGCAACCTCTTCAAGGCTGATTGCCGCGTCAGGGTCCCCGCCAATCGCGGAAAGCGTGTACCACATATAGGCGCGCATAAGGTCCGGTGCGGGCAGGCCGCGGCCCACTTCGTAATACCAGCCGACACCCGATTGCGCACCGGGATGGCCCTTCATGGCCGCGCGCAAATACCATTCAAACGCGCGCTGGTCATCGCGGGGCCGTCCCAGACCCATGGCATAGATGACACCGATCAGTTCCTCCGCTTCGGCATTGCCCGAACGCGCAGCGGGCCAAAGCGCCGCATAGGCCTCGTCAAATCGACCCGCATCCATCAGATCGCGCGCCGCTTCCAATTCCGCCGCGACCGGCGTGGCCAAAAGAGCGAGGGCAAAAGCTATTGTGCGCATGGGGTCGTTTTGTCCTGTTTTGCATCACTTGCCGCAGCCGCAGATTTACCACCGCCGCTGACGGACGAGGATTTCATCGAATTTGACGTAGCACAAGCCGCGCTTGGGCAAGCGCTGTTTTATGATCCGATCCTGTCGGGCAATCGCAATATCACCTGTGCTCATTGCCATCATCCGGAATTTGGCACGGGCGACGGGCTGTCCCTGGGGATCGGTGAGGGCGGGCAGGGGGTGGGGCCTGATCGCACGCCCGGTGCGGGCGCGGATCGGGTTGCCAAACGCATCCCACGCAATGCGCCGGGCCTGTGGAATCTGGGTGCGCGTGATCTGCACACGATGTTCCATGACGGGCGGCTGAGCCTGTCAGATATCTACGGCAACGGGTTCAATTCACCCGCGCAGGAGTGGTTGCCCGAAGGGTTGAATTCGCTGCTGGCCGCCCAGGCGCTGTTCCCCCTCGTGGCCCAGTTCGAAATGGCGGGTAATCCGGGCGAGAATGACGTAATCGGCGCTGTGCATGACCGCATTGATGCGGCATGGCCGATCCTTGCAAAACGGGTGCGCACGGATGCTGACTATGGGCCGGCCTTCGTGGCGGCCTTTGACGAGATCGACACGGCGCAGCAGGTCAGCATCGTGCACATCGCAAATGCGCTGGCGGCCTTCATGGCGCTGGAATGGCGCAGCACCGACAGCCCCTTTGACGCCTATCTTGCCGGGGATGAGGCGGCGTTGAACCGTGGTGAACGGGCGGGGATGGCGTTGTTCTACGGCAAAGCCGCTTGCGCTGACTGCCACGCGGGATCGCTGATGAGTGATCAGAAGTTTCATGCCTTGGGCCTGCCGGTATTCGGGCCGGGGCGCACGCGCGCATTCGATCCTTACGCCCGCGATGTGGGGCGCATGGCCGAAAGCAACCGGCTGCGCGATGCCTATGCTTTTCGCACGCCGATGCTGCGCAATGTGGCTTTGACCGCCCCTTATGGGCACAACGGTGCCTATCCGACGCTTGAAGGGATTATTCGCCATCATTTGGACCCGGCGGGGGCAAGGGCTGCATGGCAGCGTGACATGGCGCAGCTTCCCGATATTGCGTGGCTGGCGGCAACGGATTTCATTCTGGGCGCTGACGCATTGGAAATGGCCCGACAGGAACGGGCAATAGCGGTGACACCCATGCACCTGACGGATACTGAAATCGCGCAGTTGGTCGCCTTCATGCATGCGCTGACCGGGGCAAGCGTCAATACGCCGGCGTTTGGCATACCGCCGGATTTCGTGCCTTAGAGCGTCTGACGAAATACCTGAAACATCGGGTATCACGTAACGCGTTGAAATCTTTGATTTCAGGCAGCGTTACGTGATTCAGGTTTTTCGCATGACGCTTTAACGCGCCAACGCACGGGCAATTGCGTGATAGGATGCCTTGGGCGTGCGCTGCAGCGTGTCAAAATCCACATGCACCAGACCAAAGCGTTTTTCATAGCCCAGCGACCATTCGTAATTGTCCATCAGGGACCAGAACGTATAGCCCGCCAAGGGCACGCCCACCGCGATGGCGCGTTGGGAGGCTGCAAGATGTGCATCCAGATAGTCCATGCGCGCGTCATCGGGGGTGGTGGTGTCATCGGCATTGGCCATGCCGTTTTCCGTTACGTAAAGCGGCAGTGCGCCGGTGTAGTTTTGTTGTAACCACGTCAGGATATGCTCAAGGCCTTCAGGTTTAATCTCCCAACCCATCTGGGTTTTCGGCAGCGGCCCTTCGACCTCGCGCAGCGATGGCCATGGGCCGCTGTCCGCCGCAATCCGTTTGCAGGTGTAATAGTTGACACCGAACCAGTCGAGTTTCTGCCCGATCAGGTCAAAATCATCTTCCCAGCCTTTGGGCATATGGGGCCCGAGCCCTTCGAGCACCTCATCTGGATAGGCCCCCTGAAACAGCCCGCCCACGAAAAAGCGGTTGTAAATCGCCTCATAGCGGCGCGCGGCCTCCGACGCCTCGGGCGTGTCAGTTGCGGCTTGTACATATTCAAAATTGCACACGGCGCCGAGGTTGTTCATGCCAATGGCGCGCATGGCCTGAATGCAACGCCCATGCGCGGTCAACACGTGATGCATGGCATGGGCGGTGGCGCGAATATCGCGCAGACCCGGGGCTTGCAGGCCCATGAAATGGGACAGCCATGCAACGCACCATGGCTCGTTTATCGGGGCGGCACTAAAGACGCGATCGCCGATGCGTTCCATCACAATGGTGGCAAAATCGGCAAGCCAATGGGCAATATCAGGGTTGCGCCATCCCCCCAGATCCGCCAATGCAGCGGGCAGTTCCCAGTGGTAAAGCGTCGCCATAGGTTTCAGATCACGCGCCAGCATGCCGTCAACAAGGCGGTCGTAGAAATCCAGCCCCTTCTGATTCACCGTGCCACGCCCCTCAGGCAGGACACGCGCCCAGCTTGTGGAAAAGCGATAGGCATCAAGGCCCATCGCCTGCATCAGATCGAGGTCCTCCTCCCAGCGGTTGTAGTGATCGCAAGCGATCTGCCCATGTTCTGCCCGCACCACATTGCCCGGCGTTGCGGCGAATGTGTCCCAATGCGTCGGGCCAGCGCCCCCGAACCCATGTCCTTCGATCTGATAGCTGGATGTCGCAGCGGCAAACAGAAAATCTTGCGGAAAGGTGGAGCGCGAAAAATCCATGATAAGACAGGCCTTTATGCGTGAGGTCCGGGTCCGGTAGAGGCCCCTTGGACAAATTCGGCTTCCCATAGCTCAGATGATGGCGGCGCACCGGGCGTCTTGATCCGCTCAAGAAGCAATGTCGCACAGCGCGCGCCGGCCGCGTGCACAGAAGACCGCATCGCCGTGAACTGCGGCGTGCGACCAGCATTGGGCAGATAGGAAATATCGTCATCAAAACAGATCACCGACACATCTTTTCCGATTGTCAGCCCGTGCTCTTCGATGGCGCGTTTCACGCCCAATGCGATGACGATAGAGGAGGCAACAAAAGCCGTGGGTGGGTTCTGGTATGCCAAAACCTCACATGCCGCTGTATATCCATTGGGCTCTGACATATCGCCTGAACGCGTCAGCGCAGGGTCCGCTGGGATGCCCGCATCTGCCAGTGCCGCCTCATAGCCCGCCCGCCTGCGCAGGGCAAAGTCCATTTGCTCGCGCCCGTTGATCAGGCCGATACGGCGGTGGCCCAGGTCAATCAGGCTCTGCGTCGCCGCTTTGATGGCGCGATGGTTGTTGACGTCCAGCCAGGCATAGGGGGTCTCAATCCCGGACGCGCGCCCGTGTACAACAAAGGGGATATTCAACTTGAGCAGACGCGCAATGCGGGGATCGTCACAGGTCGGACCCTGCACGATCACACCATCCACCGCGCCTCTTTCAGCAAAGGCGCTATAGGCGTCCAGTTCATCGTCATCCCGAACAATCGACAGGGTCATGGTGTACCCATGCTCGGCATAGACCAGTCCCGCACCGGCCATGAAATCCGAAAACACCATATTGACCAATTCGCTTTGCTTGGACAGCGGGATCACATGGCCCACCGATTTGGATTTTCCGGTGGCAAGCGTCTGGGCGCGCACATTGGGGCGGTATTGGTACTTTTCCGCAGCTTCGGTGACACGCTTGCGGGTCGCCTCATTAACTTCGGGGTATCCGTTCAGAGCGCGGCTGACCGTTGTTTGTGACAGTTTCAGTTGTTTTGACAATTCTCTTAGGTTCAAAGTCCCGGCCTGTTGATAGCATAACGTGATGGTATGTTCGATGCGCACATGCATCGAGTCACCGAACAACATGCCATTAGCCGGGCCATTCTCAAAGCGCTTTGAGAAATTTGTGACAAATCGATAACGCGAGTTGACAGAATTGCACGCATAGGTCACGTTTTAACCATCCAAAGCGCTTTGAGACGATTCTTGCAGCGCCGACAGAGCAACAATCGAGACCGGTGAAGACACCGGCTCAACGGGAGGACATCACAATGGCACGGTTTTACGCCGGCGCGGCGGCGCTGGCTTTATTCGCAGGTGCGGCATACGCTCAGGGGCAACAGCCTTTTGCCGTCGGTGAGGGCGATTTCAACTGGGACAGCTACGAAGCTTTCGCAGAGAAATACGACCTGAGCGGTCAGACGGTCGAGATCACCGGTGCCTGGACCGGCAATGAAAAGGAAAAGGTCGACGTCGTCTTTTCCTATTTCGAAAGCGCCACAGGGGCGACAGTCACCTATTCCGGCTCAGACAGCTTTGAACAGGACATCGTAATTTCCACCCGTTCCGGTTCTGCGCCGAACCTTGCTGCGTTCCCGCAACCGGGCCTCGCTGCCGATCTGGCAAGCCAGGGCCTTTTAACGCCGCTGCCAGAGGGATCAGCGGATTGGGTTGCTGAGAACTTCGCCGCCGGTCAGTCGTGGGTTGATCTGGGCACCTACGCCAATGATCAGGGTGTTGAGGACATCTATGGCCTGTTCTACCGCGTCGATGTGAAATCGCTGGTCTGGTACTCCCCGATTGCTTTTGACGAGTCCGGGTACGACATTCCTGAAACGATGGAAGAACTCAAGGACCTCACCGACATGATCGTCGAGGATGGCGGCACACCATGGTGCATCGGTCTGGGTTCAGGTGCTGCGACGGGCTGGCCTGCCACGGATTGGGTCGAAGAGATGATGCTGCGCACACAGTCCCCCGAGGATTACGATGCATGGGTGTCAAATGAGATGAAGTTTGACGATCCCAAGGTCATCGCAGCCATGGAGGAATTCGGCTATTTCGCGTTGAATGATGACTATGTGGATGGCGGCAGCGAAGCGGTGGCGAACACGGATTTCCGAGATAGCCCGACCGGTCTCTTCTCGATCCCGCCGAAATGTTACATGCACCGTCAGGCGTCTTTCATCCCGGCGTTTTTCCCGGAAGGGACCGAGGCGGGCGAAGATGTCGATTTCTTCTACTTCCCGGCCTATGAGAGCAAAGACCTTGGCAAGCCGGTTCTGGGGGCAGGGGCGCTCTTTGCGATCACCAACCCCTCAGAGGCGACAAACGCGATGATCGAGTTCCTGAAAACGCCGATCAGCCATGAGCTTTGGATGGCGCAGGGCGGATTCCTTACGCCGCACAAGGGCGTGAACCCCGCAACCTATATCGATGACAGCCTGCGGGCGCAGGGTGAAATCCTGCTGGGCGCGACCACCTTCCGGTTCGACGCATCCGACCTGATGCCGGGCGAAATCGGTGCGGGCGCTTTCTGGACGGGCATGGTGGATTACACCACCGGCACGCCGGCCGCAGAAGTCGCCAAGGGCATTCAGGACCGCTGGGACGCGATCCAGTAGTCACCGCCCAGATCACTCTGTCCGGCAGGAATAGCCTGCCGGACAGATCATATTTCACTCCGGGGAGCGTCTGATATGTCACCACTCGTGCAAGGTATGTTGACCATCTTTATCGGTGTCGGTGGATGTGTCGGATACTTCTATTTTTCGAACCTGATCCTCGACAAAG
Organism: Roseobacter sp. OBYS 0001; assembly: GCF_019654895.1. Classification (NCBI taxonomy): domain Bacteria; kingdom Pseudomonadati; phylum Pseudomonadota; class Alphaproteobacteria; order Rhodobacterales; family Roseobacteraceae; genus Roseobacter; species Roseobacter sp. OBYS 0001. Next base: position 403,340 of record NZ_BPES01000004.1, read on the forward strand.
TGATTTTCCCGGCCAAAGGCGACAATCCCGGGATCAACATCAACCGTGCCAACCTTGTGCGGCCATGGTTGTTTCTGTTTCCGGCGATGGCGGCCTTGGGGCTTTATCTTGTCTATCCGGTGGTCGGTTCATTCTGGCGCTCGCTGTACAACCGGTCAGGCGATGAATTCATCGGCTTTGGCAATTACGCGGTCATGTTCAACGATGACGGCTTTCAGGTGGCACTGTTCAACAACTTCCTTTGGGTTCTGATCGTGCCCGCGGGGGCCACGTTCCTTGGCCTGCTGGTGGCGCAGCTGACGGACCGGCTCAAATGGGGCAACATAGCTAAATCGCTGATCTTTATGCCAATGGCGATTTCATTCGTGGGCGCCTCACTGATCTGGAAATTCGTTTATGCCAACAACGCCGATATTGGCCTGATCAACGCGATACGCGATATGCTGGGCGCGGAGGAACCGCTGGACGTCTTGCAGGTGTCCTTCTGGAATAACTTCTTTCTGATGGTGATCCTGATCTGGATCCAGACCGGGTTTGCCATGGTCATCCTGTCCGGCGCGTTGCGCGGAATTCCCGAAGAAACGGTTGAGGCCGCAATCATTGATGGTGCCAACCCGTTTCAGGTTTTTTTCAAGATCAAGGTGCCGCAGATCATGGGCACCATTGTCGTGGTCTGGACGACGATCACCATCCTCGTGCTCAAGGTTTTCGATATTGTTTACACCATGACAGGCGGCAATTTCGGCACTGAAATCCTGCCCAGTTACATGATGTCCTATATGTTCCGGGATGACGGGCGCGCCACGGCGGTGGCCTTTGTCATCATGATCATCGTGCTGCCGGTGATGATCTGGAACATCCGTCAAGCCCGTGCGGAGATGAGGTAAGCCATGGATAATATAGCTGGAACGAAGTCTTCGCTCGGGTGGGCCGTCAATATCTCGGTGGTGTTTCTGGTGGTGCTCTGGTTGATCCCTACGGTGGGGCTGCTGGTCTCCTCCTTTCGCGACCGGGATCAGATCACGGCAACGGGCTGGTGGTTGTCCCCCTTCGCGGTGGAGCAGAATTTTCAGGCGCGCATCTCTGCTGAAGAGGCCGTGCGCGACGGTGATTATTTCGTCATTCAGGGCAATATCTTTTCGGGTGGCGAGAATGAGGTGATCCGCTTTGGTGGCACACGTTCGGCCCCGACGGCCTTTGCACCGGGAGAAACCGCCGATCTGCGCCGGGACCGCTCGCTGACTGTCCAAGCAAACGGAGATTTCATCTACAAGAACCCCAATGAAATAACGCGCGATCCAAGCGTTTATTACTCCAGCGCCACGCCGCCGAGTTTTTCATTGGATAACTATCGAACGATCCTGTTTTCCAACAACATGGATGTGGCCTTTATCAATACGTTTACCGTGACGATCCCTGCCACCATCATCCCGATCCTGATCGCGGCCTTTGCGGCTTACGCGCTTGCGTGGATGGATTTCAAGGGACGCGGTTTCCTGATCGCGATGGTCGTCGGGCTGCTTGTCGTGCCTTTGCAACTGGCGCTGGTGCCGCTGTTGCAGTTTCATAATCAGGTCGGCATCGGGCAGAGCTTCCTTGGGATTTGGATGGCACACACGGGCTTCGGCCTGCCGCTCGCGATTTATCTGTTGCGAAATTATATGGTGGGTCTGCCGCGCGATATTATCGAGTCTGCGAAAGTCGATGGCGCGACCGATTTTCAGGTCTTTACCAAGATCGTGCTGCCGCTGAGCTTTCCGGCCCTTGCGTCCTTTGCGATCTTTCAGTTCCTCTGGGTCTGGAATGACCTGCTGGTGGCCAAGGTGTTTTTGCCCTCGAACTCGGAAAGCTGGGTCATGACGGTGAAAATTGCCGATGACCTTCTGGGCTCGCGCGGCGGGGACTGGGGCATTCTGGCGGGGGCGGCGTTTATCTCAATCGCTGTGCCGCTGATCGTATTTTTCACAATGCAACGCTATCTGGTGCGCGGTCTTCTGGCCGGCTCCGTCAAGTAAGAAAGAAACGCTCCATGGCAAAGATGGAACACAATCTGCACCTGAGTGCAGTCGACAAGGACTGGTGGCGGGGTGCTGTCATCTACCAGATTTATCCGCGCAGTTTTCAAGACAGCAACAGCGACGGGATAGGTGATCTGATCGGGATCGCGCAGCGGATGGAATATGTGGCCTCGCTCGGGGTTGATGCAATCTGGATTTCACCGTTCTTTACCTCGCCGATGAAAGACTTCGGTTATGATGTCAGCGATTACTGCGATGTTGACCCGATGTTTGGCACGCTGGCGGATTTTGACGTGCTGGTTGAGGCGGCGCATCATCACGGGTTGAAGGTGATGATTGACCTAGTGCTCAGCCACACCTCGGACCAGCACCCTTGGTTCATCGAAAGCAAGTCAGGCCGCAGCAATCCCAAAGCGGATTGGTATGTCTGGGCTGATCCCAAACCGGACGGCACACCGCCCAACAACTGGCTGTCGATCTTTGGCGGGCCTGCGTGGCACTGGCATGCGGGACGCCAGCAGTATTACCTGCACAACTTCCTGACCGAACAACCTGACCTGAATTTCCACAACACGGATGTGCAGGACGCGCTTCTGGATGTGACACGGTTCTGGCTGGATCGGGGGGTGGATGGCTTCCGCCTTGATACGATCAACTTTTACTATGCGGACAAAGATCTGCGCGACAATCCGGCCCTGCCGCCCGAGCAGCGCAATGATACCATCGCGCCCTCGGTCAATCCCTACAACCATCAGGAACATCTCTATTCCAAGAACCAGCCTGAGAATATCGCCTTTCTCAAACGCTTCCGGGCGCTGTTGGATGAATACCCTGCAGCGGCCTGCGTCGGCGAAGTGGGCGATGCTCAGCGGGGTCTGGAACTGCTGGGGGCCTATACCTCGGGGCCTGAAATGGTGCATATGTGCTATGCCTTTGAGTTCCTGTCCAAGACCAAACTGGATGCCGCCCGCGTGGCGGAGGTTTTTGCTGAACTGGATGTGGTCGGGCAAGATGGGTGGCCTTGCTGGGCGTTTTCCAACCATGACGTGATGCGCCATTCCACCAGATGGGAATTGCCACCGGCTGCTGAACGGCTGTTCGCGACCCTACTAATGTGTCTGCGCGGGTCGGTGTGTCTGTATCAGGGCGAGGAACTGGGCCTGTCTGAGGCGGATGTCGCTTTTGAGGACCTGCAAGACCCCTATGGCATCACCTTCTGGCCTGATTTCAAGGGCCGGGACGGGTGCCGCACGCCCATGGTCTGGGAAATGTCCAACCAGAACGGCGGCTTCTCCGAAGGCTACCCTTGGCTGCCGGTCAGCCATGAACACCTCAATCATGCCGTGTCGGTGCAGGAGTCCGAACCCGGCTCCTTGCTGCATCACTACCGTAATGCGATTGCCTTTCGCGCCGAACACCCTGCGTTGACCAAAGGGTCACACGGCGGCGTGCAGGCCAACGGGGATGTGTTGCACTTCACCCGCGAATATGACGGTCAGACGCTCTATTGCGCGTTCAACATGTCGGACACGCCGTCGTTGCACCAGATGCCCAAAGGCACCTGGCAGGTGATCGGACAGGAACTGGGCAGCGCCAGTGCGTCACCCCAGGGCCAATTGCACTTTGGGCCGTGGCAGGTCTGCCTCGCGAAGAAACAAGACTAACCCGCGTCTTGGGAGGGACGTAAGATATGGCAAATCTCAATCTGACTGACGTTGGCAAGGCCTATGGTGGTACCGTTGAGGTACTCAAGGACATCAATCTGGACATTCAAACAGGGGAGTTGATCGTCTTTGTTGGCCCCTCAGGGTGCGGAAAATCGACATTGCTGCGCATGATCGCCGGGCTCGAAAAGATCACGGCAGGCGAATTGCTGATTGATGGTCAGCGCATGAATGACGTCCCACCAGCGCAGCGGGGCATTGCGATGGTGTTCCAGTCCTACGCGCTTTATCCACATATGACCGTGCGCGATAATATGGCCTTTGCCCTCAAGCTGGCCAAGAAATCTCCCAGCGAGATTGACGCAGCAGTCAGCCGCGCCGCCAAGGTGCTGCAATTGGATGAATACCTTGACCGGTTGCCCAAGGCGCTGTCTGGCGGGCAGCGGCAGCGGGTGGCCATCGGGCGCTCGATTGTGCGCGACCCCAAGGTTTATCTCTTTGATGAACCGCTCTCCAACCTGGATGCGTCCTTGCGCGTCGCCACGCGGATCGAAATTGCGCAGCTCAAAGAAAGCATGCCGAATTCGACCATGATCTACGTGACACATGATCAGGTGGAGGCGATGACGCTTGCAACCCGTATCGTGGTGCTGGCCAACAAGGGCATTGCGCAAGTCGGCACACCGCTTGAACTATATGAGCGGCCCGAAAATGAGTTCGTCGCGCAATTCATTGGCTCACCGGCCATGAACTTGCTGCCCGGAGAGATCGTCGAACCTGGTGAGGTTACCAAGGTGCGTGTCGAAACAGGACAGGGCACAATCGTGGCGAATATCCCGACCACCGAAAGCGACCGCGGCGCGCACGTGAACGTCGGCATTCGTCCCGAAGATATGATCGCCACCGATCACGACGATTATGCCTTTGCTGGCAAAGTTGAAATCGTTGAAGCCTTGGGTGAGGTGACGCAGCTTTACTTCGAGAAGAGTGGGGCGGATGAAGCAGCGGTCATAGGCAAACTGCAAGGTATCCATGCGGGCGTGAAAGGGTCACAGATGAAAATGACCGCACATGCCGCAAAAGTACACTTGTTCCAGAATGGCCAGTCACTTCTTTATCGTTAACCTTTGGTGTTTGCGCCATCCCCGTGCAATAATTTGATTGTGACGGGAAATAGGATGTAATTTTCCCCGTTAAATTGTATGCAGCCTGCATTTACTGGTTGTATGGTACGTTTATTTTACGACTTTGTTTCAGGTCCGAGAGGGGATTGGTTTGAGCGATGTTCTTGGGGCTTTGATTATTCTCCTCTGTTTGCTGCAAGCAAAACACATGTTTGCCGATTATTTCCTGCAAACCCGATCAATGCTGGACGGACGGCATATCTATCTGCATGGGGGGCGGTTGTTGCATGCAGGTGTTCATGCTGCGGGCTCTGCTCTGGCCTTTCTTGTTATGGGTGCACCGCTGGTGCTGGTCCTCTTGATGGCTGTTGGCGAATGGATTGCGCATTTCCACATTGATTGGGCGAAAGGGCGCTACACGGCGACGCGCAAGCTAACGCCTGACGACGCTGCCTATTGGCGGGCAACGGGGGCTGATCAGGCCTTGCATCAGCTGACCTATATCATCATGGTCTGGTGCTGGCTGACCTACGGGATCGGCGCCTAGCCCTCAGGGCGGCCCATTCACGGCAGATAAAAATCCAAAAAAGAGCGTTTTCCGGCGGGGAGACTGTTTGCAGCGCTCTGCGGTTTGACGCTATAAGCCTAGCATCTGGGCGTAACCTGACCCCAACATGTAGATGTCAGATGCGTTTCCAAGGGGGAGCAGAAATAATATGGCGATGTGCAACGCGTCTTGGGGCACTTGGAATATCTATGCGCTCGCGTCGGCACTTTGCATCGGTTTCGGCGGATCTGCCTTAGCGTATGAAGCGACGCTTTCGGGCCCTCTGGACGAAGAGCTTGCCGCTGAGCTGGAAGGTGGCTCGCTTTTGATCGAGCAATCGCTGTTGGAGGAAACGCCGGATGTGCGCGAGATCGTGTCATCGGCACAGGCGGATTATCGTCGATTGCTCGCGGTGCTCTATAGCAAGGGTTATTTCGGCCCGACGATCGAGATCAAGCTGGATGGTCGCGAAGCCGCCTCCATTCTCGCGGTTACCCCGCCTGCGCGCGTATCCAAAGCGACCATCAGCGTTGATCCGGGGCGTCAATTCCGGTTTGGCACTGTTGAGATAAGCCCGCTGAGCCAGAATATGACGCTGCCCGATGCGTTGAAAAACGGCGAAACGGCGAGCATCACCTCGTTGCAATCCGCAGCGGCATCGGCGGTGTCGGGGTGGCGCGACGAGGGGCACGCCAAGGCCGAGGTCACGGATCAGCAAATCACGGCCCGCCACCGCAGCGCTGAAATTGACGCCAAGGTACGGATTGATCCCGGTCCCAAGCTGACCTTTGGCGCATTGCGCGTGCGTGGCGAGTCCGCGGTCAGACGCGAGCGGATCATAGAAATCGCAGGCCTGCCAGAGGGCGAGCAGTTTTCCCCCGAAGAGATCAAGGATGCCGCAGCGCGTTTGCGGCGCTCAGGTGCCTTCCGTTCCGTCGCAATGATCGAGGGCGAGGTTTCAGACACCGGCGACACGCTGCCGATCAATTTGCGCGTGGCGGATAACAAACCCCGTCGTCTGGGCTTTGGCGGTGAATTTGCGACCATCGAAGGCGTCACACTGAGTGGTTTCTGGCTGCACCGGAACATTTTTGGCGGGGCAGAAAGCTTGCGTTTTGATGCCGAAATCGGCGGTATTGGGGGCGATACCGGGGGGATCGATTATTTGCTCGGGACGCGCTTTGAGCGACCCGCGACCTTCAGAAAAGACATTAACTTTTTTGCCTTGGGCGAGGTCGAGCAGGAAGATGAACCAAATTACTTTTCCCGGCGTGTTTCTGTAGGCGCAGGGTTTACGTATTTTGCAACGGATGAGCACACATACCGTTTCGGTCTCGGCTTTAGCCGCGCCATAACCGAAGACGCCTTTGGCGACAGCGATTACACGATTTTTCTTTTGCCCGTAGGCGGGACCTATGATTATCGCAACAATGAGCTTGACGCGCGGCGCGGCTTTTACGCGGATGCGAAGCTCACGCCATTTGTTGCCATCGCAGGTACTGACAACGGTTTGCTCTCTGAACTGGATTTTCGCACCTATCTGACCGCTGGCGAAACCAGCCCCACAACGCTTGCGCTGCGGGCGCAACTGGGGTCTTTGGTCGGACCTTCCTTGCGCGATGCACCTGCGGACTTCCTGTTCTATTCAGGGGGCGGGGGCACGGTGCGGGGGCAGGATTTTGAATCCCTTGGCGTTGATGTGGGTGGCGGTGACATTGTGGGTGGCCGCTCTTTCCTCGGGCTGTCCGCTGAGGTGCGTTTGCGCACCACTGGCAGTCTTGGGTATGTTGGCTTTGTAGATGCAGGCTACATCGGTGAGGAATCATTTCCGGATGGATCGGGCGAGTGGCACAGTGGTGCAGGCATCGGTATCAGATATGAAACACCGATTGGGCCGTTGCGTTTTGATGTCGGGGTGCCGACAAGTGGTGATACGGATGGAGAGAACTTCCAACTTTACTTCGGAATAGGTCATTCGTTTTGAGATATCTTCTGATCATTGCTGTCACACTGACGCTGTTGCCGCTGTCGCTCGCGGCACAGGATGACGAAGACGGTGGTGGCTTTTTGACACGCACCATCGAGGGTGCGTTATCGGGTGCCGGGCGTGAGGTGAACATCGTCGGCTTTGCCGGTGCGCTGAGTTCGGAGGCGACATTCGACACCATGACGATTGCCGATGCCGAGGGCATCTGGCTGACGCTGGAAGAGGTGTCGCTGATCTGGAGCCGCACCGCCTTGCTGCGCGGACGCCTCAAGGTCGACAGCCTGACTGCACGGTCTCTGCAAGTGGCACGCCTGCCCATCGCCGAAGAGCAACCCGTCGAGATACCGTCCGCCGAGGCCGAAGAATTCAGTCTGCAACTGCCTGAACTGCCGGTGTCCATCAATATCGACGCGTTTGAAGTGTCAGAAATTGACCTTGGAGAACCCATTCTTGGCGCGGCGGCGCGCCTGTCCTTGAAAGCGAGCGCGCGTCTGGATGATGAGGGGTTGTTTCTGGACCTTTTGGCCGACCGTATCGACGAGGTCGCAGGCACATTCGCCCTGCGCACAAACGTCGAACGTGACGGCGCTGAGATCGATCTGAACCTGACACTGTCAGAGGCGGCGGATGGCATTACGGCGAAATTGCTCAACCTGCCTGATCGACCCTCGGTTGACCTCAGTGTCGCCGGTCTTGGTCCATTGGATGATTTCACCGCCGATATAGCTTTGTCGACTGCGGGACAGCCGCGTCTCGCCGGGCAGGTGGCGTTGCGCGCCGAAGAAAGTGCCATCGCCGACGCGGGACCTGATCGCCGGATACGTGCTGATCTTGGCGGCGACATCACATCTCTGATCGCGCCCGAGTATCATGACTTCTTTGGTCCTGATGTTGCGCTGAAGGTCGAAACACTGCTGGTGGCCGACGGTTCAATTGATGTTCAGAACTTTAGCATCGGCGCGCAGGCTGTTGATCTGACGGGTAAAGTCCAGCTCAATAGCGATATGTGGCCAAGCTTTGTCGATGTCAAAGGCCTGATCGCGCAGGATGGACAAGACGTTGTCTTGCCCGGCTCAGATGCGGGTATTACGGTTGGATCTATTGGTCTTGATATATCCTTCGACGCGCAGGCGGGCGATGCGTTCAAGGGTGTTTTTGACATCGATAATCTGCAGCATGAGGCCGCACAGATTGCCAGCATTGACCTCATCCTTGATGGCACTTTGGATGGCAGTGTGGACAGTATCGGTCGTTTTGTGACGGATCTGCGTCTGGATGCAACCGGTGTGGAACTTAGCGATGAGAGCACGGCGCAGGCTCTGGGCGATGCAATCAACGGCTTTGCCACCATCAACTATGTCGAAGGCCAGCCAATCGAGATTACGAACCTGTCCCTGTCGGGTCCCGATTTCGGGCTGGACGGCGATGTTGAGATCGAAGGGTTGGACAATGGCTTTCCGACAAACTTTGATCTAGCTGTGGTGACGCAGGATTTATCGCGCTTTGCAGGGCTTGCAGGGCGGCCCCTGAGTGGTGCTGCCGATTTATCGGTGGCCGGGAGCGTTGTCCCGCTGTCCAGCATGTTTGATGTCAAGATCGCAGGAACGGCGCAGGATATTATCGTAGATATTCCCCAAGCTGACGCGTTGCTGACAGGACGCACCGAACTCTCTCTTGGTGCGGCGCGCGACGCTACGGGGACTTTTGTGCGGGACTTGTCGCTGCAGAACGATGCGTTGGATGTGACAGCGGATGCGGCGCTGCGCAGCATGGGCAGTGAGGTGGTCGCGCGCGTCAGGCTATCGGATGTCGCCCTTATCGCGCCGCAGTATCAGGGGCCTTTGTCGCTCGACGCTGATGCGACACAGTCACAAGAGGGATGGCAGATCGAGGCGGCGATCGATGCGCCCTACGATGCGCGCGCTGTTGTTTCGGGGCTGGCGACCGGGCCGGACGCTGATCTGAGTTTTGACGTCTCGATCCCGGAAATTCAGCCCCTTGTCCCGGATGCACAAGGTCCGGTTGCCGCAAAGGGGCGGCTTTGGCAGTCGGCTGCAGGCTATCAGATCGACGTCAAAGCGGACGTACCCTTTGATGGACGGCTTGAGGTTCTGGGCCTCGCCACCGGGCCCGATGCGAAAGTCACCTTTGACGCGAGCTTGCCCGATATGAGCGTGCTGGTGCCTGACATTGGTGGCCCCCTCGCGCTGAAGGGGGATTTGGCGCGCGCGGGCGAAGGTTGGGCCGTCGACACGCTGCTTGTGGGGCCTGCCGGAATGACCGCAACAATTGCAGGCACCGCAGCACAGGATGCAAGCACGGTTGATCTGGAGATTGACGGTGAATTACCACTCGGACTCGCGGGTCCATTTCTGGCGCCCCGCAGTCTGCAAGGGCAGGCGGTATTTGACCTCGCCGTTCAGGGTGCGCCGTCGCTTGAGGCTCTGAGTGGGCAAATCTCCAGCAGCGGCGCGCGGTTTTCGGACCCGAACCTGCGTCTTGGCCTCGAAAACCTGAACACGCGCATCGATTTGCTCAGCAACACGGCGCAACTGAATGTGGCGGCGGATTTCGTGACGGGGGGACGGGCTGAGGTCGGCGGCTCTGTCAATCTGGCCAGTCTGATTGGCGATCTCACGGTGGCCCTGCGCGATGCTGTTCTGCTTGATCCGAATTTGTACGCAGCCACTGTAGGCGCAGATATCACCGTGAACGGTCCCTTGACGGGCGGTGCACGGATTGCAGGGCAGATTGATCTGAAAGAGGTCAATATAACCGTGCCGGGCACGGGGGTCACATCCATTGGCTCCATCCCCGAAATTCGCCATGTTGGTGCAACGCGCCGCGCCACGGTAACCCAGTCCTATGCGGGGGTTTTGCCAAAGGAAGAAAAAGAGGAAAGGGCCGATGCCCCGGCATTTCCACTGGCCATCGACATCAATGCCCCCTCGAAACTCTTTGTGCGTGGGCGCGGCATAAATGCTGAAATGGGCGGCGCTCTTTCTGTGCGCGGGGATACCAATAACATCATCTCGTCAGGCAGCTTTGATCTGATCCGTGGTCGCCTGGACATTATCGGCAAGCGTTTTGAACTGGATGAAGGGTCCATCCAGTTTCAGGGCAGTGTCACACCCTACATTCGCTTTGTCACAACCACCGACACCCCCGAGGGCACGGCCAGCATCACCGTAGATGGTCTCGCCGATGAGCCGGAAATCACCTTCAGCGCCATTCCGGAGGCCCCGGAAGACGAAGTGATGTCGCTGATCCTGTTCGGGCGGTATGTATCCGAACTTTCGGCGTTTCAGGCCTTGCAGTTGGCGAATGGTATCTCTCAACTGTCGGGCCGTGGCGGCATCAACGTGCTTGGCGGTTTGCGAAGCGGTGCGGGACTGGATGAGCTGGACGTCACGACCGATGAGGACGGTGCAACCTCCGTGTCGGCGGGGAAATACATCACGGATACGATTTACACGGATGTAACGAACAACAGCGACAAGGGCACGGATATTTCGCTGAATATCGATCTGACCAGCGATCTAAAAGGCAAGGCGACCGTGGCCGAAGACGGCGACAGCAGTGTCGGTTTCTTTTTCGAACGGGACTATTAATCCGGCATGACAGCGGGTGTGAACTGCCCAAAACGACCCTGATCAAACAACAGTCCGTTCCCGCCACTGGTATCGTGCACAACATGGCGCACACGTCCAAGAATGAGTGAGTGATCACCAGCCGGATGGATGGCATCTGTGTCGCAATGAAACTCTGTCAGACAGCCCTTGAGTGTTGGCGCACCAAAGGGTCCTTCGTGCCAGTCAAAGGTGTCAAAATCCGTGCCATTGCTGGCAAAGTGCTTGGCCATTTTCAGTTGTTCTGCTGCAAGAATATGGACACAGAAATGCTGGGCCGCCACAAAGGCCGCATGCCGCTTTGAACTGCTGGACGGTGCCCAAAGTACTAGCGGTGGATCAAGCGAAATGGCGGAAAACGAATTGGCCGTCATACCGACAGGGCCGTCCGGTGTTTGGGCACAAACGATTGTCACTCCGGTGCCAAAACACCCGAATGCGTCGCGCAGTGCACGGGTATGATCCAAGGTCGGCTCAAACGAATGCGCCCCGCTCACGTTTGCAACCGCTGTTGATGCAGAGATTTGATTTCGCACATTTTAATTTCGAACTTCCCATCGTGCCTGAAGAAAGGTCATGTAAATTCAAAACCCTTCAGGGCAAGGGGCGCGTGGCAGACTTTATCCAATCGCCGGCCACGCGAAACCGGGAGGTTCTTCGGGCGCATGTTTTGCGCCCGAACCATCCACTTTATCAAGCGTCCTGTTTGTTCATTCGGTTTGTGATGAGGTCTGTGACGACGGT